>NZ_JAASKP010000001.1:2595022-2830166 GCF_019730495.1 Enterobacter sp. Y17
ACTACAAAGGCAGGTTCTTTAAGGTAAGGAGGTGATCCAACCGCAGGTTCCCCTACGGTTACCTTGTTACGACTTCACCCCAGTCATGAATCACAAAGTGGTAAGCGCCCTCCCGAAGGTTAAGCTACCTACTTCTTTTGCAACCCACTCCCATGGTGTGACGGGCGGTGTGTACAAGGCCCGGGAACGTATTCACCGTAGCATTCTGATCTACGATTACTAGCGATTCCGACTTCATGGAGTCGAGTTGCAGACTCCAATCCGGACTACGACGCACTTTATGAGGTCCGCTTGCTCTCGCGAGGTCGCTTCTCTTTGTATGCGCCATTGTAGCACGTGTGTAGCCCTACTCGTAAGGGCCATGATGACTTGACGTCATCCCCACCTTCCTCCAGTTTATCACTGGCAGTCTCCTTTGAGTTCCCGGCCGAACCGCTGGCAACAAAGGATAAGGGTTGCGCTCGTTGCGGGACTTAACCCAACATTTCACAACACGAGCTGACGACAGCCATGCAGCACCTGTCTCAGAGTTCCCGAAGGCACCAATCCATCTCTGGAAAGTTCTCTGGATGTCAAGAGTAGGTAAGGTTCTTCGCGTTGCATCGAATTAAACCACATGCTCCACCGCTTGTGCGGGCCCCCGTCAATTCATTTGAGTTTTAACCTTGCGGCCGTACTCCCCAGGCGGTCGACTTAACGCGTTAGCTCCGGAAGCCACGCCTCAAGGGCACAACCTCCAAGTCGACATCGTTTACGGCGTGGACTACCAGGGTATCTAATCCTGTTTGCTCCCCACGCTTTCGCACCTGAGCGTCAGTCTTTGTCCAGGGGGCCGCCTTCGCCACCGGTATTCCTCCAGATCTCTACGCATTTCACCGCTACACCTGGAATTCTACCCCCCTCTACAAGACTCTAGCCTGCCAGTTTCGAATGCAGTTCCCAGGTTGAGCCCGGGGATTTCACATCCGACTTGACAGACCGCCTGCGTGCGCTTTACGCCCAGTAATTCCGATTAACGCTTGCACCCTCCGTATTACCGCGGCTGCTGGCACGGAGTTAGCCGGTGCTTCTTCTGCGGGTAACGTCAATCGACAAGGTTATTAACCTTATCGCCTTCCTCCCCGCTGAAAGTACTTTACAACCCGAAGGCCTTCTTCATACACGCGGCATGGCTGCATCAGGCTTGCGCCCATTGTGCAATATTCCCCACTGCTGCCTCCCGTAGGAGTCTGGACCGTGTCTCAGTTCCAGTGTGGCTGGTCATCCTCTCAGACCAGCTAGGGATCGTCGCCTAGGTGAGCCGTTACCCCACCTACTAGCTAATCCCATCTGGGCACATCTGATGGCAAGAGGCCCGAAGGTCCCCCTCTTTGGTCTTGCGACGTTATGCGGTATTAGCTACCGTTTCCAGTAGTTATCCCCCTCCATCAGGCAGTTTCCCAGACATTACTCACCCGTCCGCCGCTCGTCACCCGAGAGCAAGCTCTCTGTGCTACCGCTCGACTTGCATGTGTTAGGCCTGCCGCCAGCGTTCAATCTGAGCCATGATCAAACTCTTCAATTTAAGTTTGATGCTCGTGAATTAAACTTCGTAATGAATTACGTATGTTCACTCAGAGACTTGGTATTCATTTATTGTCCGAAGACATTAAGAATCCATGTCACTTTGAGTGCCCACACAGATTGTCTGATAAATTGTTAAAGAGCAGTGCAACGCGGCTTTCGCTCACCGTTGCGAGGTGGCGTATATTACGCTTTCCTCTTTCAGAGTCAACCCGTTATTTCAGAATTTTTCTCTTCAACCGAACCGCTTGTTGTGTGAAGTGATTCACATCCGCCGTGTCGATGGAGGCGCATTATAGGGGGCCGCCGAGGAATGACAAGCGGAAAAATGCATTTTTATTTCAACCGCTCATCTTTTCACCAAAAAGGCTATTTTTGGTGCTTTTTAATCTCTTTTGGCAGATCGGCCAGACTATTAATCACCCAATCCGCTGCATTTTCTGCTTCTGGCGTCACTGGCTTACCGGTGCGAACTAATATTTTGGTTCCTACACCCGCTGCGGCGGCTGCCTGCATATCTTCCAGTTTATCGCCCACCATATAAGAAGCAGACATATCAATGTGCAGGAACTCCTGTGCAGAGATGAACATCCCGGGATGCGGCTTACGGCAGTCACAGGTCTGACGATACGCTTCAACGGTTCCCTGCGGGTGGTGCGGACAATAGTAGATGCCGTCGAGATCCACACCGCGGTCGGCTAGCGACCAGTCCATCCATTCCGTCAGCGTCTCGAACTGCGCCTCGGTGAATTTACCGCGTGCAATACCGGACTGGTTCGTCACAACCACCAGCGCATAACCCATCTCTTTCAGCTGGCGCATGGCATCTATTACGCCCTCGATAAACTCGAACTCATCAATCTCATGAACATAACCGTGATCCACATTAATAGTGCCGTCACGATCGAGAAAAATTGCGGGTACTGATTTTGCCACCGGTTTGCTCCTGAAAAAGGCATGTTCGACTAGTATCTCATGAATCGCAGCGCAATAAAGTGCTCATCGTACAGAGTTGGATTGATTTAGACGTCTGGATGCCTTAACATCCGTTTTGTTTACGGTCATCACCCGTATCTGGCAGAAGAAAATGCCACGGCTAACTTACATACGATAAAAATAATCTAATGATTAAACTTTCCAATATCACCAAAGTGTTCCAGCAGGGGAACCGAACCATTCAGGCGCTGAACAACGTCAGCCTGCATGTTCCTGCTGGTCAAATTTATGGCGTCATTGGCGCATCGGGTGCAGGTAAAAGCACGCTGATTCGTTGTGTTAACCTGCTTGAGCGCCCAACCCAGGGCAGCGTAGAAGTTGGCGGCCAGGAACTTACCGCCCTCTCAGAGAAAGAACTCACCAAAGCGCGTCGTCAGATTGGCATGATCTTCCAGCACTTTAACCTGCTGGCTTCCCGCACCGTGTTCGGCAACGTTGCCCTGCCGCTTGAGCTTGATAACACGCCAAAAGAAGAAGTGAAGCGTCGCGTCACCGAACTGCTCGACCTCGTAGGTCTGGGCGACAAGCATGATAGCTACCCGGCAAATCTGTCCGGTGGGCAAAAGCAGCGTGTGGCCATTGCCCGCGCGCTGGCAAGCAATCCTAAGGTTCTGCTGTGTGATGAAGCCACCAGCGCACTGGATCCGGCAACTACGCGTTCGATTCTGGAACTGCTGAAAGACATTAACCGTCGCCTGGGCCTGACGATCCTCCTTATTACACATGAGATGGATGTGGTGAAACGCATCTGCGACTGCGTGGCGGTCATCAGCAACGGTGAACTGATCGAGCAGGACACGGTAAGTGAAGTCTTCTCGCATCCGAAGACGCCGCTGGCACAGCAGTTCATCCAGTCCACGCTGCATCTGGATATTCCGGAAGATTATCTGGAGCGTTTGAAAACCGAACCCGCAGCAGACAGCGTCCCGATGCTGCGCATGGAGTTCACCGGTCAGTCCGTTGACGCTCCCCTGCTTTCCGAAACCGCGCGTCGCTTTAACGTAAACAACAACATCATCAGCGCGCAGATGGATTACGCCGGTGGCGTGAAGTTCGGCATCATGCTGACAGAAATGCACGGCACACAAGAAGAAACCCAGGCCGCGATTGCCTGGCTGCAAGAACACCACGTAAAAGTAGAGGTACTGGGTTATGTCTGAGCCGATGATGTGGCTGCTGGTTCGCGGCGTTTGGGAAACGCTGGCAATGACCTTTGTCTCTGGCTTCTTTGGTTTTGTGATTGGCCTGCCGGTCGGCGTACTGCTGTATGTGACGCGTCCGGGTCAAATCATTGAGAACGCGAAACTGTACCGTACGCTCTCTGCGCTGGTGAACATCTTCCGTTCTATTCCCTTCATTATTCTGCTGGTGTGGATGATTCCGTTTACCCGCGTGATCGTCGGAACGTCTATCGGTCTGCAGGCGGCCATTGTTCCGCTAACCGTGGGGGCTGCGCCGTTTATCGCCCGTATGGTGGAAAACGCCCTGCTGGAGATCCCAACCGGTTTGATCGAAGCCTCACGCGCGATGGGCGCAACGCCGATGCAGATCGTCCGCAAAGTCCTGCTCCCGGAAGCACTGCCAGGCCTGGTGAACGCGGCAACCATCACGCTCATCACGCTGGTCGGTTATTCCGCAATGGGTGGCGCAGTTGGCGCTGGCGGTTTAGGTCAGATTGGTTACCAGTACGGCTATATTGGATATAACGCTACCGTGATGAATACCGTTCTGGTATTGCTGGTTGTTCTGGTTTATTTAATCCAGTTCTCTGGCGATCGCATCGTCCGGACCGTTACTCACAAATAACGTTACACACAACACAAACTCTACGAGTTAAGGATAAAACATGGCGTTTAAATTAAAGACCTTTGCAGCAGTAGGCGCGCTGATCGGCTCTCTGGCACTGGTGGGTTGCGGTCAGGACGAAAAAGATCCAAACCACATTAAAGTGGGCGTTATCGTGGGTGCAGAACAACAGGTTGCTGAAGTTGCTCAGAAAGTGGCGAAAGAGAAGTATGGCCTGGACGTTGAGCTGGTGACCTTCAACGATTACGTTCTGCCGAACGAAGCGCTGAGCAAAGGCGATATCGACGCTAACGCCTTCCAGCATAAGCCATACCTGGATCAGCAGATCAAAGATCGTGGCTATAAACTGGTGGGTGTTGGTAACACCTTCGTTTATCCAATTGCCGGTTACTCTAAGAAAATTAAATCGCTGGACGAGCTGCAGCCGGGCTCTCAGGTTGCCGTGCCTAACGACCCAACCAACCTTGGCCGTTCCCTGCTGCTGCTGCAGAAAGTGGGCCTGATAAAACTGAAAGACGGTGTTGGCCTGCTGCCAACCGTTCTGGATGTCACCGAGAACCCGAAAAATCTGAAAATTGTTGAACTGGAAGCACCGCAGCTGCCTCGTTCTCTGGACGATGCGCAGATTGCCCTGGCCGTTATCAACACCACTTACGCCAGCCAGATTGGCCTGACGCCAGCCAAAGACGGTATCTTCGTAGAAGATAAAGACTCCCCGTACGTTAACCTGATCGTGACTCGCGAAGACAACAAGGACGCGGAAAACGTGAAGAAATTCGTTCAGGCTTATCAGTCTGATGAAGTTTACCAGGAAGCCAACAAAGTGTTTAACGGCGGCGCTGTTAAAGGCTGGTAATCTCACCTCAGTGTAATATCATCAGGACGGGCTTATGCCCGTCTTGTCATTTGTGCAGTCAACTGATTCAATATCTGACGTTTTGATTATCCATTGAGGAACTATTATGCGTGCTTTACCGATCTGTCTTTTAGCACTCATGCTGAGCGGCTGTTCTATGCTAAGCAGATCTCCCGTTGAACCTGTTCAAAGCACGGCAACCCCGCCAAAAACCGAGCCTGCGAAACCGAAAGTGGTTCGCCCTGCACCGGTTCGCATTATCACGAAAGCAGACGAACTCGTCGGTAAACCGTTCCGTGAACTGGGCGAAGTGAGCGGCGAATCCTGTCAGGCAACCAATCAGGACTCACCACCGAATATTCCGACAGCGCGTAAACGTATGCAGATTAATGCCGCAAAAATGAAAGCCAACGCGGTTCTGCTGCACAGCTGCGAAGTCAACAGCGGCACGCCGGGCTGCTATCGTCAGGCGGTTTGCATCGGTTCTGCGCTGAACATCACGGCGAAATGAGTGCATTTCAGTTCGAGCAGATAGGCGTTATCCATTCTCCTTATAAAGAGAAGTTCGCCGTCCCCCGCCAGCCCGGTCTGGTCACCAGCGGAAGCGGTGAGCTTCACCTGATTGCGCCTTACAATCAGGCCGATGCTGTACGCGGGCTCGAGGCTTTCAGCCATTTATGGGTGGTGTTCGTGTTTCACCAGACGATGGAAGGCGGCTGGCGTCCTACCGTGCGCCCTCCTCGTCTTGGCGGAAATGCGAGAATGGGCGTGTTTGCGACTCGCTCGACCTTCCGCCCAAACCCGGTTGGCATGTCGCTGGTTGAACTGAAAGGCATACGCTGCCAGAAAGATCGGGTGATACTGGAGTTAGGTAGTCTGGACCTGGTAGACGGCACGCCGGTAATCGACATCAAACCCTATTTGCCCTTCGCCGAAGCGCTCCCGGACGCGCGTGCAAGTTATGCTCAGGACGCACCGCAGGCGGACATGCCTGTTTATTTTACGCCAGAGATAACCGCGCAGATCGGTCAGCTGGAGAAACGCTATCCTCGCTTACGGGATTTCATCACTGAAGTTCTGGCACAGGACCCTCGTCCGGCCTACCGTAAAGATGAGGAAGAAGGAAAAACGTACGCCGTCTGGCTGCTTGATTTCAACGTTCGCTGGCGCGTCACCGGGGCAGGTTTTGAAGTGTTTGCCCTTGAACCCAGGTAATTTTGTTCTCCTCTCTTTTGGCATCTTTGCCACACTGGTAAACTAAACCACTTTTTTGTGTCAGGCTGGTGTTTCAGCCTGTTCCAATCGTCGAAATGGAACCGTAACAACATGCGTACTAGCCAATATCTGCTCTCCACTCTGAAGGAGACGCCTGCCGACGCCGAAGTGATCAGCCATCAGCTGATGCTGCGCGCCGGGATGATCCGCAAGCTGGCCTCCGGGTTATACACCTGGCTGCCGACCGGCGTGCGCGTCCTGAAAAAAGTCGAAAACATCGTGCGTGAAGAGATGAACAACGCCGGTGCTATCGAGGTGTCCATGCCTGTGGTTCAGCCCGCTGACCTGTGGCAGGAGAGCGGCCGTTGGGAGCAATATGGTCCTGAACTGCTGCGCTTTGTCGATCGCGGCGAGCGTCCTTTCGTTCTCGGCCCAACGCATGAAGAAGTCATTACCGACCTGATTCGTAACGAGCTGAGCTCTTACAAACAGCTGCCGCTGAACTTCTTCCAGATCCAGACCAAGTTCCGTGACGAAGTTCGCCCACGTTTCGGCGTCATGCGCTCTCGCGAATTCCTGATGAAAGATGCTTACTCTTTCCATACCTCTCAGGAATCACTGCAAGAGACTTACGACGCAATGTACGCGGCGTACAGCAAGATCTTCTCCCGCATGGGTCTGGATTTCCGCGCTGTGCAGGCAGATACCGGCTCCATCGGCGGTAGCGCATCCCATGAGTTCCAGGTACTGGCGCAGAGCGGTGAAGACGATGTGATCTTCTCTGACTCTTCAGACTACGCGGCGAACATCGAATTTGCAGAAGCGCTGGCGCCAAAAGAGCCACGCGGCGCGGCAACGCAAGAGATGACGCTGGTTGATACGCCAAACGCGAAAACCATCGCCGAGCTGGTTGAGCAGTTCAATCTGCCAGTCGAAAAAACCGTGAAAACCCTGCTGGTGAAATCTACCGAAGGTAGCGCTTATCCGCTGGTTGCCCTGCTGGTGCGTGGCGATCATGAGCTGAACGAAGTGAAAGCCGAGAAGCTGCCGCAGGTAGCCAGCCCGCTGACCTTCGCAACGGAAGCGGAAATCCGCGCCGTGGTGAATGCGGGTCCAGGTTCACTGGGTCCAGTCAATCTACCGGTGCCTGTTGTCATTGACCGCACGGTTGCGGCAATGAGCGACTTCTCCGCAGGTGCGAACATCGACGGTAAACATTACTTCGGCATCAACTGGGATCGCGACGTGGCGACGCCGGAAGTGGCTGACATCCGTAACGTGGTTGCAGGCGATCCAAGCCCGGACGGCCAGGGTACCCTGATGATTAAGCGCGGCATCGAAGTGGGTCATATCTTCCAGCTGGGTGATAAATACTCTCGCGCGCTGAACGCGGCCGTTCAGGGTGAAGATGGCCGTAACCAGATCCTGACCATGGGTTGCTACGGTATCGGGGTGACGCGCGTGGTGGCTGCGGCGATTGAGCAGAACTACGACGAACGCGGCATCGTCTGGCCGGACAATATTGCGCCGTTCCAGGTGGCCATTCTGCCAATGAACATGCACAAGTCTTACCGCGTGCAGGAGCTGGCCGAGAAGCTGTATGCCGAGCTGCGCGCTCAGGGTATCGAAGTGCTGATGGATGACCGTAAAGAGCGTCCAGGCGTAATGTTCGCCGATATGGAACTGATCGGTATCCCGCACACCGTCGTCATCGGCGACCGTAACCTCGACAGCGATGAGATTGAATACAAATACCGTCGCAGCGGCGAGAAACAGATGATCAAGACCGGCGACATTCTTGATTACCTGGTGAAAGCCATCAAAGGCTAAACAAAAAACCCCGCTCAGGCGGGGTTTTTTAATGGCTCAACATCAGCTTATTTACTGTTACAGTCTTTACCCGCAACAAACTTCGCGTCTTTATCTGCCACCAGCGTTTTCACCATCTCTCCGCTATCCGGGTTTGGATCCAGCGTAAAGTGACCGTCAACCGTCAGCAGTACCGGCTTGCTGTCATTGCCGCGTGCCACAGCGTAATCACGTTCAAGCTGCGCATTGTTTGCCACGCTGACCTTCCTGCCGGTTGCGCAGTCGGTAAAGATCGCCGCATCCGCCATATAGAAGTACATCCCCCGCATTGCCATCGGCGTGGCAGGCAGAGCCGCTTTTACCGGCGCCAGCGTGTAGTTGAGCTGGGATTCAATCGGGTTGCCTTCGCGGTCGAGCATCTCCATCCCCTCGCCTTTGGCGCGGAAAAAGGTTTTCTCACCGGAGGTATCCGTCAGGACCAGCTTCTCTGCCGTACGCGCCCATGTTCCATAAGTGGCAAAAGAAGAAGGCTCTTTAGCGCCCTGATAGCGCTGATTCATCACCCAGGTGCCATCTTTTTGCAGGAACAGAGACGTTTCAATGCCTTCGCAGTCCGCGCAAGGCAATACGCCGCGCCAGCTTTGCTGCATTGGTTTTAATTCTTCCGTTTGCGTGGGTCGTAAAACCTGCGTTTCGGAGCGGTTGTTACACCCAAAAAGCGCAAACAGCGTACTCACTGCCAGCGCTGACCATAATGCTTTTTTCACAATGAATTCCTTATGAAAAGTGTGTTCCCTTTCGTCACTCTGTCGGGCGACGAACTTTACCGCGTAGTGCTTTCACTGTGGATTTTTGGGCCTTCGAGGACAACCGACGCTCTTTCGATGCGCGGGTCGGCCGCGTTGCCCGGCGGCTTTTTTGTACTGCCGTTAGCTCTTTGATGACCGCCACCAGCCTGGCTATCGCCGCTTCCCGGTTGAGCTCCTGGCTGCGGTACTCCTGGGCTTTGATCACAATCACGCCATCGCTGGTGATCAGGTGATGGCTGGCGGCAAGCAGGCTTTCTTTATAATACTCTGGCAGGCTTGAGAACCGAATGTCAAAACGCAAATGGATAGCCGTCGACGCCTTGTTGACGTGCTGCCCGCCAGCCCCCTGCGCACGAATGGCGGTGATCTCCAGCTCGCTGTCAGGGATGCTGACGTTTCGGGACAAGACGATCATGACGCGGGTTGCCACGCCGTTAAATGAATTTCCAGATTATTCTGAGAATCAGAGAGCCAGATGGCGCCATCCTGAATCGTCGCCTGCAAAACCATGGTCCGGCTGGCGAACTCGCTCAACTGCGCCAGCTGCTCATCGTCCAGATACCAGACCGTGAGATTTTTAAACTGTCCGCACTTGCTCTTGTTTTGCTGCCACCAGATCTCCGCCGCACGCTGATTATACGCGAATAAGGCCACTTCAGCGGACTGGGTGCAGGCCTTCTTAATTCTGCGCTCGTCAGGCAGGCCGAGTTCGATCCACAAATCGATACCCAGATGATCGTTGCGCAGCCAGGCTTCAGGCTCGTCTTCTGCGCTTAACCCACGGGAAAACTGCAGACGCTCGTCGGCATACTTAATCCACGCCAGCAGGCGCAGCATCATGCGCTCCTGGGTTTCGGAGGGGTGGCGTGCCAGCGTAAGCGACGCATCGAGGAACTGGTTGCGATCCAGATCGGCCACATTGACCACAGCTTTATAAATTGTCGCTTTCAGCGCCATGAGAGAACTCCATTCGAATCAGGCGCACATTGTAGCGAAAACCGCGGCAAAAGGCTGTTACAGGGTGTTAAATACACCGCTATCAAGGCTCTGATATTGCTTAAATGAGTATGGTATAGTCACCTTGCTAAACCGAGTTTATCTTCGTAGGCTTAATGATATCTCACAGTAAGTCAGTGCGCTGGCGGGAGGGGATGTGAATAATTATTGTGAGTTAATTCGCAAACGGTATGCGGAAATCGCCAGCGGAGATCTGGGGTATATCCCGGACGCGTTGGGCTGTGTATTGAAGGTGCTTAATGAAGTGGCCTCTGATGAGAGCCTTTCAGAGTCGGTCAGGGAAAAAGCAGCGTATGCTGCGGCGAATTTACTGGTGAGCGATTATGTCGATGAATGATACTTATCAACCCATCAATTGTGATGACTATGACAACCTCGAACTCGCCTGCCAGCATCATTTATTACTGACGCTGGAGCTAAAAGATGGCGAAGTGTTGAAGGCGAAAGCCAGCGATCTGGTTTCACGAAAGAATGTGGAATACCTGATAGTGGAAGACGCCGGGGCGACGCGTGAGCTGCGTCTGGACAAAATAGCCAGCTTCAGCCACCCGCAAATCGGCACCGTCGTGGTGAGCGAATCCTGATGACACTAACGGGCAGCCTGGCTGCCCGTTACGCTTTCTGCCACTCAAAACGAACGCCCTCTTCTGACCACCCCTCTTCCGTGATGAACACCCCTGCCGCAGCGATAAGCGTTTCACCGTAGAACAGTAGCGGCGTGGTGTCGCGCAGCCACGGCGGCACGTTACACTCCTGCCATATTTTCTTCAGCTTCCGTCCCCCGTTGCGCCCGACGATATGCAGCAGGCCGCCAGCCTTAAAGCGCACGGTGACAGGTTCATCGGGCTTAGGCAGCCGCACATGACCAGACGACAGAAGAGAAACGCGTCCTGCCTCACAGGGCAATATCAGGGGCGCGTCAGGAGAAAGCCAGTCGAGCACCACATCGGTCAGCGAGGGCATGGATTTTATCCACCAGAGCTCCCCTTTATAACGTCTCACCTCAAAACCGTTCAGGTGGACGCACGGAGAAGCATCATCCCGCGCCAGTGCGACTTCGTCCCAGATACGGCTCAGCATTATCCGCGACGGCATCGCAGCGCGATGAAAGGCCAGCCAGCGCCGTAGCAGCGCGGCGCGACGTACCTGGCTCATCGCTTTCATCGGTGCGATCGCCAGCGCCCCGTCGGCAGAAATCAGCCCAGCCAGCTCGTCTCTCAACAGCTCATCCAGCAACGACTCCTGTTCGGCGCACAGCATGGCGCTTCTTGCCGTCGCGTCGGCGAAATGCGGCCAGCGCTCGCCTAAAAGCGGGAGGACGCGCAGACGCAGGAAGTTACGGTCATAGCCGTCATCCTGGTTACTCTCATCTTCGATCCAGTTCAGCTGATGTTCTCGCGCCCAGGCTTCCAGCGAGGCACGCGTCTCGCCAAGCAGCGGACGCAGTAGCGTTGTGCCGGCAAATTCAGAACGCGCCGGCATGGCAGAAAGCCCCGCCGGCCCGCTGCCCCGCTTAAGCGCCAGCAGAAAGGTTTCACACTGGTCATCAAGATGCTGGGCCGTGACCAGCGCTTCTCCAGTACGTAATGCCCCGGCAAACGCGGCATAGCGGGCTTTCCGCGCCTGCGCCTCGATGCCCAGCCCTTCCTTCGCAAGCGTCACTCGCTCAACGATGAGCGGGATCGCCCAGGCCGCACACAAGGCTTCGCAGTGCGCCACCCACGCCTCTGCATGAGGGCTTAACCCGTGGTGAATATGCATCGCCCGAAGCTGGACGTCAGGTTCCCGATCGCGCCAAAGCTTAAGGCGATGCAGCAACACGGTAGAATCCAGGCCACCGCTAAACCCCACCAGCAGCTGGCGGTACGGTGAAACGGCTTGTGCGATAGCGGGTAAGGTCATAGGAGATTACACATAAAAAATGCCCGAACTGAGCGGGCATTATCACACAGGACAACCATTACTGCTGATAAAGCTCCAGCGGCAGGCCGTCCGGATCGTTGAAAAAAGTAAAGCGCTTGTCGGTGAACGGATCGACGCGTATCGCTTCGCACGTCACGCCGTGCGCTTCCAGATGCTTAACTGCGCTATCCAGGTCATCGACGCTGAAGGCAAGATGACGCAGGCCGCAGGCTTCCGGGCGGGACGGACGTGCAGGCGGAAAAGGAAAAGAGAAGAGCTCAATCACATATTGCCCGTTTAACGCCAGGTCGCCCTTCCAGGAGTCGCGCTCCTCGCGGTAGGCCTCGCTCATGAGCGTAAAGCCCAGGATGTCGCAGTAGAAGGCCTTACTTTTCGCGTAATCGGTCGCAATGATCGCAATATGATGAACAGCTTTTAAACCCAGCATAGCTTCTCCTTTTTATGATGCCTGAACGTTACAACCGAAAACCCGCGCCTGGCAAGCGGTCACCCTTATTTTAGGACTCGCACCCAGTAAACGCCGCTCTCGTCGCGCTTCGCACCGTGGATATCCGTCTCAAAACCGGGATAGTGGCGCCCGACAGAGCAGAGCATTAGCAGGAAATCGAGCACGGCCCGACTCTCTTCGGTAATCATCTCTCCCGGCATCAGGAGCGGAACGCCCGGCGGGTAAGGCAGGATCATGTTAGCCGATACGCGCCCGACCAGGTTTTCCAGCTCGACGGTTTCGACCTCCCCTTTCACCTGGCGCTGCCATGCCTTGTGCGGGGTAAACTTCATCTCCGGTAAGACATCGAACGCCTGAAGCATCAGACGCGGCAGATCGTGCTGACGGATCAGCCTGTGGATCCCCTGGGCCAGATCCTGAATGCGCATATTTCGATAGAAGTCAGGATCCTCCGCGTAGAGATCCGGCAGCATGTTCTTCACCCGCAGGTTAAGATCGTAGGCGCGCTTAAACTCCATCAGGCCGCGCAACAACCCCATCGCGCGGGTTTTGTCGATCCCGATGCTGAACAGGAACAGCAGGTTATAGGGGCCGGTTTTCTCTACCACCACGCCACGTTCATCAAGGAATTTCGCGACCAGCGCGGCCGGAATACCTTCATCGCTCATCTTGCCCTGCTCATCCATGCCCGGCGTCAGGATCGTCACTTTTACCGGGTCGAGGAACATATGGTCGCTATCGGCATCCCGGAAGCCATGCCAGCCTTCGCCGGGCGAGACGGGCCAGCATTCTGCTTCATCAATCTCTTCCGGCTGCCAGATATCAAAGAACCAGCCGTCGGCTTCATCTTTCAGCCGCTGAACCTCTTTGCGGAAATGCAACGCGCGTTCCACCGAACGATTGATGAGACGCTTACCGGGATTGCCGCGCAGCATCGCCGCGGCCGTTTCAATAGAGGCCACTAGCGGATAGCTCGGTGAGGTGGTGGTGTGCATCATAAAGGCTTCGTTGAACGTGTCTTCGTCGTACTCGCCTTTGATGTGAATAAGCGAAGCCTGGGAAAACGCCGCCAGCATTTTATGCGTCGACTGCGTTTCGAAGAACACTTTCCCCGGCACCCGTTCACCGCTCATGCCGCTTTTGCCTGCGTAAATCGGATGGAAATTAGTGTAAGGCACCCATGCGGAATCGAAGTGGATCGACGGCACGTCCAGCGTCTGTTTGATCCAGTTGGTGTTGTACAGCAAACCGTCGTAGGTGGAGTTGGTAATCACCGCATGGACAGGCCAGCTTGCGCCAGGAATTGCCGCGACCTTACTTTCAATGGCGTCATGGGTGAACTCACGGCGCGGAATGCCGCCAAGAATACCGAGCGCGTTACGCGTGGGCGACAGCCAGAGCGGTACGACGTCGCTCATCATCAGCAGGTGTGCCAGCGATTTATGGCAGTTACGGTCAATCAGCAAGGTGCTGCCAGCAGGCGCAGCGTACATCCCGACAATTTTGTTCGAGGTCGACGTGCCGTTGGTCACCATATAGCTCTGCTCGGCGCCAAAGGTGCGGGCGATATACTCTTCGGCTTCAAGATGCGGGCCGGTGTGATCCAGCAGGGAGCCTAGTTCGGTGACTGAAATCGACACGTCCGCTTTTAGCGTGTTGCCACCGAAGAAATCATAGAACAGGCAGCCCACCGGGCTTTTTTGATAGGCCGTTCCCGCCATATGACCAGGCGTACAGAAGGTATATTTGCCCTCCTTCACGTAGGTGAAGAGCGCGCGGGTAAAGGGGGGTGTGATGTTATCGAGATATTCATTCGTGTATTGCTGAATGCGGGTCGCAATATCTTCCGCCACACCGAGCGAATATTCAAAGAACCACAGCGCCATACGCATATCATTGGCGCTGACGTCCATGGTTGAGTGAGTATTAATAAACGCGTACAGCGGGAGGTATTCGTTCAGCTTGTTGATATCGCTGCACAGTTCGAGATCGTATTCGTCCCAGTCGAAGATCACGCCGCAGATACGCGGGTTATGCTCGATGAACTTCAGCAGATCGGCGCTGTTGTGCGGCCAGATTAGCTGATACCCGCGCGACTGCAGGGCTTGCTCAAGCTCCTTGATGGGCTCGTCTTTATAGAAGACGCCGTGTGGCCCCATAATGGCAATGATATTCATGGGCTTCCTCCTTAAAAAACATTAGCTAAGCATAGTCCGGCTAAACCGCAGGTATAAAAAAAGCCGCAACATTGTGCGGCTTTTCAGATAATTGTGAAGCTTACGCGTAACCGTAGGTCATCAGACGCTGGTAGCGGCGGTTGAGCAGATCGTCTTTGCTCAGCACGTCCAGATCTGCCAGGTCAGCCAGCAGCTGCGCTTTCAGAGAAGCCGCCATTACTTCCGGCTTACGATGCGCACCACCCAGCGGTTCCGGGATGATGGAGTCGATCAGCTTCAGCTCTTTCAGGCGTGGCGCAATGATGCCCATTGCTTCTGCAGCCAGCGGCGCTTTGTCGGCGCTTTTCCACAGAATGGACGCACAGCCTTCCGGGGAGATAACGGAATAGGTGCTGTACTGCAGCATATTCACTTTATCGCCCACGCCAATCGCCAGCGCACCGCCGGAACCACCCTCACCGATAACGGTACAGATGACCGGCACCTTCAGACGAGACATCTCGCGCAGGTTGCGCGCGATAGCTTCAGACTGACCGCGCTCTTCCGCGCCCACGCCAGGGTATGCACCTGGGGTGTCGATGAAGGTGATGATTGGCATGTTGAAACGCTCAGCCATCTCCATCAGACGCAGGGCTTTACGGTAGCCTTCTGGTGCTGGCATACCGAAGTTACGACGGATTTTCTCTTTGGTTTCACGACCTTTCTGATGACCAATGATCATCACCGGGCGTCCGTCCAGACGCGCGATACCGCCAACGATAGCTTTATCGTCAGCGTATGCGCGATCGCCTGCCAGTTCGTCAAATTCGTCAAACGCCAGGCGGACATAATCCAGGGTGTACGGACGCTGTGGATGGCGAGCCAGCTGGGCCACCTGCCATGCGCCGAGATCGGCAAAGATTTTGCGCGTCAGCTCTACGCTTTTCTCGCGCAGACGATGCACTTCTTCGTCGATGTTAATATCCAGTTTTTCATCCTGACGGCTTACCGCTGTCAGAGAATCGATTTTCGCTTCCAGCTCAGCAATCGGCTGTTCGAAATCAAGGAAATTCAGACTCATAGTATTCCTGTATTAGTCAAACTCCAGTTCCACCTGCTCCGAACCAATGAGGCCACGGAGATCGTTCAGTAAACGATCGCTCGGAGAGACACGCCACGTTGCACCAAAGCGCAACCGCGCACGTGCATCCGCCCTCTGATAGTAGAGATGTACTGGAATTGTCCCCGAGCGGTGGGGTTCCAGAGACTGACGGAGTCGGTTTAAAAGCTGGTCATCAATTTGCCTGTCCGTCAGCGAGATAGCAAGCCCGCGAGCATATTTTTCCCGGGCTTCGTCAATGTCCATCACTTCGCGGGCGGTCATTTTAAGCCCCCCACTGAAGTCATCAAAGCTGACCTGTCCGCTGACGATAAGTATGCGGTCTTTTTCCAGCAATTGCTGGTATTTATCCAGCGCGTCGGTGAACAACATCACCTCCAGACGCCCGGAACGGTCATCCAACGTACAGATGCCGATACGATTACCGCGCTTGGTGACCATAACCCTTGCGGCAATCACGAGCCCCGCAGCCGTGGTGATTTTACCACGTTCTGTCGGATGCATGTCTTTAAGCCTGTGGCCGCCGACATAGCGCTCAATTTCTTTGATGTACTGGTTGATCGGGTGCCCCGTCAGGTACAAGCCTAACGTCTCACGCTCCCCATCCAGTACCACCTGTTCTGGCCACGGCTGGCAGTTGGAATAAGATTGCTCGATCTGCTCTGGCTCTTCCGCCAGCACGCCGAAC
Organism: Enterobacter sp. Y17; assembly: GCF_019730495.1. Classification (NCBI taxonomy): domain Bacteria; kingdom Pseudomonadati; phylum Pseudomonadota; class Gammaproteobacteria; order Enterobacterales; family Enterobacteriaceae; genus Enterobacter; species Enterobacter sp. Y17. Next base: position 2,611,429 of record NZ_JAASKP010000001.1, read on the forward strand.
ATATCCGCCTGACCAATGGCTTCCGCTTTTGCGTGCTGATCCGCCGCTTTCAGGGCGTCGCCGAGGGAATTCATCAGCGCGGCGCGGTGCGGCCCCAGCCTGTCAAACGCGCCGGACATGATCAGTTTTTCCAGCACGCGACGGTTCAGTTTTTTAGTATCGGTACGGGCGCAAAGATCGAACAGCTCGCGGAAATACCCGCCGTTGTTACGCGCTTCGATGATCGCCTCGATCGGACCTTCGCCCACGCCTTTGATCGCGCCGATCCCGTAAACGATCTCTCCGTCGTCGTTAACGTGGAAGTGGTAGAGCCCTGAGTTAATATCCGGCGGCAGGATCTTAAGCCCCATGCGCCAGCACTCATCCACCAGGCCAACCACCTTCTCGGTGTTGTCCATATCGGCCGTCATTACCGCCGCCATAAATTCAGCAGGATAGTGCGCTTTCAGCCACAGCGTTTGATACGACACCAAAGCATAGGCGGCGGAGTGAGATTTGTTAAATCCGTACCCGGCGAATTTCTCCACCAGGTCGAAGATTTTCATCGCCAGCTCGCCGTCAACGCCGTTTTTCTTCGCCCCGTCTTCAAAGATGGAGCGCTGCTTGGCCATCTCTTCCGGCTTTTTCTTACCCATCGCACGACGCAGCATGTCCGCGCCGCCGAGCGTATAGCCGGAAAGCACCTGAGCAATCTGCATGACCTGTTCCTGATACAGGATAATGCCGTAGGTTGGCTCCAGCACCGGCTTCAGGCTTTCATGCTGCCACTGAACGTCCGGGTAAGAAATCTCTTCGCGACCGTGCTTACGGTCGATAAAGTTATCTACCATCCCTGACTGCAGTGGGCCCGGACGGAACAGGGCGACCAGTGCGATCATATCTTCGAAGCAGTCGGGCTGCAGGCGTTTAATCAGATCTTTCATGCCGCGGGATTCAAGCTGGAAGACGGCCGTCGTCTCCGAGCGCTGCAGCATGTCGAAACTTTTCTTGTCATCCAGCGGAATGGCGGCAATGTCTATCGGCTCAAGGCCCTGCTTTTCCCGGCGCGGGTTGATCATCTTCAGCGCCCAGTCGATGATCGTCAGCGTACGCAGGCCGAGGAAGTCAAACTTCACCAGCCCGGCGTATTCTACGTCGTTCTTATCAAACTGAGTAACCGGGTGCTCACCCGCTTCATCGCAGTAGAGCGGCGCGAAGTCGGTAATTTTGGTCGGGGCGATAACCACGCCCCCCGCATGCTTGCCGGCGTTACGCGTGACGCCTTCCAGCTTACGCGCCATGTCGATCAGCGCTTTCACTTCTTCGTCAGCTTCGTAGATTTCCGGCAGCTGAGGTTCGGCTTCAAACGCTTTTGCCAGCGTCATGCCCGGATCGGGCGGCACCAGCTTCGAAATACGATCGACAAACCCGTACGGGTGGCCCAGCACGCGGCCGACGTCACGAATAACCGCCTTCGCCGCCATCGTACCGAACGTAATAATCTGCGATACCGCATCACGGCCGTACATATCGGCAACGTGCTCGATCACCTGGTCGCGTTTCTCCATGCAGAAGTCGACGTCAAAGTCGGGCATGGAAACACGTTCCGGGTTAAGGAAACGTTCGAACAGCAGGTCGAATTCCAGCGGATCGAGGTCGGTAATTTTAAGCGCATAGGCCACAAGCGATCCCGCACCGGAGCCACGTCCCGGTCCAACCGGTACGCCGTTATCCTTTGACCACTGGATAAACTCCATTACGATCAGGAAGTAGCCCGGGAAGCCCATCTGGTTGATTACCTGGAGTTCAATATCCAGGCGCTCATCGTACGGCGGCCGCTTCTCTTTGCGAACGGCCTCATCCGGGAACAGGAATTCCAGACGCTCTTCCAGACCTTCCTTTGATTTCACGACCAGGAAATCTTCCGTGGTCATGTCACCCGTCGGGAACTGCGGCAGGAAGTATTCACCGAGGCGGACGGTAACGTTACAGCGCCTGGCGATCTCTACGCTGTTTTCCAGCGCTTCGGGGATATCGGAGAAGAGTTCACACATCTCCTCCTCGCTGCGCATGTACTGTTGAGCGGAGTAATTACGCGGCCGTTTCGGATCGTCGAGCGTGAAGCCATCGTGGATCGCCACGCGAATTTCGTGAGCGTCAAAATCTCCCGGCTCGAGGAAGCGTACATCGTTTGTCGCGACGACGGGCAGCCCGCGTTCTTCCGCAAGTGCGACCGCCGCATGGAGATAGCTCTCTTCGTCCTGGCGACCGGTGCGGATCAACTCCAGATAATAACGATCCGGGAAATACTCCTCATAGAACGAGACGCACTGATCCACCAGCGCGCTATTGCCGCGCAGCAGACATTTACCGACATCGCCCATACGGCCGCCAGAGATCAGCAGCAGCCCTTCGTTCAGCTCAGCCAGCCAGTCCCTGTCGATCCACGGGCCCAGCGCACCATATCCGCGCTGATAAGCTTTTGAGATAAGCAGAGTGAGGTTTTGATAGCCCGTGTTGTTCATCGCCAGCACGGAGATTTGCGTCATTTCATCGCCGACGAGATCGCTCTGGACATGAAAATCTGCGCCGACGATAGGCTTCATTCCCGCACCGTGCGCCGTTCCGTAGAACTTCACCAGGCCACACAGGTTGGTAAAATCGGTGATCGCCAGCGCGGGCATGCCAAGGGAGGCCGCCTTTTTTACCAGCGGCCCGGTCTTCGCCAGCCCATCGATCATGGAGTAGTCGCTATGCACCCGCAGGTGTACGAAACGTGGTTCAGCCATCTTCAGATTCCGCGTTACTTAATTGCTTGCGTATTGATTCAGGACACCCGTCCCAGCGCGCGTTTCACCGGGCCAAAACTGCGCCGGTGATGTTCGGTTGCGCCATGTTCAGCCAGCCTTTCCAGATGGAAAGGTGTGGGATAACCCTTATGCTGGGCGAAACCATACTGAGGATAAGTGAGGTCCAGCGCGGCCATTTCGGCGTCGCGCGTCACTTTGGCAATGATAGAAGCTGCGCTAATTTCTGCGACCCGACTATCGCCTTTGACGACCGCCATTGAAGGCATGGGCAATGCCGGACAGCGGTTGCCGTCAATCAGGACATATTCCGGGGAAATTTTCAGACCTGCTACCGCACGCTGCATCGCCAGCATCGTGGCATGCAAAATATTCAGCTCGTCTATTTCATGCGGTTCAGCGCGCCCCAGGCTCCAGGCCAGCGCCTTCTCCTGAATCTCACTGAACAGCGCCAGACGGCGTTTTTCAGACAATTTTTTTGAGTCGTTCAGCCCGATAATCGGGCGAGCCGGATCGAGGATCACCGCGGCAGTCACCACAGCCCCGACCAACGGGCCACGACCCACTTCGTCCACGCCCGCCACAAGGCGAGTGTGAGGATAAACAAATTCCATCATTTTGCTAACTCCAGCACCGCATCAGCCGCTTGCTCATCAGCATTACAGCGGATCAGTTGATGCAGTTCGCGGAAGGTATCGTGCATCTGGTGGCTGGTCTTGCCGTTGGCGAGCAGCGGCAGTAGTGCATCGGCAAGCGCCTGCGGCTGGCACTCATCCTGAAGCAGCTCTTTCACCAGCTCGCGCCCGGCAAGCAGGTTTGGCAGGGAGACATAATCCGTTTTAACCAGACGTTTTGCCAGCCAGAAAGTGAACGGCTTCATGCGATAACCGACCACCATCGGGCATTTCGCCAGCATGCATTCCAGAGCCGCCGTGCCGGAGGCCAGCAGCGCGGCATCGCTCGCATACATCGCTTCCCGCCCTTTCCCGTCCAGAAGACGGACGTGAAGATCCGGGGCGACTTCCGCTTTGATGCGCTCAAACTGCTCGCGGCGTTTGGCATTTACCAGCGGAACAACCACTTCAAGATCCGGATAGGTCTGGCGAAGAATTTGCGCTGTTTTGAGGAAATCGGCGCTCAGCATCTCAACTTCTGCACCACGGCTGCCTGGCAGCAGTGCCAGACAGTGCACATCGTGCGGGATGCCCAGCGCGTCGCGCGCCGCGTTTTTATCCGGATCCAATGGCATCGCATCCGCCATGGTATGACCGATAAAACGGCACGGAACATTAAATCTGTCGTAAAACGCTTTTTCGAAAGGCAGGAAAGCCAGCACCAGGTTGGTGGACCGTCCGATTTTGAAAACGCGTTTCTGTCGCCACGCCCAGACGGACGGACTGACGTAGTGAATCGTTTTGATACCCTGCTTTTTCAGATTCCCTTCGAGGGTAATGTTGAAATCAGGCGCATCGATACCGACAAACACATCGGGTTTGAGTTCGGTAAAACGGCGGGTGAGATCGGCGCGGATGTGCAGCAAACGGCGTAGCCGTCCCAGCACCTCAACGATGCCCATCACGGCGAGCTCTTCCATTTCATACCAGGCTTCACAGCCTTCGGCCTGCATCAGCGGGCCAGCAACGCCGACAAAGCGAGCATTGGGTACACGCGCCTTAAGCGCGCGGATGAGACCGGCACCAAGAATATCGCCGGAGGTTTCTCCGGCGACCAGGGCTATCGTAAGCGGACGACTGTCGACCATTAACGAATCAGACCCCTTGTTGAACGGTCAAAGAATTCCATGAACGCGTTCACTTCCGGGTGCTTATTCGCCAGCTCGGCAATTTCCGGCTTCGCCTCTTCCAGCGTTTTACCGCTACGGTACAGCAGTTTGTAAGCGTTGCGGATAGCAGTAATCGCTTCGCGGCTAAAACCACGACGCTTGAGGCCTTCGATGTTCACGCCAAACGGCGTGGCATGGTTGCCCTGCGCAATCACATACGGTGGGACGTCCTGCGCCACACCGGAGCATCCGCCAACCATCACGTGCGCACCAATGATGCAGAACTGATGGACTGCGGTCATGCCGCCAATAATTGCGAAGTCATCAACCGATACGTGTCCTGCCAGCGTTGCGTTGTTGGCAAGAATACAGCGATCACCCACGGTACAGTCGTGCGCGATGTGCGCATTAACCATAAACAGGTTATCGCTGCCCACCTTCGTCAACCCACCACCCTGTACTGTTCCACGATGAATAGTGACGCTTTCGCGAATACGGTTACGATCGCCAATTTCCAGACGGGTCGACTCACCAGCATATTTCAGATCCTGGTTAACTTCGCCGATGGAAGCGAACTGATAGATCTCGTTATTGCAGCCAATGGTCGTGTGACCATTCACGACAACGTGAGATTTCAGTACTGTACCCTCACCAATTTCGACATGGGGTCCAACAATACAAAACGGGCCAATGTGGACGTTAGCGCCAATGATGGCACCGGTTTCCACAATAGCGGTAGGATGAATAAAGGCGGATTTATCAATCACGTATCAGGACTCCCGGCTACGAGCACACATCATCGTCGCTTCGCAAACAACTTTGCCGTCAACCAGCGCTACGCCTTTGAAGCGAGTCAGGCCACGACGCGTTTTTTCAAAAGTGACTTCCATGATCATCTGATCACCAGGCACGACAGGGCGCTTAAAGCGCGCTTCATCAATACCCGCGAAGTAATACAGCTCACCTGGCTCCAGTTTGCCAACGCTTTTAAACGCCAGAATACCGGTAGCCTGAGCCATCGCTTCCAGAATCAACACACCCGGGAAGATAGGCTTACCAGGGAAGTGTCCCTGGAAAAACGGCTCGTTCACGGAAACATTTTTCACTGCGCGCAGAAAACGACCTTCTTCAAAATCCAGCACACGGTCTACCAGCAGAAACGGGTAGCGGTGCGGCAGAAGTTCTAAAATCTCTTCAATATGCAGAGTATGAGTGTCAGTAGTCAAAATACTCTTCCTGTCAAAATGTACTGATAACAATAATAACACGGCCTGCCGGTTTATTAGAAAGCCGACAGGCCGGGAAAAATAGCGTTCAACGGATGACGCTTAATCTTGTTGATCGATCTTACGCTCAAGAGACTTGAGGCGCTTGCTCATATCATCAATGTTCATCACCAGAGCTGCTGTTTTACGCCATACCTTGTTGGGTTGTAGCGGAATACCTGAGGAATAGACGCCAGGTTCAGTGATAGGACGCATTACCATGCCCATTCCCGTCACAGTCACCTTGTCGCATATTTCCATATGGCCATTAATCACGCTCGCGCCGCCAATCATGCAATAACGGCCAATTTTCAGGCTGCCTGCCATGATGACGCCACCCGCAACCGCGGTATTGTCGCCAATCACAACGTTATGCGCAATCTGGCACTGGTTATCGATGATAACACCATTGCCAATGATCGTGTCGTCAAGCGCGCCACGGTCAATGGTGGTACAGGCGCCGATCTCTACGCGATCGCCAATAATAACGCGACCAAGCTGCGGGATCTTAACCCAGTTACCACGATCGTTAGCGTAACCAAAGCCATCAGAACCAATAACGGTGCTGGACTGGACGAGGCAATTTTCGCCAATTTCAACATCATGATAAACGGACACATTGGCCCATAAACGGGTTCCGGCGCCGATTTTCGTATTTTTCCCAACGAAGCAGCCCGGGCCAATGACGACGTTATCGCCCAGCACAACGCCGGATTCGATAACTGCATTCGCGCCAACGGCGACGTTGTTACCAAGCCTGGCCGTCGCATCAATCGCTGCACTGGCCGCAATGTTCTGGGCCGGCTGCGGCGTGGTATCAAGAATTTGAGCCATGCGTGCATACGTCAGGTAGGGGTTTTTCACTACCAGCGCGCTTACAGTGGCAAATGGAAGATCGTCCTGCGTCAGTACAACAGCTGACGCCTGGCATTGAGCCAGTTGCTCACGGTACTTAGGGCTTACCATGAAGGTAATCGTGCCAGCTTTAGCAGATTGCATGGACGCAACAGCGGTGATGACGATATCGCCATCACCGTGTAATTCTGCATCCAACTGCTGAGCTAAATCAGCCAGTCGAATTGAAGGCATTACTTATTTAACCTGTTTCAGAACATCAGCAGTGATGTCTTTAACATCTTTGCTGTTATAAGCAACGGCGTTCGCATCTACAACCAGATCGATACTCTGATCGGCAGCCACTGCTTTAACAGCAGTCTGAATGCGAGTTACCAGCTTGCCGCGTTCTTCGTTAGAACGACGCTGACGATCCTGCTCGAAAGCCTGCGCTTTCTGGGAGAACGTCTGGCGCTGAGCCATTACGTCTTTTTCCAGCTTGCTACGGTCGCTTGCTTTCATGGTAGAACCATCACGCTGCAGACGCTGCATTTTGGACTGAAGATCGTTTTCCATACCCTGCAGTTCGCTTGCACGGCCTTTGAATTCGTTTTCCAGAGTCGCAGAAACACCCGTTTTCTGTGCAACCTGCTGGAACAAATTACCCATGTTGACGATTGCAATTTTGTCTGCTGCCTGAGCAGAAGTTGCCATCGCTAAACCGAGACCTGCAGCTAATAACCACTTTTTCACAATTAACTCCTTACCATCCCATTGGCACCAGAAGGTACCGTTCTTTGCGTGGCAAGGCGACCGTGTAACCGATCGCCAGTTGTCAGCGCTACACTGCCAACGCATTCCTTTGCAGCGGATTATTACCAGGTTTTACCAATGTTAAACTGGAATTGCTCCGCTTTGTCTCCATCATATTTCTTAAACGGCTGGGCGTAGGAGAAGACCAACGGCCCCAGCGGTGACATCCATTGTAATGCGATACCGGCAGACATGCGAATATTGCTCGGATCGCTGTAGTCAGGAATGCCTTCTGCGCGCATCTGGGCAGTATTCTGCCAGTTGGTATCCCACACGGTACCGGCATCCCAGAAGAAGGACGTACGGACCGAGTTCGCATATTTATCACTGATAAACGGCGTTGGCGTGATGAACTCCAGGCTGGCAACGGCCATGGCGTTACCGCCCACCGCGTCATTGGAGCTACAGACTTCTGACGAGGAAGACTTATCACAGTTATCTTTGTCGTTTCCGCCGTAGTAAACCGCTTTCGGACCAATGTTGTTGGACTGGAAACCACGAACGGTGCTGGAGCCACCCGCATAGAAGTTTTCATAGAACGGCAGTTCTTTGCTACCCAGACCATCGCCATAGCCCCAACGGGTACGACCCAGAACCACCCACTTATGATCGTCATCGATCGGGAAGTAGGACGCGGTATCCAGCGTGACCTTATAGAACTCGTTATCGGAACCCGGCACGGTAACTTTACCGTTCAGGTTGACGCGAGAACCTTCCGTTGGGAAGTAACCACGGTCGAGACGGTTATAGGTCCAGCCGTAGTTAAAGGTGAAGTCATCCGCCGCGAAGCCATTGTCATTACCATTTTTACTGGTTGACTGGCCGATAGAGTCCAGATAACGCCACATCGCCACCTGCGGTTGCATGTTGGACAGGTCGTTATGCACGTAACCCAAGCCTGCACGCAGGGTGTTGTATTCGTTAACCGGGAAGCCAAGCGTACCGTCTACACCGTAACTCTTGTTGGTGTATGAAGACAGGTCCGCGTCATCTGCTTTAAAGTCGTTATAGAAGATACGACCGCCCAGGCTCACACCGTCTACGGTGAAGTATGGGTTAGTCACAGAGAACTCAGAGTAGGTCTGGTAGTCGTTTTTGGTGCCGTTAATACCGACAGAGTAACCCGTACCCAGCCAGTTATCCTGCTGTACGCCGACCTGGAAGCTGACGCCGCTTTCAGTACCGTAACCCACACCGAAGTTGAAGCTACCGGTGTTGCGCTCTTTCACTTTATAAACGACATCAACCTGATCCGGGCTGCCCGGTACGCGCTGGGTATCGGTATCCACCGTTTCAAAATAGCCCAGACGGTTAAGACGCTCTTTACCCTGATCAACGAGGTCGCTTCCCAACCATGCGCCTTCCATCTGACGCATTTCGCGACGCAGAACGGAATCTTTGGAGGTGTCGTTACCGACGAAGCGGATCTTACGCACGTAGAAACGGTTGCCCGCATCAACATTCACGTGCAGCTTAACGGTTTTATCCGCGTCATTGATTTCCGGCTGAGTCTGTACGCGCGGATAGGCATAACCGTAGCGGCCGAGCAGCTTCTTAATGCTGTCTTCCATTTTGGTTACCTTGGAACCGCTATACAGATCGCCCGGCTGAATTTTGGTCAGCGATTCGATTTCAGCAGAATGCCCCGCCAGGTTACCACTCACTTCAACACCAGAAAGCTTGTACTGCTCGCCTTCAGTGATGTTAACCGTAATGTAGATACCTTTCTTGTCCGGAGTCAGACTGACCTGAGTCGAGTCGATGTTGAAACGCGCATAGCCACGATCGAGATAGTAGCTGCGCAGGGTTTCGAGGTCGCCCGCCAGTTTCTGTTTCTGGTATTTGCGATCGCCCACCACGTTCCACCATGGCACTTCATCGCGCAGCTGGAAGGTGGAGATCAGTTCGTCGGTGCTGAACGCGTGGTTGCCGACAATGTTGATCTGCTGGATCTTCGCAGAAACACCTTCCTGGAAGACCAGCTTCAGGTCAACACGGTTACGCGGCAGCGGAGTGACAACCGCTTTCACGCTGGCGCTGTATTTACCGACGCTGTAGTAGAAGTCTTCCAGACCTTTTTCAATGTCTGAAAGGGTTGTGCGGTCCAGGGACTCACCCACACGAACACCAGATGCTTCAAGGTTCTGCTTGAGCATGTCATCTTTCACCGACTTGTTACCGGAGAAAGTGATACTGGCGATCGTCGGACGTTCTTTTACCTGTACCAGCAGCGTATCACCATCGCGCAGGACGCGGACGTCCTCAAAGTTGCCGGTGGCAAACAGAGCACGGATGGTGTTACTGATATCATCATCATTAACCGTATCGCCGGGGCGTACAGGCATACTGAGGAGGGCCGCACCAACGGCGACACGCTGGAGGCCTTCGAAATGAATGTCTTTCACTACGAACCCGTCAGCACCGTATACGGTGGCGCTGCTAAACAGCAGCGACGCTATGAGCAACTTTTTCATCGCCATCGTTATTATGCGTTCTTCCTAACACTCTCTTACAACCGAGAGAAATCATTGAAAAGTGCAAGCCCCATTAACAGCACCAGCAAAATCGAGCCAATGCGATAACTAAAGTCTTGAACTCGCTCGGATACCGGTCCGCCTTTTAGCTTTTCAATCGCCAAAAACAGCAGATGACCCCCGTCTAAAACGGGAAGCGGGAACAGGTTGATTATCCCAAGGTTCACGCTAATGAGCGCGAGGAACATGAGATAGTAAATCACCCCGAATTCCGCTGACATCCCAGCCCCCTGAGCAATCGAAATTGGCCCACTGAGGTTGTTCAGTTTCACATCACCGGTTATCAATTTCCCCAACATGTTGACCGTCAGCTTCATCAGTTGCCATGTTTTATCCGTGGCTTCAAGGATGGCGCTGAACGGCCCATACTGGCGTATTGTCTTGTACTCATCTGGCAGCGGGATCACTTTTGGCACAACGCCTGCAAACCCTTCTGCCTTTTTGCCGACCGACTTCGTATCCGGGATCAGCGTCAGCGAAAGCGGACTGCCCTGCCTTTCAACTTCCAGCGCGAGAGACGTTCCCGGATTATCGCGCACCAGAGTAACAAAGGTCATCCACTCTGTTAATGGTTGACCATCGACTTTAACGATCCTGTCGCCCGCTTGCAAACCCGCTTTGCTCGCCGCCGAATTTGCCTGTACTTCGGCTAATACCGGCTCGATCTGCGCGCCGCGTGGACGAATGCCCAGCGCAGCGACGGGATCCTCTTTGTCTGGCTCGAAACGCCAGTGACGTAAATCGAGTACTTTGTCCTGACGCGTATCTGAACCAAACGGCGATACGCTGATGGTGGTCTGCGGATCGCCAATTTTGGCTACCAGCTGCAGTCGCACGGCATCCCAATCAGGGGTTTCGATGCCATCAATCGCTTTAAGTTCCATCCCGGATGTAATTTGCGCACTCGCCGCGATGGAATTGGGGGCAATTTCACCCACCACCGGACGTACGCCAGGGACGCCGATGATAAACACCAGCCAGTAAGCGAAAATCGCAAAGATGAAGTTGGCTACCGGTCCGGCAGCAATGATGGCGGCGCGTTGTCCAACGGTTTTATTGTTGAATGCGCTGTGTCGCAGCTCAGGAGCGACAGGCTCGACGCGTTCGTCGAGCATTTTGACGTAGCCGCCCAGCGGGATAAGGGCGATGACAAATTCCGTGCCGTGGCGGTCGGTGCGCGTCCAGAGTGATTTACCAAAACCGATGGAAAATCGCTCTACGCGCACGCCACAGCGGCGAGCAACCCAGAAATGGCCAAATTCATGCACGGTAATCAGTACACCCAGTGCAACAATGAACGCCGCCAGATTCCAGAGAATGCTCAGCATAAAACCTTCCGTTAAATCGTCCCGAATACCAGTAAAAGCAAACACGCAAACACTGGAACAGCCGCTGTCAGGCTATCAATGCGATCCAGTATACCGCCATGCCCTGGAATCAGGTGTCCGCTGTCCTTAATCCCTGCTTCACGCTTAAACATACTTTCGGTTAAATCACCGAGCACGGAGGCAAGCGCAGCAAAAATCGAGCACACCAGCAGTATTGACGGTGCCACTTCAAGATTCGCCCAGACGCCGTAGCCCCAGGAGATGATCGCTGCCGTAAACAGGCCGCCGATGAATCCTTGCCAGGTTTTGCCCGGAGAAACCTTCGGTGCCAGCTTATGTTTGCCAAACAGTTTACCAAACATATAGGCCCCGGAGTCAGCCCCCCAGACCAGAATCATCACATAAAGCAGCCAGATCGCACCGCTGTAGTGGTTTTCGTCGTAGTGCCAGGCTCGCAGCGCAACCATACCCCAGAAAAAAGGAATAATTGTGAGCAAGCCAAAAATCAGTCGCAGCACTTTTGAATTACGCCACAATGCCGCGGAACCCGGATAAAAAAGAACCAGCAACAGCGCGGCAACCCACCAGGCCAGCGATATCCATAAAGAACCGGCAACCAGGGGCTGATGAATATCATGGTGATATTCAGGCAACGTAAACAGCATTATGGCCAGGATAAAGCCACAAAGTACCGCAAGCCATACTCGCTGAGTGCGCGAGGTAAAGCCGCTAAACTGTCCCCATTCCCACGCGGCGAGCATGCACACCACCAGCGTGACAATAGCGAATCCCACCGGGGGCAGTAAAAACAGCGCCGCAATGACAATGGGTATTAATACAAAAGCGGAAATCAGGCGATACTTCAGCAAAAGCTACCCCCATCAGGCTTTGTCGCCACCAGGCTCGGTGCCGCCGAAACGACGCTCTCGATTGGCAAAGGCATGCAGCGCACCTTCAAAGTCTTGTTCATCAAAATCGGGCCAAAGAACATCCGTAAAGTAAAGTTCGGCATAGGCAATTTGCCATATCAAAAAGTTACTTATGCGATGTTCCCCCCCTGTCCTAATTACCAAATCCACAGGTGCCTGTTCATTCATGCAGATTTGCTTGCTCAGCGCCTCTTCATCAATTTGGTCGGGTCTCAACAGCCCTTCCTGAACCTGTTCGGCCAGATGCCGAACGCCCTGGATAATATCCCAGCGTCCGCCGTAATTCGCCGCAATATTCAGCGTCAAACCGGTATTATTTTCCGTCAGCGCTTCAGCTTTGCGAATCCGTTCCTGCAAACGTGAGTTAAAACGACTGGTATCGCCAATGATACGCAGGCGGACGTTGTGGCGGTGCAGGCTTTTTACTTCGCTGTCTAGCGCCCACACAAACAATTCCATCAACGCAGTCACTTCCTGCAGAGGTCGATTCCAGTTTTCACTGCTAAAAGCATAGAGCGTTAACGCATCAATGCCGTTGTTGGCGGCAAAAGAAACGGCGCGACGAACGGATTTCGCCCCCGCTTTATGCCCAAAGGCTCGTATCTTCCCTTGTCTTTTCGCCCAGCGGCCATTGCCATCCATAATGATTGCTACATGACGGCAGCCATGAGCTGGCAAATTTTCGCTTATTGGTTGATTCGCAGACAACATAACGCGTTTTTTGTCCCTGAAAAGGATTTAACGGTACTCAGGAATACTGAAGCCTATACATAAAAAAGCCGTGTCAAACCACGGCTCACCTGACCACATTAAGTCAAATACCTGCGATCAGGTGGCGCAGACTATATCACTGAAGCCCAACGCTAACAAATAGCACGACGACTAGTGCTTGCTTTATCACCAGCTTGCGAGACGTGTCACCTGTTGGCGCGCAATATTACGCGCAGCTGCATCCACCGCCAGCACCTCTTCCACGCTTTGTGGTTCGCGCAAATCCATCATCTCAAGTACCGATAAATTAAGCGACGCGATATCGGTGAAACGAATTTGCTGATTCAGAAATGCCTCAACGGTAATTTCATTAGCTGCATTAAGTGCCGTCGTCGCCGCCTGCCCCTGATCAAAGGCATTCATCGCAAGCTTCAGACAAGGATAGCGGTCGTAGTCTGGTTCACTGAACGTCAGGGAACTTAGCTTGCAGAAATCAAGCGGCTTCACGCCGGATTTCACTCGATTTGGCCACGCCATTGAATGGGCAATCGGCGTACGCATGTCCGGCTCGCCCAGCTGTGCCAGCACGCTGCCATCCTGATAACGCACCATCGAGTGAATCACCGATTGCGGGTGAATCAGTACTTCCATCTGTTTCGCTGACGCATTAAACAGCCAGCGCGCTTCAATGTATTCCAGACCTTTGTTCATCATGGTGGCAGAATCAACGGAGATTTTACGCCCCATCGACCAGTTCGGATGACGGCACGCCTGATCCGGTGTCATCGCACGCAGTTCAGACAGTGGCGTTTCACGGAACGGGCCACCAGACCCGGTAAGCAGAATAGACACTACGCCATTCTGCTTCAGGTCAGCGTACCCCAGGTTCTGTTGAAAAGGTTGCGGTAAACTCTGAAAAATCGCGTTGTGCTCGCTGTCGACCGGCAGAAGACGTGCGCCGTGCTGTTTCACCGCATCCATAAACAGGCGTCCACAGGTGACCAGCGACTCTTTATTGGCCAGCAAAACATCCTTACCGGCATCAATCGCAGCAAGCGTGGGCAGCAGCCCTGCCGCGCCGACAATGGCCGCCATGACCTGATCTACCTCATCCAGCGCCGCCATCTCGCAGGCCGCCTGCTGGCCGCTCAGCACCTCGGTTCGACTGCCCTTTTCACGCAGCTGTGCTTTCAGCAGACGCGCGCTCTCTTCGTCATCCATCACCGCATAGCGGGGCGCAAACTCCAGGCACTGTTCGACCATTCGCTGCACATTCTTACCGGCCACCAGCGCTGTCACGGTGTAAAGTTCAGGATTATGGCGAACGACGTCGAGAGTGCTGCAACCGATAGAGCCGGTTGAGCCGAGGAGTGTTAAATGCTTCATGAGATGCCCGAAAAAAGTTAGACCAGATAAAAGCAAAACGCCGCCAGCAAGACCCGAAGTCCTTCTGAACGGCGTTTATCAGTGTACGACAGAAATCAGAACTGCATCAGTTCCGCTTCTTTTTCTGCCAGCGCCGCATCAATTTTCTTGATGGCCGCGTCGGTCATTTTCTGAATGTCGTCCTGAGAACGACGATCGTCATCTTCGCTGATCTCTTTTTCTTTCAGCAGTGCTTTCACTTTATCGTTCGCGTCACGACGGACGTTACGCACGGATACACGACCCTGCTCAGCTTCGCCACGAACCACTTTGATAAGATCTTTACGACGCTCTTCCGTCAGCGGAGGCAGTGGAACACGGATGTCTGCGCCCGCGGAGCTTGGGTTCAGTCCGAGGTCAGAGGCCATAATCGCTTTCTCAACGGCCGGGCTCATAGAGCGGTCGAAGACGTTGATTTTCAGCGTACGGGTATCTTCAACCGTCACGCTCGCCAGCTGGCGCAGAGGGGTTGGCGTACCGTAATATTCTACGATGATGCCATCCAGCAGGCTTGGGGAAGCACGGCCAGTACGGATTTTGCTGATTTGGTTTTTGAACGCTTCTACGCATTTGTCCATGCGTACTTCAGCATCTTTTCTGATGTCGTTAATCACGTTACGAATCCTTGAAAACTTGTCTCAGGCAGACTATCCGCCAGCACAGCGCTACAGGTGTGCTAAGTATAGTCGCGTTTAATTCATGACAACGCCAAAGGCGCGCCCGGGTAAAGATACCACTACAAAATAAAGCGGAATCTTACCTGTATTTATCGTCAACGGAAATTATTCCGTGATCAAAGTGCCTTCTTTTTCGCCCATGACCACGCGACGCAGTGCGCCAGGCTTGTTCATGTTGAAGACACGGATCGGCAGTTTGTGGTCGCGAGCCAGCGTGAAGGCGGCAAGATCCATCACTTTCAGCTCTTTATCCAGCACTTCACTGTAGCTCAGCTGATCGTACATGGTGGCAGAAGGATCTTTTGCCGGGTCGGCAGTAAACACGCCGTCTACTTTGGTCGCTTTCAGTACCACATCGGCTTCGATCTCGATACCGCGCAGGCAGGCAGCGGAATCGGTCGTAAAGAACGGGTTACCCGTACCGGCGGAGAGGATCACCACGCGGTTATTGCGCAGCAGGCTGATGGCTTCTGCCCAGCTGTAATTATCGCAAACGCCATTCAGGGGAATCGCGGACATCAGGCGGGCATTCACATAGGCGCGATGCAGTGCATCACGCATTGCCAGGCCATTCATGACGGTTGCCAGCATACCCATGTGGTCGCCCACAACGCGGTTCATCCCCGCTTTCGCCAGACCAGCACCACGGAAAAGGTTGCCACCGCCAATGACCACGCCAACCTGGATACCCAGTTCGACCAGTTCTTTGATTTCCTGTGCCATGCGATCAAGGATGCTTGCGTCAATACCGAAGCCTTCCGATCCCTGCAGCGCTTCGCCACTCAGCTTAAGCAGAATGCGTTTGTACACGGGTTTTGCATTGGTAGCCATGTTTCTTTCCTGAGACTGTCAACGATTAAGATGGGGGTTAATTCTGGCGACATGATATGCCGCAAATCAGCACAGCGATACTGGAGCCTGTCTGATTTCCTGTGACGGGTGACAAAAAGAAGCCGCCCTCAGGCGGCTCCTTTTCAATCATTAAGACTGCTTGGACATTGCAGCAACTTCTGCTGCGAAGTCAGTCTCAACTTTCTCGATGCCTTCGCCCACTTCGAAGCGGATGAAGCCAGTTACGTCAGCGTTGTGCTCTTTCAGCAGCTGCGCAACAGACTTGCTTGGGTCCATTACGAATGGCTGGCCAGTCAGAGAAACTTCGCCGGTGAATTTCTTCATGCGGCCTTCAACCATTTTCTCTGCGATTTCTTTTGGCTTACCAGACTGCATCGCGATGTCCAGCTGAACCTGGTACTCTTTCTCTACCACTTCAGCAGACACGTCTTCTGGCTTAACGAATTCTGGTTTGCTTGCAGCGATGTGCATTGCCAGCTGTTTAACCAGCTCTTCGTCAGCGCCTTTAGCCGCAACCAGAACACCGATACGTGCACCGTGCTGATAAGAGCCCAGAACGTCGCCTTCCAGAGAAGATACGCGACGGATGTTGATGTTCTCACCGATTTTAGCAACCAGCGCAACACGTTCTTCTTCGAACTGTGCTTTCAGAACTTCAACGTCAGTGATTTTACCCGCAACAGCTGCGTCCAGAACTTTGTTAGCAAATGCCTGGAAACCGCCATCTTTAGCAACGAAGTCAGTCTGGCAGTTAACTTCCAGAATGATGCCGTAGTTGCCGTCGATCTTAGTGATGATCACGCCGTCAGCAGCAACGTTGCCTGCTTTTTTAGCTGCTTTGATCGCACCGGATTTACGCATGTTTTCGATTGCCAGCTCGATGTCGCCGTTCGCTTCAGTCAGCGCTTTTTTGCAATCCATCATGCCTGCGCCAGTACGCTCGCGCAGCTCTTTTACCAGGGATGCGGTAATTTCAGCCATTCTTAAATCCTCGGGAGATGTGAACTGCCCGGCCGGGGGCCAAACAGTGTAAATTGAAAAAAGGGGCCGGTAATGGGCCCCTATTCATACACGGTACTAATAAGGGGTAAAACCTTATTATTCAGCTTCTACGAAGCTTTCTTCCGCCTGAGAAGCCAGATCCTGGGAACGGCCTTCACGAACGGTAGCAGCTACAGCGCTCAGGTACAGGCTAACAGCACGGATTGCGTCGTCGTTACCCGGGATAACGAAGTCAACACCGTCCGGATCGGAGTTGGTATCAACGATAGCGAATACCGGGATACCCAGGTTGTTAGCTTCTTTGATTGCGATGTGCTCGTGGTCTGCATCGATTACGAACAGCGCGTCTGGCAGGCCGCCCATATCTTTGATACCGCCCAGGCTGTTTTCCAGCTTGTCCAGTTCACGAGTGCGCATCAGCGCTTCTTTCTTAGTCAGCTTGTCGAAAGTACCGTCCTGAGACTGGGTTTCCAGATCTTTCAGGCGTTTGATGGACTGACGAACAGTTTTCCAGTTGGTCAGCATGCCGCCCAACCAGCGATGGTTCACGAAGAACTGGTCGCAGCTGTTAGCAGCATCTTTCACAGCTTCGCTTGCAGCGCGCTTAGTACCAACGAACAGAATCTTACCTTTACGGGAAGAGATCTTGTTCAGCTCAGCCAGGGCTTCGTTGAACATTGGTACAGTTTTCTCAAGGTTGATGATGTGAACTTTGTTACGCGCGCCGAAGATGAAAGGCTTCATTTTCGGGTTCCAGTAACGGGTCTGGTGACCAAAGTGAACACCAGCCTTGAGCATGTCGCGCATGGAAACAGTTGCCATGTTTAAAACCTCTATATTGAAAGTTGGGGTTATGCCTCCACGTATCCCATATTACCGACCCCGAAGGGCACCCCGGAATATGTGCCGATACGTGTGTGTTGTTACACAAAGTGAGATTTGTCGCTTCCGTCCAGCCTGTGTATCTGAGATGGATCGGAAGTCCGGCGCGCTTTATACCACAAAACACGACCAGAAACCAACAGTTGTTGGCGGAGTGTGCTGTTAATGATTCTCAATTTGGCACGGAGCGTGCCTGACTGATACCATTGACGACACTTAGACTAGTATTGTCGAAAAAATCGACACCGATGGACAGATTACATGGCTATCTCTATTAAGACACCTGAAGAAATTGAAAAGATGCGCATCGCCGGTCGTCTGGCCGCGGAAGTGCTGGAAATGATCGAGCCGTTCGTGAAGCCGGGCGTCAGCACCGGTGAACTGGACCGTATCTGTAACGACTATATCGTGAACGAGCAGCACGCGGTTTCCGCCTGCCTCGGCTACCACGGTTTCCCGAAATCCGTCTGCATCTCCATTAATGAAGTGGTGTGTCACGGCATCCCGGACGATGAAAAACTGCTGAAAGATGGCGACATCGTCAACATCGACGTAACCGTCATTAAAGACGAGTACCACGGTGACACCTCAAAAATGTTCATCGTTGGCAAGCCGACGATTCTCGGCGAGCGTCTGTGCAAAGTGACGCAAGAGAGCCTCTACCTGGCGCTGAAAATGGTTAAACCGGGTATTCGCCTGCGTACCCTCGGTGCGGCAATCCAGAAGTTTGTGGAAGCGGAAGGTTTCTCCGTGGTGCGCGAGTACTGCGGACACGGCATTGGTCGCGTCTTCCATGAAGAACCGCAGGTCCTGCACTATGATGCAGATGACGGCGGCGTGGTGCTGCAAAAAGGCATGACCTTTACCATTGAGCCGATGGTCAACGCGGGTGATTACCGCATCCGCACCATGAAAGACGGCTGGACGGTGAAAACCAAAGACAGAAGCTTGTCTGCGCAGTACGAGCATACTATTGTGGTAACAGACAACGGCTGCGAAATTATGACGTTGCGCAAGGATGACACCATCCCGGCGATACTGACGCACGATGAATGATAAAAAAGCCGGCAAATGCCGGCTTTTTTAATGGCTATAGCTTTTTCTTATGGGTGGCGCACGATGAGTAATCTTTTACCCGAACAGTATGCTAACACAGCACTTCCCACCCTCCCCGACCAGCCCGATAACCCGGGCGTCTGGCCGTCGCACGAGCTGACCTGCGCGCATATTAAAGCCCATATGGATGTTTTCCATCGCTGGCTGGGCAGCGCGTTTGACGCAGGCGTGTCGGCCGAGCAGCTCATTGAAGCGCGCACCGAATTTATCGACCAGCTGCTGCAGCGCCTGTGGATCGATTACGGGTTTGGGCAAATCAGTGATGTTGCGCTGGTTGCCGTCGGGGGCTATGGCCGCGGTGAGCTGCATCCGCTTTCCGATATCGATCTGCTGATCTTAAGCCGCAAAAAGCTGCCGGACGAACAGGCGCAAAAAATTGGCGAACTGCTGACGCTGCTCTGGGACGTAAAGCTGGAAGTCGGCCACAGCGTGCGTACCCTGGAAGAGTGTCTGCTGGAAGGGTTATCGGACCTGACCGTCGCCACCAACCTGATTGAAACCCGCCTGCTGATTGGTGACGTCGCCCTGTTCCTGGAGCTGCAAAAACACATCTTCAGCGACGGCTTCTGGCCGTCAGAAAAGTTCTTCGCCGCGAAGGTCGAGGAGCAAAACCAGCGCCACCAGCGCTACCACGGCACCAGCTATAATCTTGAACCCGATATTAAAAGCAGCCCCGGCGGCCTGCGCGACATCCACACCCTGCAGTGGGTCGCCCGCCGCCATTTTGGTGCCACCTCGATGGACGAGATGGTCGGCTTCGGCTTTTTAACCGAGGCCGAGCGTAACGAGCTGAACGAGTGCCTGCACCTGCTGTGGCGCATCCGTTTTGCCCTGCATCTGGAAGTCACCCGCTACGATAACCGCCTGCTGTTTGACCGTCAGCTCAGCGTGGCTCAGCGCCTGAATTATCAGGGCGAAGGCAACGAGCCGGTTGAGCACATGATGAAGGATTTCTTCCGCGTCACCCGCCGGGTGACCGAGCTGAACCAGATGCTGTTGCAGCTGTTCGACGAGGCCATTCTGGCTCTGACGGCGGACGAAAAACCGCGCCCGATTGATGACGAATTCCAGCTGCGCGGCACGCTTATCGATCTGCGCGACGAAACGCTCTTCATCCGCGAGCCGGAAGCGATTCTGCGGATGTTCTATACCATGGTGCGCAACAGCACCATCACCGGGATCTACTCCACCACTCTGCGCCATCTGCGCCATGCGCGCCGTCATCTGACGCAGCCGCTGTGCTATATCCCGGAAGCGCGTTCGCTGTTCCTGAGCATGCTCCGCCACCCGGGCGCCGTCAGCCGCGGCCTGCTGCCGATGCACCGCCACAGCGTGCTGTGGGCCTATATGCCGCAGTGGTCGCACATTGTCGGGCAAATGCAGTTCGATCTGTTCCACGCCTACACGGTGGATGAACACACGATCCGCGTGATGCTCAAGCTGGAAAGCTTTGCGAGAGAAGAGACGCGCTCCCGCCACCCGCTCTGCGTCGAACTGTGGCCGCGCCTGACCCATCCGGAACTGATCCTGATTGCCGCCCTGTTCCACGATATCGCCAAAGGTCGCGGCGGTGACCATTCGGTGCTGGGCGCGCAGGACGTGCTGAAATTTGCCGAACTGCACGGCCTGAACTCGCGTGAAACGCAGCTGGTGGCCTGGCTGGTGCGCCATCACCTGCTGATGTCGGTCACCGCGCAGCGTCGTGACATTCAGGATCCGGAAGTGATCAAGCAGTTCGCGGAAGAGGTTCAGACGGAAAATCGTCTGCGCTATCTGGTCTGCCTGACGGTGGCCGATATCTGCGCCACCAACGAGACCCTGTGGAACAGCTGGAAGCAGAGCCTGCTGCGCGAGCTGTACTTCGCCACCGAAAAACAGCTGCGTCGCGGGATGCAAAACACCCCGGACATGCGCGAGCGCGTGCGCCATCACCAGCTGCAGGCGCTCGCGCTGCTGCGGATGGATAACATTGATGAAGAGGCACTGCATCAGATTTGGGCCCGCTGCCGTGCCAACTATTTTGTCCGCCATAGCCCAAACCAGCTTGCGTGGCACGCGCGGCATCTGCTGAAGCACGATCTGTCCCAGCCGATGATCCTGCTGAGCCCGCAGGCTACCCGCGGCGGGACGGAGATTTTCATCTGGAGCCCGGACCGACCTTATCTGTTTGCTGCGGTCTGCGCCGAACTGGACAGGCGTAACCTGAGCGTTCACGACGCGCAGATTTTCACCACCCGCGACGGCATGGCGATGGACACCTTTATCGTGCTTGAGCCGGACGGCAGCCCGCTCTCGTCGGACAGGCATGAAGGGATACGTTTTGGTCTGGAACAGGCGATTACCCAGCGCAGCTGGCAGCCCCCGCAGCCGCGTCGCCAGCCGGCGAAATTGCGCCACTTTACCGTCGATACCGAGGTCAATTTCCTGCCGACCCACACCGACCGTAAATCGTTCCTGGAGCTGATCGCGCTCGACCAGCCAGGGCTGCTTGCCCGCGTCGGCCAGGTTTTTGCCGATCTGGGAATTTCGCTCCATGGGGCCCGAATTACAACGATTGGCGAGCGAGTAGAAGATTTATTTATAATCGCGACAGCGGACCGGCGTGCCCTTAATAATGACCTGCAGCTTGAAGTGCAACAACGGTTGACAGCAGCCCTCAATCCAAACGATAAAGGGTGATATGTTTTTTAGTGAAATGGAAAGAGTAAACAATGCAGCAGTTACAGAACGTTATTGAGTCCGCTTTTGAGCGTCGCGCCGAGATTACCCCGGCAAATGTGGATACCGTGACCCGTGAAGCGGTAAACCAGGTGATTTCCCTTCTGGATTCCGGCGCGCTGCGCGTGGCAGAAAAAATCGACGGTCAGTGGGTCACTCATCAATGGCTGAAGAAAGCCGTGCTGCTCTCTTTCCGTATCAACGATAACCAGGTTATCGACGGAGCAGAAAGCCGCTACTTCGATAAAGTGCCAATGAAATTCGCTGACTACGACGAAGCGCGTTTCCAGAAGGAAGGCTTCCGTGTGGTACCGCCTGCGGCAGTGCGTCAGGGCGCATTCATCGCACGCAACACCGTGCTGATGCCATCCTACGTGAACATCGGTGCCTACGTTGACGAAGGCACCATGGTTGACACATGGGCGACCGTCGGTTCCTGCGCGCAGATCGGTAAAAACGTTCACCTGTCCGGCGGCGTGGGCATCGGTGGTGTTCTGGAGCCACTGCAGGCTAACCCGACCATCATCGAAGACAACTGCTTCATCGGCGCGCGCTCTGAAGTGGTTGAAGGCGTGATCGTTGAAGAAGGCTCCGTGATCTCGATGGGCGTTTACATCGGTCAGAGCACCCGTATTTACGACCGTGAAACCGGTGAAGTTCACTACGGTCGCGTTCCGGCGGGCTCCGTGGTGGTTTCCGGCAACCTGCCGTCAAAAGATGGCAAATATAGCCTGTACTGTGCGGTTATCGTGAAGAAAGTGGATGCGAAAACGCGCGGTAAAGTGGGCATCAACGAATTGCTGCGCACCATCGATTAATCGGGTATAACAAAAAGCGGGGGCAACCCCGCTTTTTTTATATCTGAGGGTGGCGAAAATAGATTTTTTCGTTAATTATTCAAAGGTTATGTTGAGATCAAGGGTACCGCTATGTACGATAATCTGAAAAGTCTGGGCATTACCAATCCTGATGAAATTGATCGTTACAGTCTCCGTCAGGAAGCCAATAACGATATTCTGAAAATCTATTTTCACAAGGACAAAGGAGAGTTTTTCGCCAAAAGCGTGAAGTTTAAATATCCACGCCAGCGTAAGACCGTTGTGGCTGACGGTGTAGGACAGGGCTACAAAGAAGTACAGGAAATCAGCCCTAACCTGCGCTATGTGATTGATGAACTCGATCAGATCTGCCAGCGCGACCGCACCGAAGTCGATCTCAAGCGTAAGATCCTTGACGATCTGCGTCACCTTGAAAGCGTTGTGACGAATAAGATCAGCGAGATTGAAGCGGATCTTGAGAAATTAACGCGGAAATAAAAGCAAAACGGCAATCCTTGATTGCCGTTTTTAGTGTTTGCGCCCTCTCCCCGTGGGAGAGGGATGGGGTGAGGGTACCAGACCGCATACAGCATCATCTCTGTTCGTCCAGCTGCAGCGCCACATACAGCAGCAGCCTGTCGTCAAAGTTTCCCAGATCCAGCCCCGTCAGCTCTGAAATCCGGTTTAACCGATACTCAAGCGTATTGCGGTGAATAAACAGCGCCTTTGAGGTCGCCAGCGGCTGGACGTTATGGCGGAACCACGCCTGCAGCGTCCGGCGCAGCAGGCCGTTGTTGTCCATGGCTTTCAGACGCGCTAATGGCCGCGCCAGCTCATTGGCCTGCCAGCCCCCACGCAGGCTGTCGAGCAGCACCGGCAGCATTAGATCCTGATAGAAATAGCTGCGGCTCTCCGGCATCCGCTGCTTGCCCACCATCATGGTGGTGCGCGCGGTACGCCAGGAGCGGGCGATACTGCCCGGCCCGGTAAAGTAGTTGCCCAGCGCAACGCGAAAACGCAGCTGGCCGTTCTCCTCCATCCGGGAGATCAGCTGCTCCACGCGACGACGATGATCGTCGGCATCCCAGCGGCCGAACGCATTGAGCGCCGGTTTGAGGACCACCATTTCCGTCAGAGAAACGATCGCCACCAGGTTATCGCGCTCCGGCGTCGCCAGCGCATTTTGCAGCTGCTGCAGCTCGGCCATCGCGCTGTCCACGCCAAGCTGGCCGCTATCGACCTCAATGACCGCCACCACGCGCGGCTGGTTTAAATCGATCCCCAGACGCTGCGCCCATTCGCTGAGCGCAGGCGTATGCTCTTCCGCCTGAATAAGGTTCATTACCAGCTCTTCACGCAGGCGGCTGTCCTGAGCGAGCAGGTGCATCAGGCGCGACTGCTCCAGCATCATCTCTGCCGTCATACAGACCAGCTCACCGTATTTTCGCAGTGACTCGGGCTCGCCGGTGAGGCCGATTACCCCCACAATTTCGCCTTCAAGACGCAGCGGTAAATTGATGCCCTGACGTACGCCGTGCAGGTGTTTCGCTACCGCATCGTCGATATCCACGACCCGCCCCTGAGAAAGCACCAGCAGCGCACCTTCGTGCAATTCCCCAATACGCTCGCGATCGCCGCTGCCAATAATGCGCCCGCGGGCATCCATTACGTTGATATTGGTATCAATAATGCGCATGGTGCGCGCCACGATATCCTGCGCCATTTTGGTATCAAGATGCCAGCCAGCCATGTAACCCTCCCGTGAGCAGAGCTCAAGCATAGGGAAGTTCAGCGACGGCTGCATTGTGCGAATGCACAAAGAGAGAGGGAGAAGTATGGAGTTGTGGCAAGAATCACAAAAACGAGAAAGCCCCTGCGAACAGGGGCTTCAGAGGATTACTGCATCAGCAGATAAAGAGAGGTATCACCACGCTGGATATTCAGCGCCAGCACGGAAGGCTTGCTGTCGAGAATTTTGCGCAGTTCAGCGATGTTTTTCACAGGCTGCTGGTTAGCACCCATGATCACATCGCCTTTTTTCAGGCCGATACGGGCTGCCGGTGAATTCGCTTTCACGTTGTTCACCACCACGCCTTTGTCTGCGCCTTTATTGCTCATCTCGGCACCTTCAATACCGCTGAAGATGGTGCTGGAATCCACCTGATTCTGGCTGCTCTGCTGCAGCTCCAGACTCACGTTAACCGGCTTACCGTCGCGCAGCAGGCCGAGGGTCACTTTACTGCCAATCGGCATCGAGCCCACTTCGGCACGCAGGGCGGCAAAGCTGCTGATCGGTTTACCGTTCAGGGAGGTGATCACATCCCCCGCTTTAATGCCCGCTTTCGCCGCAGAGGAATTTGGCATCACCTGGCTGACGAATGCCCCGCGCTGAGCGTCAACTTTCATCGCCTTAGCCAGTTCGGAGTTCAGCTCCGTACCGAGGATACCCAGCTCGCCGCGTTTCACCTGGCCATACTGCACCATCTGCGCGGTCAGGTTTTTCACCATGTTACTCGGGATAGCAAAACCGATGCCGATGTTGCCGCCGTCCGGTGCCAGGATAGCGGTGTTGATACCGATCAGCTCACCGTTCAGGTTCACCAGCGCACCGCCGGAGTTACCGCGGTTGATCGCCGCATCCGTCTGGATGAAGTTTTCGTAGTTTTCCGCGTTCAGACCGCTACGGCCCAGCGCAGAAACGATACCCGAGGTCACGGTTTCACCCAGACCGAACGGGTTACCGATCGCCACGGTATAGTCGCCCACGCGCAGCGCATCGGAGTCGGCAATTTTAATCGCCGTCAGGTTTTTCGGATCCTGAATCTGGATCAGCGCGATGTCGGAACGCGGGTCTTTACCCACCACTTTGGCATCGAACTTGCGGCCATCGCTCAGCTGAACCTTAATGCTGTTCGCGTTATCGACAACGTGGTTGTTAGTGACGACGTAGCCTTTCGCCGCATCAATAATTACCCCCGAGCCAAGCGCCATGAATTTCTGCTGCTGGCCGCCGCCCTGGCTGTCATCCCCGGCACCGCCGCCCTGACAGAACGGAGAGCTCTGGAATGGCGAACCGTCCTGGCAGAACGGTGAGTTGTCGCCGAAGAACTGCTGGAAGTTACGCGGCATACGCGGCGTATTGACGGTCGTGCTGCCCTCAACGTTAATACTCACCACCGATGGCATCACTTTTTCGAGCATCGGTGCCAGGCTTGGCATCTGCTGCGCGGTTGCTGCCGACGACGCGGTCTCGGCTGCAGTAGCAGTCAGAGGAGACAGCGCTAAACCTAAACTCAGAGCCAGTGCACTCATTGCTAATGTGGTTTTTTTCATGTTTCTCAATCTCGATTTACAGGTAACGCAAAATTGCTGTGTAACTCAGATTCATTTTATACCGCTTAGTTCCGGCGATAAGTTTATGGAAAAGGTAAAAATTTATTGGCCGTCTTTACAAAACTCCGGAATTATTCCACCGCCATGAGCTTGCGGTATTCATCCCAGGCATACAAATCCGTCATGCCGCTGATATAGTCCTGGATAAGACGGCAGCGATAATAATATTCCATCACCGGCCATTGGGGAGAGTTGCGTTCCAGCTTACCAATCGCTTCGACATACGCCAGACGATGCCGGGTAGAAAGTTTCTGATAAAGCCGCGATTCGATGGGTATTCTGCGCACGCGCTCGTGTTCCACCAGTTCGCTGAATTCATCGACCGACAGCTGAAGCAACGGGGAATAAATTTCCAGTAACCCACTGATTACCCGATAGCCCTGCAGCTCTAGCTGCTCGACATCCGGATGGCTGAATACATGCCGCATCGCCACATGTTTATAAAGCTCAAGGAGTTGACTGAAACTACTGTCATCTTCCAGCAGCGCGTGGTTGAATTCCCCGCTGAAAATGAGCGGCAAATTATCAATAAAACGCGACGCCGCATACGGCACCAGCTTATTTAATGTATTGACCCGCAAATACATAAAGAACTGGTCTTCCGTACTGCGGCTTAATGTATTTGAGCGCGATTTTTCCCAGGCATTTTCGACCACCTGCGCAAACAGCGAACCTTTTTCATGGGTACCCCAGGACGCATAAAGATGTTGATAAAGCTCCTCGACGCTGAAGATTCTTTTCTCCACGGCATCTTCCAGATCGGCCACGCAATAGGAAATATCATCGGCGGCTTCCATAATCCACGTCAATGGAAAGCGGCCGTTTGGCGTCAATGAAAGTTCTTTACGTAACCGTTCAATATAGGCCTCTTCGGAAAGGTAATAGCCCGGTTTTTTCATTAAATAGCTGTGGGACGCGGGCGTATCCCCCATCCACCACGCGGGACGCGTATATTTCAGAATGCAGCCGACCTGTGCCCAGGTCAGGTTCATGCGCATCAGGGAATGAACCAGCCGGATCCCCTGCGCGTTGCCCTCGAAGTGACACAAATCCTGGCGCACTTTGCGGCGCAGATCGTTCAGCCCCTCTTCACCTTCACGCAGGCGTAAATCGCGTACGATGCAGCGGTCATCGCTGAGGGGCTGGCTTACCGCATCCGAAGGATAAAGCCGCTGCTTAAACCAGTCATTGATAGCCGCCTCACCAAAGTGGCCGAAAGGCGGGTTGCCGATGTCATGCATCAGGCAGGCCATCTCAACGATGCTCTCGAAGGGCCCCGTCAGCTCGTCCAGACCATAGGTTTCCAGTAAACGCTGCTCTTTGAGACGGCTCAAAATCTCTTTGGCAATGTAGCGCCCGACCTGCTGCACTTCCATCGAGTGGGTTAAGCGCGTGCGCACCGCGGCGTTACGCTCCAGCGGGAACACCTGAGTTTTTTGCTGCAGACGGCGGATGGCAGGCGAGTTAACGATCCGCCCGCGATCGCTCTCGAATATACGCAGGATCTCATGTTCGCTCTTGTCGCCCTGCGGCGAACGGAAACGTCGGTGCCAGTTTATTTTGGTGCGAAAATCGATTGGTGACATGTGCTCCCCCGCGTGAGAATGCGTTTCCCCTTAACCGCATGATAGACTATGCATCTTAACAAGGCACATCGCGAGTAAATCTATGAAAATCGGCATTATTGGTGCAATGGAAGAAGAAGTTACGCTGCTGCGTGACAAAATTGAGAACCGTCAGACCCTCTCTCTGGGAGGTTGTGAGATCTATACCGGCCAGCTGAACGGTGTTGACGTGGCTCTGCTGAAATCAGGCATCGGTAAAGTGGCTGCTGCGCTGGGTGCAACCCTGCTGCTTGAGCGCTGCAAGCCGGACGTGATCGTGAATACCGGCTCTGCGGGTGGCCTGGCGCCAACGCTGAAAGTGGGCGATATCGTTGTTTCCGACGAAGCGCGTTACCACGATGCCGACGTCACCGCGTTCGGTTACGAGTACGGCCAACTCCCGGGCTGCCCTGCTGGTTTTAAAGCTGACGACAAACTGATTGCTGCGGCAGAGACCTGCATCGCAGAACTCAACCTCAACGCGGTACGCGGTCTGATTGTCAGCGGTGATGCCTTCATCAACGGCTCCGTTGGGCTGGCGAAAATCCGTCATAACTTCCCTCAGGCGGTTGCCGTTGAGATGGAAGCGACCGCGATCGCTCACGTTTGCCATAACTTCAGCGTACCGTTCGTGGTGGTTCGCGCCATCTCTGACGTGGCAGACCAGCAGTCCCACATCAGCTTCGACGAGTTCCTGACCGTTGCGGCAAAACAGTCCACCGTGATGGTGGAGCGCCTGGTGCAGAATCTGGCACGTGGCTAAACATACCGTCAGGGCGCTGGCCGCCCTGCTTCTTCTCGCACCGCTGTGGCTCTATGCGTTACCGCGCGTGATTACTCTCTCTCCCGCAAATACGGAACTGGCGTTTGCCGCCGGGATCACGCCCGTTGGCGTGAGTAGCTTTTCGGATTACCCACCGCAAGCCGCGGGTATTGAACAGGTGGCAACCTGGCAGGGGATGAACCTTGAGCGCATCGTGGCGCTTAAACCGGATCTCGTGCTGGCCTGGCGCGGCGGCAACGCCGAGCGGCAGGTCAACCAGCTCACCTCGCTTGGCATAAAGGTCATGTGGATTGATGCCGTCAGCATTGAGCAGGTCGCTCAGGCGCTACGCGCCCTGGCACCCTACAGCCCTACGCCCAAAAAAGCCGAGGCTGCGGCGAAACAGATGCTGAGCGACTATGCCGCGCTGAAATCCCAATACGATACCCCTGTTAAAAAGCGCATCTTCCTGCAGTTTGGCAGCCAGCCGCTGTTCACCACCGGAAAAGGGTCGATTCAGAACCAGGTGCTGGAAGTCTGCGGCGGTGAAAACATCTTTGCTGCCAGCCGGGTACCGTGGCCTCAGGTGAGCCGCGAACAGGTGCTGGCGCGCCAGCCGCAGGCCATCGTCGTGGTCGGAAATGCGAGCGAGATTCCTAAAATTGAACAATTCTGGCAAAAGCAGCTAAAAATTCCGGTGATCCCGCTCAACAGCGACTGGTTTGAACGCGCCAGCCCGCGTATTATCCTCGCCGCAAAACAGCTCTGTGCCGCGCTGGCAGAGAGTCACTAACATAAGACCCTTTTCGAGGATTTAACGATGCTCGTTTATTGGCTGGATATTCTTGGCACAGCCGTTTTTGCTATCTCCGGCGTTCTGCTCGCCGGAAAACTACGCATGGATCCGTTTGGCGTGCTGGTGCTGGGCGTCGTGACCGCCGTCGGCGGCGGGACTATCCGCGATATGGCGCTGGCAAATGGCCCGGTGTTTTGGGTGAAAGATCCTACCGATCTGGTGGTCGCGATGGTCACCTGCCTGTTAACCATTGTGCTGGTTCGCCAGCCCCGCCGCTTACCCAAGTGGATATTGCCGGTACTGGA
This sequence comes from Enterobacter sp. Y17, assembly GCF_019730495.1. Classification (NCBI taxonomy): domain Bacteria; kingdom Pseudomonadati; phylum Pseudomonadota; class Gammaproteobacteria; order Enterobacterales; family Enterobacteriaceae; genus Enterobacter; species Enterobacter sp. Y17. The sequence goes on from NZ_JAASKP010000001.1 coordinate 2,640,763, forward strand.
TGCCGTGGGTCTGGCCGTGTTTGTCGGTATTGGCGTCAACAAGGCGTTTAATGCCGGTACCGGTCCGATGGTGGCAATCTGCATGGGCGTATTAACCGGCGTGGGCGGTGGGATCATACGCGACATTCTGGCGCGTGAAGTGCCGATGATCCTGCGTACTGAAATTTACGCAACGGCCTGCATTGTGGGCGGGATTGTTCACGCTACCGCGTACTATACCTTCGCCCTCCCGCTGGAAAATGCCGCGATGCTGGGGATGGTCGTGACGCTGGTGATACGCTTAGCGGCGATACGCTGGCACCTGAAGCTGCCGACGTTTGCGCTGGATGATAATGGCAGGTAAAAGCAAAACGGTAACCGCAAGGTTACCGTTTTTAGTCTTTTCTCCCTCTCCCTGTGAGAGAGGGACGGAGTAACGGCATCAGCCCGCACTCTCTTAGATGCTGAACGAAGATCCACATCCGCAGGTGCTTGTCGCATTCGGGTTCGTGACCACAAAGCGCGAACCTTCCAGACCCTCGGTGTAATCCACCGAACCACCCACCAGATATTGCAGGCTCATCGGGTCAACCACCAGCGCGACGCCCTGTTTCTCGATCGTCATATCGCCATCGTTAACCTGATCGTCAAAGGTAAAACCATACTGGAAGCCGCTGCAGCCGCCACCGGTAATATAAACGCGCAGTTTCAGATCCGGATTGTCTTCGTCGGCAATCAGGACTTTCACTTTGTTGGCTGCTGCTTCGGTAAATTCGAGCGGTACAGCTACTACGTCATCACTCATCTTATGCTCCCATGAATACTGCTATTGGGTAAAATTCACCCAATTCTTTGTCTCATTATCTAATACCCTGGTAATTCATTCAAGTATTCTGCGTGGCGGCCCGCTCAGCCTCTTGTTTCGCCAGGGTACGCGCGAGGATGGTGGAGTATAGCGGTTTTCCACCCAGGAACTGGGCTAATAGTGTCGCGCCGAGACAGGTGATGATCATTGGCAAAATGAGCTGGTAATTGTCCGTCATTTCCAGCACCAGCACGATCCCGGTCAAGGGCGCACGCAGGGACGCGGCCAGCAGCGCCCCCATTCCGGCCACCGCAAAGGTCCCGGCTTCAAGGTGATAGGCGGGAAAGCCCACTTCAGCCGCCATACCAAACGCGGTCCCGAGCAGCGTACCCAGCGCCAGCATCGGGGCAAAAATCCCCCCGGGCGCGCCGGAAGAGAAGCACAGTACCGTCGTGATAACCCGTGAGATAAACATAAACAGCAGCAGACCCACGCTGAAATTCCCCGCCGCCGCAATGGGAATCAGCCCGAACCCGCCGCCTGCGGCATTCGGCTCGATAAACCCGAGTACGCCACACATTCCGCCCAGCAAACCGCCCATCAGCACCCATTTCGTGGTGTTCCCGCCGTGAATGCGCTGGAACATATCCTGAGCGCGCAGGATAAAGGTGTTAAACAGCGGCCCCACCACGCCAAAAATCATGCCGAGGATCAGGTAAAGCCACAGGGTATTGACCGGCGCGTTGGTCAGTTTACCCACCTCAATGACCGCGCCCTCGCCATTAAAGATGCGAAACACGATGCTCGACATAATGACGCCGGTGAATACCGCTTTAATTGAGATCAGGTTGTAGCGGAACTGCGCGCGCATCTCTTCAATAATGAACAAAATGCCCGCCAGCGGCGCGTTAAACGCGGCGGAAAGTCCCGCCGCCGCGCCGGTTGCCAGCAGCGTATGGCGCGCCTCGGCGCTTCGCATCCGAAACAGATCGCCCACCATGCGGCCCACGTTCCCCCCCAGCTGTACCGTGGGTCCTTCCCGTCCAAGCACCATTCCCGCGCCCAGAGTCCCCATGCCGCCGATAAACTTAACCGGAATCACCCGCCACCAGCGCACCGGACGCAGCTCCTCCAGCGCTCCTTCAATTTCCGGGATGCCCGATCCCCCCGCTTCCGGCGCGAATTTTCGCACCAGAAAATACCCCACCATGGCAAACAGCGCGGACAGCCCGAATGCCCACACCCAGACCAGCCATTCGCTGTCGGCGAAACCGGCCACGGTGCCCACTCGCCAGTTGAGTACGGCATTAACCGCTTTTTCAAACGCCACGCCAACCAGGCCCGCGAGAGTACCCACCACGGCAGCGGCCAGCAGGATCGCCAGCGGCGTTTTATCGCGATTGAGCAGCCGCCGAATGCTGATTCGGTGCTGGACGCGCGTAAACTGTTGTTCTTCAAAAGACGGAGAATCTGATTTCATGTCCTGTTCTTATTTGTCACACAAAAAGCCGCGAGGATTTTACCAGAGACGGCCCCACCGTCTCCTGAAAATTACTTAACAAATCTTAAAGCATTGCCCGGCTAAAAATTTCATAACCTTCCCCGAATCACATAGAATAGTGGGCTTAACCATTTTATTCGAACCAGGAACGACGCCATGAGCAAGTCTGAAAACCTCTACAGTGCAGCCCGCGAGCTTATTCCGGGTGGCGTGAACTCACCTGTGCGCGCCTTCACCGGCGTGGGCGGTACGCCGCTGTTTATCGAACGTGCTGACGGCGCGTATCTGTATGATGTCGATGGCAAAGCCTATATCGATTATGTGGGTTCCTGGGGGCCGATGGTGCTGGGGCACAACCACCCGGCCATTCGTAACGCGGTAATTGAAGCCGCCCAGCGCGGCCTGAGCTTCGGTGCGCCAACCGAAATGGAAGTGAAAATGGCGGAACTGGTGACCGAGCTGGTGCCGACCATGGACATGGTGCGTATGGTGAACTCCGGTACCGAAGCGACCATGAGCGCCATCCGCCTGGCGCGCGGTTTTACCGGTCGCGATAAAATCATCAAGTTCGAAGGCTGCTACCACGGTCATGCGGACTGCCTGCTGGTGAAAGCCGGTTCCGGCGCGCTGACGCTCGGCCAGCCGAATTCGCCTGGCGTACCGGCAGATTTCGCGAAGCACACCCTGACCTGCACCTACAACGATCTTGCTACCGTTCGCGCGGCGTTCGAGCAGTATCCGCAGGAGATCGCCTGCATCATCGTTGAGCCGGTTGCCGGCAATATGAACTGTATCCCACCGCAGCCTGACTTCCTGCCGGGCCTGCGCACCCTGTGCGACGAGTTCGGCGCGCTGCTGATCATCGATGAAGTCATGACCGGCTTCCGCGTGGCGCTGGCGGGTGCCCAGTCTTACTACGACGTCGTGCCGGACCTGACCTGCCTCGGCAAAATCATCGGCGGCGGCATGCCGGTCGGCGCATTCGGTGGACGCAAAGACGTGATGGAAGCCCTGGCGCCAACCGGCCCGGTTTACCAGGCGGGCACGCTTTCCGGTAACCCTATCGCCATGGCGGCGGGCTTTGCCTGCCTGACCGAAGTGGCTCAGCCGGGTATTCACGAAACCCTGACCGACCTGACCTCGCAGCTGGCAAACGGTCTGCTGGAAGCGGCAGAAGAAGCGGGTATTCCGCTGGTGGTAAACCACGTGGGCGGCATGTTCGGGATTTTCTTCACCGATGCGAAAACCGTGACCTGCTATCAGGACGTGGTGAAGTGCGACGTTGAACGCTTCAAGCGCTTCTTCCACCTGATGCTGGAAGAAGGCGTGTACCTGGCGCCGTCCGCGTTCGAAGCGGGCTTTATGTCCGTGGCGCACAGCGAAGATGATATCAACAACACCATCGACGCGGCGCGCAAGGTGTTTGCGAAGCTCTAAGGGCATTGCCGGGTGGCGCTAAAGCTTACCCGGCCTACGATGTTCTCCCTCTCCCCGTGGGAGAGGGTCGGGGTGAGGGCAACAGGCCGCACCTGACTACCGACTCTGCTTTCTCAACAGATAAATAAAGTACGGCGCACCGATAAAGGTCGACAGCAGACCCGCCGGGATCTGATACGGGAACAGCACCATTCTTCCGCACCAGTCCGCAAACACCAGCATCACCCCGCCCGTCAGGGCCGACATGACGATATGCGGCATCGTCCGGCGGAATCCCATCATTCTGGCAATGTGCGGCGCCATTAATCCGACAAAACTCAGCGGTCCAATCGTCAGGGTTGCCACAGCCGTCAGGCACGCCGCCAGCAGCAGCAGGGCCACGCGCGCTGGCGTCAGCGCCATTCCCACCGCGCGCGCGGTTTCGCCGCCGAGCGGCAGAATGGTCATCCAGCGGCGGCACAGCGGCACCATCGCCAGCAGCACGAGCATCACGATCCCGGACCAGACCACCTGGCTGCCGGTGGCGTTGTACGTCGAGCCGGAAATCCAGGTCAGGATCTTCGCCATACGCGGATCGCCGCTGGCCTGCAGCATCATCAGCAGCATGGTAAATGCGGTGCTGAGCGCCATCCCGGCCAGCAGCATGCGGTGCGGTGAAAACCCGCCGCGGCCGGCGGCTATCAGGATAATCATCAGCGTGATTGCCGCGCCGATACTGCCGGCAGGCATCAGCCAGCCAAACGCATTCCCCGGCACAAAGAACAGCATCAACACCACGCCAAAGGCGGCGCCAGAGCTGATCCCGAGCACTTCAGGGCTTGCCATCGGGTTGCCGGTCAGACGCTGAATAATGCACCCCGCCACCGCCAGCATCACCCCTGCGATCAGCGCGGAGAAGATACGCGGCCAGCGCCACTGCACCAGTTCATTGAGTAAATCACCCGTTGCCCAGTGCCAGCCCATGGCATCGCGTCCGAATGAGAGCGCCGCGAACGAGGCGATAATCAGCACCGCCAGACCGGCAAGGCTAAACCACAGCACCGACTGACGTTCAGCGTAGACTTTATCGCCCGCGTCCATCGCCGGTGCGCTCATGCTGCGCAGGCGCGGCAGCAGCCACAGCAGCAGCGGCGCCCCGATAAGCGCGGTCACAGAGCCGGTGGACACTTCCCTCCAGACCTGCGCCAGCCAGAGAATAAGCTGATCGGAAAGCCAGAGGATCAGCGCCCCAATCAGCGGCGCCAGCATCAGACGCGCCAGCAGGCGACGCGCCCCGAGCATTTTCGCCAGCAGCGGCGCAAACAGGCCGATAAATCCGATGATGCCGACCGCGTTGACCAGCAGGGCACTCAATACAATCGCCAGCGTCAGCGCCGCCAGACGAGCCAGCGACAGCGCCAGCCCCAGGTTACGCGCCACGCCATCATCCAGCCCCATGAGCGTCAGAGGGCGCAGGAGCAGCAGCGTCAGCACGACGCCGCCAGCCAGCTGCGGCCAGAGGTGCTCTACAACGCTCCAGTCGGTCTGGGTGAGCGTGCCGGTACTCCACAGGAACATGCTTTGCAGCCGATCGTGATGGAACAGCACCAGCAGCTGGTTAATCGCCCCGCAGTACAGGCTCACCACCAGCCCGGCCAGAATAAGCGTCACAGGAGAAAGGCGCTTGCCCCAGGCCACGCCAAAGACCAGCGCGCCCACCACGCACGCCCCCGCGAGTGCCGCAAACTGCGAGGTTAACGCTCCCGGCAGCGCCCACAGCGTGGTGATGGTGATCCCAAGCTGCGCGCCGGTCGCGACGCCGAGCGTGGTTGGCTCTGCCAGCGGGTTACGTAAAACCTGCTGGAACAGCACGCCCACCAGCCCTAAGCCGGCCCCGACCAAAAGGGAGATCGCCAGACGCGGCAGCAGGCTGTAGTGGAACAGCATCTGCTGAATATTGTCGATACCCGGCGAGGCCAGAGCGGCCCCCCACTGCGCGCGCGGTAAGGCCGCGGAGAGATTGAAGCCGGTTAATACCAGCGCAACCAGAAAAAGCAGGGATAACAGCAGCGCCGGGAAGCGGGCGATACGCGTACTCATGCTTTACCTCCCAGGGCGTTATCCAGCACGCGGGCAAAATGCATGGCCGACAGCGTCGCGCCGTAGAACCAGACTGCCGGGGCGCGCTGGAAGCGCTTCTCGCGTACAAACGGCATCGCCTGCCAGAGCGGGGTCGCCATCAGGGTTTGCATGTCGCGTTCATTACCGTGGTCGAAACAGAGCACGTCCACATCGCGAAACGCCGCCAGGCGGTCGATACCCACGGCGGTACTGCCCCAGAAGGTCATCTCCCCTTCCCAGGCGTTGCGAATGCCGAAGCTGTCCAGCACCTCCTGGAACAGACAGTTTTTACCGAAGACCAGCATATGGCGGGCATCCAGCAGCGTCACCATGAGCAGCGGACGATCGCCCCGGTGAGCAAAGCGCGGCTTCAGGGAGTCTATCAGGGCATCAAATTCGTCGAGATGCTTTTTGGCCTCCGCTTCGCGGTTGAGGAAATGCGCCATCTCGTTAATCGAGTTTTTCGCCACGGCCAGCGGTTTTTTACCGTCGCTGAAAGCAAATCCACGTCCCGGCGCAATGCGCGCCATGGTCTCCTCTGACGGGCCGTAGCCCGCGGACCAGAACAGGAACGAGGGTTTCATCTGGGTGAGCAGCTCGAGGTTTGGCTCCGTACGCAGGCCGACGTCGATCACCGAGTCCGGCAGCTTTGGCTCGTTCACCCAGAGGTTATAGTTAGGAATGTCCGCCACGCCATAGGGCGTGACGCCGAGCGCCATCATCAGTTCGACCGGCAGCCACTCCAGAGCCACAATACGGTGCGGATCGACGGCGGCGGCACGCGCCGTATTCATTTTTAACAGCAGCGGCGAGAGCGCCATCGCCGTCAGCAGGCGACGGCGGCTAATGCGTGTGTTATTCAGCATCAGTAGACAAAGCTCACCGGTGCAGCCCCGGCCGGGTGAGGCAGAATACCCATCGGAATACCGTAAATATGTTCCAGCGTTTCGCTGCGCATCAGCTCTGCCGGTGTCCCCTGGGCAATCATCTCGCCCCCGCGCAGCGCGACGAGGTAGTCACAATAGCGCGCGGCCATGTTGATATCGTGCAGAACCGCGATGACCGTCAGGCCACGCTGCTGGCTCAGGCGATGCACCAGCGCCAGGACGTCGACCTGATGGGCGATATCCAGCGCAGAGGTCGGTTCATCCAGCAGCAGACAGCGGCTGTCCTGCGCCACCAGCATCGCGATCCACGCGCGCTGACGTTCGCCGCCGGACAGGCTATCCACCAGACGGTGCGCCAGCGGTTTTAGCCCGACCAGCGCAATCGCCTCTTCCACCTTCTCTCTGTCGGCGACGCCGAAGCGCCCAAGCGCACCGTGCCACGGATAACGCCCAATCGCCACCAGCTCGCGCACCGTCATCCCTTCCGCCTGCGGCAGCTGCTGCGGCAGATAGGCCACTTTGCGGGCAAAGGCTTTACTGCTCCAGCTCTCCAGCGGTTGGTCATCCAGCAGAATATCGCCTTCTGAAGGCGGCTGATGGCGCCCCAGCATTTTGAGCAGCGTGGATTTACCGGAACCGTTGTGACCAATCAGGCCCGTCACTTTACCGGCAGGGAACGTCAGAGAGAGCGGATGCAGCAGCGTGCGCCCGGGTACGCGAAAGGAGAGATGATTGAGCGTAAAGGTGGTGTCGGGTTGCGTTTGAATATCCTGCATATCAGCCAACTTAAATAAAAAGGGCACGGCGAACCGTGCCCGAAGAGAGATTAGAAGCGGAAGGTCGCGGTGGCAACAACCTGACGTTCAGCACCCCAGAAGCAGCCGTAGGTATTGAAGCAGCTGGCAACGTACTCACGATCGAACAGGTTGTTCACGTGCAGCGCCACGTTTGAGCCCGCCATGCCAACGCGTGCCAGATCGTATCTGACCAGCGCATCGACAACGGTATAGCTGCCCACCTTGAAGGAGTTCGCCGGATCGCCATAGCTTGAGCCCGTGTAACGCACGCCGGTACCCAGCGTCAGACCAGACAGCGCACCGTCAAACAGGGTGTAATCGCCCCACAACGATGCCATGTGTTTTGGCACCTGAGCAGGCGTGTTGCCTTTGTAGGTGGTGTCCGTGGTGTATTCCGCATCGGTATAGGTATAAGAACCCACCAGGTTGACGCTTGCAGACAGGGCCGCTTTCGCTTCCAGTTCTACGCCACGCGCGCGGATTTCACCGCCCTGAACCGAGAAGAAGGAGCCCGCCGGGTCCGCCATCAGGTTGTTGGTTTTGGTCAGCTGGTACAACGCACCGGTGACGACGATCGGACGATCGTTCGGCACGTATTTCACGCCCGCTTCGTACTGTTTGCCTTTAGACGGCGAGAACAGCTTGCCCTGGGCATCGGTCTGCGAAGCCGGTTCAAACGATTCGCTGTAGCTAAAGTACGGAGTTACGCCGTTATCAAACAGATAGTTAACGCCACCGCGCCAGGTGAACTGGGTATCATCACGTTTGGAGGTGGTGTTCGTCACGCGGTTGTAGGATTCCTGATCGGCCCAGTCATAACGGCCGCCCAGGGTTACCAGCACTTTATCCCACTGCGCCTGATCCTGAACGTACAGCCCCGTCTGTTTCTGACGGTTGAGGATCTGATATGGGCCGGAGGTCGCGGGATCTTTTGAGCCGAAATCAAAATCGCTGTTCACCGGGTTGTAGAGATCCAGCAGCGGAACAGAGTCGTCGTAACCGAACCAGGAGTTGATGTCATTCCGCATGCGCATAAAGTCAACGCCGGTCAGCAGGACGTGGTCCACCTCGCCGGTTGAGAATTTGCTCTGCAGCTGGGTATCAACGGTAAAGTTCTGCAGCTTTTCGTTATCGACAACGTATTTACGCGCCAGATAATGGCCTTTGTCCGATGGCGCTAACGCGGCACACTGTTTGTTGCCGCTGTTTGCCGGATCGGTACAGACGCCATAACCATATACGCTGTTTTGCGAGGTTTTGTTCTCGGCAAAGCGCAGGTTCTGACGCACGGTAAAGGTATCGTTGAACTCGTGGTCGAAGCTGTATCCCACCATTTTCTGGTTACGGGAATAGGTATTGTTCTTCGCGCCTTCGTTGAAGTTCGTCGGCAGACGATCGCCGTTCGGCAGCGGCTCAACCGTTCCCTCTTTTGGCAACCAGCCGTAGTAGCCCGTTTCAGGCTCGTTCTGGAAGTAGGAGAGGAACGTGAAGGTGGTTTTATCATCCGGACGCCAGGAGAACGATGGCGCGATGGCGTAACGCTGCTCTTCCGCACGCTCCTGCTGAGCGTTATTAGAACGCGCAACGCCCGTTAAGCGATAAGAGTAAACGCCGTCGTCGTCGATCGCATCGCTAAAGTCGAACCCGGTCTGGAACAGGCTATCCGTGCCGACTTTGAACTGGATCTCTTTCAGCGGCTCGGTTGTTGGGCGCTTACTGACCATGTTCAGCAAACCGCCCGGGCTGCTTTTGCCGTACAGAACGGAAACCGGACCGCGCATGATTTCGGCGCGCTCCAGCATGTAAGGATCAATTACCGCGTCGTTATAGAAGTTCCCCTGCATTTTCATGCCGTCGAGGTAGTTATTCTGCGTCTGGCCATCGGCCGCGAAGCCGCGGATGATCAAATAGTCATAGGTGTTAGACGCGCCGCGCGTGCCTACCGCAACGCCCGGCGTGTAGCTCAGGGCTTCTTTCACCGAGCGCGGCTGATGCAGCGCCATCTCTTCGGCCGTGACCACAGAAATAGACTGTGGAACCTTTTGAATAGGGGTATCCGTTTTGGTTCCGGTCGCGGATTGCCGTGCGGCGATGGTCGCAGCAGGCCCCCAGGCACTTTCCTGTGCCGCAGGTGCTGCGGTAACCGTAATGGTTTCTTCTTTTTTCGGGGTTTCGGCCGCGTGAGCATAAGCAGACATGCCGGCAACCGCTGTGGCGACGACGACCGCGAGCTTACGCAGCGACGTGTTCATTGGCTGAGCAGTATTGGAAAGCGCCATGTTGAATCTCTGATGTGAAAGTGAATGATAACGTAAACGAGAATTATTATTATGAGCGCCAGAATAATATGCGAAACGCTGGTTGCATAGCAAGCAGTAAGCGGCCCTATGAGAATTAAGGGTTTAAGAAATCATCAAGAGAAAACGAAGGGTTAATCAGAGTTAAAGCGAGGGTTAACGAAATGAGGTTTACGGGTAAAAAAAGCCCCCTTCCAGGGAAGAGGGCTTTAAAAGCTTAGTTACCGCCGAACATGTCTTTAATCCAGCCCGCGACACCGTCGCTGTCTTTCTTCTCATTCTGCTGCTGCGGCTGTTGCTGCTGCGGCTGCTGTGGCTGAGAAGACTGGTCGAACGGGTTACCCGTTGGCTGTTCTGGCTGGCTTTGCTGGCACAGCGAGTCCGGGTTTGCGGTCCAGACAGGCAGCGTACGCATCCCGCCGCCGCAGACGAAGTTACCGGAGCTGTCAACGCCCATATCGACGATATCTTCCGGCGCAACCAGATTCAGCGGCACAGGAGACTGATTCGCCAGATAGCGCTGGTAAATCGACATCGCCCCGCTCGCGCCGTACAGCTTGGTCGGCTGGTTGTTGTCGCGGCCTACCCAGGTGATCACCACTTCACGGCCATCAATACCGGCGAACCAGGTATCGACGTTGTTGTTGGTGGTCCCGGTTTTACCCGCCAGATGCAGACCCGGATACTTCGCGCCCAGCTGACGGCCGGTACCGCGCTGCACGACCTGCTGCATCGTCCACAGCGTCATATAGGCGGCCTGAGCAGGAACGGCACGCTCCGCCTGCGGGAAGCTCTGATAAAGCACGGAACCATCTTCGGCAATCACTGAGCGCAGGGCAGACAGCGGCGCGCGGTTGCCCCCGCTGGCAATGGTCTGGAACGCCTGCGCCACTTCGATCGGCGTCAGGTTAAGCGCACCGAGGATCATCGCCGGCACCGGATGCAGCTGATCTTTCGCCACGCCCAGTTTTTGCCAGGTATCGACAATCGCCGGCAGTCCCAGCGACATGCCCAGGTTCACCGTTGGCACGTTCATGGAACGGGTCAACGCATCCACCAGCATGACCTGGCCGCTGAACTGTTTATCATCGTTCTGCGGTGACCAGACCTGGCCGTTAGGCTGGCGCAGGGAGATCGGCGCATCCGCAATCCAGGTATTCAGGCGATACTGATTTGGCTGGCTCAGGGCTGTGAGGTAGGTTGCCGGTTTTGCCAGAGAGCCGATTGAGCGACGCGCCTGCATGGCGCGGTTGTAGCCCGCAAACTGCGGCTCGGCACCGCCCACCATCGCGCGCACTTCGCCAGTGTTACGGTCAACCACCACCATCGCGGTTTCCAGATCGGAGAGCTTACGCTGTTTCTTCAGTGCCGGAATGCCTTCCACAGCCGCTTTTTCGGCCGCATCCTGCGCCACGGAGTCAAAGGTAGTGAAGATCTTCACGCCGGAGAGATCTTTGACCTTATCACCGAGCTTGCTTTGCAGCTCCTGACGCACCAGCTGCATAAACGCAGGCTGAGGCGAAATCACGCCGCCGCGCGGCTGAACGCCGAGCGGACGCGCGCTCAGCATGTCGTACAGCTCCTGGTCAATCACCTGCTGCTGTTGCAGCAGACGCAGAACGAGGTTACGACGCTCCAGCGCCAGTTTCGGGTTACGCCACGGGTTATAAATGGACGCCCCTTTCACCATGCCCACCAGCAGCGCCTGCTGGTCCAGGCTCAGCTCTTCCACCGGGCGGCCAAAGTAGTACAGACTCGCCAGCGGGAAGCCGCGGATTTCGTTATCGCCGCTCTGACCGAGGTACACCTCGTTCATGTACAGCTCAAGGATACGATCCTTGCTGTAGCGCGCATCCATCAGCACGGCCATGTAGGCTTCGTTCGCTTTACGCCAGTAAGAGCGTTCGCTGGAGAGGAACAGGTTTTTCACCAGCTGCTGGGTCAGCGTACTCGCTCCCTGCACGGTGCGACCGGCAGTCAGGTTAGCCAGTACCGCACGGCCAATCGAGTAGAGGCTGATGCCATCGTGCTCGTAGAAGTGACGATCTTCGGTTGCCAGCAGGGTATCTACCAGCAGATCCGGGAAGCCGTTACGCGCCACGAACAGGCGCTGCTCGCCGTTTGCTGACGAAAGCATGGTGATCAGACGCGGATCGAGACGGAAGAAACCGAACTGACGGTTGTTATCCATGTTCTCGATGGTGTCCAGACGATCGCCGTCAAAGGTCAGACGCGCACGCACCTGCCCCTCTTTGCTGTCCGGGAAATCAAACGGACGACGAATCATCTCAATGCTGTTGGACTGCACGGTAAATTCGCCAGGCCGCGTCATTTTTGATACCTGACGATACTGGGTGGCTTCCAGCAGTTTAACCATCTCGTTCTTGGTGATGGACATATCTGGCTCAAGGTTCACCATACGGCCATACACTGCCGCAGGGAGCTGCCAGACTTTACCGTCGATACGGCTACGGATCTTCTGATCCAGATACACGCCGTAAATCGCCATCAGGACAACAAAAACAATAAACAGCTTCAGCAGCAGCCAGAACCAGCCGCGCTTGCCCCGAGGCTTACGCCCTTTGCCTTTTCCATTACGCGGCATCGGTTCTTCATCCTCATAATCGTCTTCATAGTCATCGTCATAGTCCTCATCTCTGAGGCGACGACGGCTTACCTTTTCTTTCGCCGGACGCGTTGGTTTTCCCTTACGTCCTATTGGCTCGCGGTCATTCCCCGCCATGCTTTTTCTCCGCAACTTTCAGGCGCAAAGGCCAGATTTTCTTTTCTTTCACAGGCCTGTGAAAGAAGAAATCTCTCAAAATAAACAGCAAGACTTTCCTGTCAGGAAAGTCTTTAGTGTTTTCTCCCTCTCCCCGTGGGAGAGGGCCGGGGTGAGGGCATCAGGCCGCACTCCCTCTTTCACCTAACCTACGAATATTTCTTCGTTCGCCGCGTCGGCGCCGTATTCGCCGGATCGTCCGGCCAGACATGTTTGGGATATCGCCCCTTCATCTCTTTCTGCACTTCACGGTAGCTTCCCGCCCAGAACGCTCCCAAATCTCGGGTGATTTGTAATGGACGATGCGCAGGCGACAGCAGCTCAAGCACTAACGGCACACGCCCTTCCGCAATGGACGGCGTGGTGGCTTCACCAAACATCTCCTGCATCCGAACCGCCAGCGCCGGCGGATTATCCTCATGATAACGGACGGCAATCCGGCTTCCGGTCGGCACAGTGTAATGCCCTGGCAGTTCACTATCCAGACGTTGACGTAATGACCAGTCCAGTAAATTCTGTAACGCGGTCTTAACATCAAGCGCCTTAAGGGCTCGCAGAGAGTGTACGCCGCTCATTTGCGGCAGTAGCCAGCGCTCAAGCGTAGCGAGCAGCGTCTCGTCATCCACCGCAGGCCAACCGTATTCCGGTAGCCACTTCGCGGCGCAGTGCAGACGAATGCGGTACTGCTCCGCTTCCGGCGTCCAGTTCAGGGCGCTCAGCCCTTTTTCCCGAATTCCGTTCAGCATCGCCTGATGAAGCTCGTCTTCCGACGGCTTCGCCAGCGGCTTCGTCCCAAGCGTCAACTTGCCAATCTGGCTGCGACGAAAGGCCTTCAGCGTGCCCTGGGCGTCATCCCATTCCACGGTATCAGATTGCTGAAGCAGCTGCGGACAGGCACGCGTCAGGGCGTCAATCTCTACGGCAATCGCCAGCAGGATACGCGCATCCGGAGAATGGCTGCCCTGCAGCAACAGCGGGGCGATCAGCCATTCGTGACGCGTCAGCGCGTCATCGCTGTCCAGCATCGCCCCCATACCGTTTGCCAGCTGGTAGCGACCATCCAGCCCGCGCCGACGCGCAATCCTGTCCGGGAAAGCCTGGGCCAGCAGGAAGGCAATCTTATCGCTGTCAGGCGCACCTCCCCGGCTATTCAGGCGTTTACTCAGCTGCTGCGCCCGCTGCTGCCAGTTCCCCTGGCTGCGCGAAAACGCCTGCCCCAGATCGCTGCTGCCACCGCGAGGCGGCTCCTCAAGAATAGCCGCCAGTTTTGCCGCCGTGGCAATTTCATCATCCCCTTGCGCGGCCACCAGCATCGCGGCCAGACGCGGATCGTTGCCCAGCGCCGCCATTTTCTGGCCGCGCGCCGTCAGACGCTCGCCTTCCAGCGCGCCAAGCTGTGTCAGCAACGTGCGCGCAGCGGTGAGGTTTACGACAGGAGGAGGATTAAGCCAGGTGAGCTGCTCAGGGTTCGGGCAGCCCCACTGCAGCAGATCCATCACCAGACCAGACAAATCGCTTTGTAAAATTTCCGGCGTGCTTTGCTGTGCGGCGCGTTCAGCCTGCTCCGCGCTGGTCAAATGCAGGCAGATGCCCGGCTCAAGACGCCCCGCGCGGCCCGCGCGCTGCACCATCGACGCCTGGCTGATGCGCTGCGTCAGGAGTTTAGTCAGCCCGGTACGCGGGTCAAAGCTTGCCACTCTCTCCTGCGCGCTATCCACCACCAGGCGAATCCCTTCAATAGTCAAACTGGTTTCAGCAATGTTGGTTGCCAGCACCACCTTGCGCTGCCCCGCCTGTGCGGGAACAATCGCTTTACGCTGATCCTGCAGCGACAACGCGCCGTAGAGCGGGCAAAGCAGCACGTCGCCGCCTACGCGGGTAGAAAGCTGCTCCTGCACGCGCTGGATTTCGCCCACGCCCGGCAAAAACAGCAGCAGGGAACCGGCTTCCTGGCGCAGCAGCTCAGCGGTGGCAATGGCGACGGCCTCGTCAAAACGCTGGTGGGAGGGAAGCGGCTGATAGCGGCGTTCAACCGGAAACGCCCGCCCTTCCGAGCTGATGACCGGCGCATCGGGTAATGCCTGTCGTAGCCGCTCGTTATCCAGCGTGGCCGACATAATAAGCAGCCGGAGATCGTCGCGCAGCCCCTGCTGCACGTCCAGCAACAGCGCGAGGGCCAGATCCGCCTGCAGGCTGCGCTCGTGGAATTCATCGAGGATCACCAGCCCAACGCCGTTCAGCTCCGGATCGTTTTGCAGCATGCGGGTGAGAATACCCTCGGTGACTACTTCAAGACGCGTGTTCGGACCAACGCAGGCCTCGGCACGCATCCTGTAACCTACCGTTTCGCCCGGTTTTTCATTCAGCAGTTCCGCCAGACGCTGCGCCACGTTGCGCGCGGCCAGCCTGCGCGGCTCCAGCAGGATAATTTTCCCGCTGATGTTTCCGTCTTTCAGAATCTGCAGCGGCAGCCAGGTGGACTTGCCCGCGCCCGTAGGGGCATTCAGCAAAACCTGCGGGGCATGGTGTAAGGCAGCGAGAAGCTCAGGAAGAATGACGGCGACCGGCAATGAGGACACTAACAGCTCCAGAGGGTTAACATTAGTCGGCGTACATTGTAGCATCGGCGCATATCATTACCGAGTCCTCCGTATGCCTGAGTCGAAACGGCTGTTTTTTGCCATTGAATTGCCCACCACCATACAGCGTCAAATTGTTCGCTGGCGCGCCGATTGCTTTCCGCCGGAAGCGGGCCGCCCTGTCGCGGCGGCCAACCTGCACCTGACGCTGGCCTTTTTGGGCGACGTCAGTGCCGAAAAACAGCGGGCGTTAGCCGCAATGGCCGGGCGTATTGCCCAGCCGGAATTTACGCTGCATCTCGACGACGCGGGTCAGTGGCCGCGTTCGCGCGTGGTCTGGCTGGGAACGCGCCAGCCGCCGCGCGGATTGTTACAGCTAGCGAATATGCTGCGCGCCCAGGCGGCGCGCAGCGGCTGTTATCAGAGCCCACAGCCGTTTCATCCACATATCACGCTGCTGCGCGATGCCGGTCAGGCCGTTGCCATCCCGCCGCCGGGTTTTCACTGGGCCTTTCCGGTCAACGCATTCGCGCTTTACGAATCCGTCTTTGCACAGGGACGCACCCGCTATACGCCGCTACAGCGCTGGACGCTGGGCAACACCGAAAGGAATTCTGATGAAGTTTAGTCCTCCCCTGCAGCACGCTACGCTTATCCAACGCTACAAACGCTTCCTCGCCGACGTGATCACCCCCGAAGGGGTTCAGCTCACCCTGCACTGCCCCAATACCGGCGCCATGACGGGGTGTGCGACGCCAGGTGACAGGGTCTGGTATTCCACATCAGAAAATAGTAAACGCAAATATGCCCATACCTGGGAAGTGACCGAAACCCAAAACGGGGCATTTATTTGCGTTAATACCCAGCGCGCAAATCAGCTGGTTAAGGAAGCGCTGACCCTTGGCGCCATTCCCGAACTGGTGGGATATGGCACGCATAAAAGTGAAGTGAAATATGGCGATGAAGGCAGCAGAATTGACTTCATGTTACAGGCGGAAGACAGGCCCGAGTGCTATATTGAAGTAAAATCAGTGACGTTAGCGGAACAGGAAAATGGCTACTTCCCGGATGCGGTAACGCTGCGTGGCCAGAAGCATCTGCGAGAGCTAATGAGTGTTGCGGCGGCGGGCAAACGCGCCGTATTGCTGTTTGCGGTGTTGCATTCAGCCATTGAACGTTTCTCCCCTGCCCGCCATATTGATCCTAAATACGCGCAATTGTTGAATGAGGCACAAAAGCAGGGGGTAGAGGTTTTCGCTTATAAAGCGGAACTTTCTGCCGATAATATGACTCTGAGATCCTCTCTTCCCATTGTCTTGTAAGGGATTAGACGATTGTCGAATAAGTGTTCTGGCCGCGTGCGCAAATACGCTTTTCCTCACAGGCTTGTCAAGTGTTACGTTTAGATAATTGCCATACGGAAAAGCATCTGCTATTTATAGCGACCTGATTTTTCCCCCAACACGGGGATCGATAGTGCGTGTTAAGGAGAAGCAACATGCAAGAAGGGCAAAACCGTAAAACATCGTCCCTGAGTATTCTCGCCATCGCTGGGGTGGAGCCGTATCAAGAGAAGCCGGGCGAAGAGTATATGAACGAAGCCCAGCTGTCGCACTTCAAGCGTATTCTTGAAGCATGGCGTAATCAACTCAGGGATGAAGTCGATCGCACCGTTACTCATATGCAGGATGAAGCTGCCAACTTCCCGGATCCGGTAGACCGTGCCGCTCAGGAAGAAGAGTTCAGCCTCGAACTGCGTAACCGTGACCGCGAACGCAAACTGATCAAAAAGATCGAGAAAACGCTGAAAAAAGTCGAAGACGAAGATTTTGGCTACTGCGAATCCTGCGGTGTTGAAATCGGTATTCGTCGCCTGGAAGCGCGTCCAACCGCCGATCTGTGCATCGACTGTAAAACGCTGGCCGAAATCCGCGAAAAACAGATGGCCGGTTAATACCAGCGCTGTTTACACACTCCAAAGGCGGGAGTCTCTCCCGCCTTGTTACTGTTGATATGTCTGAATCACACTATATTGGGCGCTTCGCGCCATCTCCTTCCGGTGAATTACACTTCGGCTCATTAATTGCCGCGCTCGGCAGCTACCTGCAGGCTCGCGCCCGCCTGGGAAAATGGCTCGTACGCATTGAAGATATTGATCCTCCGCGTGAAGTTCCCGGTGCTGCAGAGACGATTCTGCGTCAGCTGGAACATTACGGTCTTCACTGGGATGACGAGGTGCTCTGGCAGTCAAAACGTCACGATGCCTATCGGGAACGTCTGGCCTGGCTTCGCGAACGGGGGCTTTCCTATAACTGCACCTGCACCCGCGCGCGTATCCAGAGCGTGGGTGGCGTCTATGACGGCCACTGCCGCACGCTTAATCTTCCCCCGGAAAATGCCGCCGTACGTATAAAGCAGCGCTCCCCGGTGACGCACTTTAACGATCTCCTCTCCGGTGAGGTTCATGCCGATGAGCGTCTGGCGCGTGAGGATTTTATTATTCACCGCCGTGACGGCCTGTTTGCCTATAACCTGGCGGTGGTCGTCGACGATCGTTTCCAGGGCGTGACGGAAATTGTGCGCGGGGCGGATCTGGTCGAACCGACCGTGCGACAAATATCGCTGTATCACCAGTTTGGCTGGACGGCCCCGGACTATATTCATCTGCCGCTGGCGGTCAATGCGCAGGGCTTTAAATTGTCAAAACAGAACCACGCCCCGGCCCTGCCAGACGGCGATCCGCGTCCTGTTTTGATCGACGCGCTGCGATTTCTCAACCAGAATGTAACCAACGAATGGCAGGATCTGCGTATTGACGAACTGCTGAAAATGGCCGTTGCCAACTGGACGCTCGCGGCAGTGCCAAAAATCCAGCATTCTCAAATGCGTTGCGCTGAGCTATGATTAGCCGCTTTTTTCATAACAAAACACACTACGAGGTGTACCATTTTTACCCGAGTCGCTAATTTTTGCCGTAAAGTGCTAAGCCGCGAAGAGAGCATGGCGAACGATGCTATTGCACAGACACACATGTCGGTTATTCCGCGTGAGCAGCACACTATTTCCCGCAAAGATATCAGTGAAAATGCCCTCAAGGTGCTCTATCGTCTGAATAAAGCGGGCTACGAGGCCTATCTCGTGGGCGGTGGAGTGCGTGATTTACTGCTGGGCAAAAAACCAAAAGATTTCGACGTGACGACCAGCGCCACGCCTGAGCAGGTGCGCAAATTATTCCGCAACTGCCGTCTCGTTGGCCGCCGTTTCCGTCTGGCTCACGTGATGTTTGGGCCGGAAATTATCGAAGTGGCGACCTTCCGCGGCCACCACGAAGCCGGCGCATCCGATCGCACCACGTCACAGCGTGGCCAGAACGGCATGCTGCTGCGCGACAATATCTTCGGCTCTATCGAAGAAGATGCCCAGCGTCGCGACTTCACCATTAACAGCCTTTATTACAGCGTGGCGGATTTCACCGTGCGCGATTACGTCGGCGGCATGCAGGACCTGAAAGAAGGTCTGATCCGTCTGATCGGCACGCCGGAAACGCGCTATCGTGAAGATCCCGTGCGCATGCTGCGCGCCGTGCGTTTCGCCGCCAAGCTCAATATGCGCATCAGCCCGGAAACGGCTGAGCCTATTCCGCGTCTGGCGACGTTGATTAACGACGTGCCGCCTGCCCGCCTGTTTGAAGAGGCGCTGAAGCTGCTGCAGGCTGGCCACGGCTTTGAAACCTACAACCTGCTGCGCGAATACAACCTGTTCCAGCCCCTCTTCCCGACCATTACCCGCTACTTCACCGAAAGCGGTGACAGCCCAATGGAGCGGATGATTGCGCAGGTACTGAAAAATACCGATACCCGTATTCGCAACGACATGCGCGTCAATCCGGCGTTCCTGTTTGCGGCGATGTTCTGGTATCCGCTGCTCGAAACGGCCCAGCGAATTACCCAGGAGAGCGGGCTTGCCTACTATGACGCCTTCGCGCTGGCCGCAAACGACGTGCTGGACGAAGGGTGCCGTACGCTCGCTATTCCAAAACGTATTACCACGCTGGTGCGCGATATCTGGCAGCTTCAGCTGCGCATGTCCCGTCGTCAGGGCAAACGCGCCTGGAAGCTGATGGAGCATCCAAAATTCCGCGCCGCCTTCGATCTGCTGTCGCTGCGTGCTGAAATTGAACGCAATCAGGAGCTGCAGCGCCTGACGCAGTGGTGGGCCGAATTCCAGGTTTCCGCACCGCCGGAGCAAAAAGACATGCTCACCGGGCTGGATGAAGAGCCGGAACCGCGTCGCCGCCATCGTCGTCCGCGCAAACGCGCGCCGCGTCGTGAAGGGACAGCATGACCCTCGCGTATATCGCCATCGGCAGCAATTTAGCCTCTCCGCTGGAGCAGGTGAACGCTGCCGTACAGGCGCTGGGGGAGATCCCGCAAAGCAAGATCGTGGCGGTCTCCTCTTTCTACCGCACGCCGCCGCTGGGTCCGCAGGATCAGCCTGATTATCTCAATGCCGCCGTGGTGCTGGAAACTGCCCTTGATGCCGAAACGCTGCTGGATAACACCCAGCGCATCGAACTGCAGCAGGGCCGCGTACGCAAAGCCGAGCGCTGGGGACCGCGCACGCTGGACCTCGACATTATGCTGTTTGGTCACGAAACCATTAACACTGAACGTCTCACCGTTCCGCATTACGACATGAAAAACCGCGGGTTTATGCTCTGGCCGCTGTTTGAAGTCGCCCCCGATCTCATCTTCCCGGATGGCATCCCACTCCGGACCATTCTGGACAACCTCAACGCGGAAAGACCCGCCCGCTGGTGATCCGGTTCCTCTGCCGATTAACCTCAAAATAATTATGGCTAATCGGTTACCTAAAATCATTGTTCCCCCGAATGTTACTGTTAGAATGCGCAAAGATTCGCTTTTGGGCTATCAGGAAACAGTATGAAACCAACCACCATCTCCTTACTGCAGAAATGCAAACAGGAAAAAAAACGCTTCGCCACCATCACCGCGTATGACTACAGCTTCGCCAAACTCTTTGCCGAAGAGGGTATCAACGTCATGCTGGTCGGAGATTCGTTAGGGATGACGGTACAAGGACATGATTCCACCCTGCCGGTCACGGTTGAGGATATCGCTTACCATACGCGTGCGGTGCGCCGCGGGGCTCCAGCCTGCCTGCTGCTTTCCGATCTGCCGTTTATGGCCTATGCCACGCCGGAGCAGGCATTCGAAAACGCGGCAGCGGTCATGCGTGCTGGCGCTAACATGGTCAAAATTGAAGGCGGCGCCTGGCTGGTGGATACGGTGAAGATGCTCACCGAGCGCGCCGTGCCGGTGTGCGGCCATTTGGGCCTGACGCCGCAGTCCGTCAACATCTTTGGTGGATATAAAGTGCAGGGCCGCGGCGATGCAGCCCAGACGCTGCTGGATGATGCTCTGGCGCTGGAAGCCGCAGGTGCACAGCTGCTGGTGCTGGAGTGCGTGCCGGTTGAGCTGGCGAAGCGTATTACTGAAGCCCTGTCGATTCCGGTGATTGGTATTGGCGCAGGCAACGTGACCGACGGTCAGATCCTGGTGATGCACGACGCCTTTGGCATCACCGGCGGGCATATTCCGAAGTTTGCCAAAAATTTCCTCACCGAAGCGGGCGACATGCGCGCTGCGGTCAGGCAGTATATTGCCGACGTTGAATCCGGTGTTTACCCGGGTGAAGAACACAGTTTCCATTAAGGAGTCTCGTTGTGCTAATCATTGAAACCCTGCCGCTGCTGCGCCAGCATATCCGTCGTGCGCGTCAGGAAGGTAAACGTATCGCACTGGTCCCGACCATGGGCAACCTGCATGACGGCCATATGAAGCTGGTTGACGAAGCAAGAGCCCGTGCAGATATCGTGGTGGTCAGTATCTTCGTTAACCCAATGCAGTTTGACCGCGCCGACGATCTGGCACGCTATCCGCGCACCCTGCAGGAAGATTGCGAGAAGCTCAAAAAACGCCATGCGGATATTGTCTTCTCTCCGGCACCGGCGGATGTCTATCCTCAGGGTACCGATGAGGCCACTTACGTTGACGTACCGGGCATTTCCACCATGCTGGAAGGCGCAAGCCGCCCGGGTCATTTCCGCGGCGTATCGACCATCGTCAGCAAGCTGTTCAACCTGGTGCAGCCGGACGTTGCCTGCTTCGGTGAGAAGGATTTCCAGCAGCTGGCGCTGATCCGCAAGATGGTTGCAGATATGGGCTACGATATCGAGATTGTCGGCGTACCGATTGTACGCGCGAAAGACGGTCTGGCGCTCAGCTCGCGAAATGGCTACCTGACCGCGGACCAGCGTAAAATCGCGCCGGGCTTAAGCAAGGTCATGAACACCATGGCAGAACAGCTGCTGGCGAAAGAGTTAACGGCCGAAGAGATTATTGCTCTGGCTGAACAGGCGCTGAACGATAAAGGCTTCCGCGCTGATGATATTCAAATTCGCGATGCCGATACGCTTCTGGAGCTTACACAGACCAGCAAACGTGCGGTCATTCTGGTGGCGGCATGGCTTGGTCAGGCCCGCCTAATCGACAACAAAGTGGTTGAACTGGCGTAGGTTTCTCTACCCGGAAGATGAAAGGTAAACGTAATGATTCGCAAAATGCTGCAAGGTAAGCTTCACCGTGTGAAAGTCACCCAGGCCGACCTGCACTATGAAGGCTCCTGCGCCATCGACCAGGATTTCCTTGATGCTGCGGGCATCCTTGAAAACGAAGCGATTGATATCTGGAACGTTAACAACGGCAAACGTTTCTCAACCTACGCCATCGCCGCCGAGCGCGGGTCTAAAATCATCTCCGTTAACGGCGCGGCAGCGCACTGCGCGGACGTGGGCGATATTGTGATTATCGCCAGCTTCGTGATGATGTCTGATGAAGAAGCGCGCCGCTGGCAGCCGAAAGTTGCCTACTTTGAAGGCGACAACGACATGAAACGTACCGCGAAGGCGATTCCGGTTCAGGTTGCATAAGCACTATCCCTGCGGCTGATTGCTGATCAGCCGCGACATGGTCTCCAGCGAATCCGTTCTTAAGATGTACAGGCGTTTCAGTAAGAACGGATTATCCCCCGGCTTCACCTTCCCTTTCACCGTCGTCACCGCCAGATGGAAACCGGCATCATTCGCCGCCTTTATCGCTTTATTGTCGTAGCCGCCAAACGGATAGGAAAGATAGAGCACGCGTGGATTAAACTGCGCCAGCGCGCGACGCGAGCGTTCAAAATCAAACAAAATCACGTGATAGCTGCGGCTCAGTAAAATCGGGTGCTTATACCCATCCACGCGGTGCAGGAAGTGGGTGTGGGACTGAATATCGAACACATCCTGAATCCCCTTAATCTCCTGCACGCTCATAAACTGCAGCGATTTTGGATCCCACTTCTGCGGATGGCCTTTTATGCGGGAAGAGATAATAAACGCGGTAGCCTTGAAGCCGTACTCTTTCAGCACAGGATAGGCATAGCGGCTGACGGATTTCAGGCCGTCGTCAAAGGTAATCACCACCGATTTTGCAGGCAGGTTCATTTTGTTACGCACGTACCCTTCAAGCTGGTACATCGTCAGGGTGGTATAGCCCTGATCGCGTAGCCAGGCCATCTGGTTGTTGAACGCACGTACGCTGGTCGTTGTGGACGTATGTCGAAAGCGCGTGTTTTCTTCATCACGCAAAATATGATGGTAGGTCAGAACCGGAAGGCCGTTATCTTCCTGCGCGTCCAGGCTGCTGATCCACGCCAGACGATTGCCGATGCGGATCTGGAACCAGGTCTGATTCAGCCGGTCTTTCAGTTTATTCAGTATGGGATAGCGCAGATTGGCGCTTAACGTGCCGAACGGCGCGCTGCCGCTCGACGGCGCGTTATACACCGGCGTGTCTTTCCAGGTAATGAGGTTCTGATTGCTCAGGGGCTTATTGAGATCCCCAAGGCTGTCCTCGACGCGCTGTTTCCCCTGAACCGGCTCCAGGTGCCCCTTGTCGATAAACCCCGTGCCAAAACCGAAGCGAAATTCGTAGTAGTCCGCCGCCGCGGGCACGACGGCCAGGATCTGCCCGGCGCGCACGTTACCGACGTTGATCACGCTGTTCCCCACCTGCGCCCAGATCGCCGCGTCTTCGGTGGTTTGCATGTACTGGGCAGGCAGCGTGTGCTGACTGAGTAAACTGGCTGAGCTGACGCCGGAAATGAGCATCAATAGCAAGAAAAGAATGCGCGGTAGCATGGTGTCTTAATCGGTGCGGAAAACTGCCGCTATTGTAACAAATGAGACATCAATACCCACGTTTAATTCTTATACAAATCGTGGAGCAGGACGAAGGGAGGATTTTTTTGCTGCTGATGCCACAAGCTGCTGACGCCCGGAACGCCCTGCGCCACGATGGCCTGGCGAAACTCTGCGCTGCTTAAGGATCCACGCTGCGGATACATTAACGCCAGCAGGGAGAGGTTAATACCCGAGATCACTTCACAGCACGCGTGCTTATGGCTCAGCAACGCGGCTGCGCGATAAGGCGCCGCGCCCGATTTATCGGTAAGAAAAATCACGCCATCCCCGGTGTCCGTTTCATGCAGGGCATCGCACATCATGCGGCTCAGCATGTTGGTGCTCAACCCGCGCCAGTAGTTTACCGCCCGGCATTGCACCAGCGGGCCAAATCTGGCTTCAAGCTTATCCAGCATTTCCTGCGCCTGTTCATCGTGGCAGGTGATAACCCATCCCAGCATAACTCCCTCCTTAGCAGGCAAGTAGTTTAGCGGAGTGAAGGTTAGCTTACGGTGATAACTGTCAAAGAAAGTGCCCGGCAAACAGAGCGTCGCCGGGCAAAAGATTAGCTGCGCAGCCCGCGTCCGCGCTGGATCAGCGACCAGCAGAGCAGGTAGAAGGCGATGATGAACACCACCAGCACCGCCACCGTGGTAAACAGCGGCACATCGGTGATGCCGAGGAAGCCAAAGCGGAACCCGCTGATCATGTAGACAATCGGGTTCAGGTGCGACAGCGCCTGCCAGAACGGTGGCAGCAGCGTCAGGGAGTAGAACACCCCGCCGAGATAGGTCAGCGGCGTCAGCACGAAGGTCGGGATCAGGCTGATGTCGTCAAACGTTTTGGCGAACACGGCGTTCAGCAGACCGGCCAGCGAGAAGAGGATCGCCGTCAGAAGCAGCGTCAGCGCGACAAACAGCCACGAGTGGACCTGGAACGGCACGAAGAACAGCGAAATCGCCGTGACCAGGATCCCCACGCACAGCCCGCGCGCCACGCCGCCGCCGACATAGCCCGCGATAATGACGTGCGTCGGCACCGGCGCGACCAGCAGCTCTTCAATATTGCGCTGGAACTTGGCGCTGAAAAACGACGACGCCACGTTGGCGTAGGCATTGGTGATCACCGCCATCATGATCAGGCCCGGCACGATAAACTGCATATAGGTAAAGCCGTGCATCTCACCAATCCGGGAGCCAATCAGGTTACCGAAGATGATGAAATAGAGCGTCATCGTGATGACCGGCGGCACCAGGGTTTGCACCCAGATACGCATAAAGCGGTTGATCTCTTTCGCCCAGATACTTTTCAGCGCGACCCAGTAAAGATGCGTCATGCCTTGTCTCCTTGTTTGTCATGTACCAGAGAGACAAACAGCTCTTCCAGTCGGTTCGCTTTGTTACGCATACTTAAAACCTGAATCCCCTGCGCGCTCAGCTGTGAGAACACGCTGTTAATCCCCTGCTCGCGCAGCACTTCCACTTCCAGCGTTGAGGTATCTACCAGACGATAGTTGTAACCTTCAAGTTTTGGCAGCGCGCTTTTCGCCGCCAGATCGAGAATGAAGGTTTCGGATTTCAGCTTGGAGAGCAGATTCTTCATCGAGGTGTTTTCCACCAGCTCGCCGTTCTGAATGATGCCGATATTGCGGCACAGCATTTCAGCCTCTTCCAGATAGTGGGTGGTCAGAATAATGGTGGTGCCTTTGTCGTTGAGATCTTTCAGGAAGCCCCACATGGAGCGACGAAGTTCGATATCAACACCCGCTGTCGGTTCATCGAGGATCAGCAGCTTTGGCTCGTGCATCAGCGCACGGGCAATCATCAGGCGGCGCTTCATCCCGCCGGACAACATGCGCGCGCGTTCGTTACGCTTTTCCCACAGATCGAGCTGCTTAAGGTATTTTTCGCTACGCTCGAGGGCCTCTTTACGCTCAACGCCGTAATAGCCCGCCTGGTTAACGACAATTTGCTGCACCGTCTCGAATGGGTTGAAGTTGAACTCCTGCGGAACCAGGCCCAGCTGGCGCTTGGCGTTCACCACATCTTTTTGCAGGTCGTACCCAAAGACGCTCACCCGGCCGGACGTTTTATTGACCAGCGAGCTGATAATCCCAATGGTGGTCGATTTCCCGGCCCCGTTCGGCCCCAGAAGCGCGTAAAAATCGCCGGCCTCTACTTTCAGATCTATTCCGCGTAGCGCCTGAACGCCACCCGGATAGGTTTTTTTAAGCTGCTCAAGCTCCAGTGCAATTGCCATGAAATTAACTTACCTTCAGTTCTTACACACGTTGTGTGGTTTCATTAAAAGTCGGGTTACCCTATAGTAGCGCAACGCAATAACTCGGTTACAGGTCGCTAACCTCCATGAACAACATAGATACACTCATCAGCAACAATGCACTATGGTCAAAAATGCTGGTGGAGGAAGACCCCGGATTTTTTGGAAAACTCGCGCAGGCTCAGAACCCACGCTTTCTCTGGATTGGATGTTCCGACAGCCGCGTACCGGCGGAGCGCCTGACCGGCCTTGAACCCGGTGAACTGTTTGTTCACCGCAATGTCGCCAATCTCGTGATTCACACCGATCTCAACTGTCTTTCTGTTGTTCAGTATGCCGTGGACGTTCTGCAAGTCGAGCACATCATCATTTGCGGCCATTATGGCTGCGGCGGCGTGCAGGCGGCGGTTGAAAACACGGAACTGGGGCTCATTGATAACTGGCTACTGCACATCCGCGATATCTGGTTCAAACATAGCTCACTGCTGGGCGAAATGCCGCAGGAGCGTCGTATGGATACCCTTTGCGAACTCAACGTGATGGAGCAGGTGTATAACCTGGGCCACTCAACGATCATGCAATCAGCGTGGAAACGCGGGCAGAAGGTCTCTATCCACGGCTGGGCGTACGGGATTCACGATGGCCTGCTGCGCAATCTGGAAGTGACCGCCACCAACCGCGAAACGCTGGAGCAGCGTTACCGTTCGGGGATTGCCAACCTTCAGCTTAAGCATGTAAATCATAAATAAAGCCGGGGATTTTCTCCCTCTCCCTGTGGGAGAGGGCCGGGGGTGAGGACATCAGCCCTCGATTACTCGTCCAGCAGTACCACTTTCCCCACATACGGCAGATGACGATAACGCTGCGCGTAGTCAATGCCGTAACCGACGACGAATTCGTCAGGAATCGAGAAGCCCACGAACTCTACCGGCACCTGCACTTCGCGACGGTCAGGTTTATCCAGCAGCGTACAAATCGCC
The DNA here is from genome assembly GCF_019730495.1 of Enterobacter sp. Y17. Classification (NCBI taxonomy): domain Bacteria; kingdom Pseudomonadati; phylum Pseudomonadota; class Gammaproteobacteria; order Enterobacterales; family Enterobacteriaceae; genus Enterobacter; species Enterobacter sp. Y17. The sequence continues at coordinate 2,667,492 of NZ_JAASKP010000001.1, forward strand.
AGAGATTTTGGCTCGCGCAGGCTCAGGATCTCGCGCACTTTTGACAGCGTGTTGCCGGAGTCGATAATGTCCTCAACGATCAACACATCTTTGCCACGAATATCTTCATCCAGATCTTTCAGGATTTTCACATCACGGGTAGTGGACATGCCGCTGCCGTAGCTGGAGGCGGTCATAAAATCGACCTCATGGGGCACATGCACCTCACGGCACAGGTCTGCCATGAACATGAAAGAGCCGCGCAACAGACCGACCAGCACCATTTCGCTGCCGCTGTCCTTGTAATGTTCGGTGATTTGACGACCCAGTTCGGCGATACGCGCTTTGATCTCGGCTTCCGGGATCATCACTTCAACAGTATGTTTCATATTACTAACCAAATGATTTTATTGAAAATCTCTCAATACGGATGAGTTAATATCCAGCACTGATACGCAAGCCAGCCATTATATCAGCAAATGGATAAGCCTGGCGTATGAGTTATAAAAAGCAAATATTGTGATTCCGATCACACTTGTTAATACCTATAATTAGTTGCTAGCAAATTATTAACAAAAACTGACGAGTACACTTTCTATGGCTGAAACAAACTCTAAACAGCCGCGTCTACTGGTGACATTAACAGCCGCATTCGCAGCCTTCTGCGCGCTGTATCTGTTAATCGGTGGCGTCTGGCTGGTCGCTTTAGGCGGCTCCTGGTACTACCCGATTGCGGGTCTGGTTATGATTGGCGTAACCGTCCTGCTGTTGCGTAGAAAACAATCTGCACTGTGGCTGTATGCCGCCCTCCTCCTTGCCACCATGATCTGGGGCGTCTGGGAAGTCGGTTTTGACTTCTGGGCACTGACGCCGCGCAGCGACATCCTGGTCTTCTTTGGTATCTGGCTGATCCTGCCGTTCGTCTGGCGTCGCCTGATTGTGCCTTCCAGCGGCGCGGTGGAGGGCCTGGTTGTTGCCCTGCTGATTACCGGCGGCATTCTGACCTGGGCTGGCTTTAATGACCCGCAGGAGATCAACGGTACGCTGAACGCAGAATCCACGCCTGCTGCGGCTATCTCGCAGGTCGCTGACGGCGACTGGCCAGCGTATGGCCGTAACCAGGAAGGTCAACGTTACTCCCCGCTGAAGCAGATCAACGCGGACAACGTCAAAAACCTGAAGGAAGCCTGGGTATTCCGTACCGGCGATCTGAAGATGCCGAACGATCCGGGTGAACTGACCAACGAAGTCACGCCGATTAAAGTCGGCAATATGCTCTACCTGTGTACGGCGCACCAGCGTCTGTTCGCGCTCGACGCGGCCACCGGTAAAGAGAAATGGCACTTCGATCCGCAGCTGAATTCCAACCCGTCCTTCCAGCACGTCACCTGCCGCGGCGTCTCTTACCACGAAGCGCGCGCCGATAATGCGAGCCCGGAAGTCATTGCTGACTGTCCTCGCCGCATCATGCTGCCGGTGAACGATGGCCGTCTGTTCGCCATCAATGCCGAAACGGGCAAGCTGTGTGAAACCTTTGCCAACAAAGGTATCCTGAACCTGCAGACCAACATGCCGGACACCACGCCGGGTCTGTATGAGCCAACCTCACCGCCAATCATCACCGATAAAACCATCGTGATTGCCGGTTCGGTAACGGATAACTTCTCCACGCGTGAAACCTCCGGCGTAATCCGTGGTTTCGACGTGAACACCGGTAAACTGCTGTGGGCCTTCGACCCGGGCGCGAAAGATCCCAACGCGATCCCGTCGGACGAGCACACCTTTACCTTTAACTCGCCAAACTCCTGGGCGCCAGCGGCGTATGACGCGAAGCTGGACCTGGTCTATCTGCCAATGGGTGTGACCACGCCAGATATCTGGGGCGGTAACCGCACGCCGGAGCAGGAGCGTTATGCGAGCGCTATCGTGGCGCTGAACGCGACCACCGGCAAGCTGGCGTGGAGCTACCAGACCGTTCACCACGATCTGTGGGATATGGATATGCCGTCCCAGCCGACGCTGGCGGACATTACCGTTGATGGCAAAACCGTTCCGGTGATTTACGCGCCGGCCAAGACGGGCAACATCTTCGTGCTGGATCGCAGCAACGGTAAGCTGGTTGTGCCAGCACCGGAAAAACCGGTTCCGCAGGGCGCGGCGAAAGGCGATTACGTCAGCAAAACCCAGCCGTTCTCTGACCTGAGCTTCCGTCCGAAGAAAGACCTCAGCGGTGCGGACATGTGGGGCGCCACCATGTTTGACCAGCTGGTGTGCCGCGTGATGTTCCACCAGCTGCGCTATGAAGGCATCTTCACGCCGCCGTCTGAGCAGGGCACGCTGGTCTTCCCGGGTAACCTGGGGATGTTCGAGTGGGGCGGGATCTCCGTTGACCCTAACCGTCAGGTGGCGATTGCTAACCCGATGGCGCTGCCGTTCGTTTCCCGCCTGATCCCACGCGGTCCGGGCAACCCAATGGAGCAGCCGAAAGACGCGAAAGGCAGCGGTACCGAAGCCGGCATTCAGCCGCAGTACGGCGTGCCGTTTGGCGTGACGCTGAACCCGTTCCTGTCGCCGTTTGGTCTGCCGTGTAAACAGCCTGCCTGGGGTTATATCTCCGGTCTGGATCTGAAGACTAACCAGATCGTATGGAAAAAACGTATTGGTACGCCACAGGACAGCATGCCGTTCCCGATGCCTGTTCCGGTGCCGTTCAATATGGGTATGCCAATGCTGGGTGGCCCAATCTCCACCGCCGGTAACGTGCTGTTCATCGCGGCAACCGCAGATAACTACCTGCGCGCGTACAACATGACCAACGGTGAAAAACTGTGGCAGGGCCGTCTGCCGGCGGGTGGACAGGCCACGCCGATGACCTATGAAGTGAATGGCAAGCAGTACGTTGTCATCTCAGCGGGCGGTCACGGTTCGTTTGGCACGAAGATGGGCGACTACATCGTCGCGTATGCGTTGCCTGACGAAGGCAAATAAAAGCAAAACGGCAACTTCGGTTGCCGTTTTTGTGTTTGTTCCCTCTCCCTGTGGGAGAGGGTCAGGGTGAGGGCATCAGGCCGCACCTGCGACCACCCGGCTTTTTTATACCGTGAACCCCAGCATCATCCCCGTATCCTCATGCTCCAGCAGGTGGCAGTGCGCCATATAGGCAAACTCCTTCGGCGCCTCGTGGTCAAACTTCACCAGCACCTCGCTGACGCCGCCCTCCACTCTCACCGTATCTTTCCAGCCCGCGCGATGCGCATCCGGCGCTTTGCCGTTCTCTGTGAGAATACGGAACTGGGTGCCGTGGATATGGAACGGGTGCAGCATCATGTCCCCTTCGCCTGAAATCACCCAGCGCTCAAGCTGACCCTTTGTCGCAGCAAACATCGGCGTGTTCATGTCGAACGCTTTGCCGTTGATCATGTTGGCGTTGTGGAAATCAAAGCCATGGTCGCCGTGATTCATATTCCCCATGCCGCCCATTTTGCCGTGGTCCATATTCATGTGGCCCATCATCTGGCCGTGCTGCATCCCCGCCATCGCCTTATCGCCATATTTCGCCATCAGCGCCTGCATGCCCATCATATCGAGCATCGGGTTCATTGAGAGCTGCAGCTTGCGCTGCGTAAGCCCCTCCAGCGACGGGAGGGCTGGCAAAGTGGTTAACGTATCAGGCAGCGTGCCGGATGCGGCCACCAGCAATGGCTGAATACGCAGCACCGGATGCGGCTTATCAAACGGTGCGACCGCCATCCCCATCTGGCTCACCGGCAGGGTTACGAGGTCAAACGGCTTGCCGTCGCTGATATCCACCAGCACCTCAAAGCGTTCGCCCATGAGCATCGGCAGCTCGCTCACCTTCAGCGGCTCCGGCAGCAGGCCGCCGTCGCTGGCGACCACATACAGCGGGCGTTTATCGCTGGCGGCAAAATTGAGCGAGCGCGCGTTACAGCCGTTGAGCAGGCGCAGGCGCAGCCAGCCTTTCGGCGCGGCATGCTGAGGGTAAATGGCGCCGTTGGTCAGCAACGTGTCGCCAAACCAGCCTACCGCCGCGCTCATCACGTCCAGCTGATAGTCAATTTGCCCGTCAGCGTTGAATTTCTTGTCCTGCACAATCACCGGTACATCGTCAATGCCCCACTGTTTCGGCAGGCGCAGCAGGCGGCTTTCGTCGTCTTCAATCAGCACCAGCCCCGCCAGCCCCATCGCCACCTGATGGCCCGTTTTGCCATGTTGATGCGGATGGAACCAGCAGGTCGCCGCGCGCTGATCGGGCGTAAAGGTGACGCTGCGCGTACCGCCCGCTTTGATGATGCCCTGCGGCCCGCCGTCCACCTCGCCCGGCACTTCCAGCCCGTGCCAGTGCAGCGTCGTCTCTTCGGCGAGCGTGTTGTGGATATCCACCGTCACCGCTTTCCCTTTACGTAGCTGAAGCGCCGGACCGAGCAAATTGCCGTTATAGCCCCACGTCGTGGCGTTGTGCTCGCCGAACGTCGTTTTACCGGCCTGAACCACAAGCTGGATACGGCTGCGGGCGTCAGCGGTCAGTAAGTCAGGAATGGGTAAGGCAGGCCTGTCGGCCGCTAAAACCGCGCGGCTCCAGAGAGGTAATGCGCTGGCAGCCCCCAGCACAGCGGAATATTTTAAAAAATCACGACGTTGCATGTTCATTTCCTTATTTCCAGCAGGCGATCTTTTGAGCATAAACCCTCCCCTTACCGGAAGGTCAAGTAAAGCGGCAATAATAAAGATCGTCGCACCGGCATCAAGTATGCTAACGTTAATTTTCCGTGAAGAAGTGGTAGAAGCAATGAAGACGTTTTTCAGGACAATTTTGTTCGGAAGCCTGATGGCAATGTGTGCGAACAGCTATGCGCTAAGTGAAAATGAAGCGGAAGATATGGCCGATTTAACGGCGGTTTTTGTATTCCTGAAAAATGATTGTGGCTACCAGAATTTACCCAACGGGCAGATTCGCCGCGCGCTGGTCTTTTTTGCCCAGCAAAACCAGTGGGATCTCAGCAACTACGACAGCTTCGACATGAAGGCCCTCGGCGAAGACAGCTACCGTGACTTGAGCGGTATTGGTATTCCCACCGCCAAAAAATGTAAAGCGCTGGCTCGCGACTCACTCAGCCTGCTCGCCTACGTCAAATAACCTTCCCGACGCCCCCTGTTGAACCTATAGCCGTGCAACCACGGTTATAGTTAGCTATCATGTTTCGCTCATTTTTTGCGAGCGTAACGGATGTTAACAAAGGAGGAGTCCGCGTATGGCCGACCACACGTTGTGGCATGAAACACTGCATGACCAGTTTGGTCAGTACTTTGCCGTTGATAACGTGCTCTATCATGAGAAAACCGATCACCAGGATCTCATTATCTTCGAAAACGCCGCCTTTGGCCGCGTGATGGCGCTGGACGGCGTGGTGCAAACCACCGAGCGCGACGAGTTTATCTATCACGAAATGATGACCCACGTTCCGCTGCTGGCGCACGGACACGCGAAGCATGTCCTGATTATCGGCGGCGGCGACGGCGCAATGCTGCGTGAAGTGTCCCGCCATCGTTCCATTGAAACCATCACCATGGTGGAAATCGATGCGGGCGTCGTCTCTTTCTGCCGCCAGTATCTGCCCAACCACAATGCCGGTAGCTATGACGATCCGCGCTTTAGCCTGGTGATTGACGACGGCGTTAACTTTGTTAACCAGACCTCGCAGACCTTTGACGTCATTATCTCCGACTGCACCGACCCAATCGGCCCCGGCGCGTCGCTGTTTACCTCCTCCTTCTACGAAGGCTGCAAGCGCTGCCTGAACCCGGGCGGGATCTTCGTCGCACAAAATGGCGTCTGCTTCCTGCAGCAGGATGAAGCGCTCGACAGCCATCGTAAGCTGAGCACCTATTTCGATGATGTCAGCTTCTATCAGGCCGCTATTCCGACGTACTACGGCGGGATCATGACCTTTGCCTGGGCGACCGATAACGACGTATTACGCCATCTCTCCACCGAAATTATTCAGGCCCGCTTCCATCAGGCCGGTCTTCAGTGCCGATACTACAATCCGGCTATCCATACCGCAGCGTTTGCTCTGCCGCAGTACCTGCAAGACGCATTATCCACTAAGGGGGTGAGCTAATTGAAAAAGCTTAAACTGCATGGCTTTAACAACCTGACGAAAAGCCTGAGTTTTTGTATTTACGATATCTGCTATGCCAAAACAGCGGAAGAACGCGATGGTTACATCGCCTATATCGACGAACTCTACAACGCCAACCGTCTGACCGAGATCCTGTCAGAAACCTGTTCCATTATTGGCGCAAACATCCTGAACATCGCCCGACAGGATTATGAACCTCAGGGCGCCAGCGTGACTATTCTGGTCAGCGAAGAGCCGGTCGATCCGAAGCTTATCGACAAAACTGAACATCCGGGCCCGCTGCCGGAAGTGGTCGTGGCCCACCTGGATAAAAGCCATATCTGCGTGCACACCTACCCGGAGAGTCACCCGGAAGGCGGGCTGTGCACGTTCCGCGCCGATATTGAAGTGTCGACCTGCGGCGTGATTTCACCGCTGAACGCGCTGAACTATTTAATCCACCAGCTGGAATCGGACATCGTCACCATTGACTATCGCGTGCGTGGTTTTACCCGCGATATCAACGGCATGAAGCATTTCATCGACCACGAAATCAACTCCATCCAGAACTTTATGTCCGAGGACATGAAATCGCTGTACGACATGATGGACGTGAACGTGTATCAGGAAAATATCTTCCATACCAAGATGTTACTTAAGGAATTCGACCTTAAGCACTATATGTTCCACACGAAGCCGGAAGATTTGAGCGAAGAAGAGCGTAAGGCGATTACTGACCTGCTCTGGAAAGAGATGCGCGAGATTTACTACGGCCGCAATATTCCGGCCGTGTAAGAGCAAGCCGGAGCAGGGATGCTCCGGGCTGTTATTTCTGTTTCATAAAGTCGCGGTAGGCATTTACCACCTGAAGGAAATCCTCTACGCCGCACATCGACAGGCTTTCTTCGTCATAGTAGCTCATCCCCTCTTCCATCTCGTCACCTGAAAACTCGAGCTGGTTGGCACGCACCATGACCTCTTCACCGTCCATCCACAGCGTATATTCATGCCCGGCGCGCTGCCAGGATCGTTCACTGCCTTTCACCGTATTTGCCGCCTGTTCAACCTCATCAAGAAGTGCGAGATTTTCTTTCACCTCTTCGTTAAACCAGTGTCCAACGGCTTCGTGGCCCATCGACATACGCACTTTCACCACTCCGGTGATGTCGCGCAGAAATTCGTAATCCATAGTGTTTTCCTCTGCAAAGCCATTAAGGTAATTATCGCAGCAGCGAGGAAGAAAAAAAGCGTGAGAGGTGGGAGGAATGAAAATAAAAAGGTGAGAGCAAGACCCTGCGGCCTGATGCCCTCACCCGCCCCTCTCCCACGGGAGAGGGTGCAAACACTAAAAACCGTCTCATGGAGACGGTTTTGCTGTTTATACCGCCGTCTGGAAGATAACCCCGTCGGCCTTCTCGGTGTACTGAGAAAGCTGGTCGAAGTTCAGATAGCGATAGGTATCCACCGCGGTCTTATCCACCTGAGCCACAAAGGTCTGGTACTCTTCCGGCGTTGGCAGTTTGCCAATCAGCGCCGCAACCGCCGCCAGCTCCGCAGAGGCCAGGAAGACGTTCGCACCGGTACCTAAACGGTTCGGGAAGTTACGGGTAGAGGTGGAAACCACCGTCGCACCGTCGGCTACGCGCGCCTGGTTGCCCATGCACAGGGAACAGCCAGGGATTTCGATACGCGCACCGCTCTTACCAAACACGCTGTAGTAGCCCTCTTCGGTCAGCTGTGCCGCGTCCATACGGGTTGGCGGCGCCACCCACAGACGGGTTGGCAGCTGGCCTTTGTGGGTATCCAGCAGCTTACCGGCAGCACGGAAGTGACCGATGTTGGTCATACAGGATCCGATGAACACTTCGTCGATCTTCTCGCCCTGAACCTCAGACAGCGGACGCGCGTCGTCCGGATCGTTCGGCGCACACAGGATTGGCTCTTTGATATCCGCCAGATCGATGTCGATCACCGCCGCGTACTCTGCGTCAGCATCGGCTTCCAGCAGCTGCGGATCGGCCAGCCATTTTTCCATGCCCTGGATACGACGCTCCAGCGTACGACGGTCGCCGTAGCCTTCTGCAATCATCCACTTCAGCAGCACGATGTTGGAGGTCAGATACTCGATAATCGGCTCTTTGTTCAGCTTGATGGTACAGCCAGCCGCAGAGCGCTCGGCGGAAGCATCGGTCAGCTCGAACGCCTGCTCCACTTTCAGATCCGGCAGACCTTCAATTTCCAGGATACGGCCAGAGAAGATGTTTTTCTTCCCTTTCTTCTCAACGGTCAGCAGGCCCTGTTTAATCGCATACAGCGGGATCGCGTGAACCAGGTCGCGCAGGGTGATGCCCGGCTGCATTTTACCTTTGAAGCGCACCAGCACCGATTCCGGCATATCCAGCGGCATCACGCCGGTCGCAGCAGCAAACGCCACCAGACCGGAGCCCGCCGGGAAGGAGATACCGATTGGGAAACGGGTATGGGAGTCACCGCCGGTACCGACGGTATCCGGCAGCAGCATGCGGTTCAGCCAGGAGTGGATTACGCCGTCACCCGGACGCAGGGAAACGCCGCCGCGGTTCATGATGAAGTCTGGCAGCGTGTGGTGCGTGGTCACGTCAACCGGCTTCGGATAGGCCGCCGTGTGGCAGAAGGACTGCATCACCAGATCAGAAGAGAAGCCCAGGCACGCCAGGTCTTTCAGTTCGTCACGGGTCATTGGGCCAGTGGTGTCCTGAGAGCCCACGGAGGTCATCTTAGGCTCGCAGTACGCGCCAGGACGAATACCGGCTACGCCGCACGCGCGCCCCACCATTTTCTGTGCCAGAGAATAACCGCGGTTGCTTTCAGCAACGTCTTTCGCCTGACGGAAAACGTCAGAGTGCGGCAGACCCAGCGCTTCACGCGCTTTGGTAGTCAGACCACGACCAATGATCAGCGGGATACGGCCACCGGCGCGCACTTCGTCGATCAGCACGTCGGTTTTCAGCTCGAAGCTTGCCAGCAGCTCGTTGGTCTCGTGGTTGCGCACTTCGCCTTTGTACGGGTAAACGTCAATCACGTCGCCCATGTTCAGGTTAGAAACGTCCACTTCGATTGGCAGGGCGCCCGCATCTTCCATGGTGTTGAAGAAGATTGGCGCAATTTTGCCGCCGAGGCACAGGCCGCCGCCGCGCTTGTTCGGCACGTGCGGAATGTCGTCGCCCATGAACCACAGCACGGAGTTGGTTGCGGACTTACGGGAAGAACCGGTACCCACAACGTCACCCACATAGGCCAGCGGGAACCCTTTTTTCTGCAGGGCTTCGATCTGTTTGATCGGGCCGACGCTGCCCGGCTGATCCGGCTCAATACCTTCACGGACGTTTTTCAGCATCGCCAGAGCGTGCAGAGGGATATCCGGGCGAGACCACGCGTCCGGTGCCGGAGAGAGGTCATCGGTGTTGGTTTCACCGGTCACTTTAAAGACGGTAACGGTGATTTTTTCAGCCAGCGCAGGGCGGTTCAGGAACCATTCGGCATCAGCCCAGGACTGCATCACCTGCTTCGCATAGACGTTCCCTGCTTTGGCTTTTTCTTCCACATCGTAGAAGTTATCGAACATCAGCAGCGTGGAAGAGAGCGCTTTAGCGGCAATCGGTGCCAGCTTGTCGTTATCCAGCGCGTCAATCAGCGGATGAATGTTGTAACCACCCTGCATGGTGCCGAGCAGTTCAATGGCTTTTTCAGGAGTAACCAGTGGGGAGGTGGCTTCGCCTTTGGCGATAGCAGCAAGGAATCCGGCTTTTACGTAGGCAGCTTCATCTACGCCAGGCGGTACGCGGTTGATCAGCAGATCTAACAGGAATTCTTCTTCGCCCTTAGGCGGGTTCTTCAGCAGCTCGACGAGCGCGGCCATTTGGGTTGCATCTAAAGGTTTGGGTACAATTCCCTCGGCGGCACGTTCTGCTACGTGCTTACGGTATTCTTCTAGCACGACGGTTCTCCTCGCTCTCATTGTCATATGCGGCGGGCGTTCTCTTCACGCTCCTGTGAGACAGCAGTTTGTAGGGTAAATGCCCGATACCGCGTCGGGCAGCATAGCAGGATTTCTGCACAGTGTTAATCCGTTTACAAAAAAGCAACATTAAAAAATTTGCTGAATCGTTAAGCATGGTGTAGCGGGGATTCAGGGCATCTTTTTGCGATATCTTCTGCACCGTGACGCTTCAGTTTTTTCTTCATCAGATATAATTGTGTAATAAATACTCACACTCTTTATCCGGACGTCCCGGACGCTTCCCAATAAAAGTCAAAACAGTAAAAGACGGGTGAATAATACTCACGCCAACCGTAACGCCTCACGGCACAGCGCTTGTCTCGTTGGAGTCATTTTATGAAGTTGCCCTTTAAGCCACATCTGCTCGTCCTTGTGTGCAGTGCCGGGCTGTTTGCCGCCTCGGGCGTCATGTTTGTCAAAGGCCGCGCCACGGAGCCCGCAGCGCCGGCTCCCGTCGCACAACAACCGGCTGCACCAGCGCCTGCCGCAGCCCAGCCCGCCCCTGTTGTCGCGCCAGCCTACACTGCCGCGCAAATCGATCAATGGGTTGCTCCCATCGCGCTCTACCCGGATGCCCTGCTGTCGCAAATTTTAATGGCGTCGACCTATCCGGCCAACGTGATCCAGGCGGCGCAGTGGTCCAAAGACAACCCTAAAATGGAAGGGGACGCCGCGATTCAGGCCGTTGCCAGCCAGCCCTGGGATCCCAGCGTAAAATCGCTGGTCGCGTTTCCTCAGCTTATGTCCCTGATGGGTGAAAACCCGCCGTGGGTACAAAATCTGGGTGATGCGTTTCTCGCGCAGCCGAAGGACGTGATGGATTCCGTTCAGCGCCTGCGCGCGCTGGCGCAGAAGACCGGCGCTTTACAATCCACGCCCCAGCAGACGGTCACCACCGTGACAAAACCGGCGCCAGCGAAAACCAGCGCCACCGACGCAACAACAGCCACGACGGCCGCGCCCGCTCCAACGGTAATCAAAATTGAATCTGCCGACCCGCAGGTTGTTTACGTCCCGACCTATAACCCCAATACGGTTTACGGGACCTGGCCAAACACCGCCTATCCGCCCACCTATCTCCCGCCTGCACCCGGGGAGCAGTTTGGCAACAGCTTCGTAAACGGTTTAGGCTTCAGCCTGGGCGTTGCCACAACCTATGCCATCTTCAGCAACATAGACTGGGATGATGACGATGACTGGGATCATCACCATGGCGACTGGGATAATCACGGCGGCTATAACCGCAACGGCGATAACAATATCAATATCAACGTTGAGAACTTCAATAAAATCAGCGGACAGCGCCTGACGGACGCCAACCGCACCTGGCAGCACAACCCGGCCTATCGGGAAGGCGTGCCCTATCCGACTAACCAGCTCAACACTCGCTTCCACTCCACCAACGCGGCGACAGGGCTCAGCTCAACGCAGCAAAAACCGGTAAATCGCGATAGCCAGCGTCAGGCCGCGCTGAGCCAGATGGAGAAATCCACGGGCAAAACCTTCCCCCAAACGGCGCGCACCGGAACGAAAGACGTGCAGCGTCAGGCCTCAGGCGAACAGCTGAAGCAGATTTCGCAGCGCAATAACTACCGTGGCTACGACACTAAACCGCAGATGGCGAAGCGGAGCACCGCGCAGCAGCGAGAAAACCGCCAGACCACCGCGCAGAGACAAGAGAAGCGGGCTTCGCAGCCCGCGCAGCAACGCACGCTCCAGCAGCGAAGCAGCCAGCCGCGGGCCAATGCGCTGAGCGGTAACGACAGCCGCTCGGCGAACTGGCAGGCGCAGCAGCAGCGCGGTGCGCAAAGCAGACAGCTCGCTGCGCGCCAGCAGCAGCCACGTCAGGCGTCTGGTGGACGTGCTGAACGCCGTGAAATTCGACATCGCTAAGGGAACCGACATGAAACGTAAACTACTCAGCGGAATGGTGTTATTTATGCTTTCGGCCCCGGTGATGGCGCAGCAGTCTTTTAGCACACCCGCTCAGGCAACCGATGCGCTGACCAAAGCCATCAGTGAGCAAAATGAGAGCGCGATGACCAACCTGCTCGGAGAGAACTGGCGCGATTTTCTGCCGCCTGAGGGCGTTGATCCGGATGCTGTCGATCGCTTCCTGCGCGACTGGAACGTCCGTCATACCACGGTTGTCGAAGGGAATACGGCGCATCTGGTTGTCGGAGACAGCGGCTGGCAGCTTCCCATCCCGGTGATCAAAACCTCGGCAGGCTGGCAGTTCGACATCAAAGAAGGCGCTGAAGAGATCCTGACCCGTGAAATCGGGCGTAACGAGCTCGCCGCCATTGAAGCCTTGCATGCCTATGTTGATGCGCAGCAAAGCTATTTTGCGATGAACCAGAAATACGCGCAGAAGATTGTCAGCTCGAAAGGCAAAAAAGACGGTTTGTACTGGCCAGCCTCGCCCGGCGAAGCGCCCAGCCCGCTCGGCCCGGCATTTAGCCCGAAAGAGCCAGGTACCGGCTATCACGGCTATCGCTTCCGCATCCTGCCGGACAATCACGGTTTCGCGATGGTGGCCTGGCCGGTCAGCTACGGTCAGACGGGTGTAATGAGCTTTGTGATAAACCAGGACGACAAGGTGTATCAGTCCGATCTCGGCAGCGATTCAGAGCAGAAAGCCCGGGCGCTAGCCGCCTATAGCCCTGATAAAACCTGGCAGCCTGTGGCCCCCTGAACGCAGCGCATAAAAAAAGCGGCCATTGGCCGCTTTTTTCATCTGAAGAAACTTATTTCTTCTTCGCTTTCGCGTTTGGCAGGTCGGTGATGCTGCCTTCAAACACTTCTGCCGCCAGGCCAACGGACTCGTGCAGAGTCGGGTGTGCGTGGATGGTCAGCGCGATGTCTTCAGCGTCACAGCCCATTTCGATAGCCAGACCGATTTCACCCAGCAGCTCGCCGCCGTTGGTACCGACAATCGCACCACCGATGACGCGGTGAGTCTCTTTGTCGAAGATCAGTTTGGTCATACCGTCAGCGCAGTCGGAAGCGATAGCACGGCCAGAAGCAGCCCACGGGAAGGTGGCGGTTTCGTAGCTGATGCCTTTCTCTTTCGCTTCTTTCTCAGTCAGACCGACCCATGCCACTTCTGGCTCGGTGTACGCGATAGATGGAATGACTTTCGGATCGAAGTAGTGCTTCATGCCGGCGATAACTTCAGCGGCAACGTGACCTTCGTGGACACCTTTGTGCGCCAGCATTGGCTGACCGACGATATCGCCGATAGCAAAGATGTGCGGCACGTTAGTGCGCAGCTGCTTGTCAACGCGGATAAAGCCACGGTCGTCCACTTCCACGCCAGCTTTGCCCGCGTCGAGGTTTTTACCGTTCGGCACACGGCCGATAGCCACCAGCACGGCGTCGTAACGCTGTGGTTCGGATGGGGCTTTTTTGCCTTCCATGGAAACGTAAATACCGTCTTCTTTCGCTTCAACGGCAGTCACTTTGGTTTCCAGCATCAGGTTGAATTTCTTGCTGATGCGTTTGGTGAAGACTTTAACGATGTCTTTGTCGGCAGCCGGGATAACCTGGTCGAACATTTCAACCACGTCGATCTCTGAACCCAGAGCATGGTACACGGTACCCATTTCCAGACCGATGATACCGCCGCCCATGACCAGCAGACGCTTAGGAACGGTTTTCAGCTCCAGCGCATCGGTGGAATCCCACACGCGTGGATCTTCATGCGGAATGAATGGCAGTTCGATTGGGCGAGAGCCTGCCGCGATGATCGCGTTGTCGAAGTTGATTACGGTTTTGCCGTTTTCGCCTTCCACTTCCAGGGTGTTCGCACCGGTGAATTTACCCAGACCGTTTACCACTTTCACTTTACGGCCTTTGGCCATACCCGCCAGACCGCCGGTCAGCTGAGTGATAACTTTCTCTTTCCAGGTACGAATTTTGTCGATATCGGTTTTCGGCTCGCCGAAGACGATACCGTGTTCAGCCAGCGCTTTGGCTTCTTCGATAACTTTCGCTACGTGCAGCAGCGCTTTAGAAGGGATACAGCCGACGTTCAGACAAACACCGCCGAGGGTGCTGTAACGTTCTACGATGACGGTTTCCAGACCTAAATCCGCTGCACGGAATGCTGCGGAGTAACCTGCCGGGCCTGCCCCAAGTACTACGACCTGAGTTTTGATTTCTGTGCTCATCATGACCTCTTAATTTATACCCGTCGTCCACCGGGTCGTTCTATCCGCCCGCAGTTTACAAAATTGTTAACAATTTTGAAACAACAAACGGCTCACGAATTGTCGCTTTCGCCAATAACCTCACAAACATCATGAGATTATCAGAAAAAAGCCGGCCGACTGGCCGGCTTTTCGATTACATCACCAGGCGGCGAATGTCGCTCAGCATGTTGTTGATGATGGTGATGAAGCGCGCACCATCAGCACCGTCGATCACGCGGTGGTCGAAGGACAGAGAGATTGGCATCATCAGACGCGGCACGAACTCTTTGCCGTTCCACACCGGCTCCATCGCGGACTTGGACACACCGAGGATAGCCACTTCCGGCGCGTTAACGATCGGCGCGAAGTGGGTGGTACCCAGGCCGCCGATGCTGGAGATAGTGAAGCAGCCCCCCTGCATTTCGCCGGCAGTCAGCTTACCATCACGCGCTTTCTTGGAGATCACGGTCAGTTCACGGGACAGCTCAGTGATGCTCTTCTTGTTCACGTCTTTGAAGACCGGAACAACCAGACCATTTGGCGTATCAACCGCAACACCGATGTTGATGTATTTCTTCAGCGTCAGCTTCTGGCCGTCTTCGGACAGGGAGCTGTTGAAGCGTGGCATCTGCTCAAGGGCAGCGGCAACGGCTTTCATGATGAAGACCACTGGGGTGAATTTCACGTCCAGTTTGCGCTTCTCAGCTTCAGCGTTCTGCTGTTTACGGAACGCTTCCAGATCGGTGATATCGGTTTTGTCGAAGTGCGTAACGTGCGGGATCATCACCCAGTTACGGCTCAGGTTAGCACCAGAGATTTTCTGGATGCGGCCCAGCTCCACTTCTTCGATTTCGCCGAACTTGCTGAAGTCCACTTTCGGCCATGGCAGCATGCCCGGGATACCGCCACCGGCGGCTGCAGCTGGTGCAGCTTCGGCGCGTTTCACCGCGTCTTTCACGTAGGTCTGAACGTCTTCGCGCAGGATACGACCCTTACGGCCGGTCCCTTTCACTTTCGCCAGGTTCACACCGAACTCGCGCGCCAGGCGACGAATCAGCGGGGTAGCGTGGACGTAAGCGTCGTTTTCAGCGAACTCAGATTTTTCTGCTTTAGCAGCAGGGGCAGCGGCGGGTTTAGCAGCCTGAGCCGGTGCAGCAGCCGGTGCTGGAGCAGTCGCGGCAGCCGGAGCTGCGGCAGGCGCAGCGCCTTCCACTTCGAAGACCATGATCAGAGAGCCGGTAGACACTTTGTCGCCGGTGCTGATCTTGATCTCTTTAACGGTACCCGCGAACGGCGCAGGCACTTCCATAGAAGCTTTGTCGCCTTCAACGGTGATCAGTGACTGTTCAGCGGCAACTTTGTCGCCCACTTTCACCATCACTTCGGTCACTTCAACTTCGTCACCGCCGATGTCCGGTACGTTAACATCTTTCGCGCCGCCAGCAGCTGCTGGTGCAGCAGCCGGAGCCGGAGCAGCGGCCTGCGCAGGCGCTGCAGCAGGTGCAGCACCCGCCACTTCGAAGACCATGATCAGGGAGCCGGTAGACACTTTGTCGCCGGTGTTGATCTTGATCTCTTTAACGGTACCCGCGAACGGAGCCGGCACTTCCATAGAGGCTTTGTCGCCTTCTACGGTGATCAGTGACTGCTCAGCCGCAACGGTGTCGCCCACTTTCACCAGGATTTCAGTGACTTCAACTTCGTCACCGCCGATGTCAGGCACGTTCACTTCTTTCGCGCTCGCGGCAGCTGCTGGAGCAGCGGCGGCCGGAGCGGCTTTCTTCTCTTCCTGCGCAGGTGCAGCAGCTGCTGCACCGTCGGCGGAATCGAAAATCATGATCAGTTTGCCGGTCTCGGTTTTATCGCCAACAGAGACTTTGATCTCTTTAACGATACCAGCCTGAGGAGACGGGACTTCCATAGAGGCTTTGTCGCCTTCTACGGTGATCAGCGACTGTTCAGCTTCAACCTTGTCGCCTACTTTGACCAGGATCTCGGTGATTTCAACTTCATCAGCCCCGATGTCCGGTACATTGATTTCGATAGCCATTATTCTTTTACCTCTTACGCCAGACGCGGGTTAACTTTTTCTGCATCGATGTTGAATTTGGTGATTGCGTCCGCAACCACTTTCTTATCGATTTCGCCACGTTTAGCCAGTTCGCCCAGTGCTGCTACAACCACGTAAGAAGCATCAACTTCGAAGTGGTGACGCAGGTTTTCGCGGCTGTCAGAACGACCGAAGCCGTCAGTACCCAGTACGCGATAATCATCAGCTGGAACGTAAGTACGAACCTGCTCTGCGAACAGTTTCATATAGTCAGTAGACGCCACCGCTGGCGCGTCGTTCATCACCTGAGCGATGTACGGAACACGTGGAGTTTCCAGTGGGTGCAGCATGTTCCAGCGCTCACAATCCTGGCCATCACGCGCCAGTTCAGTGAAGGAAGTCACAGAGTACACGTCGGAACCCACGCCGTAGTCTTTCGCCAGGATCTGCGCTGCTTCACGAACGTGACGCAGGATAGAACCGGAGCCCAGCAGCTGAACTTTACCTTTGCTACCTTCGATGGTTTCGAGTTTGTAGATACCTTTACGGATACCTTCCTCGGCACCTGCTGGCATTGCCGGCATGTGGTAGTTTTCGTTCAGGGTGGTGATGTAGTAGTAAATGTTCTCTTGCGCTTCACCGTACATGCGCTGCAGACCGTCATGCATGATGACTGCCACTTCGTATGCGTAAGACGGATCGTAAGAGATACAGTTAGGGATAGTCAGAGACTGAATGTGGCTGTGGCCATCTTCGTGCTGCAGACCTTCACCGTTCAGAGTCGTACGACCGGAGGTACCGCCTACCAGGAAGCCGCGAGCCTGCTGGTCGCCTGCCTGCCAGCACAGGTCACCGATACGCTGGAACCCGAACATGGAGTAGTAAATGTAGAACGGGATCATCGGCAGGTTGTTGGTGCTGTAAGAGGTCGCAGCAGCCAGCCAGGATGCGCCTGCGCCCAGCTCGTTGATACCTTCCTGCAGGATCTGACCTTTCTCGTCTTCTTTGTAGTATGCAACCTGCTCACGGTCCTGCGGGGTGTACTGCTGGCCGTTCGGGCTGTAGATACCGATCTGACGGAACAGACCTTCCATACCGAAAGTACGCGCTTCGTCGGCGATGATTGGAACCAGACGATCTTTGATCGACTTGTTCTTCAGCATCACGTTCAGGGCACGAACGAAAGCGATAGTGGTAGAGATCTCTTTGTTCTGCTCTTCCAGCAGCTGAGAGAAGTCTTCCAGCGCTGGCAGTTCCAGCTTCTCGGTGAAGTTAGGCTGACGAGCTGGCAGGTAGCCTTTCAGCGCCTGACGACGTTCGTGCAGGTACTTGTGCTCTTCAGAACCTTCCGGGAAGGTGATGTAAGACAGGTTTTCTACCTGCTCATCGGTCACTGGAACGTTGAAACGGTCGCGGATATAACGCACGCCGTCCATGTTCATTTTCTTAACCTGGTGAGCGATGTTTTTACCTTCTGCGGTATCACCCATGCCGTAACCTTTGATGGTATGGGCCAGGATTACAGTCGCTTTACCTTTGGTTTCGCGCGCTTTTTTCAGTGCAGCGTAGACTTTCTTCGGATCGTGACCACCGCGGTTCAGAGCCCAGATCTGCTCATCAGTCCAGTCTGCAACCAGTGCTGCGGTTTCAGGGTATTTGCCGAAGAAGTGCTCACGAACGTAGGCACCGTCTTTGGATTTGAAGGTCTGGTAGTCACCGTCAACGGTTTCGTTCATCAGCTGGATCAGTTTACCGCTGGTGTCTTTACGCAGCAGCTCATCCCAACGACCGCCCCACATGACTTTGATCACGTTCCAGCCAGCACCTGCGAAGATGCCTTCCAGTTCGTTGATGATCTTGCCGTTACCGGTTACCGGACCATCCAGACGCTGCAGGTTACAGTTGATGATGAAGCACAGGTTGTCCAGCTTCTCACGGGTTGCTATGGTGATCGCACCTTTGGATTCTGGCTCATCCATTTCGCCGTCGCCCAGGAAGGCGTAAACGGTCTGCTCAGAGGTGTCTTTCAGACCACGGTGTTCCAGGTATTTCAGGAATTTAGCCTGATAGATCGCACCGATTGGGCCCAGACCCATAGATACGGTCGGGAACTGCCAGAATTCAGGCATCAGTTTAGGGTGCGGGTAAGAAGACAGACCTTTACCGTGAACTTCCTGACGGAAGTTGTTCATCTGCTCTTCAGTCAGACGACCTTCCAGGAATGCACGTGCATAGATGCCCGGAGAGATGTGGCCCTGGAAGTACACCAGATCGCCGCCGTCTTTCTCGTTCGCTGCACGGAAGAAGTGGTTGAAGCACACTTCGTAAACGGTTGCAGAAGACTGGAAGGACGCCATGTGGCCACCCAGTTCCAGGTCTTTCTTGGATGCGCGCAGAACGGTCATGATGGCGTTCCAGCGGATTGCAGAACGGATACGACGTTCCAGATCCAGATTGCCCGGGTATTCCGGTTCGTCTTCGACGGCAATCGTGTTTACGTAGTTGCTAGCCCCTGCACCTGAAGCAACCTTCACACCGCCTTTGCGGGCTTCAGAAAGCAGCTGATCAATCAGATACTGAGCGCGCTCAACACCTTCTTCACGGATGACCGATTCGATCGCCTGTAGCCAGTCGCGAGTTTCGATCGGATCCACGTCATTTTGGAGACGTTCTGACATGGGGGTATTCCTTATCTATCTAATACGTTGATTTGTCTGGAACCTGTCCCATTGTGCTCTTTGTTCTTAATATTTCGGGTTATCTCTTTGTTGGCTGCGCTTTCTCACCCCGGTCACATAGTTCGCTATGCTCCCGGGGATTCGCGCGCTTGCCGCCGCGATATAACCCGAACTATTTGAACAACCAAAAGCACAATAAGACAGGTTCTGCGTTTAGTTGCCGCGCTCTAAAAGTACCTGGCGCTTAATCCTTTCGTTGCTGTATGCGGCGTAATGAACGTTCGCGACGCGATTGTTCACGGCTGCGGTCCAGCAAGATTTCCTCAATGAAAGCCAGATGTCGGTGCGACGCTTCGCGCGCCTGCTCCGGTTCCCCGGCCATTATCGCCTCGAATACTCGGGTGCGATGGTTGCTTACCAGTGGGAGCATGTCCCGACGGGCATACAACAATTCAAAATTCTGACGAACGTTCTGGGCCAGCATGGGCTCCATGCAGCGTAGCAGATGGAGGAGCACCACGTTGTGGGCCGCTTCGGTGACGGCTATTTGATACTGGACGACGGCGCTGGACTCGGCGTCTAGATCGCCGGACTGCTGTGCCCGTTCAATGGCCTGATGCAGTTCGCGGATACGCACGCGATCTTCATCAGTGCTGCGAAGGGCGGCGTAATAGGCCGCAATACCTTCAAGCGCGTGACGGGTCTCAAGCAGGTCAAACTGGGATTCTGGGTGGTCAGAGAGAAGTTCTACCAGCGGATCGCTGAAGCTCTGCCACAGGCTGTTTTGCACAAAGGTTCCGCCGCCCTGGCGACGAAGCAGCAAGCCCTTTGCTTCGAGACGTTGAATCGCCTCACGCAGAGAGGGACGTGAAACGTCGAACTGTTTTGCCAGCTCGCGTTCTGGCGGAAGTTTCTCACCCGGGCGCAGAGTCCCTTCGAGGATTAAAAACTCCAGCTGCTGCTCAATCACATCAGATAGTTTTGGTTGGCGAATTTTGCTGTAGGCCATATTCCCTGTCTTACGCCTTTTTGCCCGGAGTCAATTGGTCTTACCAATTTCTATTTCGTATCGCTAAAGTAACAAAGTATTCACCTTCTGTCCATATTGGTTTTGATTGAAATCAGTAAACCCTGCACATTTTAACAACCTTACAGAAATAACGTTTCAGAAATGTAACTTTGCACAAATGAGTTGATTACTCCCAAAGAGGGAGTTTTAACCATAATGAAACGAGGGTTTTTGCAATCTGAAGCGATTCAACAAGGCAAATAATGAAAATTCGCCCACTTACGGAGCATTTCTATTCTATAGGTTGGGTTAGGAAGAATAAGCGGGCCGATTTACAAATGCTTTCTTTTTATTCAAGTCGTCATCACCCCTTCATAAAGCAGGTGCATTCGCAGGCGCTTACCACTATTCTTGCGCTTACGGAAGTCATGTCCGCTTTTTTCGGTCTCGTTAACCGTAAAGAAATAAATACAGAATATGGATTTTCATAATTACACACGCACAGCGTGAACATAACAACCACACACGAGGTTTCAAATGGAAGCTCAACAGCACGGCGATCAGCTAAAGCGCGGGCTTAAAAACCGCCATATACAGCTCATCGCACTGGGCGGTGCGATTGGTACTGGCCTGTTTCTGGGCAGCGCATCCGTTATCCAGTCAGCCGGTCCCGGCATTATTTTGGGTTACGCGATTGCCGGCTTTATTGCCTTTCTGATTATGCGCCAGCTGGGTGAAATGGTCGTTGAAGAGCCGGTCGCAGGCTCCTTCAGCCACTTTGCCTATAAATACTGGGGCAGCTTTGCCGGTTTCGCCTCGGGCTGGAACTACTGGGTGCTGTACGTTCTGGTTGCCATGGCCGAGCTTACCGCCGTCGGGAAATACATTCAGTTCTGGTATCCCGAGATCCCAACCTGGGCCTCCGCAGCGGCTTTCTTCGTCATTATTAACGCCATTAACCTGACCAACGTAAAAGTGTTCGGTGAGATGGAGTTCTGGTTCGCTATCATCAAGGTCATTGCCGTTGTGGCGATGATCATCTTCGGCGGCTGGCTGCTGTTCAGCGGCAACGGCGGCCCGCAGGCAACCGTGCGCAACCTCTGGGAACAGGGCGGCTTCCTGCCTCACGGCATGACGGGCCTCGTGATGATGATGGCCATCATCATGTTCTCCTTCGGCGGACTCGAGCTGGTGGGCATCACCGCCGCTGAAGCCGACAACCCGGAGCAGAGCATTCCAAAAGCCACAAACCAGGTTATCTACCGCATTCTGATCTTCTATGTGGGCTCGCTGGCCGTGCTGCTCTCCCTGCTGCCGTGGACGCGCGTGACCGCCGACACCAGCCCGTTTGTGCTGATCTTCCACGAGCTGGGCGATACCTTTGTAGCAAACGCACTCAACGTGGTTGTTCTGACAGCAGCGCTCTCCGTTTACAACAGCTGCGTATACTGCAACAGCCGTATGCTGTTCGGCCTGGCCCAGCAGGGCAACGCGCCTAAAGCGCTGCTCAACGTCGATAAACGCGGCGTGCCGGTAAACACAATTCTGGTTTCGGCGGTTGTGACCGCGCTGTGCGTGCTCATTAACTACATGGCTCCGGAATCGGCGTTTGGCCTGCTGATGGCACTGGTGGTCTCTGCCCTGGTCATCAACTGGGCGATGATCAGCCTGGCGCACATGAAGTTCCGCCGCGCCAAGCAGCAGCAGGGCGTCACCACCCGCTTCCCTGCCCTGCTCTATCCGCTGGGCAACTGGGTGTGCCTGGTGTTCATGGCGGCCGTGCTGGTGATCATGCTGATCACGCCGGGTATGGCGATTTCCGTCTACCTGATCCCGGTCTGGATTGCGATCCTTGGCGTGGGCTATCTCTTCAGCCAGAAAAGCCGTAATGCCATGAAAGCACACTAAGCCTCTCTCCGCGGCGCCTGCTTTTGCGGGTGCCGCGCGTTGTTACCTCCCTCACACTTTCACGCCCACAGCGCATTTATCCATATCACCGCCCTGATACTGCAACGCATATATTCCTTCGCCAGCAAATAATTCTCTCCATACCGTAAACCGGAGAGCTGTCGATGGATAACAACACACTGTCAGTAAAAGAAAAGATCGGCTATGGGATGGGAGACGCGGGATGCAATATCATCTTCGGCGCCATCATGCTGTTTGTTAACTATTTTTATACGGATATTTTTGGCCTCGCCCCTGCGCTGGTCGGCGTGCTGCTGCTTTCCGTGCGCGTGATTGACGCCGTAACGGACCCGATCATGGGCGCGATTGCTGACCGTACCCGCAGCAAATATGGTCGGTTTCGTCCATGGCTGCTGTGGATCGCTTTCCCCTACGCGCTGTTCAGCATTCTGATGTTCACCACGCCGGAGTGGAGCTATAACAGCAAAGTTATCTATGCGTTTGTCACCTACTTCCTGCTCTCTTTAACCTATACGGCCATCAACATTCCCTACTGCTCGCTGGGCGGGGTGATCACCAACGATCCAAAAGAGCGCGTGGCCTGCCAGTCGTATCGCTTCGTGCTGGTCGGCATCGCCACGCTGCTGCTCTCATTAACGCTGCTGCCGATGGCCGACTGGTTTGGCGGGGATAACAAAGCCAAAGGTTACCAGATGGCGATGACCGTCCTGGCGCTGATTGGCACCTGCATGTTCCTGTTCTGCTTCGCCACCGTGCGCGAGCGCGTGCGTCCGGCGGTACAGACCAACGACGAGCTGAAAAACGATCTCAAAGACGTGTGGAAGAACGACCAGTGGGTACGCATTCTGCTCCTGACCCTGTGCAACGTCTGCCCGGGCTTTATCCGCATGGCGGCCACCATGTATTACGTCACCTGGGTGATGGGCCAGAGCACCCATTTCGCCACGCTGTTTATCAGCCTGGGCGTGGTCGGCATGATGCTCGGCAGCGTGCTGGCAAAAGTGCTGACCGACCGCTGGTGTAAGCTCAAGGTCTTCTTCTGGACCAATATCGTGCTGGCGATTTTCTCAACCGCCTTTTATTTCTTCGACCCGAAAGCCACCGTCACCATCGTGGTGCTCTACTTCCTGCTGAACATCCTGCACCAGATCCCGTCTCCGCTGCACTGGTCGCTGATGGCCGACGTGGACGACTACGGCGAGTGGAAGACCGGTAAGCGTATCACCGGGATCAGCTTCTCCGGCAACATCTTCTTCCTGAAGCTGGGGCTGGCGATTGCCGGGGCGATGGTCGGCTTCCTGCTCTCCTGGTACGGTTATGACGCGGGAGCAAAAGCGCAGAGCGCGGACGCCATTAACGGGATCGTGCTGCTCTTTACCGTCATTCCCGGCATTGGATACTTAGTTACCGCGGGCGTGGTGCGCCTGCTGAAAGTGGACCGCGAAACCATGAAGCAGATCCAGTCCGATCTGGAAAAGCGTCGCGCCAATTACCGCGAACTGAATGATTATCAGGAACTCAAAGCCGCTGAGACAAAATAAGGAAAGCCGAATGCAAACCTGGCCAAACCCGTTTATTGAACAACGCGCCGATCCGTACATTTTACGCCACGAGGGGCAATACTATTTTATCGCCTCCGTGCCGGAGTACGACAGGCTGGCAATCCGCCGCGCAGAGTCTCTGGAAGGCTTACGTAATGCTGAAGAAGTGGTGGTCTGGCGCAAACCCGAGACCGGGCCGATGAGCCAGCTGATCTGGGCGCCGGAACTGCACCACATCGACGGCAAGTGGTACATCTATTTTGCTGCGACGCACACCCAGGCGCTCGACGCGCTCGGAATGTTCCAGCACCGTATGTTCGCCATTGAATGTGCCGACGGCGATCCGCTCACCGGCACGTGGGTGGAGAAAGGGCAAATCAAAACGCCTTTCGATACCTTCGCTCTGGACGCCACCACCTTTGTTCATCAGGGGAAACGCTGGTATCTGTGGGCGCAAAAAGCGCCGGACATCACCGGTAACTCCAATCTTTATCTGTGTGAAATGGAGAACCCGTGGACGCTGAAAGGCGAGCCGGTGATGCTCAGCAAGCCTGACCACGACTGGGAGCGTCGCGGGTTTTGGGTCAACGAAGGCCCGGCGGTACTGGTTCACGGCGATAAGCTGTTTATCAGCTATTCCGCCAGCGCTACCGACGAGAACTACTGCATGGGTCTACTGTGGATAGACCTGAATGCCGATCCGCAAAACCCGGCAAACTGGCACAAATCCCCCCATCCGGTGTTCGTTACCAGCTACGAAAATCGTCAGTACGGCCCGGGCCACAACAGCTTTACGCAAACGCCGGAAGGGGAAGATGTGCTGGTGTATCACGCGCGGAACTACACCGAAATTGAGGGCGACCCGCTGTACGATCCGAATCGCCATACCCGACTGAAGCTTGTCCGCTGGAATGAAAGCGGGATGCCTGATTTCGGCATCCCGCCCGCGGATACGCTTTAGCCTTTGCGGCGCGCTGGCCTACACCAGCGTGCCGTAGATAGTCAGCAGCGCCACGATAACCACCACCACAAACGACGTTTTCTTCGCCATGGAAACAGCGGCTTTCGGCGTTTCAATCTTGTCGGTATGCGGCTCACGCGCCAGCGAGAACTGCGCCAGACGCGTTAGCACCTGGTACTGCGACGTATGGCGATCGGCAAGAGAAGCGAACCATGCGGGCAGCGCTTTTTCACCGTGACCAATTAACGCGTACACCACGCCGACCAGACGCACCGGGAGCCAGTCGATCACGTGCAGGATGGCGTCAATACCGGACTGCAGGCGTTCATGCGGCGTCAGATAACGGGCAAGCCAGGTCTGCCAGGCGCGCAGGAACGCATATCCCATCAGCAGTACCGGCCCCAGCGGACCACCCACTACAAACCAGAACAGCGGCGCAAGGTAGTAACGGAAGTTAATCCACAGCAGCGCGTTTTGCAGCTCGCGCAGGAATTCGCGCTCGTCACAGTCCGGCGGCACGCCGTGGATCATCGTCAGCTCGCTCGCCATGGCACCGCGCGCATGGGCATCGTCACGGGAGGCGGCTTTCAGGTATGCGTGATAGTGTAAACGCACCTTGCCTGCGCCAATGCACAGCACCCCAAGCAGGATCCACACCACCAGCAGCGGCACGTTGAAAAAGAGTCCGTACAGCGAACGCAGGAGCAGGAACGTAATGACCATCACCCCTGCCATCATCAGCAGCGTGCGCAGCATGGAAAAATGTTTGATACGGCGGAATAATACCTCCAGCCGGTGATCCAGATGCCAGTGCTCGCCGAGCTTGAACAGGCGTTCAGCGATCATAACCAGCAGCATGGTAAACAACGTCATGGTATCTCCTTATTCTGACGACGCGGTGAGCATGGCGCGAAACCGGGGCCAGTCAAAGGCCGGGCCGGGATCGGTTTTTCTCTCCGGGGCTATATCACTGTGTCCCGTGATATTTTCGGCGATAGCCGGGTAGAGTCCGATAAGCGTGCGGGTCACTGCCGCTAGCTGTTGATACTGTGAATCGGTGTAGGGCGTCGTATCCGTTCCTTCCAGTTCGATTCCGATAGAAAAATCGTTACACCGTTCGCGCCCGTGATACATCGACACGCCGGCATGCCAGGCGCGCTTATCAAAGGGAACATACTGAACCACTTCACCATCGAGACGAATCAAGCAGTGAGCCGATACGCGCAGATGTGCAATTTCAGCAAAGAAGGGATGAGCATCGGGATCAATCGTTCCCGTGAATAACGCATCGATCCACGGGCCGCCAAATTCACCCGGCGGGAGACTAATATTATGAACCACCAGCAGTGTGGGCTTTTCATCCTCCGGGCGGCAATCGTGGTGCGGCGAGGGCACGTGCCGCGCATCCACCAGCCATCCGTTTTCTAACAACATGCTGGAACTCCTTCTGTATGGTGCAATGACTCGGTTCAGAGTAGCATGTTTCAATATTATGATTCGTTACCAATTTGGAGTTTTATCATGCCGCCTCGCCGCTACAACCCCGACCACCGACGTGAAGCGCTTCTGGAACGTATTAATATGGATATTCCGGCAAGCGTCTCCCATGCTTTGAAAGAAGATCTGGGCGGTGACGTTAACGCTGATAAGGATATTACCGCACAATTGTTGCCAAAAGAGACGCGCTCGCACGCGGTCATTATTACCCGTGAAGACGGCGTTTTTTGCGGCAAGCGTTGGGTTGAAGAGGTCTTTACCCAGCTGGCGGGTGATGATGTGCAGATTATCTGGCACGTTGAAGACGGCGATGCAATTACGGCAAACCAGCCGCTGTTTGAACTGGACGGTCCTTCCCGCGTCTTGCTGACCGGCGAACGTACCGCGCTCAATTTTGTACAAACGCTCTCTGGCGTGGCCAGCGAAGTGCGTCGCTACGTTGACCTGCTGGCCGGTACCCGCACCCAGCTGCTGGATACCCGCAAAACGCTGCCGGGCCTGCGCACCGCGCTGAAGTATGCGGTGCTGTGCGGGGGCGGCGCAAACCATCGCCTGGGCTTATCCGACGCCTTCCTGATTAAAGAGAACCACATTATTGCCTCTGGCTCCGTGCGTCAGGCGGTGGAGAAAGCCTTCTGGCTGCACCCGGATGTGCCTGTCGAGGTAGAAGTCGAAAGTCTGGAAGAGCTGGAGCAGGCGATTAAGGCCGGGGCCGATATCATCATGCTCGATAACTTCGAAACAGAGCAGATGCGCGAGGCGGTAAAACTGACTAACGGCCGGGCCCAGCTTGAAGTATCCGGGAACGTCACTTTCGAAACGATCCGTGAATTCGCCGAAACCGGCGTGGATTACATCTCCGTCGGCGCGTTGACCAAACACGTTCGCGCCCTCGACCTCTCAATGCGCTTCAAATAACGCATTCTCCCCTCTCCACCCGGAGAGGGGAATTTCAGCCCCGCTCGCAGATCCGCTGTTCTTCCCTGCAACACTGAATAAATTCTCTGAAGCCTCCTTCCCGTTCCCTTTTTTGCCTCTCGTTTCTGCTCTTTCCCGCTGACAAAGTAGCGCCACTTTGCATAAGGAGCAGATATGGACAGACAACAAGGCTTCACACTCATTGAGCTGATGGTGGTCATTGGCATCATTGCGATTCTGAGCGCCATCGGCGTTCCCGCCTATCAGAACTACCTGCGCAAGGCGGCGCTGACCGATATGCTGCAAACCTTCGTTCCCTACCGCACGGCCATCGAGCTTTGCGCGCTGGATCACGGTGGCGTGGAGAGCTGCGACGCCGGCAGTAACGGTATCCCTTCCCCCACCACGACACGCTACGTTTCAGGAATGAGCGTGGCGAAAGGGACCGTGACCTTAACAGGACAGGAGAGTCTTAACGGGCTGACGGTAACCATGACGCCACGGTGGAGCGACGGCAACGGTATGACGGGCTGGACGCGCGACTGCAACATCAGTGCTGACAGCGCCCTGAAACAGGCCTGCGAAGACGTTTTCCGCTTCGACAATAACTGAGGAGCGGATAATGAATACCGATCAACTCGTGGCGCTTTGTCAGCGCCATCACGCTCTGCTGCTCACCAGCGACAGTGAGATAGTCAGCATCGCCGTCGTGGGCAGCCCCGCGGCTGAACTCATGGAGGCGCTGCGCTTCGCGACCCAGAAACGGATTGATATTGAGTGCTGGAGCGCTGAGCGCATGGAAAAACACCGGCAGCTAACGTCACAATCGCATCTGCCCGTCGTTTCGCAAACACACTCGACGGTGGATATCCTCAACCACACGCTGCAGCAGGCAATCAACCAGCGCGCCTCCGACATTCATATCGAACCGATGGAGCATGCATGCCAGATTCGTTTACGCATCGACGGCGTTCTTTGCCCCCAGCCTCCGCTTTCCGCCTCGCTGGCAAGTCAGTTCAGCGCACGTTTAAAGGTGCTGGGTAACCTGGATATTGCTGAACGTCGTTTACCTCAGGACGGTCAGTTTACGATTGAGCTGGCAAACGAGCCGGTCTCGTTTCGGATCGCGACGCTTCCCTGCAGCGGTGGCGAGAAAATTGTGCTGCGTCTGCTGCATCAGGTTCAGCAGGCTCTTGAGCCGAAAGCGCTTGGCATGAGCGCAGAACAACTGGCCTGTTTCAATGAGGTTCTCCACCAGCCGCAGGGGCTGATTCTGGTCACCGGCCCTACCGGCAGCGGCAAAACCGTGACGCTGTACAGCGCGCTGCAGGCGCGTAATACCCCTGACGTCAACATCTGTAGCGTGGAGGATCCGATTGAAATCCCCCTTGCGGGATTAAACCAGACGCAGATTAATCCCCGGGCGGGTTTAACATTCCAGAGCGTGCTGAGGGCGCTGCTGCGTCAGGATCCAGACATCATTATGGTCGGCGAAATCCGTGACGGTGAAACGGCAGAAATTGCCATTAATGCCGCCCAGACCGGTCATCTGGTGCTGTCAACGCTGCACACCAACTCGACGACGGAAACCCTGATTCGCCTGGAGCAGATGGGCGTCGCGCGCTGGATGATATCTTCCGCGCTGTCGATGGTGATTGCCCAGAGACTGGTCCGGCGTTTGTGTCCGCACTGTCGCCGGGAAGCCAGCGAGCATGCTGAATTACCGCGCGCCGTATGGTCCAGACCGCTTCCACGCTGGCAGCCCACCGGCTGCGATCGCTGTTATCACGGTTTTTATGGCCGCGTTGCCATTTTTGAAGTACTGGCGATCGACAATGCCCTGCGCCAGGCCATTGCCAGCGGGGCGGGAATCGAAGTGATAGAGGCGAGAGCCCGGCAGGCGGGAATGATTTCTCTTTTTGAGCACGGCTGCATGGCCGTCGAAAAAGGGCTGACCACGATCGAAGAGCTGGTGCGCGTGCTGGGAATGCCGGATGGCTGCTAATCAGCTCTGGCGCTGGCGAGCGCTCACCAAAGAAGGTGAGCCCCGAAGCGGGACACTCTGGGCCACAGACCGCAATGCCGCCTTCACCAGGCTGATGCGTAGCGATCTCCATCCTCTGGCACTAACCCGATGCGCTCAGCGGCACCGCTGGCGGCCGCATCACTGCTACGAGATGTTTCGCCAGCTCGCAACGCTTCTGCAGGCGGGGCTGACGTTGTCCCACAGCCTGCAGATGCTGGCAGAGCAACATCCGTTAAAACCGTGGCAGGCGCTGCTGCAAAGCATTGCCGATGAGCTCAGTGAGGGATCCCCCTTTTCTGAGTCGCTAAAAAAGTGGCCAGCGGTGTTTAGCCCACTGCATGTCTCGATGGTGAAAACCGGTGAGCTCACAGGGAAACTGGAGGAGTGCTGCCGCCAGCTCGCGCAGCAGCAAAAAGCACAGCAGCAGCTCAGAGATAAGGTGAAAAAGGCCCTGCGCTATCCGGCGATCGTCCTGACGCTGGCCGTACTCGTGGTGCTGGCGATGGTCATTCTGGTCTTGCCCGAGTTTGCCGCGATCTACAAAACGTTTAACACGCCGCTTCCGATGCTGACACAAATGGTCATGGGGATGGCCGCATTTATCCAGTCCTATGCCCTCGCGTTGTTCGTCGCGTTATTAATGCCCTTAGCCGCCGCCTGGGCTCTGAGGCAGAACCCTCGCTGGCAGCGCATGCTGATCCATACGCCCGTGATGGGCGCGCTGGCAAAAGGCCAAAAGCTGGGACACATCTTTACCGTGCTGTCACTCACGCAGCAGGCAGGTATCCCCTTTTTACAGGGCCTGGAGAGCGCAGAGGAGACCGTTGAAAGTCGCTATTGGCGGGGAATACTCCGCAGCGTTCGAGAGGACATTGAAAAAGGTCTCCCCGTCTGGTCATCCTTTCAGAAAGCGGCCATCTTTACCCCGCTGTGTATTCAGCTTTTACGAACCGGCGAAATGTCAGGTGCGCTGGACATCATGCTGGAAAATCTCGCCCGGCACCACACGGAACAGACCTTTCAACGGGCAGATAATCTGGCGGCACTTCTCGAGCCAGTGCTTCTGATTGTGACAGGGGTCATCATCGGCACGCTGGTGGTGGCAATGTACCTGCCGATTTTCCATCTGGGAGATGCGATGAGCGCGGGTTAGTGCTAAACAGTGCTGGCGCACGGGCATGCGCCAGCAGAAGCCATTACAGACTATTGAATACGCGGTTTTCCTGTTCCTGAACGCGAATAAACGTCGTACGTTTCGTCAGCTCTTTCAGGCGGGATGCCCCAACGTAGGTGCAGGCCGAGCGCAGGCCGCCGAGGATATCGCGCGCGGTGTATTCAACCGGGCCGCGCAGAGGCAGCTTCACGGTTTTACCTTCTGCCGCACGGTATTTTGCCACGCCACCGACGTGACGGGTCATCGCGGATTCAGAGCTCATGCCGTAGAAGAGCATAAATTTCTCGCCGTTCTCTTCAACAACGGTACCAGCGCTCTCTTCGTGGCCTGCCAGCATACCGCCGAGCATTACGAAGTCTGCGCCGCCGCCGAACGCTTTCGCAACATCACCCGGCATGGTACAGCCGCCATCGCTGATGATCTGACCGCCCAGACCGTGCGCCGCATCGGCGCATTCAATGACGGCGGAAAGCTGCGGATAACCGACGCCGGTTTTGACGCGGGTCGTGCACACGGAGCCCGGGCCAATACCCACTTTCACGATATCTGCACCGGAAAGGATCAGCTCTTCACACATTTCACCGGTCACCACGTTGCCCGCGATGATGGTTTTCGTCGGCCAGGCTTCACGCGCCTTGCTGACGAACTGCACGAAGTGTTCGGAGTAACCGTTCGCCACGTCAATACAAACGAAGTTGAGCGCTGGGTTAGCGTTCAGGATCTGTTTGGTCTTCTCGAAATCCGCATCGGAAGTGCCGGTAGAAACCATCACATGCTTCACCACGTCAGCAGGCGCGGACGCAACAAACGCATTCCACTCTTCAGGGCTGTAATGTTTGTGCACGGCGGTAAGAATGTCGAACTGTGCCAGGGCGGTTGCCATCTCAAAGGTTCCCACAGTATCCATGTTGGCAGCGATGATCGGCACGCCAGACCAGGTCTGACCGGAATGCTTAAAGGTGAATTGACGTTCGAGTTCAACGTCTGAGCGACTTTTCAGTGTAGAGCGTTTAGGGCGGATAAGAACGTCTTTGAAACCTAACTTCAGATCTTCTTCGATACGCATGTGCGGATTCCTGGGGTTAGAGGCAAATATGTTAAAAGCACAACTCCAGTGACGTTATCATACGCACTAATACCTGCTCCGCAAGACTGCGAAATTCTCTTTTTTTACGCTACAATCCTATAAATTTACCTGGTAAAAAGCCGGTAAACAGGGCCAAACAGTTGCCAGCGCACCTAATAGTTTTAAACAACTGATTTTAATAATGAATAATTCCCAGGATTTGAATTAATGGGGTATATCGTCGCATTAACCGGCGGCATCGGTAGTGGCAAAAGTACCGTTGCGGACGCGTTCTCTCGTTTGGGTATCACGATTATTGATGCCGATATCATTGCCCGCCAGGTGGTAGAGCCCAATACACCCGCGCTAAAGGCCATCGCAGAACATTTTGGTCAGGCAGTCATCAGTGCCGATGGCACACTGAATCGCCGTCAGCTTCGAGAATGTATTTTTTCTGATTCTGCGGAAAAAGCCTGGCTTAATGCCCTGCTCCACCCCATCATCCACCAGGAAACTCAACGTCAGATAGCCGCAGCCCGCTCGCCCTATGTCCTGTGGGTGGTTCCGCTACTGGTTGAAAATCAGCTGCAGAAGAAAGCCGATCGTGTGCTGGTGATTGATGTCGCGCCCGAAACGCAAATCCAGAGAACCATGACGCGCGATCGCGTCTCTCGGGAGCATGCTGAACAAATTCTTGCCGCTCAGGCTACGCGCGCTCAGCGCCTTGCCGTGGCGGATGATGTTATTGATAATAACGGCGCACCAGATGCCATTGCATCGGATGTTGCCCGTCTGCACGCGCAGTATCTGACGTTCGCCGCGCAGGCCGTTGCACAGGAAAAACCATAATGTCGACACACATCCTTTTTGAGCATCCGCTCAACGAAAAAATGCGCACCTGGCTGCGCATCGAATTCCTTATTCAACAACTTTCACAACATTTGCCAGTTAACGATCATGCCACGGCGCTGCACTTCTTCCGCAACGTAGGCGATCTGCTGGATGTGATTGAACGCGGCGATGTCCGCACAGAATTACTCAAAGAGCTGGAGCGCCAGCAGCGTAAATTGCAGGCATGGACAGAGGTCCCCGGCGTAGATCAGAGCCGTATCGACGCGCTCCGCCAGCAGTTGAAAAGCAGCAGTGCCGTCCTGATGGCCGCGCCGCGCGTCGGGCAGTTTTTGCGTGAAGACCGCCTGATTGGCCTGGTGCGCCAGCGTCTGAGCATTCCTGGCGGCTGCTGTAGCTTCGACCTGCCGACGCTACATATGTGGCTACATATGCCACAGGCGCAGCGTGACGCACAGGTGAACAGCTGGCTGGCAAGCCTGGAGCCAATGAACCAGACGCTGTCGCTGATCCTCGATATGATCCGTAACTCTGCGCCGTTCCGCAAGCAAACCAGCCTGAATGGTTTCTTCCAGGATAACGGTGATGATGCCGATCTTCTGCGTCTCAATCTGTCTCTCGGCGAACAGCTTTACCCACAGATTTCCGGGCATAAGAGCCGCTTTGCGATTCGCTTTATGCCGCTGGACAGTGAAAATGGCACCGTGCCGGAACGTCTCGATTTTGAACTGGCCTGTTGTTAAGGAGTGCCGATGTCTGATGTCACCACCGTAAGCTGCCCAACCTGTGGCAAAACCGTTGTCTGGGGCGAAGTCAGTCCGTTCCGCCCATTCTGCTGCAAGCGCTGCCAGCTCATTGACCTGGGCGAATGGGCGGCGGAAGAGAAACGCATTCCAAGCGAAGGCGATCTCTCGGATAGCGATGACTGGAGCGAACCCCAACAGTAATCTGTAAAGCCTGCTGGCGCTTCGCTCAGCAGGCCTACGGTTGTGCGACTAACCGCAGGATCACGGGTTCATTAGCTGGCGGGAATTTTTCGGCATCACTTGCCTGAAGTTCCACCCAGTTACCCGGCTGTCCCTCTTTTCCCCAGGGTTCACCTTCCCAGTTTTCCACCAGCCAGAACCACAGCGTGATGTGCCTGTCAGGAAACTGGTACTCAAGCTTATCAAACAGCGTTGCGCCAAGCGGAGTAATCCCCACCTCTTCCTGAAGCTCCCGAACCAGCGCCTCTTCCGGCGTTTCACCTGACTCGATTTTACCGCCTGGAAACTCCCACTTGTTTGCCATATGGGCGTCGGCAGCGCGCTGGGTGATAAAGATTTGGTTTTGCGGGTTGCGAATAATCCCGACGGCAATTTGCAGTATTTTCATATTGTCACTTCCATAAAAAAGGCGCAGAAATCTGCGCCTTTTTGTTTTTTTATGTACTTAGCTCAGACGGCCGTGGCACGCCTTGTACTTTTTACCGGAACCACACGGGCACGGATCGTTACGGCCCACTTTACGATCGCCGGTCTGCGCGGCGATCGCCGCTGCGGCTTCGCTGTCGTCGGTCTGATGACTCAGCTGCTGCATCTGTGCAAGACGCTCGGCCTCTTCACGACGCTGCTGCTCCATCGCTTCCACTTCTTCCGGCATACGCACCTGAACCTTGCTCAGGGTGCTGATCACTTCGTACTTCAGTGATTCCAGCATCGAGGCAAACATGGAGAAGGATTCACGCTTGTATTCCTGCTTCGGATCTTTCTGCGCATAGCCACGCAGGTGAATACCCTGACGCAGGTAGTCCATCGCCGCCAGGTGCTCTTTCCACAGGGAGTCGAGCGTCTGCAGCATCACGCCTTTTTCGAAATGACGCATCATTTCAGCGCCAACTACCTCTTCCTTACGCTTGTAGACGTCCAGCGCGGTTTCAAAGATACGTTCGCGCAGGGTCTCTTCGTGCAGCTCAGGCTCTTTATCCAGCCACTCTTTGATTGGCAAATCGAGGTCAAAGTCATTTTTCAGACGTTCCTGCAGGCCTTCGATATCCCACATCTCTTCCAGAGACTGCGGTGGAATATGCGCGTCGATGGTGGCTTTAAACACATCTTCACGAATGCTGTTGATGGTTTCGCTCACGTCGGACACGTCCAGCAGTTCGTTACGCTGAGTATAGATTGCGCGACGCTGATCGTTAGCCACATCATCATATTCCAGCAGCTGCTTACGAATATCAAAGTTGCGGCTTTCCACTTTACGCTGTGCGTTAGCGATCGCTTTAGTCACCCAAGGGTGCTCGATGGCTTCGCCAGGTTTCATCCCCAGCTTACGCATCATGCCGGACACGCGGTCGGAGGCGAAAATACGCATCAGCGCATCTTCCATAGACAGGTAGAAGCGAGATGAACCGGCATCACCCTGACGACCCGCACGGCCACGCAGCTGGTTATCGATACGACGAGACTCGTGACGCTCTGTACCGATAATGTGCAGACCGCCGGAAGCCAGAACGGCGTCATGACGAACCTGCCAGTCGGCTTTGATCTGCGCAATCTGTTCTGGCGTTGGGTTTTCCAGCTCCGCCACTTCAGCCTGCCAGCTACCGCCCAGCATAATATCGGTACCACGACCCGCCATGTTGGTGGCAATGGTTACGGCAGCCGGATAACCCGCCTGCGCAACAATGTCCGCTTCTTTGGCGTGGAATTTGGCGTTCAGAACGTTATGTTTGATACCCGCTTTAGTCAGCTCGTGAGAAACCACTTCAGATTTCTCGATGGAGATGGTCCCCACCAGAACCGGCTGGCCATTGGCAGTGCGGTCGCGAATATCTTCGATGATCGCCTGAATTTTTTCCGCTTCGGTCATGTACACCAGGTCCGGCATATCCTTACGGATCATTGGACGGTTGGTTGGAACGACCACGGTATCCAGCTTGTAGATGGAGCTGAATTCAAACGCTTCGGTATCAGCAGTACCGGTCATCCCCGCCAGCTTCTCGTACAGACGGAAGTAGTTCTGGAAGGTAATAGACGCCAGCGTCTGGTTTTCATTCTGAATATCCACACCTTCTTTGGCTTCCACAGCCTGGTGCAGACCGTCAGACCAGCGACGTCCCTGCATGGTACGGCCGGTGTGTTCATCGACAATGATCACTTCGCCGTCTTTAACGATGTAATCGACGTCGCGGGTAAACAGCGCGTGGGCGCGCAGTGCAGCGGTCACGTGGTGCATCAGCATGATGTTGCTCGGAGAGTACAGGGACTCGCCCTCTTCCATGATGCCTTCAGCGACCAGCAGCTCTTCAATTTTCACCAGACCACGTTCGGTCAGGTTCACCTGGCGAGCTTTTTCATCTACGGAGAAGTGGCCTTCACCCTGGAAGGTATCCGAGTCCTCTTTCTCCTGGCGCAGCAGGTGTGGAATGATTTTGTCGACTTTACGGTACATCTCTGAGCTGTCTTCAGCCGGGCCGGAGATGATCAGCGGGGTACGAGCTTCATCGATCAGAATGGAGTCAACCTCATCCACCAGCGCATAGTGCAGCTTACGCTGTACGCGCTCTTCCGGGCTGAACGCCATGTTGTCTCGCAGGTAGTCGAAGCCGTATTCGTTGTTGGTGCCGTAGGTAATATCCGCGTTATACGCTTCGCGCTTGGCTGGTGCAGGCAGGCCGGACATGTTGATGCCGACGGTCATACCGAGGAATTCGAACAGCGGGCGGTTGTTTTCGGCGTCACGCTGCGCCAGATAGTCGTTGACGGTAACCACGTGAACGCCTTTACCGGTCAGCGCGTTCAGGTAAGCCGGCAGCGTTGCGGTCAGGGTTTTACCTTCACCGGTACGCATTTCCGCGATGCAGCGCTCGTTGAGCACCATACCACCCAGCAGCTGAACGTCGAAGTGACGCATGCCGAATACGCGCTTACTCGCTTCGCGCACGACAGCAAACGCTTCCGGGATCAGGCTTTCTAAGGTTTCACCTTTTTCCAGACGCGCACGGAATTCCGCCGTTTTCGCTTTCAGCTCGTCATCAGAGAGCTTCTCCATCGCCGGTTCCATACCGTTGATGACGGCAACAGCTTTGCGCATACGGCGCAAGGTACGATCGTTACGACTACCAAAAACTTTAGTTAACAATTTGATTAGCATAATAAATTCTCAAACGCCCCATTGTGGGCAGATAAATTAAGGTATTGAAAAAGTTAATTTAGCTGAGGCGTTGCGGCCCGGCACGAATGCCGTGAGCCTGGCTAATCCAGGTTGAAACAGAGAATGAAGCTGGTGAAACAAACGCACGCTGCGCTGTCTGACGAACCATGACCGGCGGCTGGCTGTCCTGCGTGAGCAGCGCGTTGAGCGTGTCCAGCAGGGCAAGATGCTGAGCCTGCACCGGCAGCGCCTCTTCCGCAACAGGCATGGCCTGCGGTGCCATCGCAAAGGACAGATGGCGGATAACGGTGCGGATAGCGTGCTGGTGCCAGTAATCGACGGTGAAGTTTGGGCGGCGACTAGCTTCAAGCCACGCGAGGTTAGTGAAGTTAACCCGCGTGCTGAGATCGTGTTTAGTGGTGGAGGTTTTTGCGGGCGTCGCCGCTTCGGCACTGTTGCTGAGCGCAGGCAAGCCGAAACTCGCCGCGACCATCCCTAATAAGAGATGCGGCCAGAAGTAACGTCTGCCAAATTGTCGCCAGCGCGTCAGTATTCCGCTCACCTGCTCCACCCAATAAGCCAGCCTTGCAGAGGCTGAGTTCAGTTATTCATTTTAGCGCCCAGATAGTACCACTAAAGCCAATATACATCAGCAGGAATGAGGTGCCGCCGCGGAGAAAAACGGTCAAGAATGCAGCTAACGCACATATTTTCTGAGTAAGACAAACGAGAGATAGCGCTGGGGTAAACGAAGAAGGGTAAAAATAAAAACGACTGGTCTTCCTGGTCGGAGAGAGTACCAGGTTAACCAGTCGATTTTTTTACGAAACGGTTTGAACCGTTACGCCAGAACCATGCTTGGTGCTTTGAAAGCCAGCGGCAGTTCAGCTTCGTCTTCGAAGGTCACATATTCCCAGGCTTCCTGTTTTGCCAGGACGGCCTGCAACAGTTTGTTGTTCAGCGCATGACCGGATTTGAACGCGGTAAATGCACCAATGATGTTGTGACCACACATGAACAGGTCGCCGATAGCATCCAGCATTTTGTGACGAACGAATTCATCTTCGAAACGCAGGCCGTCTTCGTTCAGTACGCGATAATCGTCAACAACGATGGCACAATCGAAGCTGCCGCCCAGACACAAGCCACGGGACTGCAGATATTCGATATCACGCATGAAGCCAAATGTACGGGCTCGGCTGATCTGGCGCATAAACGCATCAGCAGAGAAGTTCATCGCATAGCGTTGGGTGCTGGAGTCAATCGCCGGATGGTTAAAGTCGATGGTAAAGTCCAACGAGAAACCATTGTACGGTTTGAATTCAGCCCACTTGTCGCCATCTTCGACGCGAACGGTCTCTTTGATGCGTACAAATTTCTTCGCGCAGTTCAGTTCTTCGATGCCGGCATCCAGCAACAGATAGACGAACGGTGCAGCACTGCCATCCATAATCGGGATTTCTGGCGCATCGACTTCAACAATAATGTTGTCGATACCCAGACCCGCCAGGGCGGCGTTCAGGTGCTCTACGGTAGAAATCCGCACGTCATGCTCGTTCACCAGACAAGTACAGAGCATAGTATCACGCACAGATTTGGCATCGGCCGGAAAATCTACCGGTGGATTCAAGTCGGTGCGACGATAGATGACCCCGGTATTGGCCGGCGCAGGGCGTAACGTCAGCGTGACTTTCTTGCCGGTATGTAAACCGACACCAGTCGCCTGAACGATACGTTTAAGAGTCCTTTGTTTGATCATCGTATAATCTCGCCAAATTAACTATCCAACCGAGAGTGTATATCACTAACGGTGGGCCAGTTTAGCACAAAGAGCGCAAATCCCCTAATTCCAGCCAATTCTTAGTCAGCTTGCTTACGCAGGAACGCCGGGATATCCAGATAATCTGGCTCTTTCGCCGTTTGCGGCGTTGGGTCGTTCACCACTTTCGCGGCCGGTTTCTGCTCCTGAGTCAGAGGAGACATACCGTGCTGCTGGTAACGATCCATTACCGGTTGCTGAGTCTGCTTGTTGGTCACCAGGGTGATCTCAGGACGCTTGTCCATACCGATACCGGTCGCAACAACGGTAACACGCAGCTCGTCGTTCATTTCAGGGTCAAGGGAAGTACCGATTACCACGGTAGCGTTGTCAGAGGCGAACGCACGGATGGTGTTCCCCACGGTTTCGAACTCATCCAGACGCAGGTCAAAGCCAGCGGTAATGTTGACCAGCACGCCGCGCGCACCAGACAGATCGATATCTTCCAGCAGTGGAGAAGAGATAGCCATTTCAGCCGCTTCTTCAGCACGGTCTTCACCGCTCGCCACGCCAGAGCCCATCATCGCGTAGCCCATTTCGGACATCACGGTGCGAACGTCTGCAAAGTCAACGTTCATCAGGCCAGGACGGGTAATCAGTTCAGCGATACCCTGAACCGCGCCTTTCAGCACGTCGTTTGCTGCACCGAATGCGTCCAGCAGGGAAATACCGCGACCCAGAACTTTCAACAGCTTGTCGTTCGGGATGGTGATCAGCGAGTCCACATGCTTGGACAGCTCGGTGATACCCTGCTCCGCGAAGGCCATACGCTTCTTGCCTTCAAAGTTGAAAGGCTTGGTCACGACAGCAACGGTCAGGATACCTAAATCTTTTGCCACTTCAGCCACAACAGGTGCTGCGCCGGTACCGGTACCGCCACCCATACCTGCTGCGATGAAGACCATGTCCGCACCTTCCAGTGCAGCGCGCAGCGCTTCACGATCTTCTTCAGCCGCATTACGGCCGACTTCCGGGTTAGCCCCTGCTCCCAGCCCTTTGGTGATACCACCGCCGATCTGGATAGTCTGGCCAACAGCCGTCTTACGCAGTGCCTGCGCATCGGTGTTAACTGCGAAGAATTCAACACCTTCAATGCGTTCACGCACCATATGCTCTACGGCGTTACCGCCGCCGCCACCGACGCCGATGACTTTAATCACCGCGTCGTTGGTCAGTTCCATAGGTTCAAACATAATTTCTCTCTCCGTTGTGCCTGTCGCCCGAGACCGCTAATTCTCTCCGGTCTCTTAAAAAAATTAAAACTCTTTTCGCAACCAGTTGTTCAGTCGTTTGACCCACGACCCCACTGAGACGCGTTTTTCCACTTCTGCTTCACCACTGAGATGAGATTCCTTCCCGTAGTGGAGCAGGCCCACAGCCGTTGAATAATACGGCTCCTGAGCATAATCCGTTAAACCGGTGATATTCAGCGGCGCACCAATACGCACCTGCGTATGGAATACGCGCTGAGCACAGGCCGCAAGACCTTCAATTTGCGCTGCACCGCCGGTTAATACAATCCCCGCCGCAAGATGATGTTTAACGCCTTGCTGACGAAGCTGTTCCTGTAACTGTAAAATCTCTTCATTGACCAGGTTGAGCAGCTCGGTATAGCGCGGCTCAATCACCTCTGCCAACGTCTGGCGCTGCAGGCTACGCGGTGGACGACCACCGACGCTCGGCACTTCAACGCTCTCATCTTTGCCAACGATAGACCCCAGCGCACAGCCGTGGCGCACTTTAATCGCTTCTGCATCGCTCGGCGGCGTACCAAAAGCGTAAGCAATATCGCTGGTCACAACGTTCCCGGCATAAGGGATCACTTTAGTGTGGCGCAACGCACCGCCGGTATACACGGCGATATCCATTGTACCACCACCAATATCGACCACACAGACACCCAGTTCACGTTCATCTTCGGTCAGCACGGAATAACTTGCCGCCAGACCCGCGAAAATAAGTTGGTCAACTTTCAGGCCACAACGTTCAACGGCTTTTACAATGTTCTTCGCCATATCGTTGTGACATGTGATCAGGTGCACTTTTGCCTGCATACGTACGCCAGAAAGGCCGACCGGGTTCTTAATCCCTTCCTGGTAGTCAATTGCATATTCCTGCGGAATGACATGCAGCACGCGATGCTCGTCGCGGACACGCACGGATTTCGCCGTGTGCACGACGTTTTCAACGTCTTCCTGCGTCACTTCTTCTTCGGAAATCGGCACCATACCGATTTCGTTCTGGCAGCTAATGTGCTTACCAGAAAGGGCCAGATAGACAGAAGAAATCTGGCAATCTGCCATCAGTTCAGCCTGATCGATGGCGCGCTGAACGCATTTCACCACCGATTCAAGATCGTTTACCCCACCTTTATCCATACCACGGGACGGGCAACTGCCTACGCCAATGATATTGACCATACCGTCGGGCAGAACTTCCCCTACTAAAGCGGCAACCTTCGCGGTGCCAAT
Organism: Enterobacter sp. Y17; assembly: GCF_019730495.1. Classification (NCBI taxonomy): domain Bacteria; kingdom Pseudomonadati; phylum Pseudomonadota; class Gammaproteobacteria; order Enterobacterales; family Enterobacteriaceae; genus Enterobacter; species Enterobacter sp. Y17. The sequence goes on from NZ_JAASKP010000001.1 coordinate 2,707,968, forward strand.
CTCCAGTCCAACTACCAGTTTTCTGTCCGTCGCCTTGATCATTGTTGTTCTGCCTGTACCTGTGCCTGATTCTGTTGCTGATTAGGTTCCTCGACCGGAGCCGGTACCCAACCGACTGCTGCGCCTGAGTCATAGCGCAAATCAACGTAGCTTATCCGTTTGCCGTCAGTCTGTGCCTGCTGCTGTAAAACCGGGTAAAGTTCGACAAAACGCGCCAGACGCTTCATTGTGTCGCCGCGTCCCAGGTTGAGCTTAATGCCGTTCGTTAACGTCAGCTGCCAGGAACGGCGCGCCGTCATGGCAGCATCTTTTAACGTAAACCTGTCCTTCGCCAGCACCTGACCCATTTCGCGAAAACCTTGTAACACCTCGTTTTCGCTACCTTCCGGGCCATACAACATCGGTAAATTTTGCTTGTTGACACGATCGGCCGGGACGCTGAAGGAGTTTCCGTCTGCGTCAACCATGTGCTGATCATTCCAACGCGCAATGGGCACATATTCAACCAGATGAATCTTCAATTCATCAGGCCATTGCTTTCTTACGCTCGCCTGTTTTATCCATGGCAGACGTTCTATCTGGCTCTGGATAATGTTGACGTCCTGCGTCATAAAGGTGCCAGGCGAGCCCAGCGCCAGAATTGACTGGCGAATATCGTCGTTACGCGTGTAGTGACGCTCACCGGTGACCACCAGCTTAGAAAGCGGCAACCGCTGCGCATCTTCCATCCAGCCCAGGACCATCCAGCCGCTGATAAACACGGTGCACAGCACCCCGAGCAGGAAAATGATGCCTGCAAGACGCGTTCCATTACTGCGGCGTGAGGAGGCGTATTCGTCCTCGTCATCGCGGTTGCGCGTGTTCAATGCAGCCTGAGACATATCAGCCCGCCTGGTCCAGAATGCGTACGACTAACTGCGAGAAGCTCATCCCCGCCTGACGCGCGGCCATCGGCACAAGGCTGTGGCTGGTCATTCCCGGAGAGGTATTCGCTTCCAGCAGATAAAATTGTCCGTCACTGTCCTGCATCACGTCGATGCGTCCCCAGCCCTGACAACCCAGAATATGCCAGGCTTTAAGCACCAGGGACTGTAAATCTGCTTCACGCTCAGCTTCAAGACCACAAGGGCAGAAATATTGCGTCTCATCAGAGAGATACTTCGCCTCATAATCATAGAAGGTTCCGGCCGGTTGGATACGAATTGACGGTAAAATTTCTTCGCCAAGCATCGCGACGGTAAATTCCGGCCCGCTGAGCCATTTTTCAATCAGAACTTCTTCATCATGTTGAAATGCCAGTGCTAAAGCGGACGAAAGATCTTCAGCTTTGTCGACTTTGGACATTCCCACGCTGGAGCCTTCCCGGCTGGGCTTTACAATAACCGGTAAGCCCAGCTCAGCAATGCGTGCATTAACGCTATCCGGCAGGCCCAATTCAAATTCGCGACGCGTCAGCGCAACCCATGGCGCAACGGGTAACCCCGCGCCCTGCCACAGAAGCTTGCTGCGCAGTTTGTCCATAGAGATAGCGGAGGCCATCACGCCGCTGCCGGTGTAAGGCATGCCGATCAAATCCAGAAGCCCCTGCAGGGTGCCGTCTTCGCCGCCGCGACCATGCAAAGCGATAAAGACTTTATCGAAGCCCATGGCTTTTAATTGCGTCACGTCGACCTCTTTTGGGTCGACCAGGTGCGCATTGACGCCAGCTTCACGCAAGCCCGCCAGCACAGCCGCGCCGGAATTCAGGGAAACCTCGCGCTCGGCGGAGGTGCCGCCAGACAGGACAGCAATCTTATCAGCCATGATGCTCATCCTCCTGGGTTTGCGGCTTCAGTTTGATTTCAGCTAAGGTACGGGCGATTTTGCCAATATTTCCCGCGCCCTGAATCAGAATCAAATCGTTACCTGTCAGAACCGGTGCCAGAATTTCCGCCACCTGTGCAGGGTCAGAAACCAGAATAGGGTCAACTTTACCGCGTCCACGGATGGTACGACACAGAGAGCGGCTGTCGGCCCCCGGAATCGGCGTCTCGCCTGCGGCGTACACGTCCAGCATTAACAGGGTGTCTACCTGTGACAGGACGCTGGCGAAATCGTCGTACAGATCGCGCGTACGCGTGAAGCGGTGCGGCTGGAAGACCATCACCAGATTTTTGTCCGGCCAGCCTGCACGTGCGGCTTTAATGGTGGCGTCGACTTCGGTCGGATGGTGGCCGTAGTCGTCCACCAGCATCGCAGTGCCGGCTTTACCGTTCACGGCGTCCAGCGGGAATTCACCGAGGAAGTCGAAGCGACGACCGGTGCCCTGGAAGCTTTCCAGCGCGCGCAGAATCGCATCATCATCAATGCCTTCTTCCGTCGCGACGGCCACAGCCGCTGCGGCATTGAGGGCGTTATGGCGACCTGGCGCATTCAGCGTGACGTGCAGCAGTTCTTTGTCCTGACGCGCCAGCGTGAAATGCCCCTGCGCACCAATCTGTTTGTACTCTTCCACGCGGACGTCAGCGTCTTCGCTGAAGCCGTAAGTGGTGATTTGACGACCCACGCGCGGCAGCAGCTCGCGGATCACCGGATCGTCTACGCACATCACCGCGCGTCCATAGAATGGCAGGTTGTGCAGGAAGTTGATGAAGGTCTGCTTTAAGTTCTCGAAGTCGCCCTGGTAGGTATCCATATGGTCAGCTTCGATGTTAGTGACAATCGCCACCATCGGCTGCAGGTGCAGGAACGACGCGTCGCTCTCATCCGCTTCGGCAATCAGATAACGACTGTGGCCCAGACGCGCGTGTACGCCTGCGGCTTTGACCAGACCGCCGTTGACGAACGTCGGGTCGAGACCCGCTTCCGCATAAATACTGGAGACCATCGCCGTGGTCGTGGTTTTACCGTGGGTCCCGGCAATGGCGATGCCGTGACGGAAACGCATCAGTTCCGCCAGCATTTCTGCACGGCGGATCACCGGAATGCGCGCTTCGTGCGCGGCAACGATTTCCGGGTTGTCAGAGGAGATGGCGCTGGAGACCACCACCACGCTCGCATCGCGCACATTTTCTGGACGATGGTTGAAATAGATAGTCGCCCCAAGCGACGCCAGCTGCTGCGTAACAGGGTTTGGCGCCAGGTCAGACCCGCTGATCTGATAACCTTCGTTAGCTAACACTTCGGCAATACCGCCCATGCCAGCACCACCGATGCCAACAAAGTGAATGTGCCGGACGCGACGCATCTCGGGCACGATTGAACGCAGTTTTGCCAGTTGTTGTGTATTCATTCTCTAAACGCCATCGACTACTTAAAATTCGTGCAGCGCAAAACGCGCTGCGAGGGTTAAGCCTGGGCTGCCAGGCTCACTTCTTTTGCCACCCGTTCCGTCGCATCAGGGATAGCGGCCGCGCGTGCGCGTTGCGCCATCTCCAGCAGTGCGTCTCTGTTCCAGCCCGCCAGGGTGGTGGCGACCGCGTCGGCGGTAAATTGTGGTTGTTCAAAAATCTTCGCGGCACCGGCTTTCTCAAGCGGCAGCGCATTCCAGTACTGCTGTCGGTCTTTGTGCTGGAACGGCACAAACAGGGCCGGCAGACCCGCGGCGGCGATCTCGCTCACCGTCAGCGCGCCTGAACGACAAACCACGACATCGGCCCAGGCATACGCCGCCGCCATGTCGTCGATAAATTCTGTGACTTTATGCTGCGGCTGCCCCGCTTCGGCGTAAGCTTGCTCAACGGTCTGCTGAACGCCTTTTCCGCTCTGGTGCCAGATGGTCACGGTATCCCCCAGCTTTGCGGCAACCTGCGGCATCGTCTGGTTTAAAATGCGTGCGCCCTGAGAGCCGCCGACGACCAGTACACGAACCGGCCCTTCACGGCCCGTCAGGCGAGCGTCCGGCAGCGGGAGCGCCAGCACGTCGACACGCACCGGGTTACCCACCACGTCCGCTTTCGGGAACGCACCGGGAAACGCCTGCATAACTTTGGTAGCGATTTTCGCCAGCCACTTGTTGGTTAGACCGGCAATTCCGTTCTGCTCATGCAGCACAACGGGAATGCCTAACGACCACGCCGCCAGCCCGCCAGGACCAGAGACATAGCCGCCCATGCCCAGCACCACATCTGGCTTAAAGCGCTTCATGATGGTGCGCGCCTGGCGCCAGGCGTTAAAAATACGCACCGGTGCCAGCAGCATTGCCTTGAGGCCTTTGCCCCGAAGGCCGGAAATACGAATAAAGTCGATCTCAATACCGTGCTTCGGCACCAGGTCGGCTTCCATGCGGTCTGCGGTTCCCAGCCAGCGTACCTGCCAGCCCTGATCCATTAAATGGTGCGCAACCGCCAGCCCCGGGAACACGTGTCCGCCGGTACCGCCTGCCATCACCATTAACCGCTTCGGTTGATTCATCGTGAACCTCGTGTAAACGCCTGGGCTTTTTCCAGACGTGTTTCATAATCTATGCGCAACAAAAACATGATGGCCGTCGACATAATCAACAGACTCGAACCACCATAACTGATCAACGGCAGCGTCAGACCTTTGGTCGGCAGCATACCCGCTGCGGCCCCGACGTTAACCAATGCCTGGAAGCTAAACCAGATACCAATTGAACAGGCTAAGAATCCTGAGAAGCGGTGATCGATCTCCAGCGCTTTCCGGCCGATAGACATGGCGCGGAAAGCGACGAAGAATACCATTAAAAGCGCTAATACCACACCGATATAACCCAGTTCTTCCGCAATAATGGAGAAGATGAAGTCAGTATGCGCTTCCGGTAAATACTCCAGTTTCTGTACCGAATTACCCAGCCCCTGCCCCCAGACTTCACCGCGACCAAAGGCCATCAGCGACTGTGTCAGCTGATAACCGCTGCCGAAGGGATCTTCCCACGGGTTCCAGAACGAGGTCACACGGCGAATACGGTAAGGCTCGGCGAGGATCAGCAGCACAACCGCCGAAATCCCCATCCCGATAATAGCGATGAACTGCCACAGCTTCGCGCCCGCCAGGAACAGCATCGCCAGGGTGGTAACGAACAGCACGACAACGGTACCGAGGTCAGGCTGCGCCAGCAGTAATACCGCCAGCACCAGAATCACGCCCATCGGTTTTAAGAAGCCGCGCAGGTTGTTACGCACTTCATCTACCTTACGCACCAGGTAGTTTGCCAGGTAGCAGAACAGGGAGAGTTTGGTAAATTCCGCAGGCTGAATGCGCAGCGGGCCAAAGGCGATCCAGCGTGATGCCCCGTTAACAGAGCTCCCCACCACCAGTACGATCAGCAGCATAATAATCGAGGCGATCAGCATCGCCGTACTGTGCCGCTGCCAGAACTCCATCGGCAGGCGCAAGGTCACCAGCGCCAGACAGAACGCCAGGATGATGTAAAGACCATCACGCTTGGCAAACAGGAAAGGATCGTTCGCCAGACGCTGCCCGACGGGCATTGACGCTGACGTGACCATAATAAAGCCTACCGCCGCCAACCCCATCGTGAGCCAGAACAGCGTGCGATCGTACATGACCAGGCTGTCGTTATCTTTTTGACGAGAGCCCATCACCCAGCCTTTGAGCGCCGCAAATACCCATGCCAGGATCCCAAATCCTGGCAGGCGCGGCATTTTCAGGCGAGGGAGAGATAAACGCATTAGCCTAACTCCTTCGCCAGGCGGGTAAAGACATCACCACGCTGTTCGAAATTCTTGAATTGATCGAGGCTGGCACAGGCCGGAGAGAGCAGCACCATATCGCCTGGCTTCACGCGAGGGGCAATCAGCCGCATCGCCTGTTCCATGGTTTCGGTTTGCTCGGCAACCTCAGGGCGCAGTTCAGCCAGCTCGCTGCCGTCACGCCCGAAGCAGTACAGGCGGACGTTATCTCCGGCGAGATACGGCTTCAGGGAGGAAAAATCAGCTGATTTACCGTCGCCGCCCAGCAGTAAATGCAGGGTGCCGTCAACGTGCAGACCGTTCAGCGCGGCCTCCGTGCTTCCGACGTTGGTGGCTTTGGAGTCGTTGATCCAGCGCACGCCGTTGTGCTCCAGCGCCAGCTGGAAACGGTGCGCCAGACCAGAAAACGTGGTTAACGCTTTCAGGCTGGAGGAGCGCGGCAGCCCTACTGCATCCGCTAGCGCCAGCGCCGCCAGGGCATTGGTATAGTTGTGCTGACCAGTGAGCTTCATCTCTTTCACGTTCAGCACTTTCTCACCCTTCACGCGCAGCCAGGTTTCGCCCAGCTGACGGTTCAGGTGGTAATCCCCCATCGTGATACCGAAGCTAATACAGCGATCGTCTGCGCCACGCACCGGCATGGTCAGCGCGTCATCGGCGTTAACAACGCAGACTTTGGCATTTTCATAAACGCGCAGCTTGGCGGCACGATACTGCTGCAGACCAAATGGATACCTGTCCATATGGTCTTCAGTCACGTTGAGGATCGTCGCAGCCGCAGCGTGCAGGCTGGAGGTCGTTTCCAGCTGGAAGCTGGAAAGCTCGAGAACATACAGCTCGCAGCCTTTATCCAGCAGCATCAGAGCGGGTAAACCAATGTTACCGCCAACGCCGACGTTCATGCCCGCCGCTTTCGCCATTTCACCCACCAGGGTGGTGACGGTGCTTTTACCGTTAGAACCGGTAATGGCGATAACAGGCGCCTGCGCTTCGCGGCAGAACAGCTCGATATCGCCGACAATCTCAACGCCCGCATCCGCGGCAGCGCTCAGCGAAGGATGCGCCAGCGCCATACCTGGGCTTGCGACAATCAGATCGGCTGCCAGCAGCCAGTCTTCATTCAGACCACCAAGGTGGCGTTCAACCTGTTCCGGCAGTTTGTCCAGACCCGGCGGAGAGACACGCGTATCCATCACGCGTGGCGTCACGCCGCGTGCGAGGAAAAAGTCCACGCAGGAGAGCCCCGTGAGGCCCAACCCGATGATAACGACTTTTTTGCCCTGGTAATCTGCCATGATTAACGTACCTTCAGCGTTGCCAGGCCAATCAGCACCAGCATCAGCGAAATAATCCAGAAGCGCACAATCACGCGCGGCTCCGGCCAGCCTTTCAGTTCATAGTGGTGGTGAATCGGCGCCATACGGAAGATGCGCTGACCGCGCAGCTTGAAGGAACCGACCTGCAAAATCACCGACAGGGTTTCAACCACAAACACGCCGCCCATGATCACCAGCAGGAACTCCTGACGCAGCAGTACGGCGATAATGCCGAGCGCACCGCCCAAAGCCAGAGAACCGACGTCACCCATAAAGACCTGCGCCGGATAGGTGTTGAACCACAGGAAGCCCAGCCCCGCGCCGACAATCGCCGTACAGACGATCACCAGCTCACCCGCATGGCGCAGATAAGGGATGTGCAGGTAGTTCGCAAAGTTCATGTTACCGGTCGCCCACGCCACCAGCGCAAAACCGGCGGCCACAAAGACGGTTGGCATAATGGCCAGGCCATCCAGACCGTCGGTCAGGTTAACGGCGTTGCCGGTACCGACAATCACAAAGTAGGCCAGCAGGATGTAGAACAGCCCCAGCTGCGGCATCACGTCTTTAAAGAACGGCACGACCAGCTCGGTGGCAGGCGTGTCTTTGCCTGCCAGATACAGCGCGAAGGCCACGCCCAGCGCGATCACCGACATCCAGAAATACTTCCAGCGCGCGATCAGGCCTTTGGTATCTTTGCGGACGACTTTGCGGTAATCGTCCACAAAACCGATGATCCCATAACCCACCAGTACTGTCAGAACGCACCAGACGTACGGGTTGGAGGGATAGGCCCACAGCAACACGGAAACGACGATGGCGGTCAGGATCATGATCCCGCCCATGGTCGGCGTGCCGCGCTTGCTGAAGTGCGATTCCGGACCGTCGTTACGCACAACCTGGCCGAAAGAGAGTTTTTGCAGACGGGCAATCATGCGCGGGCCCATCCACAATGAGATGAACAGCGCAGTCAGCAGGCTGACGATGGCGCGAAACGTCAGATACGAAAAGACGTTAAAGCCTGAATAATATTTGACCAAATGTTCGGCCAGCCAAACTAACATGTCCCGTTCTCCTGTAATGCGTGCACAACCTCTTCCATGGCGGCACTACGTGAACCTTTCACTAACACAGTCACAATTTGTTTTTCGGTAATCAACGCCTTAAGGCGCGCTATCAACGCGGATTTGTCAGCAAAATGCTCGCCAACGCCGCTGGCTTGGCTAATCGCCTGGCTCAGTTTTCCTGCGCTCAGCACGCAGTCCAGCCCTGCCGCTTTCGCCGCTTCACCGACCTGGGAATGGCAGGCTTCGCTTTCGTCGCCCAGCTCTGCCATATCGCCCACCACCATGATGCGGTAGCCCGGCATTTCAGATAACACCTGCACCGCCGCCGTCATCGAGCCCACGTTCGCGTTGTAGGAGTCATCCAGCAGCAGCTTGTTTTCCGAAAGCTGAATCGGGAACAGACGCCCCGGCACGGCTTTCAGGTTCGCCAGCCCGGTCTTAATCGCTTCATGCGACGCGCCCACCGCCGTCGACAACGCCGCCGCCGCAAGCGCATTGGCGATGTTATGGCGACCCGGCAGCGGCAGCAGCACATCGACGCCACCCGTTGGGGTGGTGAGGGTGAACTCCGTGCCGTGCGACGTCACGTGGATATTGGTCGCGGTAAAATCACTGTTTGCCGCATTCGGCGAGAAGCGCCAGGTTTTACGCGAACCAATGATGCTTTGCCAGTTCAGCCAGTCGTTGTTGTCGGCGTTCAGGATGGCGATACCGTCATCCGGCAGACCGGTGTAAATCTCACCTTTGGCTTTAGCTACGCCTTCCAGCGAGCCAAAGCCTTCCAGATGCGCCGCCGCGAGGTTATTCACCAGCGCGGCTTCCGGGCGAGTCAGGCTCACGGTCCAGGCGATTTCGCCCTGGTGGTTTGCCCCTAACTCGATTACCGCAAATTCATGTTCTTTGGTCAGGCGGAGTAATGTCATCGGCACGCCGATGTCATTATTGAGGTTGCCCGCGGTATAAAGCGTATTCCCGCACTGGCTGAGGATCGCCGCCGTCATCTCTTTCACCGACGTCTTGCCTGATGAACCGGTCAAGGCGACAACGCGCGTAGGGACCTGCTGGCGAACCCAGGCGGCCAGCTCACCGAACGCGAGACGCGTATCTTTCACCACAATTTGTGGCAGATCGATATCGAGCTTGCGGCTGACGAGCAGCGCACCGGCGCCGTTCTCTTTGGCCTGTTCCGCAAAATCATGCGCGTCAAAACGCTCGCCTTTCAGCGCCACAAACAGACAGCCTGCGGTGATTTTGCGGGTGTCCGTCGTTACGGCATCAATGGTCAGGTCCAGCCCGTGCAGGTCGCCCTGCAGGATGGCAGCGGCCTGGCTTAACGTGATGCTAATCATGCCACGACTCCCAGCAGACGAGCTGCCGTTACGCGGTCCGAGTAGTCCAGACGGCGATTGCCAACGATCTGATAATCTTCATGGCCTTTGCCCGCCAGCAGGACAACATCATTCTCCTGCGCCTGCATGATGGTGTTGGTCACGGCTTCCGCACGCCCTTCCACCACGCGAGCGCGGCCCGCGTCCAGCATGCCCGCCAGAATGTCATTAATGATGGCGCGCGGCTCTTCGGTACGCGGGTTGTCATCGGTCACAACCGGAATATCTGCGAACTGCTCGGCAATAGCCCCCATCAGCGGGCGTTTGCCTTTATCGCGATCGCCGCCGCAGCCAAACACGCACCAGAGCTTACCGGCGCAGTGCAGGCGCGCCGCTTCCAGCGCTTTTTCCAGCGCATCCGGCGTGTGGGCATAATCAACCACAACGGTCGGTTTGCCCGGCGCGCTGAACACTTCCATACGGCCGCAAACCGGCTGCAGACGCGCTGAGGTTTTCAGCAGTTCAGCCATCGGATAACCCAGCGCCAGCAGCGTTGCCAGCGCCAGCAGCAGGTTGCTGACGTTAAACGCGCCCATCAGGCGGCTTTCAATTTCGCCTTCACCCCAGGAAGAGGCAAAGCGGATTGTCGCCCCGCTGTCGTGATAATTCACCTCAACCGCCTTCAGCCAGCGGCCGTGGCAGTTGGGATTGATATGGTCTTCCATCGACACCGCAACCGCATCCGGCAGCTTCGCCAGCCAGCGGCGGCCCACTTCGTCGTCGGCGTTGATGATGGCTTGTCCGTAATGGTGAGTAGAGAACAGCAGCCATTTCGCGGCTTCGTAATGCTCCATATCACCGTGATAATCAAGATGATCGCGGCTCAGGTTGGTAAACACGGAAGCGGCAAATTTCAGCGCCGCGACGCGGTGCTGAACCAGACCGTGCGAAGAGACTTCCATCGCAGCAAAGGTTGCCCCCTGCCCTGCCAGACCGGCAAGCACATGCTGTACGTCTACGGCCGAGCCGGTGGTGTTTTCCGTCGGGCTCACTTTGCCCAGCAGGCCGTTACCCACGGTACCCATCACCGCACCGGTTTCACCCAGCAGCTGGGCCCACTGCGCCATCAGCTGAGTGGTAGTGGTTTTACCGTTCGTACCCGTGACGCCGACCAGGCGCAGCTGGTCGGAAGGTTCGTGATAAAAACGTCCTGCCAGCGCGGAAAGACGCTCGTTTAACTGGCTGAGATAGATGACCGGCACCCCGTGCATTTCACGGATCTCACCGTCGGTTGCCTCATCTTTCGCCTCAGCAATAATGGCAGCCACACCTTGCGCAATCGCCTGCGGGATATAACGACGCCCGTCCGCCTGATGACCGACCACCGCCACAAAAAGATCGCCAGAAGCAGCCACGCGGCTGTCCAGTAACATCTCTCGCAGTGCTCGCTCCGGTGCATTTGGCACCCACGGAGCGAGAAGGTCGCGCAAATTACGATCTGCCACCTGTACCCTCGCCTTGATTAATTACAAATTCACTTTTTTCGCCCGTCGCCAGCGCATCCGGTTCGATGTTCATGGTGCGTAACACGCCGCCCATGATAGCCCCGAACACAGGCGCGGAGACGGCGCCGCCGTAGTATTTACCCGCCTGTGGATCGTTTATCACGACCACCAGCGCAAAACGCGGATTGCTTGCAGGCGCAACGCCTGCGGTATAGGCAATGTATTTGTTGATATAGCGGCCGTCCGGCCCTACTTTTTTCGCCGTACCGGTCTTGATGGCGATGCGATAACCTTTGATTGCCGCCTTAACGCCGCCGCCGCCGGGGAGCGCCACGCTTTCCATCATATGAACAACCGTACGGACGGTTGATTCCGGGAAGATACGCTCGCCGGGAACCGGTGGATCAACTTTGGTAATCGACAGCGGACGATAAACGCCATAGCTGCCGATCGTTGCGTAGACTCGCGCTAACTGTAACGGTGTCACCATTAGCCCGTAGCCGAAAGAGAAGGTGGCCCTCTCTATGTCAGACCACCGTTGTTTTTGAGGATATAAGCCACTGCGTTCTCCGACCAACCCCAAATTGGTCGCCTTTCCAAGTCCAAAACGTGAGTAAGTCTCTACTAACGCTGAGGACGGCATCGCTAACGCCAGCTTTGAAACACCGACGTTACTCGACTTCTGTAACACCCCGGTCAGGGTCAATTCGCTGTAGCGCGCCACGTCTTTGATCTCGTGGCCGTTAATTCGGTATGGAATGGTATTCAGGACGGTGTTTTCATTGACGATACCGCGCTGAAGGGCAGTCATGACCACCATCGGCTTAACGGTCGAACCCGGTTCGAACACGTCGGTGATGGTACGGTTACGCATAATATCCTTCTGCGTACCGGTAAGATTGTTAGGGTTGTAGGACGGGCTATTGGCCATCGCCAGCACTTCACCCGTGTTGACGTCAACTAACACGGCACTGCCCGATTCCGCTTTGTTGAAGGCCACGGCATTGTTCAGCTCGCGGTAAACCAGCGCCTGTAGCCGCTCATCAATACTCAGGGCCAGATTGTGCGCGGCCTGGCTGTCCGTAGAGGAAATATCCTCGATCACGCGACCATAGCGGTCCTTACGCACAATACGCTCGCCGGGCTGGCCGGTGAGCCATTTATCAAAGCTTTTTTCAACGCCTTCAATCCCCTGGCTATCAACGTTAGTAAAGCCAATGAGGTGAGCAGTCACTTCGCCGGATGGATAGTAACGACGGGATTCTTCACGCAGATGGATCCCAGGCAGCTTCAATTTTTTGATGTAGTCCGCCATGTCAGGGTTCACCTGACGCGCCAGATAGATAAAGCGCCCTCGCGGGTTCGTATTTACGCGTGAAGCTAACTGGTCCAGCGGCATCTTCAGCGCATCCGCAAGGGCCTTCCAGCGGTTATCAAGCGTGATCCCGCCAGCATCATGCAGTTCTTTAGGATCGGCCCAGATCGCCTTCACCGGCACGCTCACCGCCAGCGGACGACCCGAGCGGTCGGTGATCATCCCGCGGGATGTCGACACTTCCTGGACGCGCAGGGAGCGCATGTCGCCCTGACGCACCAGCATGTCAGGGGCGATGATTTGCAGCCAGGCCACGCGTCCCAGCAGAAAACCCAGAGCGAGTAAAATGCAGCCGCAAAGCAACGCAAAACGCCAACTGACAAAGTTGGCCTGTTCTTCCTGACGTTTTGGTTTTAGCGTTTTTGCCGCTGCTTTCATGCGTCGCGTTTTCCCTTATTTTTGTACTACGATATTTTCCTGCGAAGGATCAACATGCTGCAGCTGCAGCTTTTCCGTTGCGATCCGTTCAACCCGGCTGTGATCGCCGAGCGCGTTTTCTTCAAGGATCAGATTTCGCCATTCAATATCCAGCGCATCGCGTTCCAGTACCATCTGCTCGCGTTGCGCAGTCAATAAACGTGTATGGTGGGCGGTGGTCACCACCGTAACTGCCGTGACAATGATGCAAATGAACAGACAGAGTGGCAGTTTCCCAAACCGCAAAAGATCGTCGCCGATCACGCCAGGCAAGGCATGGCGCTCGTTGCTTCCTAACGAATCCTTAACTTTGCTTAGGGTCTCTGTCACTCTGCCGATCATGCGTTCGTCCTCTCTGCAACACGCAGCACTGAACTACGGGCGCGTGGATTCTCTGCCACTTCTTCTTCGCCCGGCATCAACTTGCCTAATGCTCGCAACTGACGGCCACCCAGTTTCCTGAGTTGTTCTTCCGTCATCGGCAGCCCCGCTGGCACCTGTGGACCGCGGCTTTGCTCACGCATAAAGCGTTTCACAATACGGTCTTCCAGCGAATGGAAGCTGATGATGGATAACCGCCCACCCGGGGCCAGCACGTCGAGCGAGCTTTTTAGCGCCAGCTCTATTTCCTCCAGTTCACTGTTTACCCAGATGCGAACCGCCTGGAAGGTACGGGTCGCGGGATGTTTGTGCTTATCCTTCACCGGTGTCGCCGCCGCGATCACTTCGGCCAACTCTTTGGTGCGGGTCATGGGCTCAATGCGATTGCGCTCAACGATGGCGCGCGCAATACGTTTGCCAAAGCGCTCTTCGCCAAACGTTTTGATGACCCATGCAATATCTGCTTCGTCAGCGGTCTGTAACCACTCAGCGGCAGACTGACCGCGCGTCGGGTCCATACGCATATCCAGCGGACCATCACGCATAAAGGAGAAACCACGTTCAGCATCATCAAGTTGGGGTGAAGAGACGCCAAGATCGAGAAGAATCCCGTCGATCTTGCCCGTCAGGCCACGCTCGGCAACATAATCCGCGAGCGCAGAGAAAGGTCCATGCACGATGGAAAAGCGTGGGTCATTGATGGTTTGTGCAACGGCAATTGCCTGCGGATCGCGATCGATTGCCAGCAGACGTCCTTCCTCTCCAAGCTGGGAGAGAATCAAACGCGAGTGACCACCGCGACCAAACGTGCCATCAATGTAGATGCCATCCGGACGAATATTCAGACCGTTTACGGCCTCGTCCAGTAACACCGTTTTGTGTTTATAATTTTCCATCATATTTATAGAGACAAGTCCTGCAGCCGTTCCGATAATGTCGCGGAATCAGACTGCTCAGCGTCGATATCTTCCTTGACCTGTTGATACCAGGTCGTTTCATCCCACAGTTCAAACTTGTTGAACTGCCCGACCAGCATCACTTCTTTGGTCAGACCGGCATGTTGCCGCAACACAGGGGCAATCAGTAACCGCCCTGCGTTATCCATCTGACATTCACTGGCATGTCCCAATAACAGCCGCTGCACGCGGCGTTCCTGCGGATTCATGCTCGACAGTCGCGACAGCTTTTGCTCAATAATTTCCCATTCAGGCAAGGGGTAAAGCAGCAGGCAGGGGGAGTTAATGTCAATGGTGCAAACCATTTGACCCGCAGCGTTCTCAATCAGCTGGTCGCGGTATCGGGTTGGTACCGATAAACGCCCTTTGCTGTCGAGATTGACTAACGTAGCTCCACGGAACATGCCAGTCTCACCCCTCCTCACCACTTTAACCCACAAATTCCCACCTAAAGGAGTTTACGGAGCGAGGGAAAAGCTTGTCAAGCCAGGACTCTCCCTATAAGGACCCGAAAGCCCTCTATTTACAGAGATAAACAGTCCTGGTTAATAACTGCACAACTGGCGAGGCAAAATTAACGTTATGAATATTTGTAAGAAAAAAACCGAATATGCACACTAGCGTTAAAGCTCACTCAATATCATCGCAGATAAATATAAAGTGTCAGTTTGCGACGCGGGCAGCATTTTATGACAGATTCTCAGGGGATAACAGCGCCAGATTCATCCAGGTGCCCGGTAAGCGCGGAGGTTGCCACGTAAGCTGAAGCAGTAAGAGGAAAAACGTCTGAATATTCATCGACCGAAGAGGGTTTGTAACAAAATAATACAAAGATAGCTGTTTAAAATCGCCCGCATGTTCTTTAAAAGGACAATTTAAAAGCCAGAATGAATTAAAAAAATAGGCGATTACGATCCCGCAAGAATTATCCTAATTTCTCTCCGGGAATTATCTGCACGAATAATCACAGCAAAATGGGGCAGATTTCTCCGCCCCGGTCATTTCATTTTTGGCGGCTTAAAATTCCGCGATGGTAGAGATTACGTTTGATACGCGTCAGACCCGGCTTCGGTTTGCGCGGCTCATCCAGGCTTGCCAGCACAATCTCAAGCACGCGTTCAGCCACATCGCGGTGACGCTGTGCTACCGCCAGCACCGGGCACTGCAGGAAGTCGAGCAGCTCATTATCCCCGAACGTGGCAATCGCCAGGTCGGAGGGCAGTTTACCTTCACGACGCAAGGTCACATCCATGACACCCTGCAACAGCGCAAATGACGTGGTGAACAGCGCCTGAGGCATCGGATGCGTTTCCAGCCATTTCTCAAACAGCTGCGCTGCGGCTTCGCGTTCGTAGCTATTGGCATAGAGGTAGTGAACCTCGCGCGGATCGTCTTTCCAGGCGGTTCTGAATCCCTGCTCACGCAGGAAGCTCACGGAAAGCTCGGGCAACGCGCCAAGATACAGCACTGTTTCAGCGGGGAACGTTCTCAGCTCTGCGGCCAGCATTTCTGCATCATCCTGATCCGCACCCACGACGCTGGTGAAATGCTCGCGATCGAGCGCGCGGTCCAGCGCAACGATTGGGAACGGGTCGTTCACCCAGCGCTGGTAGAACGGATGCTCTGGCGGCAAAGAGGTCGACACGATGATGGCATCCACCTGGCGCTGGAGCAGATGCTCAATGCAACGCATTTCGTTGTCGGGCTGGTCTTCCGAGCAGGCAATCAGCAATTGATAGCCGCGCTGGCGCGCCTGACGTTCAAGATAGTTGGCGATACGGGTATAGCTGGTGTTTTCCAGGTCAGGGATCACCAGACCAATAGAGCGGGTACGCCCGGCACGCAGACCGGCTGCGACAGCATTCGGATGGTAGTTATGCTCACGAACCACCGCCATAACTTTTTCAACGGTCTTGTCGCTGACACGGTACTGCTTTGCTTTACCGTTAATCACATAGCTGGCCGTTGTTCGTGACACGCCGGCTAGCCGGGCGATTTCATCCAGTTTCACAATTGCCCCTTAAAAAAAGAAAAGAGTCCATGGCCCTGTCAAGGTTATGGTTAAATCTTTTAACATCTAAACGCAGAAAAGACTTCGCGGCAACCGCTTTTATCTGCGTTGTCGGCTGATTACGCAAAAAAAAGCCCGGCTTTGGTGACCGGGCAGAAAGAGGCGAACCTTTTTGACAACTAACGCATGATTTTCTCGCCGCGTGACAGACCTACGACACCCGATCTCGCGACCTCGACAATTTTTGCAACGTCCCGCACGGACGCGAGGAAAGCATCCAGCTTGTCGCTTGTCCCGACCAGCTGCACCGTATAAAGAGAAGGCGTGACGTCGATAATTTGTCCGCGGAAAATATCCGCATTGCGTTTGACTTCATCACGCCCGTAGCCACTGGCCTGGATTTTCACCAGCATGACCTCACGTTCAACGTAGGCCCCCTGCCCCAGCTCGCTCACGCGCAGTACGTCGACCAGCTTATGCAGCTGTTTTTCAATTTGCTCAAGCACTTTGGCATCGCCGACGGTTTGGATCGTCATGCGCGACAGCGTCGGGTCTTCCGTCGGGGCAACGGTCAGGCTTTCAATGTTATAGCCGCGCTGCGCAAAAAGGCCAATGACGCGCGACAGTGCGCCAGACTCGTTTTCCAGTAAAACAGATAATATCCGGCGCATATCAGGTTCTCTCCGTTTTGCTTAACCACATTTCATCCATACCACCACCACGAATATGCATCGGATAAACGTGCTCGGTCCCATCAACAATCACATCCATAAAGACGAGGCGGTTGTTTTTTACGTGCTCAAGCGCTTGCGCGAGCTTCGTTTCCAGCTCAGCCGGATCGGTCACCCGCATGCCAACATGACCATAAGCTTCAGCAAGACGAACAAAATCCGGCAGCGATTTCATGTAGGACTGAGAGTGGCGGCCAGAGTAGATCATATCCTGCCACTGCTTCACCATACCGAGATACCCGTTATTCAGGTTCAGCACCAGTACCGGCAGTTCATATTGCAGCGCGGTAGACAGCTCCTGAATGTTCATCTGAATACTGCCGTCCCCCGTCACGCAGACGACGGTTTCATTCGGCAGCGCCAGCTTCACGCCCAGCGCGGCAGGCAGACCAAAGCCCATGGTTCCTAAACCACCGGAGTTGATCCAGTGTCGCGGTTTATCAAACGGGTAATACAGGGCGGCAAACATCTGATGCTGTCCCACGTCTGAGGTCACGTACGCCTCACCTTTCGTCAGTCGCCACACCGCTTCAATGACCGCCTGCGGCTTAATGTTTTCACTTTGCGTGTCATATTTCAGGCACTGACGCGCGCGCCACTGTTCAATCTGCTGCCACCAGTCGCGGATCTCATCCAGCGGCTGGGTTGCACTCTCCTGGGTCAGCAGATCCAGCATTTGCTCCAGAACCTGCCGGGCGTCACCGACGATCGGCACATCAGCCGACACCGTTTTTGAAATTGACGTTGGATCGATATCAATGTGCAGCACGGTAGCGTTCGGGCAATACTTCGCCAGGTTGTTGGTGGTGCGGTCGTCAAAGCGCACGCCGACGGCAAAGATCACATCGGAATGATGCATCGTCATGTTGGCTTCATAGGTACCGTGCATACCCAGCATCCCCAGCGCCTGACGATGGGTGGCAGGGAACGCCCCCAGGCCCATCAGCGACGACGCAACGGGAAGGTTAAGCTTTTCAATCAGTTCACGAAGCTGGGCTTCACAGGCAGAGTTGATCGCCCCGCCACCGACATAGACCACCGGTTTTTTGGCTGCCAGAAGCGTTTGCAACGCTCGCTTGATCTGACCTTTATGCCCCTGCGTTGTGGGGTTATAAGAACGCATGCTGACCGATTCCGGCCAGACATAAGGCAGCTTGTTTGCAGGATTGAGAATATCTTTAGGCAGATCGACCACCACCGGTCCCGGGCGTCCGCTCGCCGCCAGCCAGAAGGCTTTTTTCAGTATGCCGGGAATGTCTTCTGTTTGCTTGACCAGGAAGCTGTGCTTCACAACGGGACGCGAAATCCCAACCATGTCGCACTCCTGAAACGCATCGTAGCCAATCAGTGAGGTTGCCACCTGCCCGGAGAGGATCACCAGCGGGATAGAGTCCATATAGGCCGTCGCAATCCCGGTAATGGCGTTTGTCGCGCCGGGGCCAGACGTGACTAACACCACGCCCACTTCACCCGTCGCACGTGCCAGGCCGTCAGCCATGTGTACCGCCGCCTGCTCGTGACGTACCAGAACATGGTCAATGCCCCCAACCGTATGCAGCGCATCATAAATATCGAGAACCGCACCGCCAGGGTAGCCGAACACTTGCTTTACGCCCTGATCGATCAGCGATCGAACGACCATTTCCGCGCCAGACAACATCTCCATGCTTTGCCTCCAGGCATTTTGTTATAGACGGACTGCCGAATTCATTTCCGCACCGTCTTACGATTGGGATGAACCAATCTTATATTTTGCAGAGTGTTCTTTACCTTAACCGCTCGTTATGAGGCAGGCAATTAGCAAACCCGGGGAGATAAACGGTGCGTAAAGCAGAAAAAGCAGCCATTCACAGAAGATATGGTTAATTCCTCTGGAAATAGAGAATGAGGTGATAAATCATCGCTGAAAAGCGCGACAATGCAGGAAATCATCTATTTTTGCGTGCCGTAGAGCAGCCCAAAAAAAATCATCACCGAAGAAAATAGCAGTTATCTAAAAAAAATCAGGATAAATCACATAAACCAATGCGATTTATCCTGATGCGTTTACCGGCGACAGATGCCAACCAGCAACTCTTCCATCCACTGATGTCCTTTATCCCGGCCCGCTGCTTCATGCCAGGAAAGATAACAGGTACGGCTATTTAGCTTGAGCGGCAGAGGCAAAATTTGCAGATTTAAAGGGTCAGAAAACTCTTCTGCCAGCCAGCGCGGCGCAATTGCCACCAGCTGTGTCTGAGAAACCACGTTTAATACGCTGACCATGGCCATGCCCTGATAAGCCACGCTCGCCTGTTTATCCGCAGTGTCATACCACGGCAGGCTAAAGGAAGCATATCTGTCGAGCGCAACAACGGCGTGCTGCTCGTTATAAACATCGTTTTCTCGCAGCGGAGAATTCAGGCGCGGGTGTTTTTTACTGGCGACCAAAACCATTTCATCTTTAAACAGCGGCACGCAGGAAAATTCCGGACGACGGAACTCTTCATACCCCAGAACGAATTCGATCTCCTGATAGCGTAACTGATGTTCTGTGTTTTGATTCAGGGATGATTTAAAAACAAGATTGATATTTGGTGCGATCTCTTCAACTTTATTATAGATAATAGACGTTAAATAATTATCTAAAGGGCTACAGACACAAAGATGGAATACGCGCTCGCTGCTTAAGGGTTCAAAGCCCGATCCCGGCAGCTCATTTTGGACCAGTTGCAACGCCTGACGAATGGAGCCAAACAGCTGGAATGCGCGCGCCGTAGGCTGGATCCCCCTCCCGTAGCGAACAAATAATTCGTCGTTAAACATAAGCTTAAGCCTGGCAACGGCATTACTCACGGCAGGTTGTGACATCCCCAAGGTTTGGGCAGCGCGGGTGATATTCTGTTCCTGCATGACAGCATCAAACACCGTCAGAAGATTCAGATCCACCGTGCGTAACTGTGGTTTAATCCCATCAGTAGCTTGAGGTTGTTTAATATTATTTTCTGGCACTTCTGACTCCACTGTCACGCTACACCCCTTTGCCAACGTACGGTAATAATCCTGAAAAATATCATTTATCATGCAAATACGATCAGCGAAAGAGAATTATTTAAAATTCGGAATAAATAAAGACTTTATATTAACGAAAATTAATGAGCAAAACTGATATGTTTGACTTTAGGATTTAAATGAAACCATAAATCAAACCAATATACAATTGCCGTCAGGTTAATGATGATTTAAGTATTATTAAACTGTTATTACTATCGACCTACAGTTAGTTAACAACCTGTTATCTCTATTCGCTTTCCAGCATTCCGGAAAAGATTCACTGCATTTATAAGTTTATGATATCAAAACTATTTAAACACAAAGCATCCTCATAAAACATTTCACTCATTTTTAAACATTTATATTTATTGGTTTCTGCAACTCTTTTCTCAAGTCCAAAATTAGACAATTAATCGGGTCAAAAAAGCTAAAACCAGCACAATTAGCTAAAGTGAATACCCGGTTGATTCCATCTGTCGGGCCCGTTTTCATCCTCAGGGGTTGACATGAACAACCGTATCCAGTACCACTAAAAGCATATTGAATTTAACGGAGCACGATTCATGACACGCACCATTCGTTTCACCGGTCTACTACTACTAAACGCATCCACTGTGCGCGGTAGACTGGCGGGCGAAATTCAGCGTTGAATCGTCACCAGTAAGACTAGAAACCCGCGCCACTGCGCGGGTTTTTTTATGCTCGTAGCAAGGCGCCCTAAGACTGACAAGGACCTAACCCATGAGCCAGCAAGTCATTATTTTCGATACAACTTTACGTGACGGTGAACAGGCATTACAGGCAAGCCTGAGTGTAAAAGAGAAGCTGCAGATCGCGCTGGCTCTCGAACGTATGGGTGTTGACGTGATGGAGGTCGGTTTCCCTGTCTCTTCCCCAGGTGATTTCGAATCCGTACAGACCATTGCGCGCACCATTAAAAACAGCCGCGTCTGTGCCCTGGCGCGCTGCGTAGAGAAAGACATCGACGTCGCCGCCGAGTCGCTGAAGGTCGCCGAAGCGTTCCGTATCCACACCTTTATTGCTACCTCGCCTATGCACATCGCAACCAAGCTGCGCAGCACGCTGGATGAGGTGATTGAGCGCGCGGTCTACATGGTTAAACGCGCACGCAACTATACCGATGACGTTGAGTTCTCCTGTGAAGATGCGGGCCGTACGCCAATCGAAGACCTGGCGCGCGTTGTAGAAGCCGCCATCAACGCGGGCGCGAAAACCATCAACATCCCGGACACCGTCGGCTACACCATGCCGTTTGAGTTCTCCAACATCATCACCGGCCTGTATGACCGCGTGCCGAATATTGATAAAGCAATTATCTCCGTCCACACCCACGATGATTTGGGTCTGGCCGTAGGCAATGCTATCGCCGCCGTCCACGCTGGCGCGCGTCAGGTAGAAGGCGCGATGAACGGTATCGGCGAACGCGCGGGCAACTGTTCGCTGGAAGAAGTGATCATGGCGATCAAAGTGCGCAAAGACATCATGGACGTGCACACCCGCATCAATCACAACGAAATCTGGCGCACCAGCCAGACCGTCAGTCAGATTTGCAACATGCCCATTCCGGCTAACAAAGCAATTGTCGGTACCGGCGCCTTCGCGCACTCCTCCGGTATTCACCAGGATGGCGTCCTGAAGAATCGTGAAAACTACGAAATCATGACCCCGGAATCCATCGGCCTGAATCAAGTACAGCTGAACCTGACCTCCCGTTCCGGTCGCGCCGCGGTTAAACACCGTATGGAAGAGATGGGTTATAAGGACAGCGATTACAACATGGATCAGCTGTACGACGCGTTCCTGAAGCTGGCCGACAAAAAAGGCCAGGTGTTCGACTATGACCTGGAAGCGCTGGCCTTTATTAACAAGCAGCAGGAAGAGCCGGAGCACTTCCGTCTGGATTACTTCAACGTGCAGTCCGGCTCCAGCGACATCGCCACCGCCTCGGTCAAACTGGCCTGCGGCGATGAAATTAAAGCAGAGGCCGCTAACGGTAACGGCCCTGTCGATGCCATCTATCAGGCGATTAATCGCGTCACCGAGTACGACGTTGAGCTAGTGAAATATGACCTGACGGCCAAGGGCCACGGCAAAGATGCACTGGGTCAGGTCGACATTGTTGTTACCCACAATGGCCGCCGCTTCCACGGCGTGGGCCTGGCGACCGATATCGTTGAGTCCTCCGCGAAAGCGATGGTGCATGTTCTGAACAACATCTGGCGCGCCGCCGAAGTCGAAAAAGAGTTGCAACGCAAAGCTCAGAATAAAGAGAACAACAAGGAAACCGTGTAATGTCGAAGAATTACCATATTGCTGTGTTGCCGGGCGACGGTATTGGTCCGGAAGTGATGGCACAGGCGCTGAAAGTACTGGAAGCCGTTCGCGCGCGTTTTGCGATGAAAATCACCACCAGCCACTACGACGTGGGCGGTATTGCGATTGATAACCACGGTACGCCGCTGCCAAAAGCGACCGTGGAAGGCTGCGAAAATGCTGATGCCGTGCTGTTTGGTTCCGTCGGTGGCCCGAAATGGGAACACCTGCCGCCGGCAGAGCAGCCAGAACGCGGCGCGCTGCTGCCGCTGCGTAAACATTTCAAACTGTTCAGCAACCTGCGTCCGGCGAAGCTGTATCAGGGTCTGGAAGAGTTCTGCCCGCTGCGCGCGGATATCGCCGCCAACGGTTTCGACATTCTGTGCGTGCGTGAACTGACCGGCGGGATCTATTTCGGTCAGCCAAAAGGACGCGAAGGCAGCGGACAACACGAGAAAGCGTTCGACACCGAGGTGTATCACCGTTTCGAAATCGAACGTATCGCCCACATCGCGTTCGAGTCGGCGCGCAAACGCCGCCATAAAGTGACCTCCATTGATAAAGCGAACGTGCTGCAGTCTTCCATTTTGTGGCGCGAGATCGTCAGTGAAGTCGCTAAGCAGTACCCGGACGTCGCGCTGTCGCACATGTACATCGACAACGCGACCATGCAGCTGATTAAAGATCCGTCCCAGTTTGACGTGCTGCTGTGCTCCAACCTGTTCGGCGATATCCTCTCTGACGAATGCGCGATGATCACCGGCTCGATGGGCATGCTGCCCTCTGCAAGCCTGAATGAAGAAGGCTTTGGCCTGTACGAGCCTGCGGGCGGCTCCGCGCCGGATATTGCCGGCAAAAATATTGCTAACCCGATTGCGCAGATCCTCTCCCTGGCCCTGCTGCTGCGCTACAGCCTGGATGCAGGCGAGGCGGCAACCGCAATTGAAAACGCCATTAACCGGGCGTTAGAAGAAGGCATCCGTACCGGCGATTTAGCACGCGGCACGGCGGCAGTCAGTACCGATGAAATGGGCGACATCATTGCCCGCTATGTCGCTGAAGGGGTGTAATCATGGCTAAGACGTTATATGAAAAGTTGTTTGATGCGCACGTTGTTTACGAGGCACCAAACGAAACCCCGCTGCTGTACATTGACCGTCATTTGGTACACGAAGTGACCTCTCCGCAGGCATTTGACGGCCTGCGCGCGCACAAGCGTCCGGTACGTCAGCCGGGTAAAACCTTCGCGACGATGGATCACAACGTTTCCACCCAGACCAAAGACATCAATGCCTCGGGTGAGATGGCGCGTATCCAGATGCAGGAGCTGATTAAGAACTGCAACGAGTTTGGCGTTGAGCTGTACGACCTGAACCATCCGTATCAGGGCATCGTCCACGTGATGGGGCCTGAGCAAGGGATCACCCTGCCGGGCATGACCATCGTCTGCGGTGACTCCCATACCGCGACCCACGGCGCGTTTGGCGCTCTGGCGTTCGGGATTGGCACTTCCGAGGTGGAACATGTGCTGGCAACGCAGACCCTGAAACAGGGCCGCGCCAAAACCATGAAGATTGAAGTGAAGGGTAAAGCCGCACCGGGTATTACCGCAAAAGACATCGTGCTGGCCATCATCGGTAAAACCGGCAGCGCAGGCGGCACCGGTCACGTTGTTGAGTTCTGCGGGGAAGCCATCCAGGCGCTGAGCATGGAGGGACGCATGACCCTGTGCAATATGGCGATTGAGATGGGCGCAAAAGCCGGTCTGGTCGCGCCGGACGAAACCACCTTCAACTACGTGAAGGGTCGTCTGCACGCGCCGAAAGGTCAGAATTTTGACGACGCGGTAGCGTACTGGAAAACCCTGAAAACCGACGATGGCGCAGCCTTTGACACCGTCGTCACTCTTCAGGCAGAAGAGATTGCGCCTCAGGTGACCTGGGGCACCAATCCGGGCCAGGTGATTTCCGTTAACGACAATATCCCTGACCCGGCATCCTTTACCGATCCGGTCGAGCGCGCCAGTGCGGAAAAAGCGCTGGCCTACATGGGGCTTAAGCCCGGCGTGCCGTTGACCGATGTCGCCATTGATAAAGTATTTATCGGTTCCTGCACCAACTCCCGTATCGAAGATTTGCGTGCCGCAGCCGAGATTGCCAAAGGCCGCAAAGTGGCGCCAGGCGTTCAGGCGCTGGTGGTACCTGGCTCCGGTCCGGTGAAAGCCCAGGCGGAAGCCGAAGGTCTGGATAAGATCTTTATCGAAGCGGGCTTCGAATGGCGCCTGCCCGGCTGCTCCATGTGTCTGGCCATGAACAACGATCGCCTGAATCCGGGTGAGCGCTGCGCCTCCACCAGCAACCGTAACTTTGAAGGCCGTCAGGGCCGCGGTGGGCGCACCCATCTGGTCAGCCCGGCAATGGCCGCCGCTGCGGCAGTCACCGGCCATTTCGCCGATATTCGCAGTCTGAAATAAGGAGACAATCATGGCAGAGAAATTTACCCAACATACGGGCCGTGTTGTCCCGCTGGACGCCGCTAACGTCGATACTGACGCTATTATTCCAAAACAGTTTCTGCAGAAAGTGACGCGTACCGGTTTCGGCGCACATCTGTTTAACGACTGGCGTTTCCTGGACGATAAGGGAGAAGTGCCTAATCCGGAATTCGTTCTGAACTTCCCGGAATATAAAGGCGCCTCCATTTTGCTGGCACGCGAAAACTTTGGCTGCGGCTCATCCCGTGAACACGCACCGTGGGCGCTCACCGACTACGGTTTTAAAGTGGTCATTGCCCCAAGCTTCGCGGATATTTTTTACGGCAACAGCTTCAACAACCAGCTGCTGCCCGTCACGCTGAGCGATGAACAGGTCGATGAGTTGTTCGCGCTGGTTAAGGCGAATCCGGGCATTTCGTTTGAAGTGGATCTGGAAGCCGAAGTGGTGAAAGCCGGGGATAAGACCTACAGCTTCAGCATTGATGCCTTCCGCCGTCACTGCATGCTGAACGGTCTGGACAGCATTGGTTTAACTCTCCAGCACGACGCGGCGATTGCCGCTTACGAAAACAAACAACCTGCATTTATGAAATAACCCTCCGGCCTGCAGTCCACTCTGCAGGCCGCGTTTTATCTTGATACCCGCCTCCTTCTGTAAATACTTCCCAAACCCAGCCAATAATGACGTTATATTTAATGTCAATTTAATGCTTCCTGCGCAGAATAACCGCTCAATCAGCTGACAGCGGAAATAATCATGGAAAAGAAAAATGGCAATGAGTCTCATATCCGTTCTCGGGAAATACATAAATGCACATTAGTGAGCGTAATAATAAATAGTTTACTCACCGCCTTTCAGATAGTTGCAGGAATATTTTCCGGCTCACAGGGTTTAATTGCTGATGGGATTCATTCTCTTTCCGATTTATTCTCCGACTTTGTCGTTTTGATTGCGAATAAAAAGAGTCAGAAAGCTTCTGATATCGATCATCATTACGGTCATCTGCGTTTCGAAAACGGTGCAAAGCTCATTATTGGCGCTATTCTGCTGCTTGTGGGGGTCGGGATGCTCTGGTCCGCAGGCAATAAACTGCTTCACCCCGAGACGCATCAGCTGGTGAAAGGGGCCGCGCTGTGGGTGGCGATTCTGGCGCTGGTGGTAAAGGAAAGCCTGTTCAGATACATGTTTGCCACAGGAAAACGTATTCAGTCCTCGCTGCTGATAGCCAATGCCTGGCATGCCCGTTCTGACGCAGCGTCGTCAGTGGTTGTCGCCATCGGCATTGCCGGGAATTTAGTGGGCTTTCACGCGATGGACCTCATTGCGGCCCTGATTGTCGGAGTATTCATCGCCCACATGGGTTACAAATTTTCTGCCGATGCCCTGCACGATTTGATGGACCGTTCGCTTGAGCCCGAGCTGGAGCACGACATCAAAACGTGTCTTCTCGCAACCGAGGGCGTCACCGGACTCCATGATTTAAAAACACGCAAGATGGGCGATTTAGCCCTTGTCGATGTCCATCTTGAAGTGAACGGCGAATTAAGCGTAAAAGAAGGACATCAGATTGCCGTGAATGCCAGAAATAACGTGATGCAAAAATTCAATGTGCTGAACGTGATGACGCATATTGATCCTGCCCACTAACCGGAACGCATAAATACAGTGTGACGCAACCGACCGTTAAGGTTTCGTTAATTAATCTGCGTCACACTGCATCGCATCAGCTCTCTCATTATTGAGGTAAAAAGCGATGAAACCAACATTACGCGATACGCTTCCCCATAAAGAAACGCCTTTTCTTCGCATACTGCACATTCTTGTGGCCGTACTGGTCCTCGCCCAGATTATCAATTCTAATTTCACCGAAAGTGAAGCCCTCCACGAATCCGGGCTGAACGGAATTATCACCTGGATCCATGTTATCTCCGGATTTGGTTTAATTTTTTGTGGCATTGCCATGATGGCATGGATGTTAATCCAGCGCGGATTTAAGTATTACTTCGCCTGGCTGGCGCTGGATTTTCGCGGAATTGTTGACGATATTCGCACCCTCGCGCAGCGTCAGCTTCCTGACGCGCATGCCGGCGGTATGGCAGCAACGGTGCAAGGTCTGGGCGTGCTGGCGCTGCTGGGCGTTGCACTCTGCGGCGCGGCCTGGTTCGTGCTGAACGCCACGCTCGGGCCGGTTTCGTCCGTCACGGAATCCGTCTTGGATTTGCATAAATTCCTGACGGTCTTTATTGAGACATATTTCTGGGCACACGGCTTCATGGGCCTCGTTCATATGTACCTGACGCTACGCGCGCAGCGTAAATATCAGTATTCAGAATAAAACGGTTCACAGAGCCCGGCGTTCCCGGGCTCCGTTTCGTTCATCCGATCACACGTCTTTTACGCGGCAGGTCAGCAGAAGCGTCACGACGGATAGCGCCGCAATCATCCAGTAGACAGACGCATGCCCGTAGCTTTGCGCCAGCGCCCCCTGAATCACGCCCGCCAGAATTACCCCGGTTGAAATACTGTTGGTAAAAAGCGTGGTCGCCGAGCCGGCACGACCGGGCATGAGATCCTGAAACCAGAGCATGCCGATCCCGGCAACAATCCCAATAAACACGGCGTTAAACAGCTGCAGCACCAGCAACGCTTCCCGCGAATGGAAAAGGATCAGCCCCGCGTAGAACAGCACCCCGGCCGCCACGGCGACAATCATCATCCTGCGCTTTCCAAAGCGCTTAACGTAGTAACCCGCCAGAATCATTGCCGGAATTTCCAGCCCGGCGGCAGTTCCCATTAAGATCCCCGCGAGCTTGTCCGGCAGGCCCAGATCGCTGCTGATCCACAGCGGCATATCGATGATGTACATGGTGTTGCAGGTCCACATCAGCGTGGAGGCAATAAACAGCATGCGGACGTTTTTGTCCTGCCAGCCGCTCACCTCGGTGACAGGTTTATCCGTCGTCTGTTCGACGCGCGCCACGGACGGCAGCGCGAAGGCAATCAGCGCCAGGCTGATGACAAAAATCCCGGCGGCGATGGAAAACATGGTGGTAAAGCCGTAGTTCAACGCCAGCATAAAGGCCAGCGGCGGGCCAATGACCCACGCCAGCGAAAGCTGGGCGCGCATCACCGAGCTGAACATCACCACTTCACGCGCCGAGTTATCCGCGTATTCACGGGCCAGCGCGAACAGCTGCGGCATGGCGGTGTTCGCCAGCGACGCCAGCAGCACGCCGCAGGTAATAAGCGTCAGATAATGACGGTTGAAGGCAAAGAGCAGCGCGTTGCCCACGGCCATGGCGCAGCAAAAGAGGATCAGCCTGCGGCGATCGCCATGGCTGTCCGATCGTTTCGCCAGCGCGAGGCTGACCAGGATCCCGGCAATGGCGTTAACGGTGTAAAACAGGCCGACCCAAAACGGCTGCGCCCCCACCTCACGGCTGAGAAACAGGCTCAGCGTCGGCGCCTGCAGCGCCCCCGCCACGCCCATCATAAAGGCCACCAGCATAAAAGCGGCATACACGCCGTTCAGGCGTCGCCCCATCGTCATCAACCAGAGCATGCGCAAGTCCTTGTGAAAGCGAATCGAAATTGGGTGAATAGTAAACGAAAAAAGCCAGCAAAAACATTTTGCTGGCGGGTGATAAGCACCAATACTCAGTCACACATGATCGAGGCGA
The DNA here is from genome assembly GCF_019730495.1 of Enterobacter sp. Y17. NCBI lineage: Bacteria > Pseudomonadati > Pseudomonadota > Gammaproteobacteria > Enterobacterales > Enterobacteriaceae > Enterobacter > Enterobacter sp. Y17. Next base: position 2,736,251 of record NZ_JAASKP010000001.1, read on the forward strand.
GTTAGCGGGAAGAGGTCGGTGTTGTAACGTCCCACTGCATCAATTCTTCTAACGTTTTCAGCCGTTGCTCTGCACACCGGCGGGCCAGCCAGGACGATCCTTTTGTCGCTGAAAAGTATTGCTGATAGAACTGACGTGCGGTAGACCTCTTCATAATTTACCTCCTCGCTTCATCGGGGAGAATTATTGGCCTAATATAGGGATAAATAAATTGCTGGTTTTTTGTCAGGAGTTCCCCTTTTATGCCTTCCGGTCGTCTGCAACAACAGTTTATCCGCCTCTGGCAGTGCTGCGAGGGGCAATCGCAGGAGACTACGCTCAACGAGCTGGCTGACCTGCTTAGCTGCTCCCGCCGCCATATGCGCACGCTGCTCAACACCATGCAGCAGCAGGGCTGGTTAAGCTGGGAAGCGGAGGCGGGACGCGGCAAACGTTCGCGGCTGACCTTCCTCTATACCGGGCTGGCGCTGCAGCAGCAGCGCGCGGAAGATCTGCTCGAGCAGGACCGCATCGATCAGCTGGTACAGCTGGTTGGCGACAAAGCCGCCGTGCGCCAGATGCTGGTTTCCCATCTCGGGCGCAGCTTTCGTCAGGGCCGCCACATTCTGCGGGTGCTCTACTACCGTCCGATGAAAAATCTGTTGCCCGGCACGGCCTTACGCCGCTCAGAAACGCATATGGCCCGGCAAATCTTTAGCGGCCTGACGCGGATAAATGAGGAAAACGGGGAACTGGAGGCGGATATCGCGCATCACTGGCAGCAACTTTCCCCGCGCCACTGGCGCTTCTTTTTACGCCCCGGCATCCACTTTCACCACGGCCGCGAGCTGGAAATGCACGACGTCATCGCCTCCCTGGAACGTGCCCGCAGGCTACCGCTCTACTCGCATATCTCCCGCATCCACTCGCCCACGGCCTGGACGCTGGATATTGAGCTGTCGCAACAGGATAAGTGGCTTCCCTGGCTGCTGGGCTACGTGCCGTCGATGATTTTGCCCGGCGAGTGGGAATCAATGAACAATTTTGCCAGCCTGCCGATTGGCACCGGGCCCTACTCCGTGTCCCGCAATAACAGCAACCAGCTGAAAATCCGCGCGTTCGACGACTACTTTGGCTATCGGGCGCTCATCGACGAAGTGAACGTCTGGGTATTGCCGGATCTCAATGAAGACCTGAGCTGCGGGCTGACGCTGGAAGGCCCCACCACGGGAGAAAAAGCCGTGGAGAGTCGCCTCGAGGAAGGGTGTTACTATCTCCTGTTTGACCGCCGCACCCACCGTGGGGCAAACCAGGCCGTCCGCAAGTGGGTTAGCCACGTTTTGTCCCCTTCCAATCTGATTTACCATGCGGAAGAGCAGTACCAGACCTACTGGTTCCCGGCGTACGGCCTGCTTCCGCGCTGGCACCACGCCCGCCCGGTGCACTGCGACAAACCCGCAGGGCTGGAGTCCATCACCCTGACCTACTACCGCGAACACGTGGAGCATCGTTTTATCGCCAGAATCATGACCCGGCTGCTGGCAGCCGAGGGGGTCACGTTAGAGGTCAGGGAAGTGGACTATGACGAATGGCATCAGGGGGAGATAGCCAGTGATATCTGGCTCAACAGCGCCAACTTTACCCTGCCGCTCGATTTTTCCCTTTTCTCGCATCTGTATGAAGTCCCGCTGATCCAGCACTGCATCGACCGTGACTGGCAGCAGGATGCCGCCCTGTGGCGCGCGGGCGAAATGAATCTTGCAGCGTGGTGCCAGCAGCTTCTGGCCGAGCAGGCGATCGTACCCTTGATCCACCACTGGCTGATGATCCAGGGCCAGCGCAGCATGCGCGGCCTGCGGATGAACACCCTGGGCTGGTTTGATTTTAAATCCGCCTGGTTTGCGCCGCCGGAGCCATAACACTTTCGTAATATTCACCAAATCATTACAATAGCGTCGTTCTCAACGGGGTGCTGCATCACAGATGTGCGCTGAGATAATACCCGTCGAACCTGATCCGGATAACGCCGGCGAAGGGATTTGAGGCTGTCGCTCAAAATCCTTTGCCACTCAACCTTGAGGTGCAAAGTGTTAAAAAAAGTTCTTCCCCTGCTGGCGCTGTTTGCGCTGCCTGCTTTTGCGAAGCCCGTCCTGACGGTCTACACCTATGACTCCTTCTCTGCCGACTGGGGCCCTGGCCCGGTAGTCAAAAAAGCCTTCGAAGCTGACTGTAACTGCGAGCTGAAGTTCGTGGCGCTGGAAGATGGCGTATCGCTGCTCAACCGTCTGCGCATGGAAGGGAAAAACAGCAAGGCCGACGTAGTGCTCGGGCTGGATAACAACCTGCTGGAAGCCGCCTCGCAAACCAAACTGTTTGCCAAAAGCGGCGTAGCGGCAGAGGCCGTTAACGTGCCGGGCGGCTGGAAAAACGACACCTTTGTTCCGTTCGACTATGGCTACTTTGCTTTTGTTTACGACAAAAATAAGCTGAAAAACCCGCCGAAGAGCCTGAAAGAGCTGGTTGAGAGTGACCAGAAATGGCGCGTGATTTATGAAGATCCGCGCACCAGCACGCCAGGCCTGGGCCTGCTGCTGTGGATGCAAAAGGTTTACGGGGATAAAGCGCCGGAGGCGTGGCAGAAACTGGCCGCCAAAACCGTCACCGTCACCAAAGGCTGGAGCGAAGCCTATGGCCTGTTCCTGAAAGGTGAAAGCGATCTGGTGCTGAGCTACACCACCTCTCCGGCCTACCACATCATCGCCGAGAAGAAAGATAACTATGCTGCCGCTGATTTTGCTGAAGGGCACTATCTGCAGGTGGAAGTCGCCGCGCGTACCGCCGCCAGCAAACAGCCGGAGCTGGCCGAGAAGTTCCTGAAGTTTATGGTTTCACCGGCGTTCCAGAATGCGATTCCCGCAGGCAACTGGATGTATCCGGTCACGAACGTTGCGCTGCCCGCAGGTTTCGAGCAGCTGACCAAACCAAACACCTCGCTGGAGTTTACGCCGCAGCAGGTCGCCGTGCAGCGTGCAGCATGGGTAAGTGAATGGCAACGCGCCGTCAGCCGTTGATTCCCGGCTGGTTACTTCCCGGGCTGCTCGCCGCCACAGTGATGGTGGCGGTCAGCCTGGGGGCTTTTCTTGCACTGTGGTTCAACGCGCCAGAGAGCGACCTGCTCGCCCTCTGGCACGACAGCTACCTCTGGCACGTTATCCGTTTCTCCTTCTGGCAGGCGTCTCTCTCAGCCCTGCTGTCGGTGCTCCCGGCTATTTTTCTTGCGCGCGCCCTGTATCGGCGCCGTTTTCCCGGCAGGCTGGCACTGCTGCGCCTGTGCGCCATGACGCTGATCCTGCCCGTGCTGGTGGCGGTGTTTGGCATCCTCAGCGTTTACGGTCGCCAGGGCTGGCTGGCTTCGCTGTTCGGCCAGCTTGGTCTGGAATGGTCATTCTCTCCTTACGGCCTGCAGGGCATTCTGCTGGCGCACGTGTTTTTCAATATGCCGATGGCAACGCGCCTCTTCTTGCAGGCGCTGGAAAACATTCCCGGCGAACAGCGTCAGATTGCCGCCCAGCTCGGCATGCGCGGCGTGTCGTTCTTCCGCTTTGTCGAATGGCCGTGGCTGCGCCGCCAGATCCCGCCCGTCGCGGCGTTAATCTTTATGCTCTGCTTTGCCAGCTTTGCCACCGTGCTGTCGCTCGGCGGCGGGCCGCAGGCCACCACCATTGAGCTGGCGATTTACCAGGCGCTGAGTTACGACTACGATCCCGGTCGCGCCGCGCTGCTGGCGATGGTGCAGATGGCGTGCTGCCTTGCGCTGGTGCTGCTGAGCCAGCGGCTGAGTAAAGCCATTCCTGCTGGCAGTAATCAAATAACCGGCTGGCGCGACCCGCAGGACAGCCTGCACAGCCGCGTTATCGATTTTATCCTGATCGCGCTGGCGCTCCTGCTTCTGCTGCCGCCGCTGATGGCCGTTATCGTTGACGGACTGAACCTCAATCTCATGTCCGTCCTGCAACAGCCCATCCTCTGGCAGGCGACATGGACCTCGCTACGTATCGCGCTGGCGGCAGGGTTACTGTGCGTCATGCTAACCATGATGCTGCTGTGGAGCAGCCGTGAACTCTATGCCCGGCAGGCCCAAAAGGCCGGGCAGACGCTGGAGCTGACAGGGATGCTGATTCTGGCGATGCCGGGCATCGTACTGGCGACGGGCTTCTTTTTACTGTTCAACAGCACCATCGGCCTGCCGGAAAGGGCCGACGGCATTGTGATTTTCACCAACGCCCTGATGGCCATCCCTTACGCGCTCAAAGTGCTGGAAAACCCGATGCGCGACGTCAACAGCCGCTACGGTTTGCTGTGCCAGTCGCTGGGCATGCAGGGCTGGCAGCGGCTGAAGGTGGTGGAACTGCGCGCGCTGAAACGTCCGCTGGCGCAGGCGCTGGCGTTTGCCTGCGTGCTGTCGATTGGGGATTTTGGGGTTGTCGCGCTGTTCGGCAATGACGATTTCCGCACGCTGCCATACTGGCTCTATCAGCAAATCGGCTCTTATCGCAGTCAGGACGGCGCGGTCACCGCGCTGTTACTGCTGCTGCTGTGCTTTACCTTATTTACCGTTATCGAAAAACTTCCGGGGCGTGATGTTAAAACTGACTGATGTAACCTGGCTTTACCAACATCTGCCGATGCGCTTCACGCTCTCCGCGCGCCAGGGGGAGATGATCGCCGTGCTTGGCCCAAGCGGCGCGGGAAAAAGCACGCTGCTTAATCTGATTGCGGGTTTTCTGCAGCCGGCAAGCGGCGCGATCGTCATTAACAATCAAGATCATACCCACACGCCGCCCGCGAAACGTCCGGTCTCAATGCTGTTTCAGGAAAACAACCTGTTTACCCACCTGACGGTGCGGCAAAACATCGCGCTGGGGATGCATCCGGGACTCAGGCTGAACGATGCCCAGCGCCAGAAGCTGGAGATCATTGCCGCCCAGATGGGGATCAACGAGTTCATCGACAGGCTGCCGGGTGAGCTTTCCGGCGGCCAGCGTCAGCGCGTGGCGCTGGCGCGATGCCTGGTGCGCGAGCAGCCGATCCTGCTGCTGGATGAGCCGTTCTCGGCGCTCGATCCCGCCCTGCGCCAGGAGATGCTCGCCCTGGTGCAGGACGTCTGCCAGCGCCAGCAGCTGACGATGCTGATGGTTTCACACAGTATTGAGGATGCCGCCCGCATCGCCCCGCGATCGGTGGTGATTGCCGAAGGGCGTATTTTGTGGGATGGAAAAACAGAAGAACTGCTGAGCGGTAAGGCGGGGGCGTCTTCACTGTTGGGCATTCGTGCCGTCTGATGCCCTCACCCTGACCCTCTCCCACAAGGAGAGGGAAATCGTCGTTAACGGCTCACCACTTTTAATAAAATCTCGCCGTACACCGGCATCAGCGGGTGACGAATCAGCGCGACCAGCGCCACCACGGCCACACCCAGCGTCAGCGGAGCCAGCCACAAAAGGCGAGAGCGCGGAAGATAGCGCGTCAGGCGATCGACGCTGGCTTTCCCACTGCGCCATAGTCGCCAGCAGAGCCATGCCGCCAGCCACAGCAGCACAGCCGTGCCCAGCAGCAGCCACTTAAACTCACCGCTTTGCATACCGTCGGGGATATCGATGGCCGCGCCGGCCAGGATCCCCGGCAGGAAGTAGAACGGCGGCCAGAAGACGCAGCCGATAATGTTCGGCACCACGAATTTTGCGACGGGCAGATCCAGCATCCCCGCCACCATCGGCACCAGCGGACGCGTTGGCCCGACAAAGCGGCCGACGAGGATGGTAAACATGCTGTGCTGATGCAGCGCATGTTCGGTTTTATCCAGCAGGGCTTTGTTCTTTTTCATGAACGACCAGCGGTGCAGCGGCTTCTTAAAGCGCCAGCCCAGCCAGAAGGAGATCCAGTCGCCGAGCAGGCAGCCGATAATCCCGGCCAGCCACGCCTGCCAGAAATTAACCTCGCCGCTGCCAATCAGCGCCCCAAGCCCTGCCATCATCACGGTGCCGGGCAGGATCAGCCCAACCAGCGCCAGCGATTCCAGAAACGCCACCAGCGCCACGGCGATGAGCGAGTACATAACGGACTGGGTAATAAAGTGTTCCAGCAATGCCTGCATAACTATTCCGGTCAGAAAACGAATCAGCGATTCTGCTTAGCGCCCCGCACCGCGTCAAGGCAACAATTGTCTGAATAGTTTACAGGTTGCTTTCTGCATTCACCTGTTTGTTTATCTTTTTTTACCGTTTATTCACATCCCGCGCGGAATTCGCTCGGGCTGGCGCCGGTGCATTTTTTAAATACCCGGGAGAAATAGAGCTGATCCTCAAAGCCCACGTTGCGTCCGACGGTGGCAATCGGCATCCGGGTGGTGCTGAGCAGCAGCTTTGCCTGACTGATGCGCTGATCCTCGCGCCAGCTCAATACGCTGACGCCCAGCTGCTGGCGGAACAGATGCGACAGCCGCGACGGCGACAGGCAGACGTGCTGAGCAACGCTGGCGATATCAAACTGGCTATCGGCCAGGTGGTCGCTGATGTACTGGCAGGCGTCGCGCACGCGGTTGTCCAGCGGGGGATTAAGCGACTCGTTAATCGCCTCCATCCGTCGCAGCAGCAGCTGTTCAAGCAGGTTAATCGCCAGCAGTTCGGCGTAACGCCCACCGGCCTGTCCCGCCTCGATAATCTGCGCAAAAAGCTCGCGAAACTGCGCCAGATGAACCTCATCCGGGCGATAAAAACCGGTATGCGCAAAAATAGCGGGCCACGAAAGCCACTCCTGCCAGTAGGCGCGCGGACGGAAATAGACCCACTGGTGATACCACTCTTTGGCATCCGGATGACGGCCATAGTGGTGGATCTCCCCCGGCGGGAACAGCAGGATATCGCCGGGGCGGCAGACAAACTGCTGGTCACCGTTCTTGATGATCCCTTCCCCTCGCACGGTCAGGTTGAGGATATACCCTTTCATGCCGAGCGGTCGATCGACGTAAAAGTCGAGGTATCCCTCAGCCTCGATAGGGGTCAGTCCCGCCACAAGGTGCGCGTTAAACGAGTATCCCGGCAGCAGGGGATCGTTTTGCGTTTCGGCCATAGATTCAGTTCTCCCAAGGGTCCTGAAGGAAACCAATTGTCCATATCACTAAAAACAGCTTTAAAATGGCCCGCGAAAAGATCCAAAAAGCATCACGCCGCTTTTACGTCCGCCATGTTTCAGCCTTTCCCCCCTGATTTCTCCGCCAGAGCAGGCAGATAACCAGTAACAAAAGTGTCTATAAGTGCGGCAGAAATGTCCACATTGAATATTTGCACGGCGTCACACTTTCCGTTGTAACAGCAATTTAGTCCATAAGATTAGCGGATCCTGCCTGACGACTTTTTTCCCCAGTCTCTAATGTTCTTCCATACCTGTTTTTTCGATGGAGCAACACCATGGCAATTGCGATTGGCCTCGATTTTGGCAGCGATTCGGTTCGCGCGCTGGCAGTGGACTGTACGTCCGGCCAGGAGATAGCAACCAGCGTTGAGTGGTACCCGCGCTGGCAAGAGGGGCGCTACTGTGATGCGCCGAACAACCAGTTCCGTCACCACCCGCGTGACTATATCGAGTCGATGGAAGCGGCGATCAAAACCGTCCTTGCCGAACTGACCGATGCCCAGCGGGCTGAGATTGTCGGAATTGGCGTCGACAGCACCGGTTCCACGCCTGCTCCTGTCGATGCCGAAGGCCGCGTGCTGGCGCTGCGCCCGGAGTTTGCCGACAACCCGAACGCCATGTTCGTGCTGTGGAAAGACCACACCGCCGTAGAAGAGGCTGAAGCCATTACGCGCCTGTGCCATCAGCCGGGCAAGACAGACTACTCGCGCTACATCGGCGGGATTTATTCCAGCGAATGGTTCTGGGCCAAGATCCTCCACGTCACCCGTGCCGACGCAGCCGTTGCGCAGGCTGCGGCGTCATGGGTTGAGCTGTGCGACTGGGTGCCTGCCCTGCTCTCCGGCACCACCCGCCCGCAGGATATCCGCCGCGGCCGCTGCAGCGCCGGGCATAAATCCCTGTGGCACGAAAGCTGGGGCGGCCTGCCTCCGGCCGCGTTCTTCGATGAACTCGACCCGATCCTCAACAAGAGCCTGACGTACCCGCTGTTTACCGACACCTTTACCGCCGATATTCCCGTCGGCACCCTCTGCGAAGAGTGGGCGACGCGCCTCGGCTTGCCGCAGAACGTGGCCATCTCGGGCGGTGCCTTTGACTGCCATATGGGCGCCGTGGGCGCGGGCGCACAGCCAAACACGCTGGTCAAAGTCATCGGGACTTCAACCTGCGACATCCTGACGGCGGATAAAGCCACCGTTGGCGACCGCGCGGTGAAAGGCATCTGCGGCCAGGTTGACGGCAGCGTGGTGCCGGACTTCATCGGTCTTGAAGCCGGTCAGTCCGCGTTTGGCGATATCTACGCCTGGTTTGGCCGCGTGCTCGGCTGGCCGCTGGACCAGCTGGCGGCGGCGCATCCGGAGCTGAAAACCCAGATAGCCGACAGCAAAAAGCAGCTTCTGCCGCAGCTCACCGAAGCCTGGGCAAAAAATCCGTCTCTCGATCACCTGCCGGTGGTGCTGGACTGGTTTAACGGCCGCCGCACGCCGTTTGCCAACCAGCGTCTGAAAGGGGTGATCGCGGATCTCAACCTGGCGACCGACGCCCCTGCGCTGTTCGGCGGTCTGATTGCCGCAACGGCCTTCGGTGCCCGCGCCATTATGGAGTGCTTCACCGGGCAGGGTATCGACGTCAACAACGTGATGGCGCTGGGCGGTATCGCCCGTAAAAACCCGGTAATCATGCAGGCCTGCTGCGACGTGCTGAACCGTCCGCTGCAGATTGTGGCCTCCGATCAGTGCTGCGCGCTGGGCGCGGCGATTTTCGCTGCCGTGGCCGCAGGCGTGCATGCCGACATCCCGACCGCGCAGCAGCATATGGCGAGCGCCGTCGAAAACACGCTTCAGCCGCGTGCCCAGCAGGCGCAACGCTTTGAACAGCTTTATCAGCGCTACCAGCAATGGGCAAAAAGCGCCGAACTTCACTATCTCCCTGTCGCCGCCCCGGCCAAAAGCACCGCGGACACTACGGCAACCCTGACCCATTAAGGACACGATGATGACCATTTTTAATAACTATGAAGTGTGGTTTGTGATTGGCAGCCAGCATCTGTACGGACCGGAAGCGCTGCAGCAGGTGACGAAACACGCGGAGCACGTCGTTAACGCGCTGAACGCGGAAGCTAAACTGCCGTGCAAACTGGTGCTGAAACCGCTGGGCACGACGCCTGACGAAATTACCCACATCTGCCGCGACGCCAACTACGACGATAAATGCGCCGGTCTGGTGGTGTGGCTGCACACCTTCTCACCCGCCAAAATGTGGATCAACGGCCTGTCTATCCTCAACAAACCGCTGCTGCAGTTCCATACCCAGTTCAACGCCTCCCTGCCGTGGGACAGCATCGACATGGACTTTATGAACCTGAACCAGACCGCGCACGGCGGCCGCGAGTTCGGCTTCATCGGCGCGCGTATGCGCCAGCAGCACGCGGTGGTCACCGGCCACTGGCAGGACGGCAAGGCGCAACAGCGTATCGGCTCATGGATGCGTCAGGCGGTCTCTAAGCAGGATACCCGCCATCTGAAAGTGGTGCGTTTCGGCGACAACATGCGTGAAGTAGCGGTCACCGACGGCGACAAAGTGGCCGCGCAGATCAAGTTCGGCTTCTCCGTGAATACCTGGGCCGTGGGCGACCTGGTGCAGGTGGTGAATGAAGTCAGCGACGGCGACGTGAGCGCGCTGGTGGACGAGTACGAAAGCAGCTACCGCCTGACGCCTGCGGCACAAATCAACGGCGACAAGCGTCAGAACGTGCTGGACGCGGCGCGCATCGAGCTGGGCATGAAGCGCTTCCTGGAACAGGGAGGCTTCCACGCCTTTACCACTACCTTTGAAGACCTCCACGGCCTGAAACAGCTGCCGGGTCTGGCGGTACAACGTCTGATGCAGCAGGGCTACGGCTTTGCGGGCGAAGGCGACTGGAAAACTGCCGCTCTGCTTCGCATCATGAAGGTGATGTCGACCGGTCTGCAGGGCGGCACCTCCTTTATGGAGGACTACACCTATCACTTCGAAAACGGCAACGACCTGGTGCTCGGCTCGCACATGCTGGAAGTGTGCCCGACGATCGCCGTGGAAGAGAAACCGATCCTCGACGTGCAGTACCTCGGCATCGGCGGCAAAGCCGATCCGGCGCGTCTGATCTTCAACACCCGCACGGGCCCGGCCATCAACGCCAGCCTGATCGACCTGGGCGATCGCTTCCGCCTGCTGGTGAACTGCGTCGATGCGGTTGAAACGCCGCACTCTCTGCCGAAACTGCCGGTCGCCAACGCCCTGTGGAAAGCACAGCCTGACCTGCCAACCGCCTCAGAGGCCTGGATCCTGGCCGGCGGCGCGCACCACACGGTGTTTAGCCACGCGCTGGATCTGAACGACATGCGTCAGTTCGCCGAGCTGCACGACATAGAGCTGACCGTGATTGATAACGATACCCGCCTGCCCTCCTTCAAAGACGCGCTGCGCTGGAACGAAGTCTATTACGGTTCAAAACGCTAAGTACGGAATGCCCGGTGACGCTACGCTCACCGGGCAGGGAGATAACGATGTTAGACGATCTCAAACGTCAGGTGCTCGAAGCCAACCTGGCGCTGCCGAAACATAATCTGGTCACCCTGACATGGGGCAACGTCAGCGCCGTTGACCGCGAAAAAGGCGTGTTCGTGATTAAGCCTTCCGGCGTGGATTACACGGTGATGACCGCAGACGATATGGTCGTTGTCAGCCTTGAGACCGGCGAAGTGGTCGAAGGTAAGAAAAAACCGTCCTCCGATACGCCGACTCACCGCCTGCTGTATCGGTCATTCCCGACCATCGGCGGCATCGTGCATACCCATTCGCGCCACGCCACCATCTGGGCGCAGGCGGGCCAGTCCATCCCGGCGACCGGCACCACGCACGCGGACTACTTTTACGGCACCATTCCCTGCACGCGTCTGATGACCAACGCCGAGATTAACGGCGAATATGAGTGGGAAACAGGCAACGTGATTGTCGAAACCTTTGAGAAACAGGGGATTGACGCCGCGCAGATGCCCGGCGTGCTGGTGCACTCCCACGGCCCGTTTGCCTGGGGTAAAAACGCAGAGGACGCGGTACATAACGCCATCGTGCTCGAAGAGGTCGCCTATATGGGGATCTTCTGTCGCCAGCTGGCGCCGCAGCTGCCGGATATGCAGCAAACCCTGCTGGATAAGCATTACCTGCGCAAGCACGGTGCGAAGGCCTATTACGGGCAGTAAACTGTATATAAACCCAGCATTAAAATCTTAACCAGGCTATAATCAGGCCTGGTTTTGTTTTCTGGGATAACGGTGTGGCGCAGGCGCAAGAAGGCTTTTTACTGACCCGACACTGGCGGGATACCCCTCAGGGCACCGAGGTCGCGTTCTGGCTGGCAACCGACAGCGGTCCGCTACACGTTACGCTGCCCCCGCAGGAATCCGTGGCCTTTATTCCTGAAGCCCACGTCGAAAAGGTAAAGCAGCTGCTGCGCGGCGAAAACGGCTGGCGCATCACCCCGCTTGAGCTGAAGGATTTCCACCGTCAGCCGGTTTACGGCCTCTACTGTCGCGCCCATCGCCAGCTGATGCGCTATGAAAAGCTGCTCCGCGAGGCGGGCGTGACGCTCTATGAGGCCGATATCCGCCCACCGGAACGCTTTCTGATGGAGCGGTTCATCACCGCCCCCGTCTGGGTCGACGGCACCGCGCAGAGCGGCAGCCTCGTTAACGCGCGCCTGAAGCCGAATCCGCACTACCGCCCGCCGCTGAAGTGGGTCTCACTGGATATAGAAACCACCCGTCACGGCGAACTGTACTGCATCGGTCTGGAAGGCTGCGGCGATCGGGTTGTCTATATGCTCGGGCCGCCGAATGGCGATGCATCCGCGCTGGATTTCCGGCTTGAGTACGTCAACAGCCGCCCGCAGCTGCTGGAGAAACTTAACCAGTGGTTTGCCGACAACGATCCCGATGTTCTGATCGGCTGGAACGTGGTGCAGTTCGACCTGCGCGTCCTGCAAAAGCACGCCGAGCGCTACCGCATCCCGCTGATGCTGGGGCGCGGAAACAGCGAGCTGGAATGGCGCGAACACGGTTTTAAGAACGGTGTTTTCTTCGCGCAGGCCAACGGTCGCCTGATTATCGACGGCATCGAGGCGCTTAAGTCCGCCTTCTGGAACTTCTCTTCATTCTCCCTCGAAGCGGTCGCACAGGAGCTGCTTGGCGAAGGCAAATCCATCGACAACCCCTGGGACAGAATGGACGAGATCGACCGGCGCTTTAATGAAGATAAACCGGCGCTTGCCACCTATAACCTGAAAGACTGCGAGCTGGTCACGCAGATTTTCCACAAAACCGAGATTATGCCGTTCCTGCTGGAGCGCGCGACGGTAAACGGCCTGGCGGCAGACAGGCACGGCGGCTCCGTGGCGGCCTTTAGCCACCTCTATTTTCCGCGCATGCACCGGGCGGGATACGTCGCCCCCAACCTCGGGGACGTACCGCCGCAGGCAAGCCCCGGCGGGTACGTGATGGACTCCCGGCCAGGTTTGTATGACTCGGTGCTGGTGCTGGACTACAAAAGCCTGTACCCGTCGATTATCCGTACCTTCCTGATCGATCCCGTCGGGCTGGTTGAGGGCATGGCCCAGCCGGACGATGAGCACAGCACCGAAGGTTTCCTCGGCGCACGCTTCTCGCGAGAAAAACACTGCCTGCCTGAAATCGTGGGAAACATCTGGCACGGCCGCGATGAGGCCAAGCGCCACGGCAACAAGCCGCTATCACAGGCGCTGAAAATCATTATGAATGCCTTTTACGGCGTGCTGGGCACCAGCGCCTGCCGCTTCTTTGACCCGCGTCTGGCCTCCTCGATCACCATGCGCGGGCACGAGATCATGCGCCAGACCAAAGCGCTGATTGAGTCCCGGGGCTATGACGTCATCTACGGCGACACGGACTCCACCTTTGTGTGGCTTAAGGGCGCGCATTCAGAAGACGACGCCGCGCAAATCGGCAACGCGCTGGTCGCCTTCGTGAACGACTGGTGGCAGGAACATTTGCAGAAAGAGCGGTTAACCAGCGCGCTGGAGCTGGAATTTGAAACCCATTTCGCCCGCTTTTTAATGCCCACCATTCGCGGCACCGATCAGGGCAGCAAGAAGCGCTACGCCGGGCTGATTCAGGAAGGCGACGCGCAGCGGATGGTTTTTAAAGGGCTGGAGACGGTACGTACCGACTGGACGCCGCTGGCGCAGCAGTTCCAGCAGACGCTCTATCTGCGGGTGTTTCGCAATGAGCCCTATCAGGACTACGTGCGCGAGACGATAGCCAGCCTGATGGCGGGCGAACTTGACGCGCAGCTGGTATACCGCAAGCGCCTGCGCCGCCCGCTGGCGGAGTACCAGCGCAACGTTCCTCCGCACGTACGCGCCGCGCGCCTGGCGGATGAGGAAAACGTACGCCGTGGCCGCGCGCCGCAGTATCAAAACCGGGGAACCATCAAATACGTCTGGACCATTAGCGGCCCGGAACCCGTGGATTATCAGCACTCTCCTCTCGATTACGAACACTATCTGACGCGCCAGCTTCAGCCGGTTGCCGACGGAATTTTGCCCTTCATCGACGGTGATTTTGCTACACTGGTTACAGGGCAACTTGGCCTATTTTGACGCGTGACGAAATGGCTGCCATCCAGTACCATAGCGCCCTTTCCATTCCTGGACCCATTTTTCGTTGACCGTCTTTTTTGACGGTAGTCGAACTATTGCCTGCAATTAAAGATTAGAGCCGAACAACTATGCCTTTTACACTTGGTCAACGCTGGATCAGCGATACAGAAAGCGAACTTGGACTAGGAACCGTAGTAGCAATCGATACGCGTATGGTTACCCTCCTCTTCCCTGCCACCGGTGAAAACCGTCTGTACGCTCGCAATGACTCCCCTGTTACCCGCGTGATGTTCAATCCGGGCGACACCGTGACCAGCCATGACGGCTGGCAGCTCAAGATTGAAGACGTAAAAGAAGAGAATGGACTGCTCGCCTACATTGGTACTCGTCTTGATACGGATGAAGCCAATGTCATCTTGCGTGAAGTGCTGCTCGACAGCAAACTGGTGTTCAGCAAGCCGCAGGACCGCCTGTTTGCCGGGCAAATCGACCGTATGGATCGCTTCTCCCTGCGCTATCGCGCGCGTAAGTTCCAGAGTGAACAGTACCGCATGCCGTGGAGCGGCCTGCGCGGCCAGCGCACCAGCCTGATCCCCCACCAGCTGAACATCGCCCACGACGTGGGCCGTCGCCACGCGCCGCGCGTGCTGCTGGCAGATGAAGTGGGCCTGGGTAAAACCATCGAAGCGGGCATGATCCTGCATCAACAGCTGCTTTCCGGCGCTGCCGAACGCGTGCTGATCGTGGTGCCAGAAACCCTGCAGCACCAGTGGCTGGTTGAGATGCTGCGCCGCTTTAACCTGCGTTTCTCTCTGTTCGACGATGAACGCTATGCCGAAGCGCAGCACGACGCCGACAACCCGTTTGAAACCGAACAGCTGGTCATTTGCTCCCTGGACTTCGTGCGCCGCAGCAAGCAGCGTCTTGAGCACCTGTGCGATGCCGAGTGGGACATTATGGTTGTTGACGAAGCGCACCACCTGGTCTGGAGCGAAGACGCGCCGAGCCGCGAATACATGGCTATCGAGCAGCTTGCCGAACGCGTGCCTGGCGTCCTGCTGCTGACCGCAACGCCGGAGCAGCTGGGTCTGGAAAGCCACTTCGCCCGTCTGCGCCTGCTCGATCCAAACCGTTTCCACGACTTTGAGCAGTTCGTGGAAGAACAGAATAACTACCGTCCGGTCGCCGATGCCGTCGCCATGCTGCTGGCGGGCAAGCGTCTTTCTGATGACGAGCTCAACACCCTGAGCGATCTGATTGGCGAGCAGGATATCGAGCCGCTTTTGCAGGCTGCGAACAGCGACAGCGACAACGCGGAATCCGCGCGTAAAGAGCTGATCGACATGCTGATGGACCGCCACGGCACCAGCCGTGTGCTGTTCCGTAACACCCGTAACGGCGTCAAAGGCTTCCCGAAACGCGAGCTGCATACGATTAAGCTGCCGCTGCCGACGCAGTATCAGACGGCGATTAAAGTCTCCGGCATTATGGGTGCGCGCAAAACCCAGGAAGAGCGCGCCCGCGACATGCTTTATCCGGAACAAATCTACCAGGAATTTGAAGGCGATACCGGCACCTGGTGGAACTTCGATCCGCGCGTGGAGTGGCTGATGGGCTACCTGACCGCGCACCGCTCCCAGAAAGTGCTGGTGATCTGCGCCAAAGCGGCCACCGCGCTGCAGCTGGAGCAGGTTCTGCGCGAGCGTGAAGGCATTCGCGCCGCCGTGTTCCACGAAGGCATGTCCATCGTCGAGCGCGACCGCGCCGCGGCGTGGTTCGGAGAAGAGGACAGCGGCGCACAGGTTCTGCTGTGCTCGGAAATCGGCTCTGAAGGCCGTAACTTCCAGTTCGCCAGCAACCTGGTGATGTTCGATCTGCCGTTTAACCCGGATCTGCTGGAGCAGCGTATCGGCCGTCTGGATCGTATCGGCCAGGCGCATGATATTCAGATCCACGTGCCGTATCTGGAAAAAACCGCGCAGTCCGTGCTGGTACGCTGGTTCCACGAAGGTCTGGACGCGTTTGAACATACCTGCCCGACGGGCCGCACCATTTATGATCAAGTGCATGGCGATCTGATCGGCTACCTGGCCACGCCGGAAAACGCGGAAGGGTTTGATGAGCTGATCAAGTCCTGCCGTGAGAAGCACGATGCGCTGAAAGCGCAGCTGGAGCAGGGCCGCGACCGCCTGCTGGAGATCCACTCCAACGGCGGTGAAAAAGCGCAGGCGCTGGCTGAGAGTATTGAAGAACAGGATGATGACACCAGCCTGATCAGCTTCTCCATGAACCTGTTCGATATCGTCGGCATCAACCAGGACGACCGCGGCGAGAACCTGATTGTCCTGACTCCGTCCGATCACATGCTGGTTCCGGATTTCCCGGGCCTGCCGGAAGATGGCTGTACCATCACCTTCGAGCGTGACGTGGCGCTGTCCCGCGAAGATGCCCAGTTTATCACCTGGGAACACCCGCTGATCCGCAACGGTCTGGACCTGATCCTCTCCGGCGATACCGGCAGCAGCACCATCTCCCTGTTGAAAAACAAGGCGCTGCCGGTGGGCACCCTGCTGGTGGAGCTGATCTACGTTGTGGAAGCGCAGGCGCCGAAACAGCTGCAGCTCACCCGCTTCCTGCCGCCAACACCGGTGCGTCTGCTGCTGGATAAAAACGGCACGAACCTGGCGGGACAGGTTGAATTCGAGAGTTTCAACCGACAGCTGAGTGCGGTAAACCGCCATACGGGCAGCAAGCTGGTGAACGCGGTACAGCAGGATGTGCACGCTATTCTGCAACTGGGCGAAACCCAGATTGAAAAAGCGGCCAGAGCGCTGATTGACGCCGCGCGCAGTGAAGCCGACGAGAAACTGTCTGCGGAGCTGTCCCGTCTGGAAGCGTTAAAAGCGGTCAACCCGAACATCCGCGACGACGAGCTGGCTGCGATTGAAAGCAACCGTCAGCAGGTGCTGGAAAGCCTGAATCAGGCTGGCTGGCGTCTGGATGCCCTGCGTCTTATCGTTGTGACGCATCAGTAAACGGAGCGCAAGATGGTGATGGAGCCTTACAATCCGCCTCAGGATCCCTGGCTGGTCATTCTGTATCAGGATGAACATATTATGGTGGTCAACAAGCCCAGCGGCCTGTTGTCCGTGCCGGGGCGTCTGGACGAGCACAAGGACAGCGTGATGATGCGCATTCAGCGCGATTATCCGCAGGCGGAGTCTGTCCATCGCCTGGATATGGCCACCAGCGGCGTGATTGTGGTGGCGCTGAACAAAGCGGCGGAACGCGAGTTAAAGCGCCAGTTCCGCGAGCGCGAGCCGAAAAAGCAGTATGTCGCCCGCGTCTGGGGCCACCCCGCAAAGGCGGAAGGGCTGGTAGATTTACCGCTGATCTGCGACTGGCCAAACCGGCCTAAGCAGAAGGTGTGTTACGAAACCGGCAAGGCCGCGCAGACCGAGTACGAAGTGCTGGAGTACGCGCCGGATAATACCGCGCGCGTCCTGCTTAAGCCGATTACCGGACGTTCGCACCAGCTGCGCGTGCATATGCTCGCCCTGGGTCATCCGATTCTGGGCGACCGCTTCTACGCGCCGCCTGAAGCGCTGGCCTTAGCGCCACGTCTGCAGCTGCACGCGCAGACGCTCACCATCACCCATCCGGCCTTCGGTAACGCGATGACGTTTAAAGCCCCGGTGGACTTCTAAAAAAAAGCCCGACATCGTCGGGCTTTTTTTATTTGAAACCTTTCTTCTCTTTAATGAGCTCGTACGCCTTCTGGATTTCCTGCGCTTTTTGCTTCGCCATCTCCATCATCTCTGGCGGTAAGCCTTTCGCGACCAGTTTGTCCGGATGGTGTTCGCTCATGAGCTTACGATAGGCACGTTTAATCGTGGTCTGATCGTCAGAGGGCTTAACGCCAAGCACGTTGCAGGCGTCTTCCAGCGTCGGACCACGCTGCGCCTGCTGCCAGGCACCGCCGGACGACTGCTGGTGATAGCCGCCGCCAAACTGCGCCCCGCCCTGCATCATGCGCAGGAACTGGTCGAACTGCACGCGGGAGATGCCCAGCTCTTCCGCAATGACGTACAGCACGTCACGTTCATTAGGGTGAAGTGAACCGTCTGCGAAAGCCGCCTGGATTTGAATTTCCAGAAACATCCGAATTAAATCAAAACGTCCAAAGCAGATGCTGCGGAACTGACGCATTTTTTCGCGAAGCGGATAATTATCCGACTTACCGATGCGAAACGCATTTTGCGCTTCCAGACGGGAGTCGCCGTGCAGATTCATGCGATCCATAAAGACGCTGGCAATCTGAATATCGGCTTCTGTGACACGCCCTTTGGATTTGGTTAAGTGCCCCATGACCTCAAAGGTGGTGGAGAAAAAGAGTGACTGACGCTCGCGCTGATTGGCAAACCAGGCCATTTTGCGGCTGCGCGCCTTATCAAACATATGGCCGATAATAAGCCCAAGCACAATCCCCCAGAACCCGGCACCCATGATGATGGCGAACGCAACGCCGATTATTTTACCCCAATACTGCATATACTCCCCGGATAGTCATATTCCTTGCCGACGCAACGTCATCATCACTGTGTTCAAGTCACGGTCAATTGAAGGACATCGCCTATAATTTGCTTTATCATACTCGTCATTCGATAGCGAGCCTAACACTCTGGCACGCAAACGGGCAGGATTAACGCTGGTACTGCGCAGATGAGTAAGATAGTCTCTGAGCGTTTGTAAGCCGTAGCCACTGATGACGGAACAATAAAATACAACGTATGAAAAAACGTATCCCCACCCTCCTGGCCACAATGATTGGCTCCGCCCTGTACAGTCAACAGGGTCTGGCGGCCGATCTCGCCTCGCAGTGTATGCTTGGCGTTCCAAGTTATAATCGCCCACTGGTGAGTGGCGATACAAATAGCTTGCCGGTAACCATTACTGCCGACAGTTCGAAAGGGACTTACCCTGACAATGCCACGTTTACGGGCAATGTCGATATTAACCAGGGCAATAGCCGCCTGCAGGCAGATGAAGTGCAGTTGCACCAGAAGCAGCCGGAAGGTGCGGCCGAGCCGGTACGAACGGTGGATGCGCTGGGTAATGTGCACTATGACGACAATCAGGTCATCCTGAAAGGTCCGAAAGCCTGGTCAAACCTGAATACTAAAGATACTAACGTCTGGAAAGGTGATTACCAGATGGTGGGTCGCCAGGGGCGCGGCGACGCAGACCTGATGAAACAGCGCGGCGAAAACCGCTATACGATCCTGGAAAACGGTACGTTCACGTCATGTCTGCCGGGTTCCAATACCTGGAGCGTGGTCGGTAGCGAAGTTATCCATGACCGCGAAGAACAGGTGGCAGAGATCTGGAACGCCCGCTTTAAGCTGGGTCCGGTGCCCATATTCTACAGCCCTTATCTGCAGCTTCCCGTGGGTGACAAACGTCGCTCCGGTTTCCTGATCCCGAATGCCAAATACAGCACCACGAACTACTTTGAGTTCTACCTGCCGTATTACTGGAACATCGCGCCAAACATGGATGCGACGATCACGCCGCACTATATTCACAAGCGCGGCAACATCATGTGGGAGAACGAGTTCCGCTATCTGACCCACGCCGGTGCGGGTCTGATGGAGCTGGATTATCTGCCGTCGGATAAAGTCTTCCAGGACGAGCATCCGACCGAAGGCGATAAACACCGTTGGATGTATTTCTGGCAGCATTCCGGGGTAATGGATCAGGTCTGGCGTTTTAACGTTAACTACACCAAGGTCAGTGACCCGAACTACTTCAACGATTTCTCGTCAAAATACGGTTCGAGTACCGACGGTTATGCCACGCAGATCTTCAGCGTTGGCTATGCGGTGCAGAACTTCGATGCGACGGTAACCAACAAGCAGTTCCAGGTGTTCTCCAGCCAGACCGCGAGTACCTATGGTGCCGAGCCGCAGCTGGACGTTAACTGGTACCAGAATGACGTGGGTCCGTTCGACACCCGTATTTATGGTCAGGCGGTGCATTTTGTAAACACCAATTCCAATATGCCGGAAGCCACCCGAGTTCACCTGGAGCCCGTCATCAACTTGCCATGGTCGAATGACTGGGCAAGCCTGAACACGGAAGCCAAGCTGATGGCGACACACTATCAGCAAAAAAATATTGATGATTACAACACCAGCAACAACGCTCATCTTGAGGAAAGCGTAAACCGTACGCTTCCACAGTTCAAAATGGACGGTAAGCTGATCTTCGAACGCAATATGGGACTTCTGGCGGATGGCTATACCCAGACGCTGGAGCCACGTATGCAGTACCTGTATGTGCCTTATCGCGATCAGAGCAACATCAATAACTATGACTCCTCTTTACTGCAATCTGATTACAGCGGCCTGTTCCGCGACCGTACCTACGGTGGCCTTGACCGCATCGCCTCAGCGAACCAGTTAACGACCGGGGTCACATCACGCGTTTATGATGACGCTGCCGTTGAACGTTTTAACGTTTCTGTTGGTCAAATCTACTATTTCACCGAGTCTCGCACCGGCGATGACAATATTAAGTGGGAGAAAGATAACAAGACAGGTTCGCTGATTTGGGCTGGTGATACCTACTGGCGTATGACCGATCGTTGGGGTCTTCGCGGTGGCGTGCAATATGACACCCGTCTCGACAATATCGCCAACAGTACGGCGGCGATTGAGTACCGCCGGGATGAAGATCGTATGGTGCAGTTGACCTATCGTTATGCCAGCCCGGAATATATTCAGGCGACGTTACCAAACTATGGTACTGCAGAGCAGTATAAAGACGGTATTTCGCAGGTGGGTGGCGCAGCGAGCTGGCCAATCGCCGACCGCTGGTCAATCGTAGGCGCTTACTACTTTG
Organism: Enterobacter sp. Y17; assembly: GCF_019730495.1. Lineage (NCBI taxonomy): Bacteria > Pseudomonadati > Pseudomonadota > Gammaproteobacteria > Enterobacterales > Enterobacteriaceae > Enterobacter > Enterobacter sp. Y17. The sequence continues at coordinate 2,756,997 of NZ_JAASKP010000001.1, forward strand.
ACACTAACGCCAATAAACCTGCTGACCAGATGGTGGGTCTGCAATATAACTCCTGCTGTTACGCGCTGCGTGTCGGCTACGAACGCAAGCTTAACGGCTGGAACAGTGAAAACAATCAGAGCAAATACGATAACGTGATTGGCTTTAACTTCGAGTTACGCGGCCTGAGTTCCAACTACGGTCTGGGTACGCAGAAAATGCTGCGCTCGAATATTCTGCCGTACAGTAGCGCCTTGTAATGTGCTTGATTTGCAACGTAATCCGCTTTGCGGTTAATTGAAATGGAAAAAGTATGAAGAACTGGAAAACGCTGCTGCTCGGTGTCGCTATGGTTGCGAATACCAGCTTCGCCGCCCCCCAGGTTGTTGATAAAGTCGCTGCTGTGGTTAACAACGGCGTCGTGCTTGAAAGTGACGTTGACGGTCTGATGAAATCGGTGAAGCTCAATTCGGGCGAAGCCGGTCAACAGCTTCCGGATGACGCCACGCTGCGCCACCAGATCCTGGAGCGTCTGATCATGGATCAGATCGTTCTGCAGATGGGGCAGAAAATGGGTGTGAAGATCACTGACGAGCAGCTCGATCAGGCGATCGCTAACATCGCGAAGCAGAACAATATGTCTTTAGACCAGATGCGCAGCCGTCTGGCCTATGACGGCATCAGCTACGCCACCTACCGTAACCAGATCCGTAAAGAGATGCTGATTTCGGAAGTGCGTAACAACGAAGTGCGTCGCCGCGTCACCATCCTGCCTCAGGAAGTGGACGCGCTGGCAAAACAGGTGGGCAACCAGAACGATGCGAGCACAGAGCTGAACCTGAGCCACATTCTGATCCCACTGCCAGAGAACCCAACGTCCGATCAGGCTGCGGAAGCAGAAAGCCAGGCGCGTTCTATTGTTGAACAGGCGCGTAACGGCGGCGACTTTGGCAAGCTGGCAATCACCTACTCCGCTGACCAACAGGCGCTGAAAGGCGGCCAGATGGGCTGGGGACGTATTCAGGAGCTGCCATCTATCTTTGCCCAGGCGCTGAGCACGGCGAAGAAAGGGGATATCGTTGGTCCTATTCGTTCAGGCGTGGGCTTCCACATTCTGAAGGTGAACGATCTGCGCGGCCAGAGCCAAAATATCTCCGTCACCGAAGTTCACGCTCGCCACATACTTCTGAAACCGTCACCGATCATGACTGACGATCAGGCGCGTGTGAAGCTGGAACAGATCGCAGCTGACATTAAGAGCGGTAAAACCTCATTTGCGAAGGCAGCAAAAGAGTTCTCTCAGGATCCAGGCTCTGCTAACCAGGGCGGCGATCTGGGCTGGGCGGCTGCGGATATTTACGATCCTGCCTTCCGCGATGCGTTGATGAAGCTGAACAAAGGCCAGATCAGCGCGCCGGTCCACTCTTCATTTGGCTGGCATCTGATCGAGCTGATGGACACCCGTAACGTTGATAAAACGGATGCGGCACAGAAAGACAGAGCCTACCGTATGCTGTTTAACCGTAAGTTCTCTGAAGAAGCCGCAACCTGGATGCAGGAACAACGCGCCAGCGCTTACGTGAAAGTTCTGAGCAACTAATGAAACAGCATCGTGTTGTTATCACGCCCGGCGAACCCGCCGGGATTGGACCTGACCTCGTTGTTCAGCTCGCTCAGCGCAGCTGGCCGGTAGAGCTGGTTGTCTGCGCCGATGCAACACTGTTACAAGACCGGGCAACGCTCCTCGGTCTGCCTTTAACGCTCATCCCTTACGTTGAAGGCCAACAGCCTGCACCGCAGCAAGCCGGTACGCTCACCCTTCTTTCCATCCCCCTTCGTACGCCGGTCATACCGGGCCAGCTCAGCACGGAAAACGGCCACTATGTCGTTGAAACCCTGGCGCGCGCCTGCGACGGTTGCCTGAAGGGCGAATTTGCCGCCCTGATCACCGGCCCCGTCCACAAAGGCGTCATCAACGAAGCGGGTATACCCTTTACCGGGCATACGGAGTTCTTCGAAGAGCGCTCGCACAGCCCGAAAGTGGTGATGATGCTGGCGACGGAGGAAATGCGCGTTGCGCTGGTGACTACCCATCTGCCGATCAAAGCCATTCCTGATGCGATCACCCCTGAACTCCTGCGCGAGATCATCGGGATTTTGCATCACGATCTGCAGACAAAGTTTGGGATCCCGCAGCCGCACGTGCTGGTCTGCGGCCTGAATCCGCATGCCGGTGAAGGCGGGCACATGGGCACCGAAGAGATCGACACCATCATTCCGGTACTCAACGAAATGCGGGCGAAGGGGATGAACCTCAGCGGGCCGCTGCCTGCAGATACCCTTTTCCAGCCGAAATACCTGGATAATGCCGACGCCGTGCTCGCGATGTACCACGATCAGGGCCTGCCCGTGCTAAAATACCAGGGCTTTGGCCGCGGGGTGAATATCACCCTCGGTTTACCCTTTATTCGAACGTCCGTTGACCACGGTACTGCGCTGGATCTGGCAGGCCAGGGGAAAGCGGATGTCGGCAGTTTTATTACGGCGCTTAATCTCGCCATCAAAATGATTGTTAATACTCAATGACTAATCGAGTCCATCAGGGCCACTTAGCCCGTAAACGTTTCGGGCAAAACTTCCTTAACGATCAGTTCGTGATCGAAAGCATTGTCTCGGCTATTAATCCGCAAAAAGGCCAGGCGATGGTCGAAATCGGCCCGGGCCTTGCCGCGCTGACCGAGCCGGTAGGCGAACGCCTCGACGAGTTGACCGTCATCGAACTGGACCGCGATCTGGCCGCACGCCTGCAAACGCACCCGTTCCTCGGGCCGAAGCTGACCATCTATCAGCAGGACGCCATGACCATGAACTTTGGCGAACTGTCCGAAAAAATGGGCCAGCCGCTGCGCGTGTTCGGCAACCTGCCGTACAACATCTCCACGCCGCTCATGTTCCACCTCTTTAGCTATACTGATGCCATTGCCGACATGCACTTCATGTTGCAAAAAGAGGTTGTTAACCGTCTGGTTGCAGGCCCGAACAGTAAAGCGTATGGTCGTTTAAGCGTGATGGCACAGTATTACTGCAACGTGATCCCGGTACTCGAAGTACCGCCGTCAGCGTTCACACCACCACCGAAAGTGGATTCAGCGGTTGTGCGCCTTGTGCCGCACAAGACGAAACCGTATCCGGTTAAAGATCTGCGCGTACTGAGCCGCATTACCACAGAAGCCTTTAACCAGCGCCGTAAAACGATCCGTAACAGCCTGAGCAATTCGTTTACCGTTGAGGTGTTAGCCGAGCTGGGGATCGACCCGGCAATGCGTGCGGAGAACATTTCCGTAGAGCAGTACTGCAAGCTGGCTAATTACATCAGCGATAATGCGCCGCCGAAGGAGAGTTAAGCCATGATTGATTCGCCCCGCGTATGTGTCCATGTACAAAGCGTCTATGTTGAATCACAGTCCTCACCGGACGAAGAACGTTTTGTTTTCGCTTACACCGTGACCATTCGCAATCTGGGGCGGATGCCCGTGCAGCTGCGCGGGCGCTACTGGCTTATCACTAACGGCAATGGCCGCGAAATCGAAGTTCAGGGCGAAGGTGTGGTCGGTGAACAGCCCCACATCGCCCCTGGCGAAGAGTACCAGTATACCAGCGGCGCGGTGATTGAAACGCCGATGGGTACCATGCAGGGCCATTATGAAATGGTCGACGTCGATGGCAATGATTTCCGCGTTGCCATTCCTGTGTTCCGTCTCGCCGTAACCACACTCATTCATTAATCTAATGTCTACATATCTGATTGGCGACGTTCACGGTTGCTACGATGAACTGATCGCATTATTAAAACAGGTCGACTTTACGCCAGGACAGGACACGCTCTGGCTGACGGGCGATTTAGTCGCGCGTGGCCCCGGCTCCCTTGAAGTATTACGTTTCGTCAAATCGCTGGGCGATAGCGTGCGCATGGTGCTGGGCAATCACGATCTGCATCTGCTGGCGGTTTTCGCCGGGATCAGCCGCAACAAACCTAAAGATCGCCTCACCCCACTGCTGGATGCGCCGGACGCGGACGATCTGATTAACTGGCTGCGCCGTCAGCCCCTGCTGCAGATCGACGAAGAGAAAAAGCTGGTCATGGCGCATGCCGGGATCACCCCGCAATGGGATCTTGAGACGGCGAAAACCTGCGCGCGTGACGTTGAGGCGGTGCTGGCAAGCGACTCGTATCCTTTCTTCCTCGATGCCATGTACGGCGATATGCCGAACCACTGGAGCGAGGATCTCAGCGGTCTGGCCCGTCTGCGCTTTATCACCAACGCGTTCACCCGCATGCGCTTCTGCTTCCCGAACGGACAGCTGGACATGTATTCCAAAGAGACGCCGGAAAGCGCGCCCGCTCCGCTGAAACCGTGGTTTGCCATTCCGGGACCGGTGACAAGCGAGTACAGCGTGGTATTTGGCCACTGGGCTGCACTGGAAGGAAAAGGCACACCGGAAGGGATTTACGGTCTGGATACCGGATGCTGCTGGGGCGGAGAGTTAACCTGCTTACGCTGGGAAGATAAAGCTTACTTTGTGCAGCCGTCCAACCGACAGCTGGACCTGGGGGAAAGCGAGGCCGTTGCCTCCTGATACGCTATTCCCTCTCCCGGCCGGGAGAGGGAAAATCACTTAACGACGTTCCAGAATCTCGAAGCAGTAGCTGTGGGAGTTCTGTGCATCCGCGTCGTGGAATTCGCTGAATACCGATTCCCACTCGTCCGGATCGTAGTCCGGGAAATGAGTATCCCCTTCCACTTCTGCATCAATGTGGGTCAGATACAGCTTCTGCGCTTTTGGCAGGAACTGTTCGTACACGCGCCCACCGCCAATCACCATGATCTCTTCGGCATTGCCGCATGCAGCAATCGCCTCGTCTACTGATTTTACCCATTCGACGCGATCGTCAGTGCCCGGCTGGCTGCTGATAACGATATTCTTACGGCCCGGCAATGGACGACCAATCGACTCCCAGGTCAGGCGGCCCATCACTACCGGCTTGTTTAACGTAGTACGTTTAAACCATGCGAGATCGGCAGGCAGGTTCCACGGCATGGCATTTTCCATACCGATAACGCGGTCTACCGCCAGCGCTGCAATCAGACTGATCATTGAAAATTTCCCGGATGCAAAAAATTGCCGCCACTATACGGAAAGCTTAATCTTTCGTCGACTGGCGGCAGGGTAAAGATAAAGAAATTTTTTAATATTGCTGGCAACTCCACTTCACGCGGAAGGTTTACTCTCGGGCTCGTCAGCCGGATCGCCGGTATGCTTGCCCTCTTCCGTGCCCTGCCAGCCATGGCGCTGGATCAGCGACAGGTGGTTACGGTCCTCGTTAATGATTTCCGTCAGCATCGCGCTGGTGCGTTTGAAGACCGCCGCACGCTCGGTGGCGGTACTGCCGGCCATCGCCGCCATCTCTTCGACCATCTCGGTATTAAAGCGGCGGAACAGGTCTGCCCGTTCGCGTGCTTCATACGCGCCGAGCCCCAGGTTTTCCAGCGCCATGCGGCCAGACTTCAGCGCACCTTCGAAGGTTTCACGCTCGGGCGCGTCTACGCCCGCCTGCCGCAGCCGGATGTAGTGATCCACATCGCGCGCGCGGGAGATAATAGTCAGCGCCGGGAAATGCTCTTTTACCAGCTCCACCATCTGCATGCTGGTTTCCGGATCGTCAATGGCGTTAATCAACACCTCGGCTTTTGCCGCCCCGGCGGATTCCAGCAGATCGACGCGGGTTGCATCCCCGTAAAACACCTTCATATCAAATTTACGCAGGGTATCGACATGGTCGGGGTCGTGATCGAGGATGACCATTTTCACCCCGCTCGACAGCAGTAAACGACCCACGATCTGCCCGTAGCGGCCAAATCCGGCGATGATGACGCGCGGCTGCTCCTCGTCGATCTCATCGGCCTCGCGCTCCTGACCGCTGTCCGATTTCTCCAGGCGCGTCAGCACCACCAGCAGCACAGGCGTCGCCGCCATCGACAGGGCGACTGCCAGCGTCAGCGCCTTCGCCCACTCGGGATCGAGCACGTTTGCCATCTGCGCGGCGCCAAACACCACGAACGCAAATTCACTCCCCTGCCCCAGCAGCACGGCGAACCAGCGGCGCTGCCTGCCCGGCACGTTCAGTGGGCGAGCAATCAGCCACAGCATCACCATTTTAATGACCAGGAAGCCGACGAGCAGGATGACGATCCGCAGCGGATGCGTCACCAGCGTGCCGAAGTCGACGGACATCCCGACGCCGATGAAAAACAGACCCAGCAGCAACCCTTTGAACGGCTCGATATCGCTTTCCAGCGCGTGACGGTATTCAGAGCTCGCCAGCAGAACGCCTGCGAGGAACGCCCCCATCGCCATCGACAGCCCGGCCTCCTCCAGCAGCAGACCGAAGCCAAACACCAGGAACAGCGCCACGGCGCTGAACACTTCGCGCAGGCCAGAGCGGGCGACAAACCGCAGCAGCGGGCGGGTGACGTAGCGACCAAGCAGCACCACCAGCGCCAGCGCGCCCGCCACCTTCAGCGCCGACAGCGCGAAAGCGCCCAGCGTGGTAGAGGAACCGCTGGCCGCCAGCAGCGGGATCATCGCTACCAGCGGGATAGCGGCAATGTCCTGGAATAGCAGCACCGAGAACGCGCTGCGTCCCATCTGGGAGACCGTCAGATTTCGCTCGTTCATCGCCTGCATGGCAATCGCTGTCGAGGAGAGCGCCAGCGTCATGCCGATGAGCTCTGCCACTTTCCAGTCCATTCCTAACAGGATGCAGAACCCGCCCAGCAGCAGGCCGCAGGCCACCATCTGCAGCGCTCCGCCGCCAAATACCGAGGCGCGAAGCTTCCACAGCCGCTGCGGGTCGAGCTCCAGGCCAATCACAAACAGCATCAGCACCACGCCAATTTCAGCGAAATGGAGAATCGCCTCGGCATCCGTGACCAGTCTAAAGCCCCACGGCCCAATGACGCAGCCCGCAATCAGGTAGCCAAGCACCGAGCCCAGCCCCAGGCGGACCGCCACGGGCACAATCAGCGCCGCCGCGCCGAGGTAAATCAGCGCCTGTATCAGCGTATGGCTATCCATGGTGCGTCTCCTGCCACTCAAGTAAGCGTTGTTTATAATGACGAGCCTGCGCCTGCAGCGTTTCATCGTCGCAAACAAACGTGCAGTGCATCGCAAACGGCGGGAGCCAGTTCAGACCGCAATAGAGCGCGGTCGCCTGCAGCGGCTGCGCCAGGACGTCAAAACCCGGGAAGGAACCGATATCAAAATGGCTTTCCCCACCGCCGGTGGTGACCGCCCACATCAGGCTTTTTCCTTTTAGCGCATTGCCGTTGTGGCCATACGCCCAGCCGTGGGAGAAGACTTTATCAATCCACATCTTCAGGAGCGGAGGCGTGCTGTACCACTGCATCGGATGCTGCCAGATAATCAGATCGGCACGGGAAAGCGCCTCCTGTTCGGCGGCGATATCGATATTAAAATCGGGATAGAGTTGATAGAGGGAACGTATCTCTACGTTATCAAGCGTCCTTACCTGCTCAAGCATCCGCTTATTCGCATGCGAGTGCTGCGGATAAGGATGGGCATAAATTATCAGAATCATTGATTAGCCTGTTGTTACTGCTTTCTTTTAACAAAAGAGTGTAGTCAGTAATTCAACAGGCTAATAGTGAATATTATTGACGGGCTTACGTCAGAATTCTGAATTAGTTATCCAGCTCGCCCATGGATTTCACCTGGTCACGGTTAATCTGCTCGGTTTGACCGGTTTCGGCGTTTTTATACGACACCAGACCGGTATCGTCATCCACCTGTGGTTTGCCGTCGGTGACAATGGTTTTGCCATCGGTGGTTTTTACGGCCTGATTAGACGAACAGCCCGCAACGGTAAACATTGTCGTGGCAGCCAGAACGGAAGCGATCAGTAATTTATTTTGCATGGTGTTTTCCCCTGCTCTCAGTTGAATTTCGTTATCGACCTAACCATTTTAGGCTAACTGACTGAAAGCGGATGAAAAACCAGAAGGTTCTGAAGATGGGAGAATGCCCGGCAGCCGAACGGCACCGGGCATTTTTACTTATTTGCTAATCTGCGCGTGCATTTCCTGCACTGAAATCACCTTCTCGGTGGCATCCGCGTTCAGCGCCATGGCCGTCGCGAAACCGCCGTTCAGGGTGGTGTCATAGTGCACTTTGTACTGCAGCGCGCTGCGACGAATCAGCTTGGAGTCTTCAATCGCCTGGCGGCCTGCGGTGGTGTTGATGATGTAGGTGTATTCGCCATTCTTGATACGGTCCTGAATGTGCGGACGACCTTCATGCACCTTGTTCACCAGACGCGGGTTGATGCCGGCTTCGCCCAGCACAATCGCGGTACCGTGGGTTGCGTCCAGCTCGAAGCCCTGTTTCAGCAGCTTGGCGGCCAGGTCAACCACGCGCTCTTTGTCGCCTTCGCGAACGGAGAGCAGCGCACGGCCTGATTTTCTCATGGTGGAGCTACTGCCCAGCTGCGCCTTCGCGAACGCTTCTGCGAAGGTGCGTCCCACGCCCATCACTTCCCCGGTAGAGCGCATTTCTGGCCCTAACAGCGGGTCAACGCCCGGGAATTTGTTGAACGGCAGCACCACTTCTTTCACCGAGTAGTACGGTGGAATGATCTCTTTGGTCACGCCCTGCTGCGCCAGCGTCTGACCCGCCATCACGCGCGCCGCCACTTTCGCCAGCGGAACGCCGGTGGCTTTGGAGACGAACGGTACGGTACGTGCCGCACGCGGGTTGACTTCAATCAGGTAGACTTCGTTGTCTTTCACCGCGAACTGGACGTTCATCAGACCGCGAACCTGCAGCTCAAAGGCCAGCTTCTGCACCTGCTGGCGCATCACGTCCTGAATCTCCTGGCTCAGCGTGTAGGCTGGCAGAGAACAGGCGGAGTCGCCGGAGTGCACGCCCGCCTGCTCGATGTGCTCCATGATGCCGCCAATCAGCACCATTTCGCCGTCGCAGATGGCGTCAACGTCCACTTCTACCGCGTCGTCGAGGAAGCGGTCGAGCAGCACAGGCGCATCGTTGGAAACGCTCACCGCAGTCTGGAAGTAGCGACGCAGGTCGGCTTCGTCATACACGATTTCCATCGCGCGGCCGCCCAGCACGTAGGAAGGACGCACCACCAGCGGGTAGCCAATCTCTTTCGCCTTCTCAACGGCCATTTCAATGGCGGTGACGGTGGCGTTCGCCGGCTGTTTCAGCTTCAGACGGTCAACCGCCTGCTGGAAACGCTCGCGGTCTTCCGCACGGTCAATCGCGTCCGGGCTGGTGCCGATAACCGGCACGCCTGCTGCTTCCAGCGCGCGCGCCAGCTTCAGCGGGGTCTGGCCGCCGTACTGCACGATAACGCCTTTTGGCTTCTCGATGCGCACGATTTCCAGCACGTCTTCCAGGGTAACCGGCTCGAAGTAGAGGCGGTCAGAGGTGTCGTAGTCGGTAGAGACGGTTTCCGGGTTACAGTTGACCATGATGGTCTCGTAACCGTCTTCGCGCAGCGCCAGCGAGGCGTGTACGCAGCAGTAGTCGAACTCGATGCCCTGGCCGATACGGTTTGGACCGCCGCCCAGCACCATAATCTTGTCGCGGTCGACGGACGGGTTCGCTTCGCACTCGTCTTCATAGGTGGAGTACATATAGGCGGTATCGGTCGAGAATTCAGCCGCACAGGTGTCCACGCGCTTGTAGACCGGGTGCAGGTCGTACTGGTCGCGCAGCTTGCGGATTTCCGCTTCGCGCACGCCCGCCAGCTTAGCCAGACGCGCATCGGCGAAGCCTTTGCGCTTCAGCACGCGCAGGAAGTCAGCGTCCAGGCCGTTGATGCCCAGCTCCGCGACCTGTTCTTCCAGACGCACCAGCTCTTCAATCTGCACCAGGAACCAGCGGTCGATGTTGGTCAGGTTGAACACGCCGTCGACGGACAGGCCCGCACGGAAGGCATCGGCGATATACCAGATACGCTCTGCGCCCGCGTCTTTCAGCTCGCGGCGGATTTTGGTCAGCGCTTCCGGGTCGTCCAGGCTCACTTTCGGGTCAAAACCGGTCGCGCCCACTTCGAGGCCGCGCAGCGCTTTCTGCAGGGATTCCTGCTGCGTGCGGCCAATCGCCATCACTTCACCGACAGACTTCATCTGGGTGGTCAGACGGTCGTTCGCGCCCGCGAATTTCTCGAAGTTGAAGCGTGGAATTTTGGTCACAACGTAGTCGATGGACGGCTCGAAGGACGCAGGGGTGCGGCCACCGGTGATGTCGTTCATCAGCTCGTCGAGGGTGTAACCCACCGCCAGCTTCGCCGCCACTTTCGCAATCGGGAAGCCGGTCGCTTTAGAGGCCAGCGCGGAGGAACGGGACACGCGCGGGTTCATTTCGATAACAATCAGACGGCCGGTTTTCGGGTTCACCGAGAACTGCACGTTAGAACCGCCGGTTTCCACGCCGATTTCACGCAGTACCGCCATCGAGGCGTTACGCATGATTTGATACTCTTTGTCGGTCAGGGTCTGGGCTGGCGCAACGGTGATGGAGTCGCCGGTGTGGATACCCATCGCATCGAAGTTTTCGATGGAGCAGACGATGATGCAGTTGTCGTTTTTATCACGCACCACTTCCATCTCGTACTCTTTCCAGCCAATCAGCGATTCATCAATCAGCAGCTCTTTGGTTGGGGAGAGATCCAGACCGCGTTCGCAAATCTCTTCGAACTCTTCGCGGTTGTAGGCGATACCGCCGCCGGTGCCGCCCATGGTGAACGATGGACGGATGATGCACGGGTAGCCCACGTCAGCCGCGACGGCCAGCGCTTCTTCCATGTTGTGTGCGATACCGGAACGCGCGGTGTCGAGGCCGATTTTCTTCATCGCCACGTCGAAGCGGCGACGATCTTCTGCTTTATCAATCGCGTCGGCGGTCGCACCAATCATGGTCACGCCGAACTCTTCCAGCACACCCTGACGCTCCAGCTCCAGCGCACAGTTCAGCGCCGTCTGGCCGCCCATGGTTGGCAGCACCGCGTCCGGACGCTCTTTCTCGATGATTTTACGTACCACTTCCCAGTGAATCGGCTCGATGTAGGTTGCATCAGCCATTTCCGGGTCGGTCATGATGGTTGCCGGGTTAGAGTTTACCAGGATTACGCGGTAACCCTCTTCACGCAGGGCTTTACACGCCTGCGCGCCGGAGTAGTCGAATTCGCAGGCCTGGCCGATGACGATCGGGCCAGCGCCAAGGATCAGGATGCTTTTTATGTCTGTACGTTTTGGCATTGTCTTCTCGGCTCCTGATTATTTAGCGGTCTTACGGTATTGCTCGATAAGTTCGATGAAGTGATCGAACAGCGGCGCGGCGTCGTGTGGGCCCGGGCTGGCTTCCGGGTGACCCTGGAAGCTGAATGCTGGCTTATCGGTGCGATGAATTCCCTGCAGGGTGCCATCGAACAGCGACTTATGGGTCACACGCAGGTTAGCCGGCATTGAGGCTTCATCGACGGCAAAGCCGTGGTTCTGCGCGGTGATCATCACCGTGTTGTTATCGATGTCTTTCACCGGGTGGTTACCACCGTGGTGGCCGAACTTCATCTTAACGGTGTTCGCACCGCTCGCCAGCGCCAGCAGCTGATGGCCGAGGCAGATGCCGAATACCGGGATGTCGGTTTCCAGGAAGGACTTGATGGCGGCGATGGCGTAATCGCACGGCGCCGGGTCGCCAGGGCCGTTGGACAGGAAAATACCGTCCGGATTCATCTTCAGCACGTCTTCGGCAGACGTTTGTGCCGGAACCACCGTCAGGCGGCAGCCGCGGTCAACCAGCATGCGCAGGATGTTGCGCTTGGCGCCGAAATCGTAGGCCACCACGTGGAACGGCAGCTCGCTCTCTTTTTTCGCTTCCGGCAGGTCGCCTTCCAGCGTCCAGCTACCCTGAGTCCAGCTGTAGGCTTCAGCGGTCGTCACTTCTTTCGCCAGGTCCATGCCGTTCAGGCCCGGGAAGGCTTTCGCTTTTTCCAGCGCCAGCGTCGCATCGAGGTTATCACCCGCGATGATGCAGCCGTTCTGTGCACCCTTCTCGCGCAGCAGACGCGTTAACTTACGGGTATCGATATCGGCAATCGCCACGATGTTATGGCGCTTCAGGTAAGAAGAGAGGTCTTCGGTATTGCGGAAGTTGCTGGCAATCAGCGGCAGGTCGCGGATGACCAGGCCTTGCGCATGTACCTGAGAAGATTCTTCGTCAGCCGCATTGGTGCCGACATTGCCGATATGAGGATAAGTAAGAGTAACGATTTGGCGAGAATAGGAAGGATCAGTGAGGATTTCTTGATAACCGGTCATTGAAGTATTGAAAACGACTTCCCCAACCGCCGAACCCGTTGCCCCTATGGCCCGACCGATAAACTGGGTTCCGTCTTCCAGAACCAATAGCGCTGACTTAATCAAAACACCCTCCAGAGAATATTCACTCACTTTATTTGCATATTAATTCATAGCATGTCATGGATCAATGCAAATGTGTTGCCAGCGGATTTTTGGCAAACGGCGGCATTCTGGGGATTTGGTGGGTAAAAGTCAACTTAAAACGGATATTTTGTTTACTCTTTTGCAAGTCTGGCGAGTGGATTGCGGCTTAAGCGACAAAAAGATCAGGTAAATCACTGCGGAAAACGCTTGCGCGCCTGGTTTAATGAAAAATGAGATGGTGCAGCACTATAAAGTAGACCAGATGGTCAAAATTTACATTTCAGTAACGTTAAAACGCCACAAGAGAGAGATATTTAGAGACTTAAACAAAAATACGCTATGAAATAGATAAAATAAAAGGGCAATAAAATATTGCCCTATGCAATCAAACAATTACGACTGCAATAACCACATCACGATGGGTAATAATGCTTACAAATTGTTGAGATCGAGCACATCTCGCATATCAAAAAGGCCGTTTTTCTTGATTTTCAGCCACAAAGCAGAGCGTACGGCGCCGTTGGCGAACGTCATTCGGCTGGAGGCTTTATGCGTAATTTCGACGCGTTCGCCAATATCGGCGAACATCGCCGTGTGTTCGCCGACGATGTCACCCGCTCGCACGGTTGCGAAGCCAATAGTGCCAGGAACGCGTTCGCCGGTGTAACCTTCACGCGTATAGACCGCGCAGTCTTTTAAATCTTTATCAAGTGCATGAGCAATCGCTTCGCCCATCGCCAGCGCCGTACCCGATGGCGCATCAACCTTGTAACGGTGGTGAGCTTCTACGATCTCGATATCGGTATAGTTGCCCATCACCTTCGCGGCCTTCTCCAGCAGCTTCAGCATGACGTTAACGCCCACGCTGAAGTTTGCGGCGAAGACAATCGCAATCTCTTTTGATGCATCCTGGATAGCCTGCTTGCCCGCATCGTCAAAACCGGTGGTGCCGATTACCATCCCCTTGCCGTACTGGCGACAAAACGCCAGATGCGCGAGCGTACCTTCCGGGCGGGTAAAATCGATGAATACATCGAAGTCCTCTTTTACCGCCTCCAGGCTGCTTTGCACGGTAACGCCCGTGTGGCCTGCGCCCGACAGCTCACCGGCATCGGTTCCCAGAAGCGACGAACCTTCACGCTCCAGTGCCGCGCCAAGCGCGACGCCATCCATCTGAAGTGCCGCCTGAATAAGCTGACGGCCCATACGTCCACCCGCGCCCGCAATGGCGACACGGATCTGTGCATCATGCATAGTTATTCTCTTACGTTAAAATGATGTAAACCGTTTTCAGATTAACCAGCCTTGAGAAGCACTGCCAACTGAAAACACCGATAATTAGAATTTAACGTGAAACCGACTTAAATATCAGTAAAAGACATGATTTTGTCGTCACGATAAAGTAACGGGTAAAAAAAAGGCCAGCACAGGAGGTGCTGGCCTTTCATCAGAAAAAGGTCTATTCGACTTCGCGGGCGTCGATGCGCAGTTCTTTCGGGACTTCAAAAACGATGTTTTCTTCACGTCCTTCCAGCGGCACCGCTTCGCCACCGCCCAGTTCCTGCAGACGAGAAATGACGTTCTGTACCAGAATATCTGGCGCAGACGCCCCGGCCGTCACGCCGACACAGCCCGCGTGCTTAACCCACGCCTCCTGAATATCCGACGCATCATCAATCAGGAAAGCCGCTTTCCCCATGCGTTGCGCCAGTTCGGCCAGACGGTTTGAGTTAGACGAGTTTTTGGAGCCGACTACCAGCACCACATCCGCCTTTTCAGCCAGTGCGCGCACCGCTTCCTGACGGTTAGTGGTCGCGTAGCAGATATCATCCTTACGCGGGCCAACGATTTTCGGGAAGCGCTGACGCAGCGCGTCAATCACGTCTGAAGTATCGTCTACGGAGAGCGTCGTCTGGGTCATAAACGACAGACGGGCTTCATTTTTCACGTTCAGCGTAAAGACATCTTCAGGCGACTCAACCAGATACATGCCCCCTTCCGGGTTACTGTACTGGCCCATGGTGCCTTCGACTTCCGGATGACCGGCATGGCCAATCAGAATCGACTCTTCACCACGACGGCTGGCGCGAGCCACTTCCATATGCACTTTTGTCACCAGCGGACAGGTGGCATCGAATACGGTCAGATCGCGGCTTTTCGCTTCGTTACGTACCGCCTGAGAGACGCCGTGCGCGGAGAAGATCAGGATCGCACCGTCCGGCACTTCGCTGATCTGCTCAATGAAGATGGCGCCGCGCTCGCGCAGGCTGTCGACCACGTAGCGGTTGTGCACCACTTCGTGACGTACATAAATCGGCGCGCCGTAAATCTCCAGCGCGTTTTCAACAATGCTGATAGCGCGGTCTACACCGGCGCAGAAGCCGCGCGGGTTAGCCAACAGGATCTGCATTTCAGGCCTCCAGTGCAGGATCGATTTCCAGCACTTCAACATCAAAATGAACGGTACGCCCGGCAAGCGGATGGTTGAAGTCAACGGTAATAGAGTCGCCGTTGATCTCGCGGATCACGCCAGGCATTTCGCTGCCGTCCATAGCGGTAAAGAGCATAATCGCTCCGATCTCCGGTTCACCCGCGTCCATAAACTCGCGGCGCGAGAAATACTGGATCAGGTCCGGACTCGGCACGCCAAACGCGGCATCCGGCTCCAGCGAAAAGGCTTTTTTCTCACCCTCTTTCAGGCCCAGAAGCTGCTGCTCAAGACCTTCAGACAGGGAGGTATCGCCAAGACGAAACAGGGCCGGTTTGCCGTTATTGCGGGTGGATTCGGCCGTGGAGCCGTCATCCAGCTTCAGCGTGAAGTGAACGAGAACCGCGCTGTTGCTCTGTACGGATTTAGACATGCAAATTGCTCGCTTGTTTTGCCCGGTAGCATTACGCCACCGGGCGAGTGTGTTACGCCTGCTCTTTCGCGGCCGGTTTAGGCAAGAAGCCTTCCAGCACGATTAACGCCGCACCGATACAAATTGCCGTATCGGCCAGGTTAAAGGTCGCGAAGTGCCAGTCGCCGACGTAGAAGTCGATCATATCAACCACAAAGCCGTGCCACAGGCGGTCAAACAGGTTGCCCAGCGCGCCGCCAATGATCAGCGCGTAGGCAATGTTATTCAGCTTTTGCGTGGCCTTCGAGCGGTACATCAGCACCGCGAGGATCACGCAGATACCGAGAGCGATACCCGCAAAGAACCAGCGCTGCCAGCCACCGCTGTCGGCAAGGAAACTAAACGCTGCGCCGTAGTTACGCGCGTAGTGCAGGTTAAGCGACGGGAACAGCGGAACCGTCTCCCCCAGAGCAAAATTCTGGAGGATCAGGAACTTGCTGCCCAGATCGATAATCAGCACCACCACAACCAGCCACAGCCAGCGCAGTCCTGTTGAACAGAGAGTTTTACTCATCAGGCAAACTTACGTTTTTCGCCGTCACCGGCGACGTTGCTTACACAGCGTCCGCAGATGTCTGCGTGTTCCGCCACCTGGCCAACATCGGTGGTGTAATGCCAGCAACGCGGGCATTTCTCACCGTCGGCTTTGCTCAGCGCGACTTTCAGTCCTTTGAGCAGCTCGCTCTGCTGAGCATCAGCAGAAGCATCGGCATAATCCGCAACTTTCGCACCGGAGGTCAACAGGACAAATCGTAATTCATCGCCCAGCGCCGTCAGCTTCGCCGCCAGCTCCGGTTCGGCATACAGCGTAACTGCCGCTTCCAGAGAGCCGCCGACTTTCTTGTCCGCGCGCGCCTGCTCGATAACCTTGTTCACTTCGCCACGCACTTTGAGCAGCTCGTCCCAGAAGGCATCGTTCATCGCTTCGGTGCTGGAGAGATCGAACAGACCTTCGTACCACTCGCCCGTGAACACATACTTCTCACGGTCGCCCGGCAGGTAGCCCCAGATTTCATCCGCGGTGAAGGACATGATCGGCGCCATCCAGCGCACCAGCGCTTCTGCGATGTGGAACAGCGCGGTCTGGCAGCTACGACGCGCCACGCTGTCCGCTTTCGCGGTGTACTGGCGGTCTTTGATGATGTCGAGGTAGAACGAGCCCATCTCGATGGAGCAGAAGCGCATCAGGCGCTGCACCACTTCGTGGAAGTCGTAAGACTCATAGGCTTTCAGGATATCTTCCTGCGCCGCTTTCGCGCAGCCTACCGCCCAGCGGTCCAGCACCACCATCTCTTCCGGTTTCACCATGTCTTTTGCCGGATCGAACCCGTTCAGGTTCGCCAGCAGGAAGCGCGCGGTGTTACGGATACGACGATAGCTGTCGGCAGCACGCTTCAGGATCTCGTCAGACACCGCCATTTCGCCGGTGTAATCGGTAGAGGCCACCCACAGACGCAGAATGTCTGCGCCCAGCTTGTTCATCACATCCTGCGGAGAAACGGTGTTACCGATAGATTTGGACATCTTACGGCCCTGACCATCCACGGTGAAGCCGTGAGTCAGTACCTGACGGTAAGGCGCTTTACCCTTCATGGCGGTGGAGATCATCAGAGATGACATGAACCAGCCGCGGTGTTGGTCAGACCCTTCCAGATACATATCGGCAGCGTGACCGGCAAATTCCGGACGCACGTCAACCACGGAGGAGTGGGTAGACCCGGAGTCGAACCACACGTCCAGGGTATCCGGCACTTTCTCGTAGTTGTCTGCGTCAGCGCCCAGGATGTCGCGGGAGTCGAGATCCCACCACGCCTGAATGCCGTCAACTTCGACGCGCTTCGCCACTTCTTCCATCAGTTCCAGGGTGTTCGGGTGCAGCTCCTGCGTCTCTTTATGTACGAACAGAGACATCGGCACTCCCCAGGTACGCTGACGGGAGATACACCAGTCAGGACGGTTAGCCACCATGGATTCGATACGCGCCTGGCCCCAGTCAGGGATCCACTGCACGCCTTTGATCTCTTTCAGAGACTGCTCGCGCAGGCCTTTCTGATCCATGCTGACGAACCACTGCGGGGTCGCACGGAAGATGATCGGGGTTTTGTGACGCCAGCAGCACGGATAGCTGTGCTGCATTTTTTCAACGTGCAGCAGCGCGCCGCTGGTGCGCAGCATGTCGACGATGATGTCGTTCGCCTTGAAGACGTTGATACCGTCTAGCGCCGGATAGGTGCCTGGCAGGTAAGATCCGTCCGGGCCAACCGGGTTAGCGATTTCCAGACCGTACTTCAGGCTGATGTTGTAGTCGTCAGGACCATGGCCACCGGCGGTATGCACCGCACCGGTACCCGCTTCCAGCGTCACGTGGTCGCCCAGGATCGCCGGAACGTCGAAGTCCAGGAACGGGTGTTTGAAGCGCATCAGCTCCAGCGCGTCGCCTTTCACGGTGCCCAGCACGGTGTAGTCGGTGATATGCGCGCGCTTCAGCACGCTCTCAACCAGATCTTTCGCCAGGATAACCGCCTGACCGTCAATCTGAACCAGCGCGTATTCGAACTCACCGGACAGGGAGATCGCACGGTTCGCCGGCAGGGTCCACGGGGTGGTGGTCCAGATCACCAGAGAGATCGGGCCGTTTACCGAGGAGACGCCAAATTTAGCCTTCACCGCATCCTGATCGACAGCGTTGAACGCCACGTCGATAGACGGAGAGGTTTTGTCGTAATATTCAACTTCCGCTTCTGCCAGCGCAGAGCGGCAGTCCACGCACCAGTGCACCGGCTTAGCGCCTTTGTGCAGGTGGCCGTTACCGATGATTTTACCCAGCGCACGGATGATGTTGGCTTCAGTTTTGAAGTCCATGGTCAGGTACGGGTGCGACCAGTCGCCCAGCACGCCCAGACGGATGAAGTCAGCGCGCTGACCGTCAACCTGCGTGGCTGCGTATTCGCGGCACTTCGCACGGAACTCGGCGGCGGTGAACTTCTCACCCGGCTTGCCGAACTCTTGCTCCACTTTCAGCTCGATTGGCAGACCGTGGCAGTCCCAGCCCGGAACGTAAGGCGAGTCATATCCCGTGAGGCCTTTTGACTTCACGATAATGTCTTTCAGAATCTTGTTAACCGAGTGACCAATATGAATGCTGCCATTCGCATATGGAGGGCCATCATGCAGAATGAAGGTTTTTTTGCCTTTTTTGGCTGCACGAATGATGCCGTACAGGTCATCATCGGTCCAACGCGCCAGCATTCCCGGTTCGCGCTTGGCGAGATCGCCGCGCATCGGGAACCCTGTTTCCGGCAAATTCAGGGTTGATTTATAGTCACTCATCAGATTCTCGGTTCCGTATTTATCACGTAGGCAGTTAAGCCGGGTTCAAAGCCCAAAAAACTCGCGGGCCGTCAATTCATCTCGCGCAATTTGCGCTTTTAGTTCATCCAGCGAACCAAATCGCTGCTCGTTGCGTATTTTTTTACGCAGTATCACATCTATATGGCGACCATAGAGGTCCATTACAACGTCCAGCAGGTGCACTTCTAACTGTTGACGCACACCGGCGACGGTCGGACGCGTGCCAATGTTGGCGACGCCGTAGAACGGCTTATCGCCCAGTCCTGCCACTTCCACCGCATACACCCCTTTAACCGGGGAAACCTGACGACGCAGCGGTATATTCGCCGTCGGGAAGCCTATCGTGCGGCCCAGCGCATCGCCATGGACCACGCGGCCAGAGATGGTGAACGGATGGCCCAGCAGGGTTTCTGCCGTGTCCAGGTCATCATTAGCCAGCGCCTGACGCACCGCCGTGCTGCTGACGCGCACGCCG
Source organism: Enterobacter sp. Y17 (assembly GCF_019730495.1). Taxonomy (NCBI): domain Bacteria; kingdom Pseudomonadati; phylum Pseudomonadota; class Gammaproteobacteria; order Enterobacterales; family Enterobacteriaceae; genus Enterobacter; species Enterobacter sp. Y17. The sequence goes on from NZ_JAASKP010000001.1 coordinate 2,776,250, forward strand.
CCTTCGCAGAAGGTCATCGCGCTGGTGACGTCAAATCCATACTCCAGACCAGCCTTCTGTAATAGCAAGAAATCGCCCTGACGACCAGCGCCAAAGCGGAAATCATCACCCACGGCGAGAAACTGTACGCCAAGACGCTTAACCAGCAGGTCGCTGACGAAATTTTGTGCTGTCAGCGCGGCAAAGCGACGATCGAAACGTAAACACAATACATAGTCCACGCCGGACTCCGCCAGATAGCGCAATTTCTCGCGCAGGCGAGTGAGTCGGGCGGGAGATTTATCGCCCGCAAACAATTCCAGCGGCTGCGGCTCGAAAATCATCACTACAACGGGCAGGCCACGGGCCTCCCCTTCTTTCCGCAATCCCTGCAACAGCGCCTGATGACCACGATGCACGCCGTCGAAATTACCAATAGTCAGCACGCACCCGTGTGGCGCGCTGCTGAGATTATGTATGCCGCGTATCAGCTTCATGTCTGGCTCAAAACAGTGAAAATCGCCAAAGTATACCTTGTACAGCGGTTAAGGTTAACCGGCGATTGTTCGCGCAAAACAGAAAGCCGTAATGATTTCATCAGGCTGACCTTTCGCAGCGAAAAAATCTGCTCGTGAACTGCGATTTTTATGCCGAAAGGCTGTATTCAGGGAAGACAAGCTGGTAGAATCCTGCGCCATCACTACGTAACGTAGCGTCGCTAATTAACGGCGCTTATTTGCACAAATCCATTGACAAAAGAAGGCAAAGAGGGCATATTCCTCGGCCTTTGAATTGTCCACATAGAACATATTTGGGAGTTGGACTTGGCTAATATCAAATCAGCTAAGAAACGTGCCGTTCAGTCTGAAAAGGCTCGTAAGCACAACGCAAGCCGTCGCTCTATGATGCGTACTTTCATCAAGAAAGTATACGCAGCAATCGAAGCAGGCGACAAAGCTGCAGCGCAGAACGCATTTAACGAAATGCAACCAATCGTGGATCGTCAGGCTGCTAAAGGTCTGATCCACAAAAACAAAGCAGCGCGTCATAAAGCAAACCTGACCGCGCAGATCAACAAACTGGCTTAATCGCTACTTGTTGTTGCTTGTTTAAAGAACCCGCTTAACGCGGGTTTTTTTATGCCTTCAGATTGCCGGTGGCGTAAACAGCGCCGAGTAGTCACGGTTGCAGATTCGCTGCACCGCCGGGTGCTGAATCATTCTTTCGGCAAATATGGCGTGATACTCCTCCATCACGTTATCCACTCTGCCTATCTCCGTAATCTTGTCGTCTGAATAGAGATCGTGCGCGTACAGCGTCGGCGCAACGAAGATCGCATTATGCGCTTCGCCAAAGGCTTTCATCAGCGCCGCATCGTCGAACTCACCGAGGATTTCTACCTTCAGCCCCTGCGAATTAAACCAGTTCAGCAGCTTGCGTCCGAGCATTGAGCGTCGCCCAGGCACCAGCAGGCGACGCTCTTCCAGGCAGGCCGGGAAGGGTTTCTCCGGCGGCGGGTTGATACACCAGAAGCTCACGCCACATTCGCCAATCTTCACCGAGAACAGCCCTTCCTGCTGGGTGGAGTCAATCGGGCAGTCCGAGATAATCATATCCAGCTTGTGCTGGCTCAGCTGTTCCAGCAGCATCTCGTGGGTGGATTCAAAGCAGCGCAGGTGAATTTGCTCGTCTTCAACTACCGCCGCATCCAGCACGCCGCTCACCAGCCGCTTGGACAGCGCATCCGCCACGCCAACGTCAAAGAGCAGGTTCGACTCTTTGCGGTAGTTGACGATATCCAGCATCTCCTGGCTCAGGGTGAACATTTTGTCCGCATAGCGGAACACCAGTTCACCCAGTTCGCTGGGTTCAATCCCACGCCCCTTACGCTTGAACAGCTTCCCCTGCAGACGCTCTTCCAGGGCCTTGATTTGCCCGGTGATGGTTTGCGGCGTCAGGTAGAGCGCCTCTGCCGCCCCCACCACCGAGCCCTGTTTATAGACGTGCCAGAAGTAGTACAGATGGTTGTAATTTAAATGAGACATCGCGTCTTCTCTCCCTGAGTGTGTATCGGGAGAAGGATCGCCTCCTCCCGGTGTTCCGTTATGCCTGGACGGCCTGTCCGGACAACTTCACCTTCAACAAGGTATAACCGATTACCGCGGCCAGTAATGACCCGATGAGAATGCCGAGTTTAGCCCAGACGATAAGCTCAGGCGCATGCGTACCAAACGCCAGTGTCGAAATAAAGATCGACATCGTAAACCCGATTCCACACAGCACGCCGACGGCCATAATTTGCGAAAACGTGGTGCCATGCGGCAATGACGCCAGCTTCAGCTTCGTCGCCAGCCAGCAGAAGAGGCTAATGCCCAGCGGCTTACCGATAAACAGCCCGGCAATAATGCCCAGCGGCAGCACGGACGTCAGCCCGTCCAGCGTCACGCCGCCGAGGGAAACGCCCGCGTTGGCAAACGCAAACAGCGGCAGGATCATAAAGGCAACCCAAGGGTGCAGCACATGCTCCAGCTGTTTGGCAGGCGACTTGCCGTCCTGCGGTTTAAGCGGCACGAAGAAGCCCACAATCACGCCTGCCAGCGTGGCGTGCACGCCGGATTTCAGTACCGCCGTCCACAGCACCATCCCCACCAGGATATAGATACCGATGCGGCGAACATTGAAGATATTCAGCAGCGCCAGCACCGCAATCGCCCCGGCGGCGACGCTCAGGGACAGGATCGACAGATCGCTGGTGTAGAACAGCGCGATAATCACAATGGCGCCCAGGTCATCGATGATCGCCAGCGCCATCAGGAAGATTTTCAGGGCTACCGGCACGCGGCTACCGAGCAAGGCTAAGACACCGAGCGCAAAGGCGATATCCGTCGCGGCCGGGATCGCCCAGCCGTCACGCGCAACAGGATCCTGCCAGGTGAACGCCAGGAAGAGCAACGCCGGAACAACCATTCCGCCGATGGCTGCTATCACAGGAAACGCCGCGCGCTGGCGGCTGGCAAGCGAGCCCAGAACCAGCTCACGCTTAACCTCAAGACCCACCAGCAGGAAGAACACCGCCATTAGCGCATCGTTGATCCACAGCAGCATGTTCTTGTTAATTTCCAGCGCCCCGACCTTCAGCTCAACGGGCGTTTCCAGAAATGCATGGTAGAGATCCTGCGTGATGCCAAGGTTAGCCAGCACCATCGCGGCCGCTGCGGCAATAATCAGGATCACGCCACCGGACGCCTCACTGCTAAAGAAACGGTGTAGTAATTTCATTTACGTTCTCTCTTTTACAACAATACCTCGATAAAACCATAATACCAAGCCAAATAGATCGGCAAAAACAGATTAATGTTGAGTTTAGACTCAGTTTAACCGAGCTATACGCGCAAATAAAAAAGCCCGGAATCGCTTCCGGGCTTTGAGAAGATGAAAACCAGCTAACGAATTAGCGAGTCAAATCATCGAAGAATTTTTTGACGCCATCGAAGAAGCTTTTGGAACGCGGGCTGTTTTTCTCACCCGTCGGACCGCCAAAGCTCTCCTGCAGTTCTTTCAGCAGCTGTTTCTGCTTGTCGTTCAGGCCAACCGGCGTTTCCACGACGACGCGGCACAGCAGGTCGCCCTGGGCGCCACCGCGAACGGATTTAACGCCTTTCCCGCGCATGCGGAACAGCTTACCGGTCTGGGTTTCGCCAGGCACTTTCAGGTTCACGCGACCGTCCAGCGTTGGCACTTCGATTTCGCCACCGAGTGCCGCCATCGCGAAGTTGATCGGCACTTCGCAGTACAGGTTATTACCTTCACGCTCGAAGATGGCGTGCTGTTTCACCTGGACCTGAACGTACAGATCGCCTGCCGGTGCGCCGTGCTCGCCTGCTTCGCCCTCACCGGCCAGACGGATGCGGTCGCCCGTATCGACGCCAGCCGGGATCTTAACGGACAGAGTTTTGGTTTTCTCAACGCGACCGTGCCCGTGGCATTTGGTGCATGGATCTTTAATCAGCGTGCCGCGACCGTGACAGTGAGGACAGGCCTGCTGTACCGCGAAGAAGCCCTGACGCATCTGTACCTGACCAGAGCCGTGACAGGTTGGACAGGTCTGAGGCTGTGTGCCCGCTTTCGCGCCGCTGCCGTGGCAAACGTCACACTCTTCCAGCGTCGGGATACGGATCTCTTTGGTTACGCCGCGAACGGCCTCTTCCAGCGTCAGCTCCATGTTGTAGCGCAGGTCCGCGCCGCGCGCCGCGCGCTGACGACCACGGCCGCCGCCGAAGATGTCGCCAAATACATCGCCAAAGATATCGCTGAAGTCAGCGCCGCCGCCAAAGCCGCCGCCGCCGAATCCACCGCCGCCCATGCCGCCCTGTTCAAAGGCTGCATGACCGTACTGGTCATAGGCCGCACGTTTTTGTGCATCGGTCAGGACTTCGTAGGCTTCTTTGATCTCTTTAAATTTGGCTTCAGCCTCTTTGTCACCCTGGTTACGGTCCGGGTGGAATTTCATGGCCAGGCGCTTATACGCCTTTTTGATTTCACGCTCTTCCGCAGTTTTCGGAACGCCTAAAATCTCGTAATAGTCTTGCTTTGCCATTGGTTTTTTTAAGCCCCTTAACATGCGAGCACGGGCGTGGAGAATTCTCCTACGCCCGTGCCGATTAATTACCCTGCATCAGGGCGATTATTTTTTATCTTTAACTTCTTCGAACTCAGCGTCGACAACGTCGTCGTCTTTCGCGTTGTTCGCCGAAGCGTCAGCGCCCGCCTGCTGTTGAGCGTGCTGCTGCTGAGCGATTTCCATCAGCTTCTGAGAAGCCTGCGCCAGTTCCTGCATCTTCGCTTCGATGTCCGCTTTATCTTCACCTTTCAGTGAGGATTCCAGCGCGCTCAGTGCAGCTTCGATAGCAGTCTTGTCTTCCGCTGGCAGTTTATCGCCTGCTTCTTCAACCTGCTTACGGGTGCTGTGCAGCAGATGGTCACCCTGGTTACGGGTCTGAACCAGCTCTTCGAACTTACGGTCGGATTCCGCGTTAGCTTCGGCATCGCGAACCATTTTTTCGATTTCCGCTTCGTTCAGGCCAGAAGATGCCTTGATGGTGATCTTCTGTTCTTTACCGCTGTTTTTGTCTTTCGCAGACACGTGCAGGATACCGTCAGCATCGATGTCGAAGGTGACTTCGATCTGCGGCATGCCGCGCGGTGCCGGGTTAATACCGTCCAGGTTGAACTGACCCAGAGATTTGTTATCCGCCGCACGCTTACGCTCACCCTGAATCACATGGATGGTTACCGCAGACTGGTTGTCTTCAGCGGTAGAGAACACCTGGCTGTGTTTCGTTGGGATGGTGGTGTTTTTGTTGATGAGCGCAGTCATCACACCGCCCATGGTTTCGATACCCAGAGACAGCGGGGTAACGTCCAGCAGCAGTACGTCTTTAACTTCACCGGTCAGTACGCCACCCTGAACCGCAGCACCGATTGCGACCGCTTCGTCCGGGTTAACGTCTTTACGTGGCTCTTTACCAAAGAACTCAGCCACTTTCTTCTGAACCATTGGCATACGGGTCTGACCACCGACCAGGATAACGTCCTGGATATCGGATACGGACAGGCCAGCGTCCTGCAGAGCAACTTTCAGCGGCTCGATTGAACGGTTCACCAGGTCTTCTACCAGGCTTTCCAGTTTCGCACGGGTCACTTTGATGTTCATGTGTTTAGGACCGGTCGCGTCTGCAGTGATGTACGGCAAGTTCACGTCGGTCTGCTGAGCGGAAGAAAGTTCGATCTTCGCTTTCTCAGCGGCTTCTTTCAGGCGCTGCATGGCCAGCGGGTCGTTACGCAGGTCAATGCCCTGATCTTTCTTGAACTCGTCAACGAGGTAGTTGATCAGACGGGTATCGAAGTCTTCACCACCCAGGTGGGTATCACCGTTGGTTGCCAGAACTTCGAAGGTTTTTTCACCGTCAACTTCGTCGATTTCGATAATAGAGATATCGAAGGTACCACCACCCAGGTCGTAAACCGCGATAGTACGGTTGCCAACTTCTTTATCCAGACCGTAAGCCAGGGCAGCAGCGGTTGGTTCGTTGATGATACGTTTTACTTCCAGACCTGCGATACGGCCAGCATCTTTGGTTGCCTGACGCTGAGCATCGTTGAAGTACGCAGGAACGGTAATAACAGCTTCAGTTACCGGTTCACCCAGATAATCTTCAGCGGTTTTCTTCATTTTTTTCAGCACTTCAGCAGAAATCTGCGGTGGTGCAGTTTTGGTGCCTTTCACATCAAGCCATGCATCGCCGTTATCTGCCGCGATGATTTTGTAAGGCATGATGGAAACGTCACGCTGAACTTCTTCGTCCTGGAAGCGGCGGCCGATCAGGCGTTTAATCGCAAACAGGGTGTTTTGCGGGTTTGTCACTGCCTGACGTTTAGCCGGCTGACCAACCAGAGTTTCACCATCCTGGGTATAAGCAATGATAGAAGGCGTGGTGCGATCGCCCTCGGCGTTCTCCAGCACGCGTGCAGTAGTGCCATCCATAATCGCTACACAAGAGTTGGTAGTACCCAGGTCGATACCAATAATTTTACCCATCTAAACGTCTCCACTAAAAATTCAGTCAACATGTGGTTGTGTACCTGTAATAAGGGCAGAACGTGCTTTTTCAACTGCCCAGATTTGATTTTTTTCAGGTCCACACACTGCGGTTGACTACAAGATGGGGTCGCGACGGCATCCATCAAGGGGCAAGCATAAAAAAAATTTTAATTTCACCCTGATGAGATCATAGACGCCACCGATTGCGCCCATTATGATGCCGCGCCCAGTCAGGGAGAACTGACGCGGGTTTAACCATTTCACCATATTAATGATGATTTTTTTGAGGACTTATGGGCAACACTAAGTTGGCTAATCCGGCTCCGCTGGGCCTGATGGGTTTTGGCATGACCACTATCCTGCTGAACCTGCACAATATCGGGATGTTCCCGATGGATGGCATCATCCTGGCGATGGGCATTTTTTACGGCGGTATCGCGCAAATCTTCGCGGGCCTGCTGGAATATAAGAAAGGCAATACCTTCGGCTTAACCGCCTTCACCTCTTACGGTTCTTTCTGGCTGACCCTGGTTGCCATTCTGCTGCTGCCTAAAATGGGCATGGCAGACGCGGCAAACGCCCACTTCCTGGGCGTTTACCTGGGCCTGTGGGGCGTCTTCACCCTGTTCATGTTCTTCGGTACCCTGAAAGGTAACCGCATGCTGCAGTTCGTTTTCCTGAGCCTGACCGTGCTGTTCGCCCTGCTGGCGATCGGTCACCTGGTGGATAACGAAGGCATCGTTCATGTTGCAGGCTGGATTGGTCTGGTTTGCGGCGCAAGCGCTATCTACCTCGCAATGGGTGAAGTGCTGAACGAGCAGTTTGACCGCACCGTTCTACCGATTGGTGAAAAACACTGATCCCTCTGTCGTGTCCGCTTCGCGGGCACGACATCCCCTCATCTGCCCCAGCCAAATTCCTAATACCAGCCCCATCAGCGAGAGCGCGAGCACATACCAGGCTGGCGCCATCGGCGAAACACCCATCAGCACCGTCACCGCAATCGGCGTCAGCCCGCCGAAAATGGCATACGACACGTTGTAGGAAAATGAGATCCCGGTGAAGCGTACTTCCGGCGGGAAAGCTCGCACCATGACGTAAGGCACAGCACCCACTACGCCCACGCACAGCCCCACCACGCCGTACAGCAGGAACAGCTGTTCAGGATGGCTGCCTGCCAGATGGTAAAACGCCCAGCTTGATGCGGCCAGTAACAGGCTGCCGACGATAAAGGTAACGCTGGCGCCGAAACGATCTGCCGCCAGCCCGGCGGCCAGACAGCCAAAGCAGAGCATGATTGTCGCGATACTGTTCGCCTGTAACGTCACGGCAGGGGCGAAACCGTACTGCTTTTGCAGCCACACCGGGGACATCAATATCACCACCACAATGCCCGCCGAAAGCAGCCAGGTGAGCAGCATCGACACCACCACCGCTTTTTTATGACGTACCACGACCGCCTTCACCGGCAGCTCCTGCGCCAGCGCTTTGCGCTGCTGCATCTCGAGGAAAATCGGCGTCTCCTGCAGCCAGCGGCGCAGGTACATCGCGACCAGACCAAACGCGCCGCCCAGCAGGAACGGAATACGCCAGCCCCAGTCGTGCACGGCCTGCTGCGTCATGCTGGTGTTGACAATTGTCGCGACGACGGAACCGAGCAAAATCCCTACCGTTAACCCCGCGGTTAAGGTTCCGCAGGCGATTCCAATGCGGCGCGCCGGAACATGCTCCGCGACAAAAACCCATGCGCCCGGCACTTCACCGCCAATCGCCGCGCCCTGAAGAACGCGCATCAGCAACAGCAGCAACGGAGCGAGAATGCCCATCGAGGCATAGGTGGGCAGCAGACCAATGGCCAACGTCGGCACGGCCATCAGCAGGATGCTAAGGGTAAACATCTTCTTGCGCCCGACCAGATCGCCAAAGTGGGCCATGATAATGCCGCCCAGCGGACGCGCCAGATACCCGGCGGCAAAAATGCCGAAGGTTTGCACCTGGCGCAGCCATTCCGGGATATCCGCCGGGAAGAAGAGTTCTCCCACCACGGCGGCGAAGAAGACGAAGATGATAAAGTCGTAAAACTCCAGCGCGCCGCCTAAGGCCGCGAGCGTGAGGGTTTTGTAGTCCTGTCGATTCAGAGGTCGGGTGTTATGTGACATAGCGAACCATTATGCGTGTGTTGTGGATTTATTTTTACAGCAATCGTAAAGAAAAAATTACTATACCGTAAAAGCTTTACCACGCTATCGCCGCTTCAGCTAATGTCACATATTGGTTAATTTCAGGAGATTGTTTCGCGACGTGCGTTTTTCGGACGAAAAGCTGCTACCACTTTCTCATCAGTTTCCACATAGGGGCCGTCAAGGAGCTGTATACAATACGGTACACTTGCAAAGATGCCGTGAACGAGGACGCTACCGTCTTCTGCTTTCAGCCCTTCCAGCGTCTCTTTGATCGACTTCGGCTGGCCCGGCAGGTTCAGAATCAATGCCTGTTTGCGGATTACGCCCACCTGACGGGAAAGAATAGCCGTCGGGACAAAGTGTAGACTGATCTGGCGCATCTGTTCGCCGAAGCCCGGCATTTCACGATCGGCGATCGCCAGCGTTGCGTCCGGCGTCACGTCGCGGCGCGCGGGGCCGGTTCCGCCCGTCGTCAGAACAAGATGGCAGCTCATCTCATCCACCAGCTCGCAGAGCGTCTGCTCGATGATCGGCTGTTCGTCAGGGATCAGGCGGGTCTGAATGTCAAAGGGGGTGGTCAGCGCGCTGCCAAGCCACTCTTCCAAAGCGGGGATGCCTTTATCCTGGTAAACGCCGCTGGAGGCGCGGTCAGAAATCGACACTAAGCCGATGCGTAAGGTATTCATATCCATTCCATTCAAAAAGTACTGATTAAAGGGAATGATACACGCAGAGAGTAGATTGAGACAGGGTACGAAAGAAGTCGCGTGACCGGGAGCCCGGTCACGCAGAATGATTACAGCAGGTCGCCGATCATTTTTTCCAGTTTGCCCTGGTCAACAGCAAACTTACGGATACCGTCCGCCAGCTTGTCTACAGCCATTGGATCCTGGTTGTGCTGCCACAGGAACTCGGATTCAGTGATGCGCTCTGGGCGTGCTTTCACTTCACCGGTGTAAGACAGCTTACGCTCGATGGTACCTTCGCTTTCTGCCAGCTCTTTCAGCAGCGCAGGGGCGATGGTCAGGCGGTCACAGCCAGCCAGCTCGATGATTTCACCGACGTTACGGAAGCTTGCGCCCATAACTACAGTCTCATAGCCGTGCTGTTTGTAGTATTCGTAGATTTCAGTAACAGAAACCACGCCTGGATCTTCAGCCGGCGCGTACTCTTTCTTATCGGTGTTGGCTTTGTACCAGTCCAGAATACGGCCCACGAACGGAGAAATCAGGTATACGCCTGCTTCTGCACATGCGCGCGCCTGCGCGAAGGAGAACAGCAGGGTCAGGTTACAGTTGATACCGTCTTTTTCCAGCTGCTCTGCCGCGCGGATACCCTGCCAGGTAGAAGCCAGTTTGATCAGGATACGGTCGTTGCTGATGCCAGCGTCGTTGTACATTTTGATCAGGCGTTTCGCTTTGGCGATAGACGCTTCGGTGTCGTAGGAGAGACGTGCATCCACTTCGGTAGAGATACGGCCAGGAACCAGCTTCAGGATTTCCAGACCGATGTTCACTGCCAGTTTGTCGGTGGCATCCACAACCTGCTGCGCGCGGTCGTTGCTCTGTGCTTTCGCCCAGGTCACTGCGTCGTCAATCAGTTTGCGATACTCAGGGATCTGTGCGGCGTTAAGGATCAGAGAAGGGTTAGTTGTGGCATCCTGCGGCTGGTACAGCTTCATTGCCGCGATATCTCCGGTGTCAGCTACGACAGTGGTGAACTGACGAAGGGAGGTCAATTTATCCGTCATGATAGTGTTTCTCTTTTAACGTGCCCTGGATAATTCACGCTACCGACAGCATGTCTGCAGCGGAAAAATGACAGGTTTACTTGTTAGGGGGATGTAACCGGTCTGCCCTGATGATAACACGACGGAGGGGTAGCGCAACCGCAGACAGTGCGCTTAGGCAGAGTATGGTAAACTCGGAAGATTAACAGGCTGCTAAGCAACAGCATGCCCAATCAGTGGTAGCGCTTACATATTCACTTTGGCATCAACAAGAGGGACGTTAATGCCTGATTTCTTTTTCTTTATTAACGAAGTCCTGTGGGGTTCGATAATGATTTACCTGCTTCTGGGAGCAGGTATTTGGTTTACGCTACGCAGTGGGTTTATCCAGTTTCGTTATATTCGCAAGTTTGGCAGAAGTCTGAAAAACAGCGTTACGCCCCAGCCGGGCGGATTAACGTCGTTCCAGGCACTCTGTACCAGCCTGGCGGCACGCCTCGGCAGCGGGAATCTGGCGGGCGTTGCGCTGGCCATCAGCGCCGGCGGGCCAGGCGCGGTCTTCTGGATGTGGGTGACGGCGCTACTCGGAATGGCCACCTCCTTTGCTGAAAGTTCGCTCGCCCAGCTGTATAAAGAGAAAGATAAAAACGGCCAGTTTCGCGGAGGTCCCGCGTGGTACATGGCGCGTGGCTTGGGGATGCGCTGGATGGGCGTTCTGTTCTCGCTTTTTTTACTGCTCGCATACGGTCTTATTTTTAATACCGTCCAGGCAAATTCTGTCGCCAATGCCCTGCGCTATGCCTTCTCCTGCCCGGAGTGGGTCGCCGGTATTGCTTTAGCCCTCGTCGTTCTGCTCACCATTTCTGCCGGTCTCAGGGGCGTTGCCCGCCTGATGCAGTGGCTGGTTCCCGTTATGGCGCTGCTTTGGGTGGTCGCGAGCCTGTTCGTCGCCGCCCTGCATATCGACCAGGTGCCTGGCGTGATTGCGACCATCGTCAAAAGCGCTTTTGGCTGGCGCGAGGTGGCCTCCGGGGCGCTGGGCTATACCTTTAGCCAGGCGCTGATGGCGGGTTTTCAGCGGGGCATGTTCTCCAATGAAGCCGGAATGGGGTCAACCCCCAACGCGGCCGCTGCCGCCTCTTCCTGGCCGCCGCACCCGGCCGCACAGGGCATTGTGCAGATGATTGGCGTCTTTACCGATACCATTATCATCTGCTCCGCCAGCGCCATGATTTTGCTGCTGGCAGGCCCCGTCCCGCACTCCTCAGGAACCGCCGGGATACAGCTTCTCCAGCAGGCGCTGGTGAACCTGACCGGCGGCTGGGGAGCAGGATTTGTCTCGCTCGTCCTGGTGCTGTTTGCCTTCAGTTCGATTGTGGTGAATTACCTCTACGCCGAAAATAACCTTATTTTCCTGAAGCTCGACTCCCGTACCGCAATCGGAGCCCTGCGGCTCGCGGTCATTCTGATGATCATCGCTGGCTCCTTCCTCAGTATGCCGCTGGTCTGGCAGCTGGCCGATATCATTATGGCGCTAATGGCGATCACGAACCTCACCGCTATCCTGCTGCTCTCGCCCGTTGTGACCCTGATTGCCAGAGACTATCTGCGTCAGCGCAAACTCGGCGTTCCGCCGGTATTTGATCCCGCCCGCTATCCCGATATTAAGGCGCAGCTTGCCCCCGGCACGTGGGATGATTTGCCGCGGCAATAACAGCTATCGATCAATTCAGGGCGATTTTTTGCTAAAGTCGCTCTAAATTTCCTGCAAGGACTGGATATGCTGATTCTGATTTCACCTGCAAAAACGCTCGACTACCAGAGCCCGCTCGCCACCGAGCGCTATACCCAGCCTGAACTGCTGGACTACTCGCAACAGCTGATCCGCGAAGCGCGTAAGCTCTCTGCGCCGCAAATCGCCTCGCTGATGAGCATCAGCGACAAGCTGGCCGATCTTAACGCGACCCGCTTTCACGAGTGGCACCCGGATTTCACCCCGGCTAACGCTCGCCAGGCGATTCTGGCGTTTAAAGGTGATGTCTACACCGGCCTGCAGGCGGAAGATTTTAGCGAAGCCGATTTCGATTTTGCCCAGCAGCATCTGCGCATGCTGTCGGGTCTGTACGGCGTACTGCGCCCGCTGGATCTGATGCAGCCGTATCGTCTGGAGATGGGGATTCGCCTGGAAAATGCCAAAGGCAAAGACCTGTATCATTTCTGGGGCGATATCATTACCGACAAGCTGAACGCGGCGCTGCACGCTCAGGGCGATAACGTGGTGATTAACCTGGCATCCGACGAATACTACAAGTCGGTGAAGCCGAAAAAGCTGGATGCGGAGATTATCAAACCGGTGTTCCTCGACGAGAAGAACGGTAAGTTCAAAGTGATCAGCTTCTACGCTAAGAAAGCGCGCGGCCTGATGAGCCGCTACATCATCCAGAACCGCCTGACGAAGCCGGAGCAGTTAACCAAATTTAACAGCGAAGGCTATTTCTTTGACGAGGCGTCGTCGGGGAAAGGCGAGCTGGTGTTTAAGCGCCACGAGCAGTAAAAACAAACCCCGCCAGCTGGCGGGGTTTTGCATTAATGGTGTTTCCAGTCCGGGCCGCGATCGTCGCGGCGGTCATCGTGGTGATGGTCATCGTGACGATCGTCGTGTTTACGATGCTCATCATGTGGACGCCAGTGGTTATCACGCCAGTCATAATGCGCCTTCCACCAGTCGTGGTCGCGCCAGCGGCCGCCGTCCCAGTAATGCCCGTTGTTATCCCGGTCGCCAATCTGCAGTTTGACCGCCGGTACGAGGGTAATTTCAGATGCCTGAACCGCCATGGGGGCGGCCAGCACCAGTGAAAGCGCGATGAGTGCAGGTTTCAGTGTAGACACAGGTGACTCCTTATTCTTCTTGCCCAACGTGGGCCGATGTAAGGAGAGTACGCGAGGGGAACGGGGGGATGTTATTCTCTGCAATCCTAAACGCTAAGTGACCGCATTTATTGGGAATTTCTGCTTTTTTCCTGCTTTTTCTCTCCTTAATTTCTCCATAAAAAAGCCGGGTGGTGGCTTCACCTTACCCGGCCTACGATGAGGTCGTCGTGGTCGTTGTAGCCCGGTAAGGCGTAGCCGCCACCGGGCAACACAATCACGCGCGCGTCATCATCAGCTTACGCAGCGCGGCAAAATCCGCGGGCAGCTCATGTGACAGCAGCGGCAGGTCGGCGCGCTCGGCCAGCTCTTTCGGCAGCGGCAGCGTTTCGCCCAGGATCGCTTCCACGCTCTCTTTGAACTTCGCCGGATGCGCGGTGCCCAGGAACAGGCCATATTCACCCGGGTTAAGCTGGTCGCGCAGCGCGCGGTAGGCAATCGCCGCGTGCGGTTCAGAGGTATACCCCACCGCCTTCAGCTCGCGCATGGTTTCTTTGGTGGTTTCATCCGTCACCGCGGCGTAGCCCAGGTCACCCAGACGCCAGATCTTACGGCGGAACAGCTCTTCCACGCGCGGCCAGTTGTTCGGCTGTGACACATCCATCGCGTTGGAGAGTGTCGCCTGCGTGGCGTTCGGCGCCCACTTCCCGTCTTTCAGGAAGCGCGGCACGGTGTCGTTGGCGTTGGTCGCCGCGATAAAGCGTTTCACCGGCAGACCCAGGGATTTCGCCAGCAGACCTGCCGTCAGGTCACCGAAGTTACCGCTCGGCACGGAGATCACCAGCTGGTTGCGCGCTTCCTGCGGCAGCTGCGCCACCGCTTCGAAGTAGTAGCAGATCTGCGCCAGCAGACGGCTGATGTTGATGGAGTTGGCAGAGTTCAGACCCAGGGCCACCTTCAGCTCTTCGTCGTCGAAAGCCTGCTTGACCAGCGCCTGGCAAGCATCGAAATCACCGTCGATCGCCACGGTTTCAATGTTGCCGCCGAGCGTACAGAACAGTTTTTCCTGCAGCGGGCTGATTTTGCCTTTCGGATAGAGGATCACCACGCGGACGTTTTTCAGTCCGTAGAAGGCATGCGCCACCGCCGCACCGGTATCGCCGGAGGTCGCGGTCAGGATGGTCACCGGTTTGTCGCCGCTGATGTGGGTCAGCATCTGCGCCATAAAGCGGCCGCCGAAGTCTTTAAACGCCAGGGTCGGACCGTGGAACAGCTCCAGGCAGCCAACGTCAGGCTCAACCTGCTTCACCGGCGCCGGGAAAGCGAACGCCGCACGCACGCGCTCTTCCAGAAGCTCCTGCGGAATTTCGTCGCCGATAAACGCAGACAGAATTTTGGTGCTGCGGGTGACGAAATCCTGCTTCAGCAGCTCGTCGATCTCGGTCAGCTGGAATTCCGGCAGGTCATGCGGGAAGAACAGCCCCTGATTTTTGCCCAGCCCCTGAGTTACCGCCTGCGCGAAGCTGACCTGCTCGTTATGATCTTTAAGGTTATAGAGTTTCATTAATTATCCCAGTACTCGTGCGCCAGCCGTGTCCAGACGGCAAATATGAACAAAGCCTTCCTGATTTTGCAGGTAGTGTTTAGAGAGCCAGTCCGCCACGCGCTGCGCGGTGTCAGGCTTGTCGCACAGGGCGAACAGCGTCGGGCCGGAGCCGGAGATGCCGCACGCCTGCGCGCCGATATCCATCGATGCCTGTCGCGCCTCGTTAAAGCCGGGCAGCAGCTTCGTGCGGTACGGCTCGGCAATGACGTCCTTCATCAGCTTCGCCGCCAGCTGCGGCTGACGGGTGTAGCAGGCGTGAATAAAGCCCGCCAGATGACGCCCGTGGGCGATACAGTCCTGGCGACGATACTGCGCGGGCAGGATCGCACGCGCTTCTGCGGTAGAGACCTTAATGCCCGGATAGGCCAGCACCCACAGCCACTCATCAAACCCTGGCACCTGCTGGCTGATGATGCCATTTTCTTCGATCATCAGCTGCATGCCGCCGAGGAAGCACGGCGCCACGTTGTCATAGTGAATGCTGCCGGAGATGCGCCCTTCCAGCTCGCCCATCAACCCCAGCAGGCGGTTGTTGTTCAGCGGCTTGCCGCAGTGCTCGTTCATCGCCACCAGCGCGGCGACCACCGAACAAGCGCTGGAACCCAGCCCCGAGCCAATCGGCATACTTTTTTCCAGCGTCATGGCAACCGGCACGTTTTTGCCGATCTCCTGACAGAAGCGTTCCCAGCACTGATAGACGATATTTTCGCGCGGCTCAGACGGCAGTTTGCTGGCGAAGCGGCCGACGTTGTTCAGGCTGAAGCTGTCTGCCGATTCCACCGTGACCGTATCGCCCAGCAGTGAACCATCCACCGGCGTCACCGCCGCGCCCAGCACGTCAAATCCGACGCTCATATTCGCGCTGGAAGCCGGGGCATAAACTTTGACCATGTTAAACTCCTAACTTCCATGACAGGGTACGCAGCAGATCGGCAAACACACCCGCCGCCGTAACATCGTTCCCTGCGCCATAGCCGCGAAGCACCAGCGGCAATGGCTGATAATAGTGGCTGTAAAACGCGAGGGCGTTTTCGCCGTTTTTAACTTTGTACAGCGGGTCGTTGCCATCCACTTCGGCAATCTTCACCCGGCACACGCCATCTTCTTCAATGTTGCCAACATAGCGCAATACCTTACCTTCATCACGGGCTTTCGCAACGCGCGCGGCAAAAGCATCGTCAAGCTGCGGCAAATTTGCCATGAATGCAGCGACATCACCGCTGCTGTCAAATTCTGCCGGCAGGACCGGTTCAATCACGATATCAGAAAGCTCAAGCTCACGGCCCGTTTCACGTGCCAGAATCAGCAGCTTACGCGCCACGTCCATACCAGAGAGATCGTCACGCGGATCCGGCTCGGTATAGCCCAGCTCGCGCGCGGCGCGGGTCGCTTCCGAGAGACTCATCCCCTCATCCAGCTTGCCGAAGATAAACGACAGCGAGCCGGAGAGAATGCCGGAGAAACGCTGCAGTTCGTCGCCCGCGTTCAGCAGGTTTTGCAGGTTCTCGATAACCGGCAGCCCCGCGCCCACGTTGGTGTCGTACAGGAACTTGCGGCGCGACTTGCTCGCCGCCAGACGCAGCTGGTGATAGTAATCCATCGACGAGGTGTTGGCCTTTTTGTTCGGCGTCACCACGTGGAACCCTTCGCGCAGGAAGTCGGCGTACTGGTCGGCCACCGCCTGGTTCGAGGTACAGTCGACAATCACCGGGTTAAGCAGATGATACTCTTTCACCAGACGGATCAGGCGGCCCAGGTTGAACGGCTCTTTCGCCTCGTTCATCTCGGCCTGCCAGTTCTCCAGGTTCAGACCGTGAACATTAGTGAGCAACGCTCTGGAGTTGGCAATCCCGCAGACGCGCAGATCGATATGTTTCTTCTTCAGCCACTCCTGCTGACGCTTCACCTGCTCCAGCAGCGCGCCGCCCACGCCGCCCACGCCAATCAGGAACAGCTCGATGACCTGATCGGTGTTGAACAGCATCTGGTGAACCACGCGTACGCCGGTGGTGGCGTCATCGTTGTCCACAACAACAGAAATTGAACGCTCTGACGAGCCCTGGGCAATCGCCACGATATTGATATTGGCGCGCGCCAGCGCGGCAAAGAACTTCGCGGAGATACCGCGCAACGTACGCATGCCGTCGCCGACCACGGAGATAATCGCCAGGCGTTCCTGAATGGCGAGCGGTTCCAGCAGCTCTTCTTTGAGTTCCAGATAGAACTCCTCCTCCAGCGCGCGACGGGCGCGCAGGCAGTCAGCCTGCGGCACGCAGAAGCTGATGCTGTATTCGGAAGAAGACTGGGTAATCAGCACCACCGAGATACCGTTGCGGGACATAGCCGCAAAGACGCGCGCCGCCATTCCGACCATCCCTTTCATCCCCGGGCCGGAGACGCTGAACATCGCCATGTTGTTCAGGTTGGAGATGCCTTTGACCGGCAGACCGTCTTCATCGGTACTCGCGCCAATCAGCGTACCCGGCGCCTGCGGGTTACCGGTGTTTTTAATCAGGCAAGGGATCTGGAACTGGGCAATCGGGGAGATGGTACGCGGATGAAGCACTTTGGCGCCGAAGTAGGAAAGCTCCATCGCTTCCTGGTACGACATCGACTTCAGCAGTCTGGCGTCCGGAACCTGGCGCGGGTCACAGGTATAAACGCCGTCGACGTCAGTCCAGATTTCACAACAGTCCGCGCGTAAACAGGCGGCCAGTACGGCGGCGGAGTAGTCGGAGCCGTTACGGCCCAGCACCACCAGCTCGCCCTTCTCGTTACCGGCGGTGAAGCCTGCCATCAGGATCATATGGTCAGAAGGAATTTTGCTTGCGGCGATACGGCGGGTTGATTCGGCAATATCAACGGTGGATTCGAGGTAGTGGCCCACCGCCAGCAGTTTTTCAACCGGATCGATCACGGTCACGCTATGGCCGCGCGCTTCCAGCACGCCGGCCATGATGGCGATAGAGAGTTTTTCGCCCCGGCAGATCATCGCCGCGTTGACGCTGTCCGGGCACTGGCCGAGAAGGCTGATGCCGTGCAGGACATGTTTGATTTGCGCGAATTCTTGCTCAACGAAGGACTTCAGCTGAGCGTGCGGGAAGCCAGGCAGCGCCTCTGCCAGCCCTTGCAGTAAGTCAGCGAAGATACGCTCTGCGTCGCTGATGTTCGGGAGTGCATCCTGGCCACCGATGGTTTTTTCAATCATCGCCACCAGATGGTTCGTGATTTTTGCCGGGGCAGAGAGCACGGTAGCAACCTGCCCCTGCCTGGCATTGCTTTCCAGGATATCGGCAACACGCAGAAAACGTTCTGCATTTGCCACTGATGTACCGCCGAACTTCAACACTCGCATGGTTCTACCTCGTTTCCTTTAGCCGAAAAAAAAGCCCGCACTGTTCAGGTGCGGGCTTTTTTTTGTTTTTCCTGTACGCGTCAGCCCGCATCGTTACCTGTGGTAATGATGATGGTTGTAGTAATGGTGGTGATGCTGATGCGTTTCATGGATGTTGTGTACTCTGTCATTATTATCTGTCTGTCCTGTATTCTTTTAGGGTTAAAGGATCGGGCACCTTAAGTCAACGAATTTTTAATTTGATCACAATTCGGGAGACTCTCACGTCCCGCTGTTTGCAGATTTATTTTCATCCGATTCGCCCAAGTGCAACCCATCAGTACAGACTTATTCACCATAGTAAAAACTTATGACAGGATTTTACTCCGCCAATTTTTTTTCAATATCGTGCAGCAAACGGTGCAGCATTGCGGTGTCCCGCTGCTCAAGACGCCCCAAACGCTGCTGCAGCCAGTCAGCCATTTTTTGATCGTCCGCCACACCCAGCTGAGACAACAGTTGCTCAACGCGAGCGCGCAGGGCAGCCAGCTGATTTTCATTTGCCCCTTCTGCCGGTGGTTGAGGGATTTGTATTAGGGAGGCTAATTGATAGCAATAGACCATGACCGCCTGGCCTAAATTCAGGGAGGGATAATCGGCGACCATCGGCGCACCGGTAAGAACGTCCGCCAGCTCCAGCTCTTCGTTGGTCAATCCGGAATCTTCACGACCAAACACCAGCGCGGCTTTATCCAGCCACTGGCTTTTCTCGCTCAGCATCGGCACCAGCTCCGCTGGCGTGGCATAGTAATGGAACTTCGCCCGGCTGCGCGCGGTGGTCGCAACGGTAAACGAAATGTCGTGCAGCGCATCAGCAAGCGTCGCGTAAGTGCTTATATTATCGAGGATATCGCCCGATCCGTGCGCTACCCAACGAGCCGCAGGCTCCAGGTGGGCAGTGCTGTCCACGATACGTAAATCGGTGAATCCCATGGTCTTCATGGCGCGCGCGGCAGCGCCTATATTTTCGGCTCTGGCTGGGGCAACCAGTACAATCGACAGATGCATTTATGCTCTCTTTTTAATCAGTTAGCGGGCAAAAATGTGATGCACTTCAACATATTACGCGGCGCGAATTTACAAAAATGCAACACAAATCACCGAAATAGCGTTTCATAACAAATTAAAAACGCTAAACTATTCCTTGTCTGAACAATCAGTTAGAATGTTAACAGAACACTATTATCCCTATGTTTTATAATGATAATAGCGACATGAATACCCTATTCTGATTGGATTCGCTTCGTTTATAAATCAATCTCCGCAACTAGTTGGTTTATTGAAAAATTGTGACAAAGGCTAGCATTCGGCTACGATGATTTCATCAAACTGTTAACGTGCTACAATTGAACTTGATATATGTCAACGAAGCGTAGTTTTATTGGGTGTCTGGTGTCACTTAGCCTGTTATGTTGCTGTTAAAATGGTTAGGATGACAGCCGTTTTTGACACTGTCGGGTCCAAAGGGAAAGTACCCAAGACCAAGCTAATGATGTTGTTGACGTTGATGGAAAGTGCATCAAGAACGCAATTACGTACTTTAGTCACGTTAAGCCGATCATGTTAATTTGCGACATGCATCAGGCAGGTCAGGGACTTTTGTACTTCCTGTTTCGATTTAGTTGGCAATTTAGGTAGCAAACATGCAGACCCCGCACATTCTTATCGTTGAAGACGAGTTGGTAACACGCAACACGTTAAAGAGCATTTTCGAAGCAGAAGGCTACGATGTCTTTGAAGCGACCGATGGCGCAGAGATGCATCAGATCCTTTCTGAAAATGATATCAACCTGGTGATCATGGATATTAACCTGCCGGGCAAAAACGGTCTTCTTCTGGCGCGCGAACTGCGCGAGCAGGCGAATGTCGCGTTAATGTTCCTGACGGGCCGTGATAACGAAGTTGATAAAATTCTTGGCCTGGAAATCGGTGCGGATGACTACATCACCAAGCCGTTCAATCCTCGCGAGTTAACCATTCGTGCACGCAACCTGCTGTCCCGCACCATGAACCTGGGTACGGTCAGCGAAGAGCGTCGTAGCGTAGACAGCTACAAATTCAACGGCTGGGAACTTGATATCAATAGCCGTTCGCTGATTAGCCCGAACGGTGAGCAGTATAAACTGCCGCGCAGTGAATTCCGCGCGATGCTGCACTTCTGCGAAAACCCGGGCAAAATTCAGTCCCGTGCAGAGCTGCTGAAGAAAATGACCGGCCGTGAGCTGAAACCGCACGACCGTACCGTAGACGTGACCATTCGTCGTATTCGTAAGCATTTCGAATCTACGCCAGATACGCCGGAAATCATCGCCACGATCCACGGCGAAGGCTATCGTTTCTGCGGCGATCTGCAGGAGTAATCCCGCAGTTAACGCATTAAAAAACGGCGCATTTGCGCCGTTTTTTTATTTCCAGATCCGCATCGTATCGTTATCAGATGCTGCGGGTGGCTCTGGTCGCTTCGGCTGAGAGAGCGAGTACCAGTCGAAATGCCGGGTCAGGTACATCACCGCGAACAGCGCCAGGGCAAGAACAGCAGAGCCCAGTAGCAATGCGCTGTCCTCCGAGCGCAGCAGGAACCACATCACGACATCCAGTCCGAGTAGTGCCAGCACAAACAGCCCGCTGCGTTTCCAGCTTTTCAGCACGGCCTGCAGGTACATTCCGTTCATCGCTGCGCCAACCAGGCTTGCAACAACCCAGGCTGGCGTAAACCCGACGTGTTCAGACAGCGCCAGCAACACCAGATAGAACAGGACCAGCGACAGCCCCACCAGCAGATACTGCATCGGATGAAGGCGTAATCCGGTTAAGGTTTCGAAGACAAAGAAAGCCATAAACGTCAGCGCAATCAGCAAAATAGCGTATTTAATTGCCCGGTCGGTCAATTGATACTGGTCAGCCGGCGTCGCTACCGTCACGCTAAAGGCCGGGAGCGCCTCCCACTCCGGCGATTCCTTGCCGTAGAACCAGCTCTCAAGGTTATTTGCAAACCAGCTGCTCTGCCAGTTCGCCTGGAAACCAGACTCGCCTATTTGATGCTTAACAGGGAGATAATCGCCCATAAAACCCGGATGCGGCCAGTTGCTGTTGAGCGTCATTTCGCTATTACGCCCTACCGGCACCACCGCAAAACTGCCGGTTCCCGCCAGGCTGAGGGACATATCAAGCGCAAACGTTTTGGCTTCCAGCGCTTTGTCGGTCAGCGGGATGTGGATCCCAGCAAGCGCACCGTAGACGCCTGAACCGGGTTCCACGCTTAGGGTCTCACCATTGATTTTAGAGATACTAACCGTGCCAATACCCCGCGCGTCGCCAACGCCCGTCACGATAAACGGCTGCCCTGTCGCGATCGTTTCCCCTTTCAACTGCTTCAGCTCTTCGGTATTAAACTGCGCTTTTATCTTCAGGTCCGTGTTCCAGATCTGCCCGTCATAGATACCAATATTTCTCGACTCAACGCGCTGGTTCCCTTCAACAACCAGAGATTCCGGCAGAATGAAATGCATGTAGCTTTTCTTGTATTCGACCTTCTTCTCATCCTCTATCTTGTAAAAGATCTCCGTCATCGGAATCGCAATCATCGGGCCGACCAGTTTTTGCGGTCCGCTGGTACTCTGGCGAAGCGTATTTTCGACATCATTGCGGTAGTTCTCCCGCTCTGATATCAGGTTACTGACCATAAAAAGCGGGACTAACAGCAGCAGGATGCACCCCAGCAGGGTGCTAATTTTCCAGAACAGTGGGGATTTCATCATTACGTCTCCTTTATGATGAGGAGAGCGTAACCAGGCTGTGTGGGGTCAGTTTGAAGTTATGTGAAGGGACGGTGAAGTATCAGCGTGGCCATCACGCCACCTTCATCACGATTACGCAATATAATCTCTCCCTGATGCAGACGCGCCACCTCCTGAACAAACGCCAGCCCGAGCCCGCTGCTCTTCAACCCGTTATCCCGCGGCAGAGAATAAAAGCGTTCAAAAATACGATCCAGCGCGTAATCCGGGATCCCGCTTCCGCTGTCGGTGACGATCAGCTGTATCTGCCCCTGCTCTTCCCGGGCCGCCAGTTCAATGGCGCCGCCCTGCGGCGTAAAATCGATAGCGTTATCCAGTAAATTACCGAGTGCCTGTTCGAGAAGGTCGGGATCGCCTTCAACATGAATCGAAGCGGGCTGAAGGGTCAGTACAATCTCTTTTGCTGCCAACAGCGCCGAGCGCGCGTCGGCAAGACGCGTAAACAGCAGGTCGACACGGACGATCTGAGGCGTAATTTCGACCCGATTTTCAAGACGCGACTGAGTGAGCAGTTTTTCAACCAGCGACTGCATACGCGCGTTTTGCACCAGAATATTATCGATAAACCGCGCGGCCACCTGCGGCGGCGGCTGCTCGGAGAGAATTTCCGCCGCGCCGCGTATGGCGGCGATGGGGCTTTTCAGCTCGTGGGTCAGCGCATGGACATAGTGTTCAATGTAGTTTTTCCCTTCCAGGCGAATGCGCATACTCTCCAGCGCCAATGCCAGCTTGTGCAGTTCGCTACTGCCAGGATTAGGCAGCGGGAGAGGCGTATCCGTGGTCACCGAGTCGGCATAGCGCGATAACGTCGCGATAGATCGATTGATCCACCACGCCACAACGAGGCCTATCAGCAGGGCAATGCCGAGCAGCGCCCCGCCTGCCCACAGGATCCGCCGCTCGCTGCGATGGATAACCGGTGCCATCGCGCTGTTAGGTTTCCCGACCGACACCACGCCGATAATCTTGCCCTGCTCCACAACCGGCGCGGCAACATACATCACCGTGCTCTCCGGATCGTCGGGATGGCTTTGCGTACTGCGCGCGCCGTATTCGCCGCGAAGCGTCAGCCAGACATCGTTCCAGCGCGAGTAATCTTGGCCCACGGCCAGACCGGCGGAATCAAACACGACGCGGCCCTGCGCATCGGTCATGTAGACGTGGTACTCGTTACGCACTTTATGGATCCCGCCGATATTGGCGCGGAAAGGGCGCTGATGTAGCTGAGAAAAGGCCTGCGCCAGTTTGCCCTGCTGCGCATGGCCCGAAAGCAAATCATCACGCCCAATTTCAGCCAGCAGGGTCGCGGTATCGATTAACGTGCCCTCGGTTGCCCTGCGCACGCCGGGCTTCACTTCCTGAACAAAGATCGACAGCACGAACCACGCGGCGATGGCCACGATCAGGAAATACCCCAGCAGCAGACGCATCCCAATGCGCATTAATACAGCCCCAGGCTATAGCCCATACCGCGATGGGTGCTGATGGGTGACAGTTCCTCGTTCACCGCCCGCAGCTTGGCGCGCAGGGTTTTGATGTGGGTGTCCACGGTACGATCGAAGCTGTCGCCGTCTTCACCCCACACCTTGTCCATGAGCTGCTGACGAGAAAAGACCCGCCCGGGGGCCTGCAACAAGGTTTTGAGCAGCAAGAATTCGTAGCGGGTGAGGGGCAATACTTCACCGCACCAGCTAATTCGCGCGGCAGGCTCGTTCAGTTCAAACTGCCCGATACGCAACGTTGCTGATGGTGCGGCGGATTTCTGCATGCGCCGTAAAATAGTCCGCACCCGGGCGCAGACTTCACGAGGGGAGAAAGGTTTCGCAACGTAGTCGTCAGCCCCCATTTCCAGGCCAAGCAGCTTGTCTACCTCATCACTGCGCGCCGTCAGAAACAGCACGGGCAGTGAGGGATGCTGCGCCAGAAGCTGGCGGCAAAGCTCAAATCCACTGATGTCCGGCAGCCCGACGTCCAGAATGGCGAGCGCCGGAACCTGCCGCCGCGCCGCCTCCAGCACGGGTAAACCGCGTTCAAACGCCTTTACCGCGAATCCTTCCTGCTGAAGCATGTAGATCAGCGTATCGGCGATACTGGTTTCGTCTTCAACCAGCCAGACCACAGGTTGTTGCATGATTCATCCCTGAATTAATGCCACGGCATAATCGGCACCGCGCTGATCGCGTTTTTCGGCGAGCCTTCCACCACTTTGTCAGAGTAGGCAAGGTACGCCAGAGTGTTGCGTTTGGCATCATAGAAACGCACCACCTGCAGTTTTTTGAACACCAGCGAAGTCCGTTTCTGGAACACCACGTCGCCCTGCGCTTTGCCGTTTTTAATTTTATCACTCAATTCAACTGGCCCCACCTGCTGACAAGAAATCGCCGCATCGGAGGTATCTTCCGCCAGTCCCAGCCCGCCTTTGATACCACCCGTTTTCGCGCGGCTGACGTAGCAGGTGACGTTTTTCACGTCCGGATCGTCAAACGCCTCCACCACGATTTTGTGGTCCGGGCCGAACATTTTGAACACGGTATCGACGGAGCCAATCTGTTCTGCCTGCGACACGCGCCCGACCATCAGCATCAACGCGGTGAAGATCAAAGTCTTGTATTTCATATTGTTACCATTCTTTAAAATTACACTGAGCGATTATTCAACACTTTAGGCAAAAATGTAGCAAGATCACAGGATTAGAATATATCTGCCTGTAATGTGCTCTAAAAAGCATGAATGCGCAAAAAAAACACTGAATGCTAAAACATCAAAAAATGCTATTATCCGCTAACCTGTTATCAGGCACCTGCTGTTTTAAGGATGAGGATAGTATATGGATCAGGCTGGAATTATTCGCGACCTGCTCACCTGGCTGGAAGGTCATCTCGACCAGCCTTTGTCACTGGATAATGTGGCGGCTAAAGCAGGCTATTCCAAGTGGCATCTGCAAAGGATGTTCAAGGATGTCACCGGTCATGCTATCGGGGCCTATATTCGCGCACGTCGTTTATCAAAATCTGCTGTGGCATTGCGCCTGACCGCGCGGCCTATTCTGGATATTGCCCTGCAATATCGTTTCGATTCACAGCAGACCTTCACCCGCGCCTTCAAAAAACAGTTCTCGTTGACGCCAGCGCTTTATCGTCGCTCTCCTGACTGGAGCTCGTTTGGCATGCGTCCGCCGCTGCGTCTGGGCGAATTCGCAATGCCGAAATACGAAATTGTCACGTTGCCTGAAACCCATCTGATCGGCACGACACAGAGCTACTCCTGTTCACTGGAGCAGATTTCAGAGTTCCGTCATCAGATGCGCGTCCAGTTCTGGCGCGACTTCCTGAGCCACGCACCGACGATCCCGCCAATCCTGTATGGCCTCAACGAAACGCACCCAAGCCAGGAAAAAGACGACGAGCAGGAGGTGTTCTACACCACCGCGCTGACGCCAGAGATGGCCAATGGGTATATTCAGGGTTCGAAGCCAGTCGTGCTGGAAGGCGGCGAATACGTGATGTTCGCCTATGAAGGGCTGGGAACGGGGGTTCAGGAGTTTATCCTGACCGTTTACGGAACCTGCATGCCGATGCTGAATCTGAATCGCCGTAAAGGTCAGGACATTGAGCGCTACTACCCGGCGCAGGATGCCAAACCGGAAGAAGGCCCAATCAATCTGCGTATGGAATTCTTGATTCCGATACGTCGTTAACGCTGCAGTTCGTCAAGCGCAGGGGCATCAAGATGCGAAATGTCCCCTGCCATCTCTACTACCCAGCCCGACGCCAGCCACGCGCTTTCCTGATAATCAATCCGGGAAATGGAGCAGTTACGCAGGCGCAAACGGCGCTCAGCGTAAGCCGGTAACCCCAGAATGGTGCTCACCAGGCAACCCAACGCAATCCCGTGACTCACCAGCAGCGGACGGCTTCCCGCCGGCAGCTTCAGGCATTCCGCCAGGGCGGCATGCATGCGTACGCTGAGCTCCTGCATGGATTCGCCTTCAGGAATTCGACCATCTTCGGTACCGTTCACCAGCGTGCGGCGCCAGCCCTCCTCCGCTTCCGTCAGCGTATCGATATGGCGTTTTTCCAGCACGCCCATATCCAGCTCGCGCAGGCGCGGCTCCAGCATGACGTCACAGCCGCAGGCATCTGCGATGATGCGCGCCGTCTGCTGTGTGCGACCTAAATCGCTGGTGATCACGTGGGTAATGCCCAGCGTTCTGGCGCGTTCCGCCACCTGCCACGCTTGCTGCACACCCTTCTCGGTGAGAGGACTGTCTGACTGGCCTTGAATACGTCGCTCGGCGTTCCACTGCGTTTCACCGTGGCGAACAAGGTATACCTGTAACATGCTTTTTTTCCGTTATACTGCGATGAGTTTTTTTTGAATTGAGCTTAATTATGCACCATGTTGTCTCTGCTACCACTAATCCTGCCAAAATTCAGGCAATTCTAAGGGCATTTGACGAGATCTTCGGCGCAGGATCCTGCCATATTGAGGCCATCGGCGTCGAGAGCGGCGTTCCTGAACAGCCGTTTGGCAGCGAGGAAACGCGCGCTGGCGCACGAAATCGCGTGGCAAACGCAAAGGCCGCGGCACCGGATGCTGACTTTTGGGTAGCGATTGAAGCAGGTATCGACGAAGGCGCAACCTTTAGCTGGGTTGTCATCGAAAGCCGCGAGCAGCGCGGTGAAGCACGTTCGGCCACCCTGCCGCTGCCGGAGATCATTCTGGAAAAAGTCCGTGCGGGTGAAGCGCTCGGGCCGGTGATGTCGCAGTACACCGGCATCGATGAGATTGGCCGTAAAGAAGGGGCGATTGGCGTCTTTACCGCAGGCGCGCTGACGCGTTCAGGCGTTTATCATCAGGCCGTGATTCTGGCCTTAAGCCCGTTCCATAACGCGATTTATCGGTAAGTTTGTAGGCCGGATAAGGCGTAGCCGTCATCCGGCGTTTTTCAACAACACCGCTTCCAGCCACTGGCGCAGCTCAACCGGCGCCGACTTCAGGCTGTTCGAGCCGCGGGTGATCGTTGCAATACCCGCGCCGAGCTCATTTTTCAGCTCGCGCTGGCTCATCTCGCCGCGCAGCAGCTCTTCAATGATCCGCACGCGGGTACCCAGCGCCTCGCGCTCGTCCGGCGTGAGCATCAGCTGCATAAGGGGTAAATGCAGATCCTGTTCGTATGACTGACGCAGCAGCTCCACAAAACGAAGCCACTCCAGATGACGTTGTTCGGCCATTGCCGAGGAATACGGGGAATGCTGGGTCATGTTATGCTGCCTCTTGTACTCTTTAGCGAGTACAGCATAACACAACCCACGCCGATCAGTAACGTCTCTGCCATTCGGCATCGCTCATCAGGGTATCTTTCTGCCCCATGAAGTAGCGATAGTAAGCGTCATAGGCCAGCACGTTCTTCACGTAGCCGCGCGTTTCCGAGAACGGAATGCTCTCCACAAAAGCCACGGCGTCGATGCGTCCGGCGCTGTTGCCGAGCCAGGTCCGCACGCGCCCAGGACCCGCGTTATACGCCGCAGAAGAGAAGATGCGGTTATTGCCGAACTGCTGATACACGTACTGGAGATAGCTGGTACCGATGTTGATGTTGGTATCCGGATCCAGAAGCTGCGACGGACTGCTGTAGCCCGGAATATTAAACATCTTCACCGTGTGCGTCGCCGTGCCCGGCATAATCTGCATCAGGCCGCTGGCGCCCACCGGGGAACGGACTTTCGGGTTCCACGCGCTCTCCTGACGGGCAATCGCCATCGCGTAGCTTTGCGGGATATCTTTGCCGCTGGTGTAGCGATCGAACAGATCTTTGTACGCCAGCGGGAAACGTTCTTCCAGATGATCCCAAAGCTTGCCGGCTATCGTCGCCTGCACGCTGAGATCCCACCAGTGATTATCAAACGCATAGCGGGCAAGCTGGGCTTTCTCATCGGTGGTGCGACTGGTCACCAGATTCGCCCACTCGCTGCGCGCGGTGTTATCCATATTCCAGTACATCAGCTCGCGAACGCGCGCCATTTCTGGCCCCTGCGTCAGTGCCGGGTTCGCGTTAGCGGGCGCTTTATCTATACGGAAAGTGTATTCTTCGCCCAGACGCTGCGCGGCAGCCATTGGGTAAAACCCGCGCTGCTGCATCAGCGAATGGAGGATCTCTTTGGCCTCATCATCACGACCGCGCTCCATCAGCAGATCGGCCTGCCAGTAGCGCCATTCGTCTTTCTCTTTGGCCTCCATAGGCAACCGCGCGAGCCAGGTATTCAGCCCACGGCGATCGCCCGTGCCCAGCGCCATGCGCACGCGGCGTTCCACCAGCGACGTGGAGTTCGAACGCATAATGGCATCGTCACGCCAGCGCGCCTGTTCATCGGTCACATCGGTGCCCATCAGTCGCCACGCCACAATGTCGCGCAGCTCCTGGGTTTGCTCCTCATTGAGCTGCTGCGCCTGCACCAGCTGCGGGATCATCAGCCGCGCGTTTTCGACATCGTCACGCGCCACGCTGGCAAAGGCCACCGCCGCCATCTGGCGGGTAAAATCGGTCGCGCCCGTACTGCGGGCAAAGGTGAGTACGCTGTTTGGATCGTTAGCCAGCGAGATAACCGCCGTGGAGATCGTCTGGTAATCGGACGGCATCTGCCCCGCCAGCGTGGTCACCAGACGCGTGTTACCGGCTTTCATCGCCAGACGGATGCGTTCAAGGTAGGAGAGCGGATCCTGCTTGCCGGAAGCACGCCACGCGCTAAACAGAGAATCACAGGCGTTCGGCTGGTTTTTTCCGGTCAGCCAGAGCTCTTTCGCTCCGGCCCAGGCCTCTTCCTGCTGGCCGGTCGCCCATTTTGCGTAGTAATAGTTACACTGGGCTTCGGTGGCGTTCGGCTTTTCCGGGCTAAACGCCAGCAGTCCGCGCCAGTCTTCGCGACGCGCCAGCTCATTCACAAAACGAGACTGGAGATTTCGGGCTGGCGGCAGGGTTGGGTTCGCCTGAATGAAGTTATTCACGGTGACGGTAGGCTGGTTCATCAGATCGTCGGTTATCTGGCGATACTCCAGATACGGATACAGCGGATAATCCTTTAGCGTCGGCATCAGCGCCTGCACGGTATCCATCTGCTTGTTGTCCCACGCCTGTTTAATCTGGGCGTAGCGGTTACGTTGTTCATCCAGTGAATCGGCATGCACCGCCTGGCTTACCGCCATTACGCATACGCTGGCAGCCAGCAGACGCCAGACCACCCGTTTGGCTTTTTCCACAAGCTCTTCCTCATTGTTTTTTCGTCAATTGCAGCGTCTTGCCACGTCAAAGTCTAATTAACTTATGCTAACCAGGCATCCTTCAACGCGCCACGTCATGGACACTTTTTTACCTTTCTTGCGCGTTTTAACACTCCCGACGTTCCTGGCTGGGATTAGGACGTGAAAAAGGCTACACTTCGAGGCTGAAATTCCTTCTCATTACGATAAAAGAGGCGAAGTCCAACGTGGCTCAATTCGTTTATACCATGCATCGTGTCGGCAAAGTTGTCCCGCCGAAACGTCATATTCTTAAAAATATCTCGCTGAGCTTCTTCCCGGGCGCAAAAATCGGTGTTCTGGGTCTCAACGGTGCCGGTAAGTCCACCCTGCTGCGCATCATGGCCGGCATTGATACAGACATCGAAGGTGAAGCCCGTCCGCAGCCTGGCATCAAGATTGGTTACCTGCCGCAGGAACCTCAGCTGAACCCGGAACACACCGTTCGCGAATCCGTTGAAGAAGCGGTATCCGAAGTGGTTAACGCGCTGAAAGGTCTGGATGAAGTGTATGCCAAATACGCTGAGCCGGATGCGGACTTCGACAAGCTGGCCGCGCAGCAGGGCAAGTATGAAGAGATCATCCAGGCGCACGACGGTCACAACCTGAACGTGCAGCTGGAGCGCGCGGCTGATGCCCTGCGTCTGCCGGACTGGGATGCGAAAATCGCGAACCTCTCCGGGGGTGAACGCCGCCGCGTGGCGCTGTGCCGCCTGCTGCTGGAAAAACCAGACATGCTGCTGCTCGACGAACCGACTAACCACCTGGATGCAGAATCCGTGGCGTGGCTGGAGCGCTTCCTGCACGACTTCGAAGGCACCGTTGTGGCGATTACCCACGACCGTTACTTCCTCGACAACGTCGCTGGCTGGATCCTGGAGCTGGACCGCGGTGAAGGTATTCCGTGGGAAGGCAACTACTCTTCCTGGCTGGAGCAGAAAGATCAGCGTCTGGCGCAGGAAGCTTCTCAGGAAGCGGCGCGTCGTAAGTCTATCGAGAAAGAGCTGGAGTGGGTGCGTCAGGGCGCGAAAGGCCGTCAGTCTAAGGGCAAAGCCCGTCTGGCACGCTTCGAAGAGCTGAACAACACCGAATACCAGAAACGTAACGAAACCAACGAACTGTTTATTCCACCTGGAGCACGTCTGGGGGATAAAGTGGTTGAAGTGACCAACCTGCGTAAATCCTACGGCGACCGTCTGCTGATCGACGACCTGACCTTCTCCGTACCGAAAGGCGCTATCGTTGGTATCATCGGTCCGAACGGCGCGGGTAAATCGACCCTGTTCCGCATGATGTCCGGTCAGGAACAGCCTGACAGCGGCTCTATCACCCTGGGTGAAACCGTGAAGCTGGCCTCCGTTGACCAGTTCCGTGACGCGATGGATAACAGCAAAACCGTGTGGGAAGAAGTCTCCGGCGGTCTGGATATCATGCGTATCGGCAACACCGAGATGCCAAGCCGCGCCTATGTTGGCCGCTTTAACTTCAAAGGCACCGACCAGGGCAAACGCGTGGGCGAGCTGTCCGGCGGTGAGCGCGGTCGTCTGCACCTGGCGAAGCTGCTGCAGGTGGGCGGTAACGTTCTGCTGCTCGATGAACCAACAAACGACCTGGATATCGAAACCCTGCGCGCGCTGGAAAACGCCCTGCTGGAGTTCCCGGGCTGTGCGATGGTTATCTCGCACGACCGCTGGTTCCTGGACCGTATCGCGACCCACATCCTGGACTATCAGGACGAAGGTAAGGTGGAGTTCTTCGAAGGTAACTTCACCGAATACGAAGAGTACAAGAAACGCACGCTGGGCGCCGACGCGCTGGAGCCGAAGCGTATTAAGTACAAGCGTATCGCGAAATAAAAGCAAAACGGCAACCTCGGTTGCCGTTTTTTATGTTTGTACCTTCTCCCCGTGGGAGAGGGCCAGGGTGAGGGCATCAGGCCGCACAAAATCACCCACCCACGTAATACCGCTTCACCTCGTCAAACTGCATCGCAAAGTCGATATAGCTCATCAGCGCAGGCGAATTCAGCTTGCGGCTTGGGTAGGCCAGCCACAGATCGTTACCTTCAACATTCCACTCCGGCAGCACCTGAACCAGCGCCCCTTTTTCAATTTTATCTTCTACCAGGAAGGCGGGAAGCAGAGTGATCCCCGCACCGGCAATCGCACACTCGCGGGCGTAGACCAGATTATCGGTCATGTGCGCGTTATCCGGCAGGTAGCGGTAATCCTCGCTCTCGCTTCGCTGAAGCCACTCCGACCACGCCCGGTGCGTAATGCAGCGGTGCTCCACCAGCTGACGGGGATGCGTCAGCGGATCCCGACGCGCCAGATAGTCCGGTGAGGCCAGCATGTAGCGCGGGCAGTGCCCGATCATCCGGCCAATCAGGGAGGAGTCCTGCGGCTTGCCGGTGCGCAGCGCCACGTCAAAACCGGCCTCGACCAGATCCACCACGTCATCAGAGATCGACACATCCAGCGACACGTCAGGATAGCGAAGCTGAAACTCGGCATTCATGTGCGCCAGCAGCGTCGCCCCAATCCCCGCCGGACAGGTGATCCGCAGCCGCCCGCTCGGGTTTTCGCGCAGCCGCTGAATGGCGTACTCTGCCCGCTCGCTGGCCGCCAGCATCTCACGACAGTGCACCAGATAGTGCTCGCCCGCAAACGTGAGGCTGATCCTGCGCGTGGTGCGGTTCAGAAGGCGGATACCCACCTGCTGCTCCAGCTGGCTAATTCGCTGGCTAACGCTGGATTTAGGCAGTTCCGCCTTCTGCGCCGCCGCGGTAAAGCTGCCCATCTCCGCCACCAGCGCGAACAGCGCCATATCCTGCAGCTGTTTAAACATGATTGTTCATCCTGTACGAACGCTGAGTTCTTGATTGTCCATCTTATCATGCAGCTGGCCACTTAATAGACTAGCCTCAACAAAACGCATGCCATTGAGGAACACACCATGTCTGTTAAAGCTATTGCCGTTAACCCAGAAAATCCGTCCACCTTCATTGAAATCACCCCGCCAATGCCGCAGCCCGGCGAGCACGATCTGCTGGTAGAGGTGAAGGCCGTCTCTGTTAACCCGGTCGATACCAAAGTCCACGCGGGCATTGCTAAAAACGGGCTGAGCGAGCCGCGTATTCTCGGGTGGGACGCCAGCGGGATCGTCAAAGCCGTGGGGGCTGGCGTGACCGGATTCAAACCGGGTGACGAGGTCTGGTACGCGGGCGACATCACCCGCCCGGGCAGCAACGCCACGCACCAGCTGATTGATGCACGCATAGTCGGCCACAAGCCTGCCAGCCTCGGCTGGGCGGCTGCCGCTGCACTGCCGTTGACCGCGCTCACCGCGTGGGAAGGTCTGTTTGAACGCCTGAACATTCAGGATGCCGGGGCGGACAAAACGCTGCTGATCATCGGCGGCGCGGGCGGCGTGGGATCGCTGGCGATCCCCTTTGCGAAGCACAACAGCAAGGTGAAGATCGTCGCAACGGCTTCACGAGAAGATTCCGCCCGGTGGTGCCGCGATCGCGGGGCTGATATTGTCGTCAACTACCGCGATCTGAAAGGCGAGCTGGCGAAACAGGGGCTCACCTTTGTGGATTACATTTTCATCCTCAACGACACCGACGGGCACTGGGATGCGGTCAGCGAACTGATTGCGCCGCAGGGGCATATCTGTTCCATCGTTGAAAATGAACATCCGCTGAACCAGGACAAGCTGAAGTCCAAATCCGCCGCCCTGCACTGGGAGTTTATGTACACCCGCAGCATGTACCAGACCGCGGATATGGCGCGTCAGGGGGAGATCCTCAATGAGGTGGCAAAACTGGTGGATAACGGCGTGGTGGAAAGTTCGCTCAGCGAAACGCTGCACGGGCTGAGCGTGGAAAGCATTACCGAGGCGCACCGTAAAGTGCTGGAGGGACATATGCGTGGGAAAGTGGTGATTGAGTTCTGAGTGGCTTGATGCCCTCACCCCGGCCCTCTCCCACAGGGAGAGGGAGGTTAAAGTCCCCTCTCCCTGTGGGAGAGGGTTAGGGTGAGGGGTAAGTTTTTACCCCTGCTCCCCCATCATCTCCTTCACCAGCTCGACGCAGCGCAGGAAACGGGAGTCGTAGTCAGACTCTTCCACATGGACAAACTCAACGTTGTTTTCGTTGAGCATCTCCACCAGCATGGTCTGAAACTCTCGCCTGTCCACGGAGCTGCCGAGACTGCGCATGCCGTCGGCCACCCATGGGGTGTTGTTTTCCAGTAGGATCACCAGGTCAAAGCGGTATTCGTCAATCAGCGCCTGCACGAACGGGTGCTCGCGCCCTTCGTATTTT
The DNA here is from genome assembly GCF_019730495.1 of Enterobacter sp. Y17. NCBI lineage: Bacteria > Pseudomonadati > Pseudomonadota > Gammaproteobacteria > Enterobacterales > Enterobacteriaceae > Enterobacter > Enterobacter sp. Y17. Next base: position 2,810,030 of record NZ_JAASKP010000001.1, read on the forward strand.
TTACAGAACGCCTGTGTGGTCACGAAATCGGTATCGATAAACGCCACTTTGTTGGCGTATTTGACCGCAAAATCAATGTACTGGGCATGTCCGAGCGCGATTTTGTCATAGTCGGAATACTGCAGCGCCATCTCGTCGCCGCCAAGGTGCGAGAAGACATAATCGCGGCCGTACTCCCACGCGCTGGTGGTGTTGAAGATGTTCGCCAGCTTGTTGACCAGCGTTGATTTACCGCTCGACTCGCCGCCCAGGATCGCGACGGTACGCACGAAGAACGGCTTCACCTCAGTCGGGATGTAATCCCAGTAGCGGAACGGGTTTTCGCGGATCTGCGCCCCGCTGATGTTCATAAAGGTGCGTTTCGGGTCGATCAGCACCGTCTCGATGCCCAGATGCTCGCGGAACTGCGGCGCGTCGGACTCTTCAGAGGTGTAGATCCAGTTAGGCGCAATGCCCTTCTCTTCCATAAACGCTTTGATGCCGTTGCTCCACACGTCCCAGCCGTGCGGATACGGCTCCATGCCCTCTTCGTTAAAGGCATGAATACGAATATTTTTCTGGTACTTAAATGTCTGGAGCAGCCAGCGCAGGCGGTCCGGCACGGTCGGCTGCTGCGACATGGCGCTGTCTTCAAACAGCTGACGGTCACGGGTTTCGTCGTAGCCCATGATGATGTGCAGCTCGTCAACCTGGCTACAGGCGCGCTGGATCAGATAGATATGTCCGGTATGCAGAGGGTAAAACTTGCCGAACACCACGCCGATGTTCTTTTGCATACGCGGGAACTCCAGCCCCAGAAAGCGGTGCAGCGCTTCGAGCTTCTGCGCGCTGGGGCTTTTGATTTTGGCGTTCAGCAGCTGGCTCAGGTAGCCTTTGGTCATACCGCTGGCGTCCGCCACCTGCTGCAGCGTGCAGCCCTTCTGGCGGATTGCGGTCTTGATGTAGTCAAATGATGACATAAATTACGGTGCCTCCTGCAAAATCAAATTTACGTAATTATAAGTCGTCAAAGACATTTAACGCATCTGCGAGTTTTTTCACGCCAAATACCTGCATCCCTTCCGGGATCTTTTTCGGCACGTTGGCGGCGGGAACTATCGCCCGGCGGAAACCGTGTTTTGCCGCCTCGGAGATACGCTCCTGGCCGCTGGGTACCGGACGGATTTCTCCGGCGAGGCCCACTTCGCCGAAGACGACCAGGTCCTGCGGAAGCGGTCTGTCTCGCAGGCTGGAGACCATCGCCAGCAGCAGCGCCAGGTCTGCGCTGGTCTCCGTGACTTTGACGCCGCCGACCACGTTAACGAAGACGTCCTGATCCGCCATCTGCAGCCCGCCGTGACGGTGCAGCACCGCCAGCAGGATCGCCAGACGGTTCTGTTCCAGACCGACCGCCACGCGCCGCGGGTTGCCCATCATCGACACGTCCACCAGCGCCTGAATTTCAACAAGCAGCGGGCGCGTCCCTTCCCACAGCACCATCACCGAGCTGCCGGAGGTGATCTCATCGCCGCGGCTCAGGAAGATGGCCGACGGGTTGCTGACTTCGCGCAGCCCCTGTTCGGTCATGGCAAACACGCCCAGTTCATTCACCGCCCCAAAGCGGTTCTTGTGGCTGCGCAGGGTACGGAAACGGGAATCCGCGTCGCCGTCGAGCATCACGGAGCAGTCGATACAGTGTTCAAGCACCTTCGGTCCGGCCAGCGAGCCGTCTTTGGTCACGTGGCCGACCATCACAATCGCCACGCCGCGCGTTTTGGCAAAGCGCGTCAGGTAAGCCGCGGTTTCACGCACCTGCGCGACGCTGCCCGGCGAGGACTGAATGTCCGCCATGTGCATCACCTGGATGGAGTCGATCACCATCAGCTTCGGCTGCTCTTCTTCGGCAATCATGCAGATCTGCTCGATGCTGGTTTCGGAGAGCATGTTCAGGTTGCCGGTCGGCAGGCCCAGACGGTGCGCGCGCATCGCCACCTGCTGCAGAGACTCTTCGCCCGTGACGTACAGGGTTTTCATCTGTTCGGCAAGCTTGCAGAGCGTTTGCAGCAGCAGGGTCGATTTACCCGCGCCCGGGTTACCGCCGATCAGGATCGCGCTACCCGGCACCACGCCGCCGCCGAGCACGCGGTCAAACTCTTTGAACCCGGTGGAGAAGCGCGGCAGCTCTTCGAGGCTGATGTCCGAAAGTTTTTGCACCTTCGCCACGCCCGCGTTACCGGCATAGCCGCTCAGGCGCTCATTGCGCGCCACGCTCGGCGAAGCCGCCACACCACGCACTTCGGTGATGGTGTTCCAGGCATGACAGGCGCTGCATTGCCCCTGCCAGCGCGGATAATCCGCACCACATTCATTACAGACAAATGCGCGTTTTGGAGCTTTCGCCACGGTTTACCTCGTTATTTCTGTGCGGCCTGCGTGCCGGGTGGCGCTTACGCTTACCCGGCCTACAAAGCAGACCGTTATTTCTGATTAATGCTGCCGGAGAGAATGCAGAACACCCCCATCAGGTCAGCGTGACGGATAGTGACTTCCGTCTTTTCATTCACTTTTGGCTTGGCATGGTAGGCAATGCCCAGACCGGCGGCTTTGATCATCGGCAGGTCGTTCGCGCCATCGCCGATGGCGACGGTCTGGACAACCGGAATTTCATATTTTTCCGCCAGACGCGTCAGCGTATTGGCTTTGTACTGGGCATCAACGATATCGCCAATCACCTGGCCGGTCAGCTTGCCGTCCATGATCTCCAGCTCATTGGCCACCACGGTGGTCAGATGCAGTTTTTCCCGCAGGTAATCCGCGAAGAAGGTGAAGCCACCGGAAGCAATCGCCACTTTCCAGCCGAGGGATTGCAGCTTCAGCACCAGCTGCGTCAGCCCTGGCATCAGCGGCAGCACGTCGCGCACCTGGCGCAGAATGTTGGCGTCGGCCCCTTTCAGGGTCGCCACGCGCTGGCGCAGGCTGGCGGTGAAGTCCAGCTCGCCGCGCATCGCACGTTCGGTGACTTCCGCCACCAGCTCGCCGCTGCCCGCCAGCTTCGCAATCTCGTCAATGCACTCGATCTGAATGGCGGTAGAGTCCATGTCCATCACCAGCAGGCCCGGGGTTTTAAGGTGCGGGATTTTACCCAGCGGCGCGACGTCCAGCCCGGCGTCATGCGCCAGACGCGTTGCGCGCTGCGTCAGGGAACCCGCCAGGCGAATAACCTGGTAGTCTTCCACGCACCAGGCGGCGACGATGACCATTGCCGCACCCAGCTTGCTTTGATACTGGGTCAGGCGTTGCTTATCCAGACCGCGTCCGTAGAGGAGCCAGCCGCTACGACCGGCGTGGTAATCCAGAGGCATCACCTCATCGCCACTTAAAGAGAGCGGCAATCCTGGCCATAAAGAGACATCCGTTGGCAGGTCACACCAGGTAATGTTCGGCATTAAAGCTCCTGTAATTTCGTTCGCGCCGGAAGGTTGCAGAGGGAAAATAACGCATGAGGCTACCCTGTAACCATCACTTCTGGCAACATTAAGCCGTAAATTTTCAGCAGGTGGAATATGGCTCGCGCAAAACTGAAATTCCGGCTCCATCGCGCCGTGATTGTCCTTTCCTGTCTCGCACTATTAGTGGTGCTGATGCAAGGGGCATCGTGGTTTAGCCAGAACCATCAACGGCAACGCAACCCGCAGTTTGAAGAGCTGGCCCGCACGCTGGCACGCCAGGTGACGCTCAACGTCGCGCCGTCCATGCGTACCGAAACGCCGGACGAGAAGCGGATAGGCCAGGTTTTACGCCTGCTCACGGAGAATAGCCGCATTCTTGATGCCGGCGTCTATGATGAGCAAGGCAACCTGATTGCCCGCGCGGGCGAGCACGTCGACGTGCGCGACAGGCTGGCGCTGGACGGGAAAAAAGCCGGGGGCTACTTTAACCAGCAGATTGTCGAACCTATTCAGGGGAAGAATGGCCCACTGGGCTATCTGCGCCTGACCCTCGATACCCACACCCTGCCTACTGAAGCCAAACAGGTCGATAATACCACCAATATTCTGCGCCTGATGCTGCTGCTTTCACTCGCCATCGGCGTTGTGCTGGCGCGTACCCTGCTTCGCGGCAAGCGCTCGCGCTGGCAGCAATCCCCGTTCCTGCTGACCGCCAGCAAATCCGTCCCCGAAGACGAAGAGAGCGAGAAGAAAGATTAGTGATAAAGTAGGCGAACGATTCGGAAAAGGAACTTTGCCATGACGACGTTACGCCTGCTTATCTCTGACTCTTACGATCCCTGGTTTAATCTCGCGGTAGAAGAGTGCATCTTCCGCCAGATGCCCGCCACCCAGCGCGTACTGTTTCTCTGGCGGAACGCCGATACGGTGGTCATCGGCCGCGCGCAAAACCCGTGGAAAGAGTGCAATACGCGGCGTATGGAAGAGGACAACGTCCGTCTCGCGCGCCGCAGCAGCGGCGGCGGCGCGGTGTTTCACGATCTGGGCAATACCTGCTTTACCTTTATGGCGGGCAAACCGGAATACGACAAAACCATCTCAACGTCCATCGTCCTCAACGCGCTCAATTCACTCGGCGTGACGGCGGAAGCCTCCGGGCGTAACGATCTGGTGGTGAAAACCCCCGAGGGCGACCGGAAGGTCTCCGGCTCCGCCTATCGCGAAACGATGGATCGCGGGTTCCACCACGGCACCCTGTTGCTGAACGCTGACCTGAGCCGTCTGGCTAACTACCTGAATCCGGATAAAAAAAAGCTCCAGGCCAAAGGAATTACCTCCGTGCGCGGCCGCGTGGCAAATCTGGTGGAACTGCTGCCGGGAATTACTCACGAGCAGATTTGCGATGCGATCCGTGACGCGTTCTTTGAACATTACGGCGAGCGCGTGGAAGCAGAAGTCATCTCCCCTGACAAAACCCCGGACCTGCCCAACTTCGCCGAAACCTTCGCCCGCCAGAGCAGCTGGGAATGGAACTTCGGTCAGGCTCCTGCCTTTTCCCATCTGCTGGACGAGCGTTTCACCTGGGGCGGCGTGGAGCTGCATTTTGACGTGGAGAAAGGCCATATCACCCGCACGCAGGTGTTTACCGATAGCCTGAACCCGGCACCGTTAGAGGCGCTGGCGGCACGTTTGCAGGGCTGTTTGTACAGGGCGGATATGCTGCAGCAGGAATGCGACGCGTTGATCGGAGATTTTCCGGAGCAGGAAAAAGAGCTGCGGGAGCTGTCGGCGTGGATTGCACAGGCCGTGCGCTAGGTACGGTCTGGTGCCCTCACCCCTGCCCTCTCCCATAGGGAGAGGGAGGGAAGAGACAGAATTACTCTTTATCGCCCAGCAGAACAGATTCCAGCGCGATTTTGATCATGTCGTTGAAGGTGGTCTGACGCTCGGCAGCGGTGGTCTGCTCGTGGGTACGGATGTGGTCAGACACGGTGCAGATGGTCAGCGCTTTCGCACCAAACTCAGCCGCGACGCCGTAGATACCCGCCGCTTCCATTTCAACGCCCAGAATGCCGTATTTTTCCATCACGTCGAACATCTCGCCGCCGTCCGGGGCATAGAACAGGTCAGCAGAGAAGATGTTACCCACGCGCGCTTCAACGCCCAGCGCTTTTGCCGCGTCAACCGCGTCACGCACCATGCCGAAGTCAGCAATCGCCGCGAAGTCATGGTCTTTGAAACGCATGCGGTTAACTTTGGAATCGGTGCAGGCACCCATGCCGATAACGATGTCGCGCAGCTTAACGTCCATACGCACCGCGCCGCAGGAGCCAACGCGGATGATTTTCTTCACGCCGAAGTCGGTGATCAGCTCTTTGGTGTAGATAGAGCAGGATGGGATACCCATACCGTGGCCCATAACGGAGATTTTGCGGCCTTTATAGGTACCGGTGAAGCCCAGCATGCCGCGAACGTTGTTCACTTCACGCACGTCTTCCAGGAAAGTTTCTGCAATGTGCTTCGCGCGCAGCGGGTCGCCCGGCATCAATACGACGTCAGCGAAATCACCCATTTCTGCGTTAATGTGAGGAGTTGCCATCTTCAGTTCCTTTTACATTGTTGTTTTTGCCGGGTGGCGGCTACGCCTGACCCGGCCTACATTCTGTTCTCCCTCTCCCTGTGGGAGAGGGTCGGGGTGAGGGCATCAGGCCGCACCCAATCCGTTTAGAACATGGCCTTGCCATATTCCATGTCAGACGTACCAAAGTATTTCGCCAGGGTCTGGCCGATGTCCGCGAAGGTTTCACGGTGACCGAGCGAGCCCGGCTTCACTTTCGGGCCGTACACCAGCACCGGAATGTGCTCACGGGTGTGGTCGGTACCGGTCCAGGTTGGGTCACAGCCGTGGTCCGCGGTCAGGATCAGAATGTCATCTTCACCTACCAGCTCCATCAGCTCCGGCAGACGGCGGTCGAACAGCTCAAGACCCGCTGCATAGCCCGCAACGTCGCGACGGTGGCCCCAGGAGGAGTCGAAGTCCACGAAGTTGGTGAAGACAATGGTCTTGTCGCCCGCTTCTTTCATCTCTTTGATGGTGGCATCGAACAGCGCATCCAGACCGGTGGCTTTCACTTTTTTGGTGATGCCGCAGTTGGCGTAGATATCCGCGATTTTACCCACGGAAACCACGTGGCCGTCTTTCTCTTCAACCAGCTTCTGCAGCACGGTTGGCGCCGGTGGCTCAACGGCCAGGTCATGACGGTTACCGGTACGCTGGAAGTTACCCGCTTTGTCGCCGATAAACGGACGCGCGATCACGCGGCCGATGTTGTAGCCGCCTTCGGTCAGCTCTTCACGGGCGATTTCGCACAGCTCGTAGAGTTTATCCAAGCCAAACGTCTCTTCATGGCACGCAATCTGGAACACGGAGTCAGCAGAGGTGTAGAAAATCGGCTTGCCGGTTTTCATGTGCTCTTCGCCAAGCTGGTCCAGAATCACGGTACCGGAAGAGTGACAGTTACCAAGGTAGCCCGGCAGGTTGGCACGCTTCACCAGCTTATCGAGCAGCTCCTGCGGGAAGCTGTTTTCGTGATCGGAGAAATAACCCCAGTCAAACAGCACCGGCACACCGGCGATTTCCCAGTGGCCAGACGGGGTGTCTTTACCGGAAGAGAGCTCGTGAGCCCAGGCGTAGGCGCCCACGACTTCCGCGTTGCCGTCCATACCGGCTGCGATTTTACCGGTAGAACCTTCATGCGCTTTCACCAGACCGAGGCGGGTCAGGTTAGGTAGAGTCAGAGGGCCTTTACGACCGTTGTCCGCTTCGCCTTTTGCACAGGCTTCCGCGATATGGCCCATGGTATCGGAACCCACGTCACCAAAACGTTCTGCATCTTCGGTTGCGCCGATGCCGAATGAGTCCAGCACCATAATAAATGCACGTTTCATAATTGTTCTCCGTACGTAGTGCTTCAAAATTATCGATCAGATCAGTATACCGCTATTCGGTGATACGGCGATAGACAGTCGGTGTGGTTTCCGGCGCTTTATCGTCAAGCGTAATTGCCGCTTTCACCGCTTTAGCCGCTTCCTGCCAGCTGGCTTCGTCTTTCGCGTGGATCACCGCCAGCGGACGTTGACCATCAACGCTGTCGCCCAGACGTGCCATATCGGTAAAGCCGACGCTGTAATCAATGGTGTCTGACGCCTGACGACGGCCGCCGCCCATCGAGACTACTGCCATACCCAGCGCACGGGTGTCCATTGCAGAGACATACCCTTCGCTATCGGCATACACCGCTTTGCTAAGCGTCGCGGTTGGCAGGTATTTCGCGTAGTTTTCGACGAAATCGGTCGGGCCCTTCTGGGCTGCGACCATGCGGCCGAAAATATCCGCCGCTTTGCCGTTATCCAGCACCGCCTGCAGCTTCGCGCGGGCTTCTGCGTCGTCTTTGGCCAACTTGCCGGAGATCAGCATCTCCACGCACAGCGCCATGGTCACGTCGAACAGACGCGGGTTACGGTATTCACCGGTGAGGAACTGTACCGCTTCACGCACTTCGACGGCGTTACCGGCGCTGGACGCCAGCACCTGGTTCATGTCGGTGAGCAGCGCGGTGGTGCGCACGCCCGCGCCGTTGGAGACGCCCACGATCGCTTCCGCGAGCGCAGCAGAAAGTTCATAGGTCGGCATAAACGCGCCGCTGCCCACCTTCACGTCCATCACCAGCGCGTCCAGCCCTTCTGCCAGTTTCTTCGCCAGGATAGAGGCGGTGATCAGCGGGATGGAGTCAACGGTCGCGGTGATGTCGCGGGTGGCGTAGAAACGCTTGTCTGCCGGAGCAAGAGAGCTGGTCTGGCCGATAATCGCCACACCAACGTCTTTAATAATGTCGCGGAAGCGGTTGTCGTCCGGGAAGATATCGAAGCCCGGAATGGCTTCCAGTTTGTCGAGCGTACCGCCGGTGTGGCCCAGGCCGCGCCCGGAGATCATCGGGATGTAACCGCCGCAGGCTGCCACCATTGGGCCGAGCATCAGAGACGTCACGTCACCCACGCCGCCGGTGGAGTGCTTATCCACAATCGGGCCGTTAAGGTTGAGGCTTTTCCAGTCCAGAACGGTTCCTGAATCTCGCATCGCCATGGTCAGCGACACGCGCTCAGGCATCGACATATCGTGGAAGAAAATGGTCATCGCCAGAGCCGCAATTTGCCCTTCTGAGACGGTGTTATCACGAATGCCGTTGATGAAGAAGCGGATCTCTTCATCGCTTAATGCATGACCATCACGTTTTTTACGAATAATTTCTTGTGCGAGAAACACGGTAACCTCCATGCGGAATCGGGGGAGTTGTGGCGGGTGGCGCTACGCTTACCCGCCCTACGATCCTGTCGACCGGATGAGCGAAGCGTCATCCGGCATTGTCTGGCAATCAGTAGCTGCTTGCGCTCTTACCGTCGCCATGACCCAGCGCTTTCAGCAGGCTGGCCAGCAGGCTGGACGCACCGAAGCGGTAGTGACGGGAATCGGCCCAGTCGGCGCCAAACAGTTCGTCGGCAATCGCCAGGAACTGCTGCGCGTCTTCAGCAGTACGCACGCCGCCCGCAGGTTTGAAACCAACGGTTTTGGATACGCCCATGTCGCGGATCACTTCCATCATGATGCGCGCGCTTTCCGGGGTCGCATTCACCGGCACTTTACCGGTAGAGGTTTTAATGAAATCCGCACCGGCTTTGATGGAGATTTCAGATGCTTTACGAATCAGCGCTTCTTCTTTGAGCTCGCCGGTTTCGATGATCACTTTCAGCAGCACGTTTGCCGCCGCGCACGCGTCTTTACAGGCTTTCACCAGGTCAAAACCGACCTGCTCGTTGCCGGCGATCAGCGCGCGGTACGGGAACACCACGTCAACTTCGTCTGCGCCGTAAGCAATCGCCGCGCGGGTTTCTGCCAGCGCGATCTCGATATCGTCGTTGCCATGCGGGAAGTTAGTTACGGTTGCAATGCGCACGTCCGGCGTACCCTGCGCTTTCAGCGTCTTACGGGCAATCGGGATAAAGCGCGGGTAGATACAGATGGCTGCGGTGTTACCCACCGGCGTTTTCGCCTGATGGCACAGGGCGATGACTTTTTCATTGGTGTCGTCATCGTTCAGGGTGGTCAGGTCCATCAGTTTCAACGCGCGCAGGCTGCTTGCAGTTAAATCGGTCATAACATTCTCCAACGGCAGTGCCGTATAAATTTTACCTTGCGGGTCTGTGAGTATTCTAACATTCACCCGCATCCACACTTCGACATTCATCACAGTTAATGAAAACTGCATACAAATTTGCATTACTGTAATGAGATCTTCTTCAAACTTTAGCGCGTAAATTGCCGACTAAAGCAGCGATACCCCCTGTCGGATCAAAAGCCCCGACAGGCTGGCTTTCTACAATCCGTTCATCATCCGCAGAACACTCAAGGAAGCGACTATGCCCCACTCCAGCCCCGACGCCCTGCAACAACGTTGCCAGCACATTGTCACAAGCCCGGTGTTAACCCCGGAACAAAAACGTCATTTTCTGGCGCTGGAAGCGGAAAACAACCTGCCTTACCCGGCACTTCCTGAGGCCGCACGAGCCGCACTGGACGAAGGGTTTATCTGCGACATGTTCGAAGGCCATGCGCCTTACAAACCCCGTTACGTTCTGCCGGATTACGCAAAATTTCTGGCTAACGGTTCAGCGTGGCTGGAGCTGGAAGGCGCGAAAGATCTCGACGACGCCCTCTCGCTGTTAACCATCCTCTACCATCATGTTCCGTCCGTCACATCGATGCCGGTCTATCTCGGTCAGCTTGATGCGATATTAACCCCATATGTTAGAATTCTAACACAAGAAGAGATCGATAGCCGAATAAAACGTTTCTGGCGTTATCTCGACCGTACGCTGCCGGATGCGTTTATGCACGCAAACATTGGGCCTGAAGATACGCCAGTCACGCGCGCCATTCTGCGTGCCGATGCAGAGCTGAAGCAGGTCGCGCCGAACCTGACCTTTATCTACGATCCCGATATCACCCCACATGATTTGCTGCTTGAGGTGGCGAAAAACATTTGTGAATGCAGCAAACCGCATATTTCTAATGGCCCGATGAATGATAAAATTTTCACAAAATGCCGTTACGGCGTGGTGAGCTGTTACAACTCCCTGCCGCTTGCAGGCGGTGGCAGCACTCTGGTGCGCCTTAACCTCAAAGCCATTGCTGAACGCAGCGCATCCATTGACGACTTCTTCACCCGCACGCTCCCGCACTACTGCCAGCAGCAAATTGCCATCATCGATGCGCGCTGCGATTTTCTGTACGGGCAATCTGGCTTCTTTGAGAATAGCTTCCTGGTAAAAGAGGGGCTGATTGATGCGGAACGGTTTGTGCCCATGTTTGGCATGTACGGCCTGGCGGAAGCGGTCAACGCGCTCTGTGAGAAAGCAGGAATAGCGGGACGCTACGGAAAGGATGAACAGGCCAACGCGCTGGGCTATCGCATCAGCGAACAGCTTGCGGCGTTCGTTGAAAGCACGCCGGTGAAACACGGCTGGAAGCATCGCGCGATGCTGCACGCGCAGTCGGGGATCAGCTCCGACTCCGGCACCACGCCGGGCGCGCGCCTGCCTTACGGCGACGAGCCGGATCCCATCAGCCATCTGCTGGCCGTTGCGCCGCATCACAAACACTATCACTCCGGAATCAGCGATATTCTCACCCTGGAGGAGACGGTCAAACGCAACCCGCAGGCGGTGGTTCAGCTTTGCCTGGGGGCGTTCAGAGCGGGAATGCGTGAATTTACCGCCAACGTAGCGGGTAACGATCTGGTCCGCGTGACCGGCTACATGGTTCGCTTGTCGGACCTGGAGAAATACCGGGAAGCCGGATCGCGCACCAATACCACGTGGCTGGGGGAAGAGGCCGCACGCAATACCCGTATTCTGGAACGTCAGCCGCGCGTGGTTAGCCATGAACAGCAGATGCGCTTTAGTTAGTCAGGTCATTCCTTTTTCCTGCGTGGACGGGCCGGGCAGCCGCCTGGCGCTGTTCCTGCAGGGCTGCAACCTGCGCTGTAAAACCTGCCACAACCCGTGGACGATCGGCCGCTGCAACGACTGCGGGGACTGCGTGCCCCACTGCCCGCACGACGCGCTGACGATTCAGGCCGGACGCGTCTGGTGGCAGGAGAATGACTGCCAGCAGTGCGACACCTGCCTGCATCTGTGCCAGCAGCAGGCAACGCCTATGGCGCACCGCTTCAGCGTGGAAGAGATCCTCACTCAGGTCCGCAAATCCGCACCGTTTATCGAAGGGATCACCGTCAGCGGCGGCGAAGCCACAACGCAATTGCCGTTTTTGATCGCCCTGTTCACCGCGATCAAAGCCGATCCCGCCCTGCGTCACCTCACCTGCCTGGTAGACAGCAACGGTCTGTTAGGCGAAACCGGCTGGCAAAAGCTGCTGCCGGTACTGGATGGCGCAATGCTGGATCTGAAGGCGTGGGGGAACGAGCATCACCGTTTCCTGACCGGGCGCGAAAACCCGCAGATTAAGCAGAGCATCCGCTGGCTGGCAGATCGTCACCGTTTGACGGAACTCCGCCTGCTGGTGATTCCGGAGCTGTGTGATTATCTGGAACACCTCAAACCGCTAACGACCTTTATCCACGGGCTTGGAAATGTTCCGGTACGCATCAACGCATTTCATCCGCATGGCGTTTACGGTGAGGCTGCGTCGTGGCGCAGCGCCACGCCCGAGGACGTTGAACCGCTGGCGCGGGCGCTGGAAAAACAGAAGATAACGGTGATTTGTCCGGCGCTTTACCTATAGCGTGATGCCAAATACCGAACGGGTATTTTCCAGCAGCGCATCGGCAATCACCTCTTCAGGCTCTTTTCGCAGTTCACATAGGGTGGTAAACACGCGCGCCGCCTGTTCCGGGCGATTCGGCTGGCCCTGAAAACCATTCAGCGGCATATCCGGCGCGTCGGTTTCCAGCAGAAGCGCCGACAGCGGCAGCTGTGCCATCACGTCCCGGGTTTTACTGGCCCGCGGATAGGTGATGGTGCCACCGACGCCGATTTTATAGCCCAGTTCAATAAAACGCTGCGCCTGCTGCAGGCTGCCGGAGAAACCGTGCACGACCCCTTTTCGCGGCAGATCGATGCGTTTCAGGTGCATCGCCAGCTTATCGTGCGTGCGTCTTGAGTGGAGGATCACCGGCAGATCGTGGCGCTTCGCCAGCCTGAGCTGCGCGTCGAGGATCGTCTGCTGGCGCTCAAACTGCGGATCCTCGCGATAAAGATCGAGACCGATCTCACCGATGGCGACAAGTTTGTTTCCTGCGGTCTGCACTATCTCATCAAGCCTCTCAATGTGCTCATCAAGATGCCGTTCAATCACAATCGGATGCAGGCCGAGCGCGGCATAGAGCGCAGGGTGCTGTGTGGAAAGATCCAGCACCCGGGAAAAATAGGCCGCTTCCACTGCCGGCACAATGATAGCCTGAACGCCTGCTTCGGCCGCTTTCGCTATGCTTTGCGCTTCATCCCCCGTAAACGGCGGAAAATCAAAGTGGCAGTGGGTATCGACAAAGCGGAGCGTCACGCCAGATCCTCGTTATCCAGTAAAGCGTCATTCGCCTGCGGAATATCCACCAGCGGCATCGTCAGGGCGTCGTTGGCGACAATCGCAGGCGGCAAAATAATGCGTTTATGGCGATGAAGCGGCGGTTGCTCCGCCAGCATTTTCCCCACCGTCGCCAGGAAGTAACGTCCGCACAGCCGCCCCGTTTTGTAATCCATGCGCAGCGCAGGGACACGGCTGCCCAGGGCCATGCTCAGCAGCGGCTTAGGCGGATAGATTTCAAAAATACGCAGCTTGCCCGGCGGTTTTTCAATGAAGCGCTGCATCGCGCCGTAGGTGGTTTCATGCTGCTTCGCGATGTTCACTAGCGGCTGCAGGCTGCTGTCGCCCAACCAGCGCTCCATCCGTTTGAACCACTGCGGCGTGTAATACATTTGCGACGGTACGGTACGGATCACCACAATGGTTTTCGCCCCGCGCCGGGCGGCTTCCTGCACCGGCACCGCGTCACTGATCCCCCCGTCCAGATAGCTAATACCGTCCAGCAGGGCACCGGTACGATAAAAGCCGGGGATCGCGCTGGAGGCGCGGATGATGTCCAGCCAGTTCTCCTTCTGAGGAGAAAAATAGCCCGGCGAATAGTCATCGCCCCGGCTGGCGCACATCCAGAACTCTTTGCCGCTATCAAACAGACGGGCAGCGGTATCCATGGCCAGAGGCATCTGGCTGGAGGTCGACTCCAGCAGCCAGTCAAGATCGATCAGGTTGCCGCCGCGCACAAAGCGCACCGGATTAAAAAATTCTTTCGCCGTGGTGTAGCGCATGATGACCTTTCGCGCGTAGCCGGGCTGGTTACACACATAGGCAGAGAGGTTCTGCGCCCCGGCAGAGGTGCCGAAGTAAAGATCAAACGGGTTGAACTGCGCGCGCATAAATTCATCCAGCACGCCGGCGGTGAAGATGCCGCGCTGCCCTCCCCCCTCGCAAACCAGTGCGAGTTGTCCTGCGCGAAACGGCTTTAACGTCAGCGGCGCAATATTGCCGAGCGTAACGGGAATTCGTTGCCCCACCTCTGCTTTCCTGTTTTGATTATTTTATAACACCACAGTAACGCACCCGACCTGTTACGCAAATAAGAAAAAGCCAGTCGCAGTGACTGGCTTTTTTTTGTTGAAGGAATATTGCGTTTGCTACGGACGTCTACGACCCGTAAACAGGCTGACCAGGAACAGAATAATACCCACAACGAAGACAATTTTAGCTGCCCATGCCGCTGTACCTGCCAGTCCACCAAAGCCCAATGCGGCGGCAATTAACGCGATAACCAGAAATATAATGCCCCAACGAAACATAAGCTTCTCCTTTACCATAGTTAATGTCGGCCGCTAAACGTGAGCGCTCAGGTCACTCACCGGCGTTTTTCCAGAGTCGTTCTTATTTCGCCCGCAGGTTTTAACCAGACGGGCGAATGGTCCAGATTTACTTCGTTTTCAGATCGTTTTTAACACTTTTCACACCGTCAATCGCCTTCGCGATGGACTCGGCGCGTTCACTTTGCGCCTGCGAATCTACCGTACCGGAAAGCTGAACCACACCATCGGTAGTTTCCACTTTCACCTTACGGGACGGCACGATGTCATCTGCTAAAAGTTTAGCTTTGATTTCGCTGGTAGTAGCGGCATCACCGGCATAACCTTTCACCGACGCGTTTTTACCGTCACGTACGTGCAGCTTATCGCTGACGGACGCAACGCCTTCAACGCCTTTCGCGACTTTCACCGCCTGTTCGGCCTGAGCCTGGCTTTCCACGAAGCCGCTCAGCGTGACCACTTTCTTGTCGGTCTTCACGGAAATATCGGTACTTTTGATGGCTTCATCATCCACCAGTGCGGCTTTCACTTTTGCTGTGATTGAGCTGTCGTCCATGAAGTTGCCGACTTTATTCATAGAGCTATCGATTTTTTGCCCTGCGGTATCGGCCGTGGACTGGGCTTTATCCATTGTGCTGCTTTCCGCCAGAGCGGAACCGCTCATCAGAACGCTACCCAGGGTTACAGCCAGCAGAGTTTTCGAAATCTTCAGTCTTGTCATATTCATCGATCTATTCCTGTGTTTACCCGTTATTCGGGCTACATACTTCCTTAGTAGTTTTATATATTGCGAATAAACACACGGGTAAAATGGATAACCTAAAGTCATGCATTGAACAGTTAATTTATCCACGCCCGGTGTTAAACACTGAGTTAAATATAGATCACTCTCACAGAGCCGCTTTCAGAATTGGGTAAAAAACGCGCGAATAGCGTGAAATTGCGTTGAATTAAGAACATTCCGCAAGGGATTAATAAGACAGGAATTAAAGAAGAGCACGGCGGGAGCCGTGCTCTGAGAGGGGATTAGTGCTCGCGGGTTTTACGGAACTGAACGTCAGGGTAACGTTCCTGCGTCAGGTTCAGGTTCACCATGGTTGGCGCGATATAGGTCAGGTTATCGCCGCCATCCAGCGCCAGCTGAATTTCGTTCTTACGCTTAAATTCTTCGAATTTCTTCACGTCAGAACACTCAACCCAGCGCGCGGTCGCGACGTTCACAGACTCGTAAATCGCTTCCACGTTGTACTCGCTCTTCAGACGCGCAACAACCACGTCGAACTGCAGCACGCCGACCGCGCCCACGATCAGATCGTTGTTCGCGATTGGGCGGAACACCTGCACGGCGCCCTCTTCGGAGAGCTGAACCAGGCCTTTCAGCAGCTGTTTCTGCTTCAGCGGATCGCGCAGACGGATACGACGGAACAGCTCCGGTGCGAAGTTCGGAATACCGGTGAACTTCATCATTTCACCCTGGGTGAAGGTATCGCCGATCTGAATCGTGCCGTGGTTGTGCAGACCGATGATGTCGCCCGGATACGCCTCTTCAACGTGCGAACGGTCACCCGCCATAAAGGTCAGGGCGTCGGAAATCACCACATCTTTACCGATACGCACCTGGCGCAGCTTCATGCCCTTTTCATACTTACCGGACACCACGCGCATAAACGCCACGCGGTCGCGGTGTTTTGGGTCCATGTTGGCCTGAATTTTGAACACGAAGCCGGTGAATTTCTCTTCCTGCGCTTCCACTTCACGGGTGTCGGTTTTACGCGGCATCGGACGCGGCGCCCACTCCACCAGACCGTCCAGCATGTGGTCAACGCCGAAGTTACCCAGCGCGGTACCGAAGAAGACCGGGGTGATTTCACCGCTCAGGAACAGCTCTTTGTCGAACTCGTGAGACGCCCCCTTCACCAGTTCCAGTTCGTCGCGCAGCTGCGCGGCCAGCTCTTCGCCGACTGCCACGTCCAGCTCAGGGTTATCCAGACCTTTCACCACGCGAACTTCCTGAATGGTGTGGCCTTTACCGGTCTGATACAGGTAGGTTTCGTCTTTATAGAGGTGATACACCCCTTTGAACAGCTTACCGCAGCCAATTGGCCAGGTGATGGGCGCACAGGCGATTTTCAGCTCGCTTTCCACTTCGTCCATCACCTCCATCGGGTCACGGATGTCACGGTCGAGTTTGTTCATAAAGGTGAGGATCGGCGTATCGCGCAGACGGGTAACTTCCATCAGCTTACGGGTCCGGTCTTCTACACCTTTGGCGGCGTCGATCACCATCAGACAGCAGTCCACCGCCGTCAGGGTACGGTAGGTATCTTCGGAGAAGTCTTCGTGGCCCGGGGTGTCCAGCAGGTTCACGAGGCAGTCGTGATACGGGAACTGCATCACGGAGGTGGTAATCGAAATACCACGCTGCTTTTCCATCTCCATCCAGTCAGATTTTGCATGCTGGCTGGAGCCACGGCCTTTAACGGTACCCGCAGTCTGGATCGCCTGTCCGAACAGCAACACCTTCTCAGTGATGGTCGTTTTACCGGCATCCGGATGCGAGATAATGGCAAAAGTGCGGCGCTTGGCCACCTCTTGCAGATAAGGAGACAACGTCATAATTAAATCTTCTTTTATAAGCGCGGCAGCACGCCACGCATCATGGAATACAAAATTGCGGCTATTTTACCCATCAATGGGGGGCAGGCAATCATTGTTTACACAGGAGTTGCTCCAGTTCGTTCAACGACGTCACGGTCCAGGTCGGCTCGATGCCTTCAGGCTTCACGCGGCCATGCGCGTTGAGCCAGACGGTCGACAAACCTGACTTCATGCCGCCCAGGATATCTGACTCTGCCGTATCACCCACCATCAGGACGCGATCGCGGTCAGGATGACCGGCCTGCGCCAGCGCATAATCGAAAATACGCGGATCCGGTTTAGGTACGCCCACCTCTTCGGAGATCACCAGCGCGTCGAAATGATCGCGCAGGCCGGTGCGCTCGAGGCGGATCTGCTGCAGGGCGGTAAAACCGTTGGTGATGATCCCCAGTTTCACCTTGCCTTTTAACGCATTCAGCAGGGAAACCGCACCCGGCAGTGGCGCACAGATATCGGCCATCGCGTTCAGGAAGGCATCATTCAGCGTCCCCGGACTGACCTTTAAGCGTTCCGCCCAAACGTCAAAGCGCTGGTGCTGAAGCTGTAACGCGGTGATGGCACCGTTCTGGTAATCCACCCACAGCGGCTTGTTTACCGCCTGATAGTCCTGAAAATCTTCAGCGGTGAAGGTCACGCTATAGTCGAGAAACATCCGCTGCAGGCCGCCGAACGAATCGAACGTAAACAGCGTTTCGTCGGCATCAAAGAAAATCCAGTCCCATTTCATCGTTACAACCTTATTTTTTATTATCCAATCGGCAGAGCCATTATGATGGCGTCTTCACGTCCCTCTGCGGTGGGGTAGTAGTTACGGCGGACTGTCGCCTCGTTAAAGCCTAAGCTTTCATAGAGCGCGATGGCGGCGACATTCGACGCGCGCACCTCCAGCCAAAGGGTGAAAACGTCACGGGTTTCGAGCTCACGAATGAGGTGCTCGAGCAGTTCTCTTCCCAGCCCACGGCGCTGGAACGCGGGATCAACCGCAATATTAAACAGCGTCGCTTCATCAAGAACAACCTGCGTGATCGCGAAGGCGGCCATGGTGCCGTCAACGTCCAGACGGAAGTTCAGATACCGTTCGCCCTGATTGCTGGCGAAGGTTTTTTCGCTCCACGGAAAGGCGTGGGCGCGTGTTTCAATCGCAAACGCTGTGGTCAGGTCAGGCGTCGTGAGGGAAGAAATCGTGTTCATATTCGCAGATTTGTTGCCATAGCGCGCTGCGCGCTTTTGGGTTGGCTTTCAGTTCGTCCAGCGCTGGCGAGCAGATCTGGCTCCCCTGGAGGGGGATCTCGTTTGTCTCTCCGATACGCCAGCTGTTACAGCGGCTATCAGGAGGAAGCATCGCGACACGCTCTGGCGTCAGCTGTAAAACCTGGTCGGCCGTCATCTTCAGGCTGCGAAGGACATCATCGATCAGGGGTTCATTCAGGGCAGGCAGTTCTTCCGCCACCATCACCAGGCGTACGTGCGCAGGGATGGAAATGGCGATTTCGCCCTGCAACGCCGTCGGGCGACGCAAAGCCCACGGGGTAATGCCCAGCTGCTGCAACTGCCAGTCTCGTCGGGATGTCATAGGGAAAACTCCTGTCTCTCAGGCGCGCAAATATAGCAAATGTGTCGAAAGTGCGCCATCTACCTACTATAATCCCCGCCTGAGTTTATTGAGGAACAATTCATGTCTGCATTTACCCCGGCAAGTGAAGTCTTGCTGCGTCACAGTGATGATTTCGAAGAAAGCCGTATTCTGTTTGCCGGAGATATGCAGGATGACCTGCCTGCGCGTTTCGACTGTGCTGAAAGCCGTGCCCACACCCAATACTACCACCACTGGCAGGTGCTGAGCCGCCAGATGGGCGAGCGCGCGCGCTTTAGCCTGGTGGCGGAGCAGAGCGATATCGCCGACTGCGATACGCTGATCTACTACTGGCCGAAGAACAAGCCTGAAGCCCAGTTTCAGCTGATGAACCTGCTCTCCCTGCTGCCGGTAGGCTGCGATATTTTCGTGGTGGGTGAGAACCGCAGCGGCGTGCGTAGCGCTGAACAGATGCTGGAAGGCTACGCGCCGCTGAATAAAGTCGACAGTGCACGCCGCTGTGGTCTGTATCATGGCCGTCTGGAAAAACAGACAACGTTCGATCCACAGGCATACTGGGACGAGTACCAGCTTGACGGCCTGACCATCAAAACCCTGCCGGGCGTATTCAGCCGCGACGCGCTGGATACGGGCAGCAAGCTGCTGCTCTCCACCCTGACGCCGCACACCAAAGGCAAAGTGCTGGACGTGGGCTGCGGCGCGGGCGTGCTCTCTACCGTGCTCGCCAGCCATTCACCCAAAGTGCGCTTAACCCTCTGTGACGTGAGCGCCCCGGCGGTTGAAGCCAGCCGCGCAACGCTTGCCGCAAACGGCATTGAAGGCGAGGTGATTGCCAGCAACGTCTTCTCCGACGTCACCGGTCGCTTCGACATGATTATCTCCAACCCGCCGTTCCACGACGGCATGGAGACCAGCCTGGAAGCGGCGCAAACGCTGATCCGCGGCGCAACCCGTCATCTGAACAGCGGCGGCGAGCTGCGTATTGTCGCGAACGCCTTCCTGGCGTACCCGAAAGTGCTGGACGAAACCTTCGGCTTCCACGAAGTGATCGCCCAGACCGGCCGCTTTAAGGTCTACCGTACCGTCATGACGCGCCAGGCCAAAAAGTAATCTCCGCTCCAGCAGGCCGGATAAGCGCAAGCGCCATCCGGCTCCGCATAGCGCCTGCATCGGCCATTTTTGCAGCAATCAAGGCGTCGCGCGCACTTTTCTGTTGACGTAAAGCTGAAAACATCTAGAATGCGCCTCCGTGGTTACGATACTTTTACAGTATCGATGGTATGCGAAGGTGGCGGAATTGGTAGACGCGCTAGCTTCAGGTGTTAGTGTCCTTACGGATGTGGGGGTTCGAGTCCCCCCCCTCGCACCATAAATCACAATGATATTGCTCGCACTGGGCGAAGGTGGCGGAATTGGTAGACGCGCTAGCTTCAGGTGTTAGTGTCCTTACGGATGTGGGGGTTCGAGTCCCCCC
>NZ_JAASKP010000001.1:2830265-3035083 GCF_019730495.1 Enterobacter sp. Y17
CCCTCGCACCAACGAGGCGATATCAAAAATAGTAAGATGACTGTGCGAAGGTGGCGGAATTGGTAGACGCGCTAGCTTCAGGTGTTAGTGTCCTTAGGATGTGGGGGTTCGAGTCCCCCCCCTCGCACCAATTATCTTACATCCCTTCTGAAGTTCCCCTTGTTTTTCCCTGTTATTTCAAACTCATCAGTATCACCAGAATTCCACTGACCAGTGCTACGCATGATGGCAGTAAAACAAAGTGGCGAAGCTGCTTATGCCAGATCATGCCTGACGTGACTAACAGTCCTGACACAATGATCGCTTTCCAGGTATCAAGGGAGAGATCGGCAAACATCAACCCGCCGAGAATGGCTCCCGGTAGCAATACCCCCCAACCACTGCCAAGCGCCCTGTTCAACATGATCTGCCCTCTCACAACGATAATGATAACCAATATCATATGACACAGATTATCATTTGTCAGCTGAATGAATCAAAATCCATCGACCTTTACCTTTCCCGTAATGACAGGAATTGCCTAAGGTGATAAATTGCACACCTGTTAACAACATCTAAAGATTTTCTGATAATTACTCTTTGAGTTTTTTGCATGTTTTATTGCGAAACAGCACCTACTTATTTGTTTTAATTAAATTTTAATAAAAACGCACGACTATGACATCACAATCCTGGCGGTCTTTGGTTCACAGAAAATATCAATTGTCGTTACGTTTATTTTTATTTCTGAACGCAACCTCGGCAGTGTTCTCGGTAACAAATCCGCTCAATTCTGTACGCCTGTTATCTGCCCCACTTATTGCTATTTTCTCCATCAGCACCGGCCTGTTCGTCTGGCACTGGAGAAAGCGCGCGCGGAAGATAAATATTCCCGTTGTTTCAGGTATCTTCGGTATTTTGTGGGCCTGGCAAATTGAGTCTAAATTCGCCTTAATTACCCACGACCACGCGACGTATTTGTTAATCGCTCTATTAACGGTACTTTTTATCGGAACGCTGGCATTCGCGAGTAATATCAAAGCATTTACGCTGCACTCATTGCCCACCTTTATTGTCTGCCTGTGGCTAAGCGATCACGATATATGGCTGAGAATGACCTATTCTTTCGCACTTCCTGTGGTGGCAATTGCTATTCATAACATTTTGCAAACGCGTAACGACCGTTTCGCTCAGGAATTGCTCTCGCGCCTGTTGGAAGAGCGAGAAACCCTTACCGATCTCAGCATGATGGACCCGCTTACCGGGCTCTATAATCGTCGCGGTCTGCAAAGCCGTCTGGAGAACCTGCCGACGGTAGAAAATGGCGAGCACTTTGTCCTGCTGATAGATATCGATCACTTCAAAGCCTATAACGACCATTATGGCCATATGATGGGCGACCAGGCGCTGAAGCGCGTCTCTGCGGCAATCCGCGACGCCGTGCGTTCTCGCGATATTGTGGCGCGTTTTGGCGGAGAAGAGTTCATGGTGCTGCTGACCAATATTTCACTCGAACATGCTCGCCAGACGGCCGAGCGGATCCGTCAGAAAGTCTACGATTTGAAAATTCCGCATCTGTTTAACGAGAGTGTCGCGACAAACGTCACCATCAGCATTGGTATTGCTATTTTCGAGGATGAAGACGTGGAAGGCGCGCTGGAAAAAGCGGACAAAGCCCTCTACGAAGCAAAGCATATGGGGCGCAATAACATTCTGTTAAGTGAAGAGCTGCAGACGGCATAAACATCACGGCGGTGTCTTAAAGACAAAAGTCTTGCCATTGATATGAGCAATAGTTAGGATTGGCAATCATTATCATTTAGATTTCTATCTATACTATGGCTACGCATACCGCACACATCGTCGAGCCCCTCCTCTGGCGAGCGCCCCTCACCAGCGGGAATGCTTCGCTTGCGGATGCCATACGGGATAAGATTGCGGAGACGCGCGCCCACCTGCTGGATTTTATCCGCCTTGATGAAGCGCACCCGAACCACGCCATGACGCTCTCAGAGTGGCGTCAACCGACAAAACTGCAGTCGCTGTTGGCCACCTATTCCGACCATATCTATCGCAATCAGCCCACTCTTACGCGGGAAAATAAACCACTGCTCTCTCTTTGGGCGCAGTGGTATATCGGGTTGATGGTGCCTCCCCTCATGCTGGCGCTGTTAACCCAGAAGAGCATGCTGGAACTCTCGCCGGATAATTTCCACGTCGAGTTTCACGAAACCGGGCGCGCAGCCTGTTTCTGGATTGATCTGCACGAAGATCAGAACGCGGAACGCCTGACGGCTCAGGAACGCATGGAGCAGCTTATCACCCAGGCCCTGATCCCGGTCGTGGACGCGCTTGAAGCGACGGGAGAGATTAACGCGAAGCTTATCTGGAGCAATACGGGCTATTTAATCCACTGGTATTTAACGGAAATGAAGCCTCTGCTTGGTGATGAGAACGTTGATGCCCTGCGTCAGTCCTGTTTCTTTGCAAAACAGCTTTCCGATAGCCGTGACAACCCGTTATTCCGTACCGTCGTGCTCCGTGATGGGCTTCTGGTTCGCCGCACATGCTGCCAGCGCTATCGCCTGCCAGACGTTAAGCAGTGCGGGGATTGCACGCTGAAATAATCGGCCACGGCCTGATGCCCTCACCCTGCCCCTCTCCCACAGGGAGAGGGAACAAACACTAAAAACGGCAACCTGAGTTGCCGTTTTGCTTTAACCTAAGCCACCTGCTGATTGTCCTCTTCCGCGTTACGCTGTGCTTCTTCCGCTTCCTGCTCCAGCAGCTGTTTCTCGTACACTTTGAAGAACGGGAAGTAGATGATTGCCGATACGCAGGCCAGGACCACAACCAGAATAGCCGCGCGGAAATCCCAGCCCAGAGCCCACGCTGCGCCTATTGGCGCCGGTGCCGTCCAGGGAACCACTGAGATGACGCGGCCAATCAGGTCAAACGTCATCGCCGCCCAGGCCAGCACGGCATTTACCATCGGTGCCAGCAGGAACGGAATAAAGAACACCGGGTTCATCACGATTGGCGTACCGAAGATAACGGGTTCATTGATGTTGAAGAAGCTGGGTACCACGCTCAAACGCCCGATAGAGCGTAAATGCGCTGAACGGCTACGCAGATAGCAAATCACCAGCCCCATCGTGGCGCCCGACCCGCCAATCACGATAAAGAACGTCCAGAACGCCTCCATAAAAATATGCGGCAGAGGCTGACTGGCGGCCAGCGCGGTCTGGTTCGCACCCAGGTTAGTCAGCCAGAACATCTGCAGCATCCCGGAGACGATGGCGGCTCCGTGGATCCCGGCGAACCACAGCAGATGACCAATCAACACGGCCAGCAGGATCGCAGGCAGGGAATCCGCTGCGGAAACCAGAGGTTTAAAGACCGACATAATGGCCTGCGGGATCAGCATGCCGAACTGAGACTGAATGAGCAGGCTCAGAGGATAAAGCGTCAACACCACTACCATCACCGGGATGAGCAGATCAAAAGAGTTTTTGATCATCGGAGGAACCTGGTCCGGCAGGCGAATACCGATGTTATGGGCCTTGAGGAAACGCATCATCTCAACGCAGTAGATCGCCACCAGAATCGCGGTAAAAATGCCCGTCCCACCCAGGCTATCGACAGGCAGCGTGCCTTTGGTTTTCGGTGCCGCGACCAGCAGAAACGCCATCAGCGACAGCATGGCGCACATAAACGGGTCTAACTGGTGTGATTTGACATAGTGTTTGCCAAGGTTATAGGCGATGGCCGCACAGATATAAATGGACATAATGCCCATCGTCATATCAAACGGCGTCAGGATCTGGCCTTCAAACTGCTTCGCCATATCCAGCCAGGCTCGGGCGAAACCCCAGGTGGTATCCGGCGAAAACGGCGGGTATGCGAACACTAACAGAAACGAGCCCACAATCATAAATGGCATCGCAGAGATAAACCCATCACGGATAGCCATGACATGACGCTGGGAAGAGATCCGCCCGGCAATCGGGCTGACGTAATTTTCAACAAAACGGAATATCAGGTTAAACGCAGCATGGTTGGCAGACATGGCAGATCTCCTGTCAGACGTTTGTTACGGGCGCATTTGCGCCGCACGTTGTTCCATAAATCACCTTCACAACCTTGCTGGCTTGTGTACCAGTGGTACTGCTCAGACGGAATGGTTTCATAATTTGCTCTTATTATTGGATACAGGGGACGTTACGTACTCAGTATTAATCGATGCATCACGCTCTGCAACCGGTTACTGTAACCGGTTTCCGTGATTGTGAAGAGGATCCAGAAATCAGCCGTTCGGGATATTTGTTACTGAAGAGATATTTACAGAGCATAAATTCTTATGACAGATTACGCAGGATATTTGTCAGGAGGAAACAATGAGTTTGCAGTCTGTACAGCAGTTTTTTGCCGACAACGCGCCGGATATAGACGTCATTGAACTTAGTCAGAGTACCGCTACCGTTGCGTTGGCTGCTGCCGCCCATCGTGTTGAACCGGGGCAAATCGCCAAGACCTTGTCATTAAAGGTGAAAAATGAGGTGATATTGGTGGTGGCGAAAGGCGATGCGCGCCTGGATAACAAAAAGCTGAAAGATACGTTTGGTGCAAAAGCGCGCATGCTCAGCAGTGATGAAGTGGTGACCATCACCGGTCACCCCGTTGGCGGCGTGTGCCCGTTCGGCCTTGAAAACCCGCTCGCGGTTTACTGCGATATCTCATTAAAGCAGTACGCCGAAGTTCTGCCCGCAGCAGGCGCAATTCACAGTGCCGTGCGTATTTCACCTGACAGAATGGCAGAGCTGACTTCCGCAAAATGGGTTGATGTTTGCATCTGATTGATGCGCCAGAGCCTGTCTGGCGCGCAACAGACAGGTTATAAAAAAGTCGGCTTGCTGAGTATCGAACTTCGCGGTTCTCTTGCCGAAAGGTGGGTAATAATATCCGCCGCATCGAGCAGCCCTACGTCAGAGTTCACCCCCAGCTTGACCATCGCATTAAACTTATGCGCCCGGATGGTCTTAATATTGCGTTCAAGCTGTGCCGCGATTTGAGGAATGGAATAGCCGCAAGACATATAACGCAATATTGCCCGTTCCGTTGGGCTTAACATTCTGCTTTGACTCTGGTACCAGTGATTCATCATATTGTCATTGATGCGCAGGGTTTCGCTCAGCAACACCATGAGTTCCTTCTGCAGGAGCTCAAGCTTCAGCGATTTACTGACCACACCGTGAAGGCGTGACGGGGAAAGATGGCTAATCAATCTTGCTTCCATCTCATCAGCGACCAGGATAATGCGCTGGATGTGGCCATGCGTAAAGGCAAAATCCCGCAGGTGCGCCAGGCAGCTACGACGGTCGTCTCGTGCATCGGAATATGAATAGATCAGCGAGAAAAAATTGACGTGCTGAAGTGCTTTCTGAAAGCTGTCAAATTCACTAAACAGATGCAGTTGATAATGATTCAGGCCGGGCATCGCAAAAAGATGCTGCAGCCCAACAGCACTCATCGTGCAATTTTCGACGATGGCGATATGTCTTGTTGAATCGGTTTTTTCCATTCCTCGAACTCTCCATAGGCTGACATCAAACTCAGCTCTCGCATTCCCTGTGTACTGTTTATCCAGGCGTACATATCGGCATTACTGCGTAATGACAGCCGTCGCATCGCACTGTTTTTCTGTGCACTGACGGTTTTATTGCTCTTCTTGAGCAATGTGGCGATTTGGTTAATCCCCCATCCTTTACCTAACAGCCGCAATACTTTGCGTTCGGAGTGCGTAAGGGCAATAACGTTTTCGTCTTCATCCCCCGTACTTTGAGGTTCAGGGGCTAACAACGTCTGGCTTACCCGCTCTGCGCGTTCGCTACCTGCCCGAATAGCGTTCACCAGGCCTTCAATGGGTTCCATATCAGAAAGCAACGTACTTTCCGGGCGCACAAGTAGCTCAACGGCAATAGGGTTAAGCGGCCGCGAAACTAAAAAGATCCAGTGAATGTTCCGGTATTGATTCAATAAATTGAAATACTCTTCGAGCGCGCCCCGAGGATTCCAGTATTCGCCTGTAATATCGGCAATGATGACGTCAGCGCGGCGTAGCTGGAGCAGTGTTAACTCCTGCAATGAGCTGCAATAGGTCAATTCAAAATCGGGGAAATGGCGAGTCATTACGCCCCCCAACCCGTTTTGCATGACCGGTATCCGGCTAATGATAACGCTATGCTTACCGTGCAAAGACAACATAGACCCTCCATGTCCATTCTTCATGTGATGAGTAACGTTAAAATGCATCAACGTATGAGTATTTTCGTCCCTGAGTGTAAAGCAGGTTAATACAAGCAGAAGATGAGATGTATTCTTAGTTTAAGAAATACCTAAACAGCAGTAATATCTCACAAAGCGAAATTAAATTTAATTGCAGTGTCATTAAAATAACTACAATATAAAATTAGAATAACTAAATATATATAACTTATCTTTTAATAATTATAATTCACCAGAATGATGAATTAATCCCAACCCCTTCCGCACGTAGGGGCTGCAACTGTTTGCATAAACCTTGATCTGGCCCACAGCAAGAGGCACTGCACTTTGTGCTAAAAGTAATCGCTATAGGCCAACCGGCAACTTTCCACCTTCTTCAGGACAATACATGCAGGCAGATCGGTCAACGCAGCGTGCTATCACGCGGCTATGTATTCAGTGCGGTCTTTTTCTGCTCCAGCACGGCGCGGAAAGCGCGCTGGTTGAGGAGCTTTCCACCCGGCTGGGACTGGCGCTGGGTATGGATAGCGTTGAAAGCGCTATTTCATCTAACGCCATCGTGCTGACCACGATCAAAGACGGCCAGTGCCTGACCTCCACCCGCAAAAACCATGATCGCGGCATTAACATGCATGTCGTGACCGAAGTGCAGCACATCGTCATCCTTGCTGAACATAAGCTTCTCGATCTTCGGGAGATTGAAAAACGGTTCAGCCAAATTAAGCCATTGCGTTATCCGCGCTGGCTTGTCGTGGTGATGGTAGGGCTGTCTTGCGCCTGCTTTTGTAAGCTCAACAAAGGCGGCTGGGACGGCGCGATCGTCACCTTTTTCGCCAGCAGTATCGCCATGTATGTTCGCCAGCTGCTGACGCACCGGCAGCTGCATCCGCAAATTAACTTCTGCATTACCGCGTTTGTCGCCACCACGGTTTCCGGCCTGCTGCTGCGCCTGCCGCAGTTTGCCACTACCCCGACGATTGCCATGGCCGCCAGCGTGCTTCTGCTTGTTCCGGGCTTTCCGTTGATCAACGCCGTTGCCGACATGTTTAAAGGACACATCAATACCGGTCTGGCACGCTGGGCTATTGCCAGCCTGCTGACGCTGGCGACCTGCATCGGCGTTGTGATGGCCATGACACTCTGGGGGTTACGCGGATGGGCGTGATAGATTTTCTGCTGGCGCTGGCACAGGACATGCTTCTGGCCGCCATTCCTGCCGTCGGCTTTGCGATGGTGTTTAACGTTCCGCAACGCGCTCTGCGATGGTGTGCGCTGCTGGGCGCGATTGGTCATGGCTCGCGAATGGTGATGATGACCGCAGGATTTAACATCGAATGGTCGACATTTATGGCCTCCATGCTGGTTGGCAGTATCGGCATCCAGTGGTCGCGCTGGTATCTGGCGCATCCCAAGGTGTTCACCGTCGCCGCCGTGATCCCAATGTTTCCAGGCATATCTGCCTATACGGCAATGATTTCCGCGGTGAAAATCAGCCATTTTGGCTACACCGAGCCTCAGATGATCCTCCTCCTGAGCAACTTTCTTAAGGCGTCGTCCATCGTCGGCGCGCTCTCTATCGGGCTGTCGATCCCCGGGCTGTGGCTGTACCGCAAACGCCCACGCGTTTGATATTTGTGTTATTTCGCTGCCATGGAGATAATCTTTCTCGTCCGTTTGGTGAAAATAAGGAAAGGATGTGGCTAACCCTGGCAGCGAACACCCCGAGCACAGCGAAGAATCCAGCCTGAAAGAGAAAATTTTTCAGAGCGCCATCGCGCTTTTTGCCGAGTATGGATTGAACGGTGCCCGCATGGAGCAGATCGCGGAGAAAGCGGGTACCACCAAACGCATGGTGGTTTATCATTTTAAGAATAAAGAGAATCTCTATCTTCTGGTTCTGGAACATGTTTACACCCAGATTCGCGCCAGTGAAAAAGCGCTAAGCCTGGCAGGAATGCCCCCCGTCGAAGCGCTGGTCAATCTGGTTGAAGCCACCTTTGACTATCATGCCGACCACCCGGACTACATCCGGATTATCTGCATGGAAAACATGCAGCGCGGCCGCTTTATGCAGCAGTCGAGCTATCTGCGCCAGGTTAACCGTAGCGCGCTCGACCTGCTGGAGGGCATCCTGCACCGGGGCAAAGAAAAACAGCTCTTCAGCCAGACGGTTGACGCCCGCGATCTTCACCGCCTGATAAGCAGCTTCAGCTTTCACTACGTTGCCAACAGCTATACCTTCACGCTCCTGTTTGAAGACGGGGCGGACGAACAGGCTCAGCGCCAGCACTACCGCAAAATGGCCGTTCAGGTGGCGCTCCGCTACACCTGCCCATAAAATTGCTTGCAATTAAATCGCACACTACCTATATTCATCTCATGAACGCGAAAACGAACGACGCAACCGCTGCGCTCAAGCTGGATAACCAGCTCTGCTTTGCACTCTATTCGGCAAATCTGGCGCTTAATAAGCTGTACCGGCAACTGCTGGCACCGCTGAACCTGACTTACCCGCAATATCTGGTGATGCTGGTGCTGTGGGAGCAGGATGACGTCACGGTGTCGGACATCGGCGAACGCCTGTTTCTGGACTCTGCAACCCTGACGCCGCTGTTAAAACGGCTGGAAAGCGGTGGGTTAATCAACCGCCACCGTTCGCGCAAAGACGAACGTCAGGTCGCCGTCACCCTGAGTGAAGCGGGACGTGAACTTCAGCAGCAGGCATTGGGTATTCCCCATGCGGTGGGTTGCGCAGCGCAGTGTGATACCGACACTTTGCTGGCGCTCAAACAGCAGCTCGAACTTTTGCGACAACAGCTACACCGCGCGTAAAGCTATACTTTACGCGTGATTATCACCCATATATATCGCACGCTATTTAATAGCACACATTAAAGCAAGATGAGGAACCTGCCATGTCTTTAGAAAAAGTAGTGTATACCGCCAAAGCAAAAGCAACCGGTGGCCGTGACGGCCGCGCGACCTCTTCCGATGGCGTACTGGACGTAAAACTGGGCGTGCCAAAAGAGATGGGCGGCATGGGCGGAGAAGTGACGAACCCTGAGCAGCTATTTGCTGCGGGCTACTCTGCCTGCTTCCTGGGCGCGATGAAGTTCGTGGCCGCACGCGACAAATTTACCCTGCCAAAAGATGCCTTTATTGAAGGCGAAGTGGGTATTGGCCCGCTGCCAACCGGTTTTGGTATCGAAGCAAAACTGAACATCCACGTTGAGGGTATGGATCCCGCGGAAGCCAAAAAGCTGGTCGATGCGGCGCACATTGTTTGCCCGTACTCTAACGCGACCCGCGGCAACATCGACGTGACCCTGAACATCATCGCGTGATAAATACCTGATGGCGCTGCGCTTTTCAGGCCTACGACCGTAGCCCCGGTAAGCGCAGCGCCACCGGGGAAATCCCCTCCTTCCCTTTCCTCTCTCTGTGCTACCATAAGCCCATATCACGCCCGTAGTAATCAGTAGAGTAAGCGTTATGTCCTCCAGAATTCTGACCACCAGCATTGCTGGCATTGATGCCTTTATGCGCGACCCACTCGGTGTGTTGACCCATGCTGAAGGCGGCACGGTTGCGGTTTTTGCCGACAACGCGCCGGCGTTCTACGCAATCACGCCGGAACGCCTGGCAAAGCTTCTGGAGATTGAAGCGCAACTGTCACGCCCGGCGAGCGATATCACGCTGGACAACCAGTTCTTTGATGAACCGGTTAACGTCCCCGTGACCGTTCCGATGGGAAAATTTGCCCTGTACGCGGGCTGGCAGCCGGATGCGGATTTTCAGCGGCAGGCCGCGCTGTGGGGCATTGCGCTAACCCAGCCGGCCACCGCGGAAGAGCTCGCCGCGTTTACCGCCTGGTGGCAGGCGGAAGGTAAAGTCTTCACCCATATTCAATGGCAGCAAAAGCTCGCGCGTCATCTTCAAATTACCCGCGCCGGCAACAACGGCCAGCCCAAACGCGATATCAACGCGTTTTCCGAACCGGATAAACAGATCCCCAGCGGATTCCGAGGTGCGAAATGAAGAACGTCGGCGACCTGATGAAACGTCTGCAAAAAATGATGCCTGCCAACGTGAAGCCCGCTTTCACCACGGGTGAAGAGCTGCTGGCGTGGCAAAAAGAGCAAGGTGAGATCCGCGCCGCCGCGCTCGCCAGGGAAAACCGGGCGATGAAAATGCAGCGCACCTTTAACCGTTCCGGTATCCGTCCCCTGCACCAGAACTGCTCGTTCGATAACTATAAAGTCGAAACCAACGGACAAATGAACGCCCTTGCCGCCGCCCGTCAGTACGTGGATGAATTCGACGGCAATATCGCCAGCTTTATCTTTAGCGGCAAGCCGGGTACCGGAAAAAACCACCTTGCAGCCGCCATCTGCAACGAGCTGCTTCTGCGGGGTAAATCAGTTCTTATCATCACCGTGGCCGATATCATGTCCGCGATGAAAGACACCTTCAGCAACCGCGAAACCAGCGAAGAGCAATTGCTCAACGATCTGAGCAATGTCGATTTACTGGTCATCGACGAGATTGGCGTTCAGACAGAATCCCGCTATGAAAAAGTGATCATCAACCAGATTGTCGACCGCCGCTCCTCGTCCAAACGCCCCACCGGCATGCTGACGAACCACAATATCGACGAGATGACCCGCCTGCTGGGTGAACGCGTCATGGACCGCATGAAGCTGGGTAATAGTCTTTATGTCATCTTCGACTGGGAAAGTTACCGCAGCCGCGTTACCGGCAAAGAGTATTAAGACAGTTCCAGGAATCGCTGCCAGGGCACAGGTATATACTGGAACCCCTTCGGCCCAAAACGGACCTTTTTGAGAGAGCCATGATGAAAAAACAGATTCTAATCAGCACCTTTTTAGGCGCGCTGCTGGTAACCGGCGCAGCGCAAGCGGCGTCCTGGCAGGAGTCCCTGTCAAGCGCGGCAAATGAGCTGACCAAAGAGAGCAGCAGCTCTCAGGGTGGACTCTCCGCCTCTTCCCTCACCAGCCTGCTGGGCAACAGCTCTCAGAGCCTTAGCGCGGGCACGATGAACAACGCGGCGGGGATTCTGGAATATTGCGCGAAGCAAAAGCTGGCCTCAGTGACCGACGCGAAAAACGTGAAAAACCAGGTGCTGGGTAAACTGGGTCTGGATACCCAGGAGCAAAAAGCGGACAC
The DNA here is from genome assembly GCF_019730495.1 of Enterobacter sp. Y17. Taxonomy (NCBI): domain Bacteria; kingdom Pseudomonadati; phylum Pseudomonadota; class Gammaproteobacteria; order Enterobacterales; family Enterobacteriaceae; genus Enterobacter; species Enterobacter sp. Y17. The sequence continues at coordinate 2,841,717 of NZ_JAASKP010000001.1, forward strand.
CAACTATATGGACGGCATTCAGGGCCTGCTTAACGCGCAAAACGGGCAGCAGCTTAACCTGAGCACCCTCGGCAACTCTTCTCTGGCAAAACAGGTGAAAACCAAAGCCTGCGATCTGGTGCTGAAACAAGGCGTTAATTTCATCTCCTGATCCACCCCTTTTTCTGCCACAACACGCCGCGTTTAATGCGATAGTCTTGCAACGCGGCGCTAAACGAACGTTTTTCCCACCTGCCACCGTCTCAGCGTCCGTTTGTCAGGATGCGACCTTCTTCATAAAAACGATTTTCTAAACCAAATCCTAACAACAGCACACTTTCGTGACACTAAAATTGCAGCTTAACGACATCGCAATTACATTGTATGACCCAAAAAATAAACAGTTAGCCAGCGAAGCACCTGGCGTCATGAGGATATGCTGTTGTCAGAATTCATGTCTCTTATCCTTTTTCTGGCTTCTGTCGGCGTTTACGCCTGGAAAGCCGGCCGTCACACCTGGTGGTTTATCGCCACGCTGGTGGTACTCGGCATTTTTATTATTTTAAACATTACCTTATACGCCAGCGACTACTTTACCGGTGACGGTATTAACGATGCGGTGCTCTACACGCTGACGAACAGCCTGACGGGCGCGGGCGTGGGCAAATACATTCTTCCGGGGCTCGGCCTTATCGTCGCGCTGGTGACGATTTTTGGCGCGCTGGCCTGGGTGCTGCGTCGACGTCGCCATCTTCCGCACCATCATGGCTACAGCCTGCTGGCGTTATTCCTGGCGCTGGCCTCCGTCGACGCCAGCCCGGCGTTCCATCAGATCACCGAGCTGGTGAAATCCCAGTCGCGCGACGGCGATCCGGATTTCGCGGCTTACTACAAAGAACCGTCCAAAACGATCGCCAGCCCGAAGCTCAACCTGGTCTACATCTACGGTGAAAGCCTGGAACGCACGTACTTTGATAACGATGCCTTCCCGAACCTGACGCCAGACCTGGGCGCGTTGAAAAACGAAGGGCTCGACTTCAGCCACACCATGCAGCTGCCGGGTACGGATTATACGATTGCCGGGATGGTTGCCTCCCAGTGCGGTATCCCGCTGTTCGCGCCTTTTGAAGGTAACGCCTCAGCCTCGATGTCGACGTTCTTCCCCCAGAATATTTGCCTCGGCGATATTCTGAAAAACTCCGGCTACGAAAACTATTTCGTGCAGGGGGCAAACCTGCGCTTTGCCGGAAAAGACGTGTTCCTGAAATCCCACGGTTTTGACCACCTGTATGGCTCAGAAGAGTTAAAAACGACGGTTGCCGATCCGAGCTACCGTAACGACTGGGGCTTCTATGACGATACGGTACTTGACGAAACCTGGAAGAAATTCGAGGAGCTTTCCCGCGCGGGCAAGCGTTTCTCCCTCTTTGCGCTGACGGTGGACACCCACCATCCGGACGGGTTCGTCTCACGCAGCTGCAAACGCAAAAGCTATGACGTGGACGGCAAAAACAACACGTCTTTCAGCGCCGTGACCTGCAGTCAGGAGCACATTGCCGCGCTGGTCGAGAAAATCAAAGCCTCGCCCTGGTTTAAAAACACGGTCATCGTCGTTTCGTCTGACCATCTGGCGATGAAAAACAGCGCCTGGGATCGGCTCAACAAGCAGGATCGCAGCAACCTGTTCTTCGTCCTGCGCGGCGACCAGCCGCAGCAGGAGGTCATCGCCACCAAACGCAACTCCATGGATAACGGCGCAACCGTGCTGGACATTCTGGGCGGCGACAACTTTATTGGCCTGGGCCGCAGCACGCTGTCGGGACAATCCCTGTCGGAAGTGTTCCTCAACATGAAGGATAAAATCCTCGCCTGGAAGCCAGACATCATCCGCCTGTGGAACTTCCCGAAAGAGATGAAGGACTTCACCGTCGATCGGGATAAAAACACGATTGCCTTCTCGGGCAGCAGCTTCCGTCTGCCGCTGCTGGTGCGCGTGTCGGCGGGGCGCGTCGAGCCGCTGCCGGAAAGTGAATATTCCGCGCCGCTGCGCTATCAGCTGGCCGATTTTGCCCCACGCGATAATTTCGTCTGGGTCGACAGATGTTACAAAATGGGCCAGCTCTGGTCGCAGCCGCTGGCGCTTTCTACCAACTGGTGCGTCTCTCAGGGTCAGCTCGGCGGGGAGCAAACCGTACAGCACGTGGATAAAGCCCAGTGGAAAGGCAAAACCGCGTTTAACGATACGGTGATTGATACCGCGCGCTATCAGCGTAACGTCGACATGCTGAAAATCAGCGATAACGACATTCGCTACAAAGCGGACAGCTTTATCTTTAACGTGGCCGGCGCGCCCGAGGAAGTGAAGCAGTTTAGCGGCATCTCGCGTCCGGAGTCCTGGGGGCGCTGGTCCAACGCGCAGCTGGGCAACGAGGTGAAAATTGAATACGCCCATCCCCTGCCGGAACAATTCGACCTGGTGATCACCGCCAGAGCGTATGGCCCCAACGCTAACAAGCCCGTACCGGTTCGCGTGGGCAGCCAGGAGCAGATGCTGACGCTCGGGAACGACGTGAGCACGCACACGCTGCATTTTGAGAACCCATCGCGCAGCAATACCCTGGTGATCGTGCCGCCGGATCCGCAGTCCACCAATGAAGGGAATATTCTCGGCCATTCACCGCGCGAGCTCGGCATTGGCATGGTCGAAATTAAAATTGTGAGTCGCGCAGGCTAATGGTCGACCTTAACCTCACCGTCCGCCCCACGCGTCCCGGCGACGTTGCCTTCCTGCCCGCCATTGAACGTGCGGCGGGCGAGCGCTTTCGTGAAAGCCCGGATCTCGCCTGGCTTGCCGACGGTGAGGTCATTTCCGCTGAGCAGCACCTGGAATATGCCGAACGTGGGCTAAGCTGGCTGGCGCTGGCGAACGGCCAGCCCGTCGGGTTTATCCTCGCCGAGGCACACCCTTCATCACTGTTTATTGTCGAACTCTCGGTTGATCTGGACTGGCAGGGAAAAGGGATCGGCAGGCAACTCATCGCCTGCGTGGCAGACCATGCCCGCACGCTGGGGCTGGCGTCGCTGACGTTGACGACGTTCAGGGACGTACCGTGGAACGCGCCGTTCTATGCAAAGCTGGGGTTTGAATACGTAGCTGAACTCACGCCTGAACTGCGTGAAAAACGTGAAGAAGAAGCAGCGCACGGCTTAGCGTATAACTCCCGCTGTGCCATGCGTCTGCCGCTTTGATATCGCCCGGTGGCGCTTCGCTTACCGGGCCTGCAACAACCTTCCGTAGGCCGGGTAAGGCGTAGCCGCCACCCGGCACAACGCACCGGGTTAGAACGTTTCCCAGTTATCGCCTGAATCGGCCGTCGCGGTTTTACGCGCCATCACCGGCGTGGAAACCGCTTTAGCCGCAGCGAATTCGCGCGCTTTCATCTGCTCCTGCTGAATGCGGAACACCGCCACGGCCTGAGTCAGACGGCTCGCCTGCTCTTCCAGGGCGGCCGCCGCTGCGGCAGATTCTTCAACCAGCGAGGCGTTCTGCTGGGTCACGCGATCCATCTCAGCGACCGCCAGACCCACCTGGTCGATACCGCGGCTCTGCTCGTCAGACGCAGAGGCGATTTCACCCATGATGTCCGTTACGCGGGTCACCGCGTTCACGATCTCACCCATGGTTTCACCGGCGCTTTCTACCAGCGTTGAGCCCACTTCCACGCGGCCCACGGAGTCTTCAATCAGGCTCTTGATTTCGCGAGCCGCCTGGGCGCTGCGCTGGGCCAGGTTACGCACTTCACCTGCCACCACCGCAAAACCACGGCCCTGCTCGCCCGCACGCGCCGCTTCTACCGCCGCGTTCAGTGCCAGAATGTTGGTCTGGAAGGCAATGCCGTCGATCACGCTGATAATGTCGGCAATTTTCTGCGAACTGCCCGCGATATCGCGCATAGTCTGGACCACGTTATCCACCACTTTGCCGCCTTTCTGCGCGGTTTCAGAGGCGCTCAGCGCAAGGTGGCTCGCCTGACGGGCGTTTTCGGCGTTCTGCTTAACGGTTGCCGTCAGCTGCTCCATGCTGGCAGCGGTCTCTTCCAGGGAAGCGGCCTGCTGTTCAGTACGGGAAGAGAGGTCGTTATTGCCCATCGCAATTTCGCTCGCGCCGCTGTAGATCGCGTTCGCGCCGTTACGCACGTCGCCAACGGTACGCACCAGCTCACTCTGCATATGGCGCAGCGAGTCGGCCAGTTCACCCATCTCGTTGGTGCCCTGAACCTCAATGCGCTTCACCAGGTCGCCGCTTGCGATATGGCGAATGTTGTCGATCAGTCGATTCAGCGGAGAGATCAGCGTCTGCTTGATGTTGAGCCAGACGGCCACGATCACCACCAGCACGGCAATCAGAACGCTGATCAGCACCCAGATAGCCTGGCTGTAGGAGCTGTTGCTGTCTTCGACCGCCGTCTGATACAGCTTGTCGTTCTGCTGCAGGTAGCTCACATACTGCTTCTCAAAACCGTCCTGATAACTCTGGGTCGGCTGGTCGAAGAAGGCGTTGATTTTGCCGGCACCCAGCAGCTGAATCAGCTCCGCCAGCGCACCGTGGTAAATATCATAGTTACGCTTGATCTCCATGGCATCCGCATCGCTTTGACGCGGATCGCGCGGCAGGGCTTCGTAGGCAGCCCAGTTTTTTTCCGCCTGTTTCAGAGACGTAGACGCGATTTGCATCAAATCGTTAACGGTCGCGCCGCTGCCGATATTGCTCTGATCCATCATGTAGCGGATACCCGCACGGTTCAGGGTATTACGGGTTTGCAGCAACGCGACCCAGCTGGCATTCAGCGTGGATTGTTGCTGGCGAATGGTTTGCAGGACGGTGAAATTCTCTTTGTCATTCTTAAGGGCATTAAAGAAAAGACCACCGGACGTGAGTTGTAAAAGGCCAAATATCGCTAAAACCAGCATTAAGCTGGTGACAATCTTGATACGGTTTAACATGTTTTCTCTTTCCTCAGACAGATACAGAATTTTCGGCCTGGAAAGGGAAAACTTTACGAAAATCATCCTGGAATTTGTGGTTTTTACTCTTCTTCCCGCGCTGCGTTATGCCGGTTTCCGAGTTCAATAAACTCTTCCAGCAGCGCCGTCAGCTGTTTCATCTTCTCCGGCGTGTATTCCGCCTCGATCTGCTGATACGCCTCTTCGACCTGCGCCTGGGCGTGTTCATACAGCGTATTCCCCTCTTTGGTCAGCGACACGTACAGCTTGCGCTGGTCGTTCACCGGCTTTAAGCGCAGCACCAGGCCGTCGCGCTCCATGCGCGTCAGGATGCCGGTCAGGCTCGGGCGAAGGATGCAGGTGCGAAACGCCAGATCGTGAAAATCCATCGACGGATGTTCAGCCAGCACGCGCACGATGCGCCACTGCTGCTCGGTCAGGTTATGGCGCTTCACGATCGGGCGGAAGTACGACATCGCCGCTTCCCGCGCCTGCAGCAGCGCGATGGTTAATGAATCATGCATAGCCTTTCCCCTTCCCATCATTAACAAGTAAACAATCCCTAAAAGATGTTTTTATAAACAACACGTTTTCCGTCAAAAAGTCTAACAGAAACCCATCAATTTTATTAAGCATATGATTTTATTATCAATAAAACCCCATATGTAAATTTATTGTTATTCACATCACAAATATTTCACTTCTGATTGCGAAATAAACAGCAAAAGCATAAAACCAGATCATTAACATATTAATGAAATCACAACCCGGACCACCGGGGTGAGGAGTATATGAATGAAAGGTACCGTTTTTGCCGTCGCCCTCAACCATCAAAGCCAGCGTGAAGCCTGGCGTGAGGCCTTTGAAAAAGCGCCCTACAACACGCCGCCGAAAACAGCGGTGTGGTTTATCAAACCGCATAACACGGTGATCCGCGCGGGCGAGCCGATCCCCTTCCCGCACGGGGAAACGGTATTAAGCGGCGCGACGGTGGCGCTGGTCGTGGGCAAAACCGCCAGCAAGGTTCGCGTGGAGGACGCCGCGGAGTACATCGCGGGATATGCGCTCGCCAACGAGGTGAGCCTGCCGGAAGAGAGCTTCTACCGCCCGGCCATCAAGGCCAAATGCCGGGACGGATTTTGCCCGCTCGGCGAACTGGTCGCCGTGGATAACGTGGATAACCTGACCATCATCACCGAGATCAACGGCCGCGAAGCGGACCACTGGAACACGGCCGATCTTCAGCGCAGCGCCGCCGAACTGCTGAGCGCCCTGAGCGAGTTCGCCACCCTCAATCCCGGCGATGCGATCCTGCTCGGCACCCCGCAAAGCCGCGTGGAGATCCGCCCGGGCGATCGCGTGCGCGTTCTGGCGGAAGGTTTTCCGCCGCTGGAAAACCCGGTGGTAGATGAACGCGATGTCGCTTTCACGCACAGCACGCCGCCGCACGCCACGCTGTTTGCCCTCGGTCTGAACTATGCCGACCACGCCAGCGAGCTGGACTTTAAGCCGCCAACCGAGCCGCTGGTATTTATCAAAGCGCCAAACACCTTCAACGGCGACGGCCAGACGTCGGTGCGCCCGAACAATATCGAATACATGCATTACGAAGCGGAGCTGGTGGTGGTCATCGGCAAAACCGCGCGTAAGGTCAGCGAAGCCGAGGCGATGGACTACGTGGCTGGCTATACGGTCTGCAACGACTACGCCATCCGCGACTACCTGGAAAACTACTACCGACCGAACCTGAGGGTGAAAAGCCGGGACGGGCTGACCCCCATTTCCCCAAACATCGTGCCAAAAGAAGCCATCCCCGATCCGCACAACCTCACCCTGCGCACCTTCGTCAACGGCGAGCTGCGGCAGGAAGGCACCACCGCCGATCTCATTTTCAGCATCCCGTACCTGATTGCGTACCTGAGCGATTTTATGACCCTGCAGCCGGGCGACATGATTGCCACCGGCACGCCGAAGGGGCTGTCCGACGTGGTGCCGGGCGATGAAGTGGTGGTGGAAGTGGAAGGCGTGGGACGCCTGGTGAACCGGATTGTCAGCGAGGAGACTGCAAAATGAAAAAGATTAACCACTGGATCAACGGTAAAAACGTCGCCGGAAGCGAGTACTTCCACACTACCAACCCGGCCTCCGGCGAGGTATTAGCGGAAGTCGCCGCCGGCGATGAAGCTGAAGTTCACCAGGCCGTCGCTGCCGCCAAAGAGGCGTTCCCGAAATGGGCCAACCTGCCGATGAAGGAGCGCGCACGCCTGATGCGTCGTCTGGGTGACCTGATCGACCAGAACGTGCCCGAGATCGCCGCCATGGAAACCGCCGACACCGGCCTGCCGATCCACCAGACCAAAAACGTGCTCATTCCGCGCGCCTCGCACAACTTCGAGTTCTTCGCCGAGGTGTGCCAGCAGATGAACGGCAAAACCTACCCGGTCGACGACAAGATGCTCAACTACACCCTGGTGCAGCCGGTGGGCGTCTGCGCGCTGGTGTCGCCGTGGAACGTGCCGTTTATGACCGCCACCTGGAAGGTCGCGCCGTGCCTGGCACTCGGAAACACCGCGGTGCTGAAGATGTCTGAACTCTCCCCGCTGACCGCCGACCGTCTGGGCGAGCTGGCGCTGGAGGCGGGCATTCCGGCGGGCGTGCTCAACGTGGTGCAGGGCTACGGCGCGACGGCAGGCGACGCGCTGGTGCGCCATCACGACGTACGCGCCGTCTCCTTCACCGGCGGCACCGCCACCGGGCGCAACATCATGAAAAACGCCGGGCTGAAGAAATACTCCATGGAGCTGGGCGGCAAGTCCCCGGTGCTGATTTTTGAAGATGCCGACATAGAGCGCGCGCTGGACGCCGCCCTGTTCACCATCTTCTCCATCAACGGCGAGCGCTGCACCGCCGGCTCGCGCATCTTCATCCAGCAGAGCATCTACCCGGAATTCGTGAAGCGCTTTGCCGAGCGCGCCAACCGCCTGCGCGTGGGCGACCCGACCGATCCGAACACCCAGATCGGCGCACTCATCAGCAAGCAGCACTGGGAGAAAGTCTCCGGCTACATCCGCCTCGGCATTGAAGAGGGTGCGACCCTGCTGGCGGGCGGCCCGGACAAACCGACCGATCTGCCTGCACACCTGAAGGGCGGCAACTTTCTGCGACCAACCGTGCTGGCGGACGTCGATAACCGCATGCGCGTGGCGCAGGAAGAAATCTTCGGGCCGGTGGCCTGCCTGCTGCCGTTTAAGGACGAAGCGGAAGGCCTGCGGCTGGCCAACGACGTGGAGTACGGCCTGGCGTCATACATCTGGACCCAGGACGTCAGCAAAGTGCTGCGCCTGGCGCGGAATATCGAAGCGGGGATGGTGTTCGTCAACACCCAGAACGTGCGCGACCTGCGCCAGCCGTTTGGCGGCGTGAAGGCCTCCGGCACCGGCCGCGAGGGCGGTGAGTACAGCTTCGAGGTGTTCGCGGAGATGAAGAACGTCTGCATCTCCATGGGCGACCATCCGATTCCAAAGTGGGGGATCTGACCATGGGTAAATTAGCGTTAGCGGCAAAAATCACCCACGTTCCGTCGATGTACCTCTCCGAGCTGCCGGGGAAAAACCACGGCTGCCGCCAGTCGGCCATCGACGGGCATAAAGAAATCAGCAAGCGCTGCCGCGAGCTGGGCGTGGACACCATCATCGTGTTCGACACCCACTGGCTGGTGAACAGCGCGTACCACATCAACTGTGCGGACCATTTTGCGGGCGTCTACACCAGCAACGAGCTGCCGCATTTTATCCGCGACATGACCTACGACTACGACGGCAACCCGGCGCTCGGCCAGCTGATTGCCGACGAGGCGGTGAAGCTCGGCGTGCGCGCCAAAGCGCACAACATCCCGAGCCTAAAGCTGGAGTACGGCACGCTGGTGCCGATGCGCTACATGAACGCGGATAAACACTTCAAAGTGGTCTCCATCTCGGCGTTCTGCACGGTCCACGACTTCGCCGACAGCCGCAGGCTGGGCGAGGCCATCGTCAGCGCCATCGAAAAATACGACGGCACCGTGGCGGTGTTCGCCAGCGGCTCGCTGTCGCACCGCTTTATCGACGACCAGCGCGCGGAAGAAGGGATGAACAGCTACACCCGCGAGTTCGACCGCCAGATGGACGAGCGCGTGGTGAAGCTGTGGCGCGAGGGGCAGTTCAAAGAGTTTTGCAGCATGCTGCCGGAGTACGCCGACTACTGCTACGGCGAGGGCAACATGCACGACACGGTGATGCTGCTGGGGATGCTCGGCTGGGACAAATACGACGGCAAGGTGGAGTTCCTCACCGAGCTGTTCGCCAGCTCCGGCACCGGCCAGGTTAACGCCGTTTTCCCGCTGCCCGCGTAAGGAGCCACCATGCCGCACTTTATTGCTGAATGTACCGACAACATCCGCGAGCAGGCCGACCTGCCGGGGCTGTTCGCCAAAGTGAACGAGGCGCTCGCCGCCACGGGCATCTTCCCCATCGGCGGCATCCGCAGCCGCGCCCACTGGCTGGACACCTGGCAGATGGCCGACGGCAGGCACGATTACGCCTTTGTGCATATGACGCTGAAGATTGGCGCCGGGCGCAGCCTGGAGAGCCGGGAAGCCGTGGGGGAAATGCTGTTTGCGCTGATCAAAACGCACTTCTCGGCGCTAATGGCGAGCCGCTATCTGGCGCTGTCGTTCGAGCTCGAGGAGCTGCATCCGACGCTCAATTACAAACAAAACAACGTGCACGCGTTGTTTAAGTAATACCGTCCCCTCTCCCTTTGGGAGAGGGTTAGGGTGAGGGGAAATCTCTGCGGCCTGATGCCCTCACCCCGTCCCTCTCCCACGGGGAGAGGGAGAAAACAAACGTAAAACAGGATATCGCCATGCTCGACAAACATACCCATACCCTGATCGCCCATCGTCTGCATCAGGCGGAACAGTCCCGGGAGCAGATCCGCCAGATCTCCCTTGACTACCCGACGATCACCATCGACGACGCCTACGCCGTACAGCGCGAATGGGTCAGCCTGAAGATTGCCGAAGGCCGCGTGCTGAAGGGCCACAAGATCGGCCTGACCTCCAAAGCGATGCAGGCCAGCTCGCAGATTAGCGAACCGGACTACGGCGCGCTGCTGGACGACATGTTCTTCCACGACGGCAGCGACATCCCGGTCGATCGCTTCATCGTCCCGCGCATCGAAGTGGAGCTGGCGTTCGTGCTGGCAAAACCGCTGCGCGGCCCGAACTGCACGATCTTCGACGTCTACAACGCCACGGACTACGTGATCCCCGCGCTGGAGCTGATCGACGCCCGCTGCCACAACGTTGACCCGGAAACCCAGCGCCCGCGCAAGGTGTTTGACACCATCTCCGATAACGCCGCCAACGCGGGGGTGATCCTCGGCGGCCGTCCGATTAAGCCCGACGAGCTGGATCTGCGCTGGATCTCCGCCCTGCTCTACCGCAACGGCGTGATCGAAGAGACCGGCGTCGCCGCAGGCGTGCTTAACCACCCGGCGAACGGCGTGGCGTGGCTGGCGAACAAGCTGGCACCGTACGACGTGCAGCTTGAGCCCGGCCAGATTATTCTCGGCGGCTCGTTTACCCGCCCGGTGCCCGCCAGCAGAGGCGACACCTTCCACGTCGACTACGGCAACATGGGCTCCATCAGCTGCCGCTTTGTGTAAGGAGACAACCATGCAAAACGCATTCAAAGCGGCGCTGAAGGCGGGCCGCCCGCAAATCGGTTTATGGCTGGGGCTCACCAGCAGCTACAGCGCCGAGCTGCTGGCCGGGGTAGGCTTCGACTGGCTGCTGATCGACGGCGAGCACGCGCCGAACAGCGTGCAAACCGTGTTAACCCAATTACAGGCCATCGCGCCCTATCCCAGCCAGCCGGTGGTGCGCCCGTCGTGGAACGACCCGGTGCAGATAAAACAGTTGCTGGACGTGGGCGCGCAAACCCTGCTGGTGCCGATGGTGCAAAACGCCGACGAAGCGCGGCTGGCGGTACGTGCCACCCGCTACCCGCCCGCGGGCATTCGCGGGGTCGGAAGCGCCCTGGCGCGCGCCTCGCGCTGGAACCGCATCCCGGATTACCTGCAGCAGGCCAACGACGCCATGTGCGTGCTGGTGCAGATTGAAACCCGCGAGGCGCTAAAAAATCTGCCGCAGATCCTGGACGTGGAAGGCGTCGACGGCGTGTTTATCGGCCCGGCGGATCTGAGCGCCGACATGGGCTTTGCCGGCAATCCGCAGCACCCGGAGGTGCAGGCCGCCATCGAGCAGGCTATCGCGCAAATCCTCAGCGCGGGCAAAGCGCCCGGCATCCTGATGGCGAACGAGCCGCTGGCGAAACGCTACCTCGAGCTTGGCGCGCTGTTTGTCGCCGTCGGCGTCGACACCACCCTGCTCGCCCGCGGCGCCGAAGCGCTGGCGGCACGCTTTATCGAACAACCGGTTACGTCAGTTAATAACAATAAATCCGTCTACTAAACGTAAGATCTGGAGCGCACCATGACGACCTCTACCCTGCAAACCCATGATAATAAAGCTGTTGAACATCGCGCCATTAACAAGCTGTTCCGACGCCTGATCGTCTTTCTCTTTATCCTGTTTGTCTTTTCGTTTCTCGATCGTATCAACATCGGCTTTGCCGGGCTGACGATGGGCAAAGATCTGGGCCTCACGTCGACCATGTTTGGCCTGGCCGCGACGCTGTTTTACGTCACCTACGTGCTGTGCGGGATCCCGAGCAACATCATGCTGGCGAAGATCGGCGCGCGGCGCTGGATCGCCGGGATCATGGTGGTGTGGGGCATCGCCTCCACCTGCACCATGTTTGCCACCAGCCCTGAAACGCTCTACGTTCTGCGCATGCTGGTGGGCATTGCCGAAGCGGGCTTCCTGCCGGGGATTTTGGTCTACCTCACATGGTGGTTCCCGGCCTATCACCGCGCCCGCGCCAACGCGCTGTTTATGATCGCCATGCCGGTGACCATGATGCTCGGCTCGATCCTCTCCGGCTACATTCTGGCGATGGATGGGCTGTGGAACCTGAAGGGCTGGCAGTGGCTGTTCCTGCTGGAGGGGCTGCCGTCGGTGGTGCTCGGCGTGGTGACCTGGTTTTATCTCAACGACACGCCGGATCAAGCTACCTGGCTCGACGACGACGAAAAGCAGGCGCTGAAAACGATGATCGCCCGCGAGCAGGAGGTCGCCATTGCCCAGTCCGTCACGCCGCGATCGACGCTGCGCGAAGTGCTGACCCCGGCGGTGCTGCTCTACACGCTGGCCTACTTCTGCCTGACCAACACGCTCAGCGCCATCAACATCTGGACGCCGCAGATCCTGCAAAGCTTCAACACGGGAAGCAGCAATATCGTCATCGGCCTGCTGGCGGCGATCCCGCAGTTTTGCACCATTCTCGGGATGATCTGGTGGAGCCGACGCTCCGACAGGCTGAAAGAGCGAAAAAAGCACACCATCCTGCCGTACCTGTTCGCCGCGGCGGGATGGATGCTGGCCTCGGCCACCGATCACAGCCTGATCCAGCTGCTTGGCATCATTATGGCCTCAACCGGATCCTTTACCGCCATGGCGATATTCTGGACCACGCCGGATCGGGTGATTAGCCTGCAGTCCCGCGCGGTGGCGCTGGCGGTGATCAACGCCATCGGCAACGTCGGATCCGCCGTCAGCCCGCTGCTGATCGGCATTCTGCGTGATGCGACCGGCAGCTTCAGCTCCGGACTGTGGTTTGTGGCCGGGCTGCTGGTGGTCGGCGCGCTTGTGCTGACGCGCATCCCGATGACGCAGCGCGAAAGCCTTGAGCGCGAGCCGGGCGTCGCGGCGCAGAAGATCCACTAGGGAGTCGCCATGTGCCAGAACCCCATTACCAACATCGACATCAGCAAGGAGTACGACGAAAGTCTGGGCACTGACGATGTGCACTACCAGTCGTTCGCGCGCATGGCGGCCTTTTTTGGCCGCGACATGCAGGCGCACCGTCACGACCAGTATTTTCAGATGCACTTTCTCGATACCGGGCAGATTGAGCTCCAGCTCGACGATCATCGCTACTCGGTGCAGGCCCCGCTGTTCGTCCTCACGCCGCCGTCGGTGCCGCACGCGTTTATCACCGAATCCGACAGCGACGGACACGTGCTGACGGTGCGCGAGGATCTGATCTGGCCGCTGCTGGAGGTGCTCTATCCCGGCACGCGGGAAGCGTTTGGCCTGCCGGGGATCTGCCTCTCGCTGGCCGACAGGCCGGACGAGCTGGCGGCGCTGAAGCACTACTGGCAGCTTATCGCCCGGGAATCCACGGAACAGCTGCCGGGGCGCGAACATACTCTGGTCTTGCTGGCGCAGGCGGTGTTTACCCTGCTGCTGCGCAACGCGAAGCTCGACGACCACGCTTCGGGCGGCATGCGCGGCGAGCTGAAGCTGTTCCAGCGCTTTACCCAGCTGATTGACGTTCATTACCACCAGCACTGGACGGTGCCGGAATACGCCAGCGAGCTGCACCTGACCGAATCCCGCCTGACCGATATCTGCCGCCGCTTCGCCAACCGCCCGCCGAAGCGGCTGATCTTCGACCGCCAGCTGCGGGAAGCCAGGCGGCTGCTGCTCTTCTCCGACAGCGCGGTCAGCGACATTGCCTGGCAGCTGGGGTTTAAGGATCCGGCCTATTTTGCCCGGTTTTTTAACCGCTTAGTGGGGTGCTCGCCGAGCGCGTATCGGGCGCAGAAAGTACCGGTGTCGCCTGTTCCCCTCTCCCAAAGGGAGAGGGAGTAACCGTCCCCTCTCCCTTTGGGAGAGGGTTAGGGTGAGGGAAATCACACTCTGCGATCTCTCGCGAAAAGTACCCGTCGTTGTCCCAATCGTCCCTTCACGTTCCGCCCCTCTCAGGCTTCAATTAAACAACAAAAACAAAACATAAATTTAACAACCTTATTCCGATACGAGGTCCCTATGAAGCCTGAAGATTTCCGCGCTGATGCCAAACGTCCGTTAACCGGCGAAGAGTATTTAAAAAGCCTGCAGGACGGCCGTGAGATTTACATCTACGGCGAGCGCGTCAAAGACGTCACCACCCACCCGGCGTTTCGCAACGCGGCGGCCTCCATCGCACAGATGTACGACGCGCTGCACAAGCCGGAGATGCAGGACACGCTCTGCTGGGGCACCGACACCGGCAGCGGCGGCTATACCCACAAGTTCTTCCGCGTGGCGAAAAGCGCCGACGACCTGCGCCAGCAGCGCGACGCCATCGCCGAGTGGTCGCGCCTGAGCTACGGCTGGATGGGCCGCACGCCGGACTACAAAGCCGCGTTCGGCTGCGCGCTCGGCGCCAACCCGGCCTTCTACGGCCAGTTCGAACAGAACGCCCGCAACTGGTACACCCGCATTCAGGAAACCGGCCTGTACTTCAACCACGCCATCGTTAACCCGCCGATCGACCGCCACAAGCCGGCGGACGAGGTGAAAGACGTCTACATCAAGCTGGAGAAAGAGACCGACGCCGGGATTATCGTCAGCGGCGCGAAAGTGGTGGCAACCAACTCGGCGCTGACCCACTACAACATGATCGGCTTCGGCTCCGCGCAGGTGATGGGCGAAAACCCGGACTTCGCGCTGATGTTCGTCGCGCCGATGGATGCCGAAGGCGTGAAGCTGATCTCCCGCGCCTCTTACGAGATGGTGGCAGGCGCAACCGGATCCCCGTACGACTACCCGCTCTCCAGCCGCTTCGACGAGAACGACGCGATCCTGGTGATGGATCACGTGCTGATCCCGTGGGAAAACGTGCTGATCTACCGCGATTTCGACCGCTGCCGTCGCTGGACGATGGAGGGCGGTTTCGCCCGCATGTACCCGCTGCAGGCCTGCGTGCGTCTGGCGGTGAAGCTCGACTTCATCACCGCCCTGCTGAAGAAATCCCTGGAGTGCACCGGCACCCTGGAGTTCCGCGGCGTGCAGGCGGATCTGGGCGAAGTGGTGGCCTGGCGCAACATGTTCTGGGCGCTGAGCGACTCCATGTGCTCCGAAGCCACCCCGTGGGTCAACGGCGCGTATCTGCCGGATCACGCCGCGCTGCAAACCTACCGCGTGATGGCGCCGATGGCCTACGCGAAGATCAAGAACATCATCGAGCGTAACGTGACGTCCGGGCTGATCTACCTGCCGTCCAGCGCCCGGGATCTGAACAACCCGCAGATCGACCAGTATCTGGCGAAATACGTGCGCGGCTCCAACGGCATGGATCACGTCGAACGCATCAAGATTTTGAAGCTGATGTGGGACGCCATCGGCAGCGAGTTTGGCGGCCGTCACGAGCTGTACGAAATCAACTACTCCGGCAGCCAGGATGAGATCCGCCTGCAGTGTCTGCGCCAGGCGCAGAGCTCTGGCAACATGGACAAAATGATGGCGATGGTCGACCGCTGCATGTCCGAATACGACCAGCACGGCTGGACGGTGCCGCACCTGCACAACAACAGCGATATCAACATGCTCGACAAGCTGCTGAAATAGCGCAGCGGGAGGTTGCAATGCATTCAGATGAACAACGCCTGCGTTTTCGCGACGCAATGAGCAGCCTGTCGGCGGCGGTTAATGTGATCACCACCGAGGGCGAGGCGGGCCGCTGCGGCATTACCGCCACCGCCGTCTGTTCGGTCACGGACACCCCGCCGTCGGTTATGGTGTGCATCAACGCCAACAGCGCCATGAACCCGGTATTTCAGGGCAACGGCAGGCTGTGCGTTAACGTGCTGAACCACGAACAGGAGATCATGGCTCGCCATTTTGCGGGGATGACCGGTATGACGATGGAGGAGCGCTTTGCCCTCTCCTGCTGGCAGAAAGGGCCGCTGGCGCAGCCGGTGCTCAAGGGCGCGCTCGCCAGCCTTGAGGGCGAGATTAGCCAGGTGCAAACCATCGGCACGCATCTTGTCTACCTTGTTGAAGTTAAGAACATCATTCTGAGTGACGCGGGACACGGTCTGATCTACTTCAAGCGCCGTTTCCACCCGGTCATGCTGGAGGCGGAAGCCGCCGTGTGATCCCCCCCTCGCGCTGGCCTTTTTTTCCGGCCAGCGCCGCTTTCTACAAAAACTCCTAAGGTTTCCGCTAAATCACGCCGTTATATACCCATAAGAGAAATTTTCTGTGACTGAATACTGACACCCTTTGTCAGTGCATCCGCATCATTCAGCGCATACCTAAATATACAGGATGACCTTATGGCTAAAACGACGCGGAGCCGCTCGGCTGAACGTCTGGTCGATATTCTGGTTGAGCTACATTTAAACGGTGTGGTAAACCGCAGTGCGCTAATGGAAAAATTTAAAATTACCGAGCGTACCGTCTACCGGGATTTAAATGCCCTCTCTCCTATTGTTGAACATACCGGTAACGGGCTATATCGGCTGATCCATTCTGCACAATCGCCCGGCGGACAAGGCTTACATCACACCCTTGCTAACTTCCTGAATGCTGACAGCTTTTTCCCTGAAAGAAATATGGAATTCTGGCAAAAGCTTGAAACGCGCGTTGACGAAAACCATATTCTCATTCTTGGAAATGAGGCAGAACACACGGTAGAACGTGATATTCGCCGTCATTTAACGAAAATCGAGAGATCGATTAAAAACCATAATGTTTGTCAGATCGTTTATAAGGGAAAAACCCGTCTGATTAATCCCTATAAACTCATTAACAAAAAAAATATATGGTATTTACAAGCCACCGAAAATAGCCGCCTGAAATCCTTCTCATTGAGCCAGATTAGCTGGTTTGATATTCAGAAAACGACCTTCACGCCCGAAGAAAATGTCCTTGAGCTGCTGGAGAAAAGCCTCGATCCCTGGGTGTCTGAAAATACTTTCGCGGTGAAAATATTTATCAAAGATAATATTTCACATTACTTCCTGCGCCGCGATCTTCTGCCGGAACAGGAGCTGCTGGAGGAGCAGCAGGGCGGCGTCACGCTGCGCTGCCAGGCGGCGCACGAGAACCAGATCCTACCGCTGCTGTTCTACTGGCTGCCCCACATTCAGATTCTGGAACCGAACTGGCTGAAGGAAAAACTGATTAGAACGCTGGAGAACTATCTGGCGGTGGAGCGTAACCCGAATAATCAAGTGATCTCACTCACATAATTTCGCCCCTTGGCGGCGAGCCGGAACCGCTCGTCGCCCCCTTTGACCGCTCACCCGGCACTTTCAACCACTCATTCATTTACCGTCCTTTACACGCGCGAGGATCTGGCACGATCGCTCCAGCATTAATCAATACCTCCTCACAACGAACCCTGACCCTTTTTTCTTTACATAAAAAACCAGGTCTTACTATGGATACTAAAAAACTACTGAAGCACGTGCCCTGGGCCTTACTCGGGATCCTCGGCGCTTTTTGTCTGGCGGTTGTCGCATTACGCCGGGGCGAACACGTAAGCGCCCTGTGGATCGTGGTTGCGTCCGTTTCCGTCTATCTTGTTGCTTATCGCTACTACAGCTTGTACATCGCGCAGAAGGTCATGAAGCTCGACCCGACGCGCGCCACCCCGGCGGTCATTAACAATGACGGCCTGAACTACGTGCCAACCAACCGCTACGTGCTGTTTGGTCACCACTTTGCCGCTATCGCGGGCGCAGGCCCGCTGGTCGGCCCGGTGCTGGCCGCGCAGATGGGCTACCTGCCGGGTACCCTGTGGCTGCTCGCAGGCGTGGTGCTGGCGGGTGCGGTGCAGGACTTTATGGTGCTGTTTATCTCTTCTCGCCGTAACGGCGCCTCTCTGGGTGAGATGGTCAAAGAAGAGATGGGCCGCGTGCCGGGGACGATCGCTCTGTTCGGCTGCTTCCTGATTATGATCATCATCCTCGCGGTGCTGGCCCTGATCGTGGTGAAAGCGCTGGCCGAAAGTCCGTGGGGCGTCTTCACCGTCTGCTCAACCGTGCCAATTGCGCTGTTCATGGGGATCTACATGCGCTTCCTGAGACCGGGACGCGTAGGTGAAGTGTCGGTGATTGGTATCGTGCTGCTGGTAGCCTCCATCTACTTCGGCGGCGTGATTGCGCACGACCCTTACTGGGGCCCGGCGCTGACCTTCAAGGACACTACCATTACCTTCGCGCTGATTGGCTATGCGTTTATCTCCGCGCTGCTGCCGGTCTGGCTGATTCTGGCCCCGCGTGACTACCTCGCGACCTTCCTCAAAATCGGCGTTATCGTCGGTCTGGCGATCGGTATCCTGGTGATTAACCCGGATCTGAAAATGCCTGCGGTAACCCAGTACATCGACGGTACCGGCCCGCTGTGGAAAGGCGCCCTGTTCCCGTTCCTGTTCATCACCATCGCCTGCGGTGCGGTCTCCGGCTTCCACGCCCTGATTGCGTCCGGCACCACGCCTAAGCTGCTGGCGAACGAGAAAGACGCGCGTCTGATCGGCTACGGCGCGATGCTGATGGAGTCCTTCGTGGCGATCATGGCGCTGGTTGCAGCCTCCATTATCGAACCGGGTCTCTACTTCGCGATGAACACCCCGCCTGCGGGCCTCGGCATTACCATGCCAAACCTGCACGAGATGGGCGGTGACAACGCGGCGCTGATTATGGCGCAGCTGAAGGACGCGAGCGCACACGCGGCGGCGACCGTCAGCTCCTGGGGCTTCGTGATTTCGCCTGAGCAAATCATGCAGACGGCGAAAGACATCGGCGAACCGTCCGTACTGAACCGCGCCGGTGGCGCACCGACGCTGGCCGTCGGTATCGCACACGTGTTCCACAAGGTGCTGCCGTGGGCGGACATGGGCTTCTGGTACCACTTCGGTATTCTGTTCGAAGCGCTGTTCATCCTGACCGCGCTGGACGCCGGTACCCGTGCGGGCCGCTTCATGCTGCAGGACCTGCTCGGTAACTTCGTGCCGTTCCTGAAGAAAACCGACTCTCTGGTAGCGGGCATTCTGGGTACTGCGGGCTGCGTCGGCCTGTGGGGCTACCTGCTGTATCAGGGCGTTGTCGACCCGCTCGGCGGCGTGAAGAGCCTGTGGCCGCTGTTCGGTATCTCTAACCAGATGCTCGCAGCCGTTGCTCTGGTGCTCGGTACCGTGGTCCTCGTGAAGATGAAGCGCACCAAATACATCTGGGTAACCGTTGTTCCTGCGCTGTGGCTGCTGCTCTGCACCACCTGGGCGCTTGGCCTGAAGCTGTTCAGCGCCAACCCGCAGCTGGAAGGCTTCTTCTTCATGGCTAACCAGTACAAAGAGAAGATTGCCGCAGGCGGCGCGGACCTGACCGCGCAGCAGATTGCCAACATGAACCATATCGTGGTGAACAACTACACCAACGCGGGTCTGAGCATTCTGTTCCTGGTGGTGGTGTACAGCATCATCTTCTACGGCATCAAAACCTGGCTGAACGTGCGCAACGCCGACGGCCGTACGGATAAAGAAACCCCGTACGTGCCGGTGCCGGAAGGCGGCGTGAAGACCTCTTCACACCATTAATCCGCAATCCTCCCCCTCTCCCTTTGGGAGAGGGCTGGGGTGAGGGGAACATAAGCCCAGCGGACTCACATCGCCGGGCTTTTTCTGTCTGGAACCCACAATGTTTGGTAACTTAGGCGAAGCAAAAAAATACCTCGGTCAGGCGGCGAAAATGCTGATTGGCATTCCGGACTATGACAACTACGTTGAGCACATGAAGACCAACCATCCGGATAAGCCGTACATGACCTACACCGAATTCTTCCGCGAGCGCCAGGAAGCGCGCTACGGCGGAAGTGGAGAAGGCGGCGTCCGCTGCTGCTAAAGGAGAGACCATGACCCCGATTGCCGTTACCCTGCTGACCGGTTTCCTCGGCGCCGGTAAAACCACCCTGCTGCGCCACATCCTGAACGAACAGCACGGCTTCAAAATCGCCGTCATCGAAAACGAATTTGGTGAGGTCTCGGTAGACGATCAGCTGATTGGCGATCGCGCCACCCAGATCAAAACCCTCACCAACGGCTGCATCTGCTGCACCCGCTCTAACGAATTAGAAGACGCCCTGCTGGACCTGCTCGACAGCCGCGATCGCGGCGAGATCGACTTTGACCGCCTGGTGATCGAGTGCACCGGCATGGCCGACCCCGGCCCAATTATTCAGACCTTTTTCTCTCACGAGATCCTCTGCCAACGCTACCTGCTGGACGGCGTGATTGCCCTGGTGGATGCGGTTCACGCTGACGATCAGATGAACCAGTTCACCATCGCCCAGTCTCAGGTGGGCTACGCCGACCGCATCCTGCTGACCAAAACCGACGTGGCGGGCGAAAGCGTTAAGCTGCGCGAACGCCTGACGCGCATTAACTCTCGCGCGCCGGTTTACACGGTGACGCATGGCGACATCGATCTGTCTCAGCTGTTCAACACCAACGGCTTTATGCTGGAGGAGAACGTCACCGCAAAACCGCGCTTCCACTTTATGGGAGACAGGCAAAACGACGTGGCATCGATTGTGGTGGAGCTGGACTACCCGGTGGACATCGGCGAGGTTTCGCGCGTGATGGAAAACCTGCTGCTGTCGTTTGCCGACAAGCTGCTGCGCTACAAAGGGATGCTGTGGATTGACGGCGAGCCGAACCGCCTGCTGTTCCAGGGCGTGCAGCGCCTGTACAGCGCCGACTGGGATCGCCCCTGGGGCGAGGAAGCGCCGCACAGCGTGATGGTGTTTATCGGTATCCAACTCCCGGAAGAAGAAATTCGGGCGGCGTTTGCGGGTCTGAAAAAATAACCGCTATGCATCTCCTCTCCCCTGTGGGGCTGAGGGATCCCCATAAAATATTACCTGCACAGACGGCCCCCTCTCCCTTGAGGGAGAGGGCTGGGGTGAGGGGGAACATACGGCTGTGGAGGTTATTCCGTTCACTTTATGTTCCTTGCTACTCTGTAACGATGTGACCGGTGAACGTGCCAGGGTGGCTCAGTCGCCGCCACCCTGGCAACCCGGGCTCCCGGCGGTAAATCGCCGCTGCGCGGTACCTTCGGCTTATTCCTTTCGGCTTATCGGGGACGGGCGGAGGTAACATCCCTGTAAAGCCCGCCCTCTCGGCGCATCCCTGCGCCTCGCCCCGGCCTGCAGGAAACGCCTCAGCGATTTACAGCCGGACCAGGTCGTCGCTATAAGCCCTTAATTTTCTTGAAACTACGCTCGTCGCTTTCAGTAAAAAATTACTGGAGATTCCTCAGCCTGGGGAAGAGGGTGTGGGGTAAACTTATTTCACCGCCTCCGGCAGCGTCACAATCCACAGCTCGCTGTCCGACTCCGGCTTCTTCAGCGGCTTCACGCTGAGCGTGGTTTCCACCGGCTTATCATCCAGCGTCAGCTTGCCTTCCGCGTTCACCCGATAATCCTTGAGCTTCTTGCCCTCGACCGGGTTTTGCATCGCCACCTTTACGCCAAAGTCGTTATCGTTCGCTACCGCAAGCGTTTTGCTGTCGATCAGCGCCAGCCCTTCGGCCTTTTCCTGCTGCCAGCCCAGCGCGCGGAGATCGACGACCTGCGTTTTAGCCGCAAGGGTAATGCCGCGCTGCGCCAGGGTTTTCTCATCATCAAACTCCGGGTATTCGCCCGGCTTGTCGAAGGTGGTCAGGTCGCTCGCCTTGCTGAGATCCACCTTGTAAATCAGGTTACGCATCCCGTCGTTTTTATCGCTTCCCTGCTCAATCAGCAGGATGTGCTGGTCATCGAGCGCCACGATGTCGCCGATTTTGGCGTCGCTGTTTTTGCTGTAGGCCGCGCTGTCGATAGGGTAACCGTACATCGCCGTTTTCCCGGTCGCCGGGTCGAAGCTCACCAGACGCGTAAACAGCGCCTGCTTTTTGCTCTTGCCGTCGATATCCAGCGTGCTTTGCACGGCCGCGATAATCCGCCCGTCCGGCATCCGGGTCAGGCCTTCAAAGCCCCGGTTCGCCTGGCGCCATTTGATGATGTTTGGCAGGCCGCCCGCGATGGATTTCTCCCCTTCCGCGGCCTGCGGCCCGTGGATCGCCAGGATCTTCCCTTTGCTGTCGACGTTAATCAGGAACGGGCCATATTCGTCGCACAGCCAGTAGCCGCCTTTGCCGTCCGGGGTGATGCCTTCCGTGTCCAGCCCGCGGTTGTCACCCTTCAGGATCTTGAGGGTGTCGCTGAACGCCACTTCATTGGTGGAGCCAATCACGCCGCTTTGCAGCGGCAGACCGTTAATCTCGCCTTTATCATCATGCAGCGGGCGGGCATCGACAGCCTCCGCTTTGCCGTTCTGAACGCGGATGGTCATCAGCAGCGGCGCGAAATCAGGTGTGACAAATATTTTGGCTTCGTTTTTACCCATTTTTGGCGCATCGGCGTTTGGACCGCGATCGGTCACGGTCGCAAAGGTCAGGGCGTCGCCCTGCTTGCCCGTAAACAGCAGGCCAGAACCGATTCCCACGGGGAGTCCGTCCGGAAACGCGCTGGCAAACGCGCCGCTGTAGCTCACGTGGGAGCCTTCAGGGAAGCTGACGACATAGCGCTCAGCAGTGGGCTGCGCCGCTAGGCCAGAGAAAGAGAGCGCACAGCCGATTAGCACAGGAATAATTTTTCTTTTCATATTGTTAGCATCCAGTTAGTGAAGCCAACAACGTAAAGAATAAACGTGTCAGAAAAATGACATGGAAGGGAAAACGGCCTGCGCGATTGAACGTATATTCATCGCTCGAAATGTAAGGCTTTGTTGTTTTGTGTGACAGGCGAAACATTTTTGGAAATTATTAGAAACCCAATTAATTCATCTCAAATCACTATCCCCGCCTCGTTCAGTTTATGTTTAGTCAAAAAACTAAACGGTTCCTAAACGCTAAAAACATCCCCTGTTGACACCCCGACAATCAAACATCATTGCAACAACTTCAATAAAAAAGTTAACAATATCAGTATAAAACCGCGATTTATATCACATTTGCAGTCATTAACATCGCTTGTTAAGGTGCGCCCAGATGAATTTAATGACGAGGCAAAAAACATGAAAAAACTGAATATCCTTCTTCTTTCTGCTCTGGCTGCCGTATCGGGTTCCGCACTGGCGATGGGCGGCACCGTTGAGCAGGGTAAAAACTTTACCAACCTCAACCTGGAAATGGGGAAATCCTCATCCGGTGTTTATCTGGAAAGTAACTGGCTGAAAAACACCGACGACGGTACCCAGACCGGCGGCGTGGGCGCAGGCTACAACCTGGGTCTTGGCCCGGTGATGCTGAACGCGGGCGCAAAAGCCATCTACCTCGGCCCGAAAAAAGGCGATAACGGCGTGGCGTTCCCGATTGGCGGCGGCGTAAACGTTGCCCTGACCGACAGCATCCACGTCTACGGTGAAGGCTATGTCGCACCAGAAGGCCTGAACAACAGCGTGAAAAACTACGTCGAAGCCAACGGCGGCGTAAGCTGGACGCCAATTACGCCAGTGACCCTGAAAGTGGGCTACCGCCACGTGAGCGTGGACGGCAAAGACGGTCGTCCTGGCCACACGCTGATTGACGGCGCATACGTAGGCGGTGGAGTCACCTTCTGATGAAACACCGCATTACCGCGCTTTGCGTTCTGAGCCTCACGCTGATGCTCGCCGGCTGCGTCCAGTACAAATGGGTGAAACCGGGCGTCAGCGATGCGGAAATGAATAAAAAGCTCACGGAATGCGAAGCGCAGGCGCTAATCGATCTGCCCCCGGATAACGTCGTGACCGGATCCAGCTCGGAAAAAACGGACAAAAAGAACAAGAAAAAGGATATTTCCACGAGCTACACGGTTGAAGACGCGAACGAATATCGCCGGGATACGTTAGTTGACAGCTGCATGTTTAAAAGCGGCTGGGACAAGATCGAAGTGCAATAATCCCTTAAAAAAAACCTGCCGGCTGGCAGGTTTTTTATTATCTCTTACTTACGCACCACCACCAGCTTCTGGTTCACAAACTCTTTGATCCCCAGATCCGACAGCTCGCGTCCGTAGCCGGAGCGCTTCACGCCGCCGAACGGCAGCTCCGGCGCGGTATCGGTGAGCCAATTGATGTACACCATCCCGGTCTCAATCCGCGACGCCATTTTCTTCGCGCGCTCGATATTCTGGCTGAATACCGCCCCGCCCAGGCCGTAGTGGGAGTCGTTCGCCAGCGCGACCGCCTCGTCGTCGTTTTTCACCACGTACATCTGCGCCACCGGGCCGAAGAACTCTTCGAAATACGCCGGGTTATCGCGGGAAATATTCGTCAGGATCGTCGGTTCGAAGAAACTCCCGTCGCGCTGCGCCGGTTTGCCGCCGTAGTGCAGCGTGGCGCCGTTTTTCACCGCCTCGTTAACCTGTCTGGTCAGCGTTTCGAGCGCATCTTTAGACGACAGCGGCCCCAGCGTGGTGCTTTCGTCCAGCGGATCGCCAATCTTCACCTGCTTAAACGCCTCGGTGAATTTGCTCAGGAAGGCCTCTGCAATCTTTTCATGCAGGATAAAGCGCTTCGCCGCGGTACAGACCTGCCCGGCATTGTTGAGCCGCGCGTTAACGCCAATTTTCACGGCCTTCTCAAGGTCTGCGTCATCCAGCACCACGAAGACGTCGTTACCGCCCAGCTCCAGCGTGGATTTCTTGATGTGCTTCGCCGCCTGCGCCGCCACCACGCTGCCAGCCTTTTCGGAGCCGGTTAATGCGGCGCCCTGCACGCGATCGTCGGCAATGATGTTTGCCACCTGCTCGGACGAAATAAACAGGTTGGTCCACGCCCCTTCCGGCGCCCCCGCCTCGCGCACCAGATGGGCAAAGGTCTCGGCGCAGTGCGGCACGATGCTGGCATGTTTGGCGATGACGGGGTTACCCGCCGCCAGGTTTGGCGCCAGGACGCGCATCAGCTGGTAGTACGGGAAGTTCCACGGCTCAACGGCCATCAGCACGCCGATGGGGTGATGCTCCACCCAGGCTTCACCGAGCTCAGAGTCGTACTTCTCCGGGGCCAGGAACCGCTGCGCGTTGTCGGCGTAGTAGCGGGCGATCTGCGCGCACAGCTTCACCTCGCCGCGGCTCTGTTCGATGAGCTTACCCATCTCCTGGCTGGCGATTTTCGCCAGATCCTCCACGCGCTCGTCGATCAGATCGGCAAGCTTATGCAGCACCGGCAGGCGCTGGCTGATGTCGCCTTTCGCCCAGTCCGAATGATAAAGCGCATCGGCCGCCTTCAGCGCCGCTTCGATATCCGCGTCGGTATGTGAGGGGTATTCTTTGATGAGCTGGTTAGTGGCAGGATTTACTGTCTGATAAGCCATGTCGAATCTCCTTGTTTTACCGCTTAGGGTATTAAGGGTAGTCAACATGACTGGCTGTGGACGTAAAGTTGGGTATATCCGGAAGGTTCTTAATGAAGCGCTGCCGGACGGTTCGCTGACGTGGTATAAAAAACCTCCAGAAGGAGCGACCATGACCGATACCCGACATATCCGCCAGACTTTTCACCGCACCTCAGGCCTTGAGCTGCGCAGCACCTGGCAGAGTACG
Source organism: Enterobacter sp. Y17 (assembly GCF_019730495.1). Classification (NCBI taxonomy): domain Bacteria; kingdom Pseudomonadati; phylum Pseudomonadota; class Gammaproteobacteria; order Enterobacterales; family Enterobacteriaceae; genus Enterobacter; species Enterobacter sp. Y17. The sequence continues at coordinate 2,867,260 of NZ_JAASKP010000001.1, forward strand.
CAGGCGTACAAACGCCACAGTCACCCTCAGCTCTCCATCGGAGCGATTGTGGAGGGCCAAACCTGCTGCGTGTGTCATGACAGAGAGTACATCCTTAACCCCGGGGACCTCATCGCGATCCCGGCCGGTGTGCCGCACAGCTGTAACCCCGTCGCCGGGCAACCGCGCAGCTACCATATGCTCTACATCGACACAGGGCTTCCGCTGGCGCTACAGGTGATTCGTAGCCCAACCCTGTTTGCCCATTACCTGGACGTTGTTGAGACCCTGTCTCCGGCATCACTGGAAACGCTGCTTTCTTCCCTTCCCCGCGCCGCGGATAACGCTGACGCGCTTCGCGCAACCAGCCAGCAGGTTCAGCAGGCATTCCTTTCCGATCTCGCCTGCCCGCCTTCCCTCGACGAGCTTGCCCAACGCTTCTCGCTGCGCAAGGAGACGCTGATCCGCACCTTCAGGCAGGACATCGGCCTGACGCCGGGCAGTTTTCTCAACATCTCCCGCGTGGAGTACGCCAAGGTGCGGCTGCGTGCCGGGGACGATATTGCCGACGTTGGCTACCAGAGCGGCTTTGCCGACCAGAGCCATTTTCATAAGACCTTCGTCAGCTATACCGCCGCCACGCCGCGCCAGTACGCCACCGGCCGATCAATATCAGACAATAAATAGGTTCTGCAGCGCCGTACTCTGACCTCGGATTGTTAAATGAGGTCGCTATGGAACTGTTCTTCCCTTCCGCTTTTCTCGCCCTGGCGCTGGCGCACTTTGTCGCCCTGCTAAGCCCGGGCCCGGATTTCTTCCTGCTGGTGGGCTACGCCGCACGTTACCGACTGCGCGGCAGCGCCGGACTGTGCCTCGGCATTGCCGCGGGCAACGCGCTTTATATTCTTCTGGTGATTATCGGCTGGAGCGCGCTGCGCCAGTTTACGTGGCTGTTTACGCTTATCGAGCTTTGCGGGGCGCTGTACCTGCTGTGGATCGGCTCGCATCTGATTCGCAGCCGCCAGCAGGCGCTGGCGCTGAATGAAACCCACCAGCGCTTCCCTTCGCTGCGCAAGCAGATCCTGCTGGGGCTCGGTTCGGCGCTGCTAAACCCGAAGAACGCGCTGTTCTATCTGGCGCTGATGACGGCCTTGCTGGGGCCGGACGTCACGCTGCTTCAGCAGGCGACCTGCGGCGTCTGGATGGTGATGGTGGTGCTGGCGTGGGATGTAGCGCTGGTGTCGCTGATGGGGCTATCGGCGGTACAACAGAAGCTCAGCCGTTCGCTGTGGTGGATTGAGCGCACGGCGGGGGTGGTGCTGATGGGATTTGGCGGGTGGGTGCTGTGGCGATTGTGCGTTAATACTCTTTGACCCTGCTCCATCATTTGCATTGAAATTCACATTCATGACACCCATGAATTATTGTAATTCATAAACATAAACCATTGATTTAGATCTATTTTTTAGTCGATCTATATTTTTAACCATGATAAAAAGAGGGTTTTAATTCATCATCAAAAATGCCTGAAAAATGGGCAAGGACGCTTTTATGAGTACCCTGAATTTCTCCCAAACGGCAGCCTTTATCTGGTCTGTTGCAGATCTCCTGCGCGGTGATTTTAAGCAATCTCAATATGGCCGCATTATTCTTCCGTTTACCCTGTTGCGCCGCCTGGAATGCGTGCTTGAAGAGACTAAAGAGGCCGTCGTTATTGAGGCTCAAAAAGTCCGCTCTTCTCCCCTGCCTGAAGAAGCGAAAGAAAAGTTAATCCTGCGCGTCACCAACGGGCTGACGTTCTTTAACGCCTCGCCGCTGGATTTGAGCAAAATGGGCCAAAACGACATCAGGGCCAACCTGGAAAACTACATTCAGTATTTTTCCAGAGATGCGCGGGAAATTTTCGAGCACTTTAAATTCAGCGAATTCATTGGGTTACTTGATGATGCCAACCTCCTCTACAAAGTGGTGCAGAAGTTTTCCACCACCGACCTCAGCCCGCAGGCCATCTCCAACCATGACATGGGGCTGGTCTTTGAAGAGCTGATCCGTCGTTTTGCCGAAAGCTCGAATGAAACCGCCGGTGAGCATTTCACGCCGCGTGATATCGTTCGCCTCACCACTTCGCTTGTGTTTATGGAAGACGACGAGGCGCTCACCAAAGAGGGCGTTATTCGAACCCTTTACGACCCGACGGCAGGCACGGGCGGATTTCTCTCTGCCGGGATGGAGTACGTTCACGAACTCAACCCGAATGCGGTGATGCGCGCGTTTGGGCAAGAGCTGAACCCGGAGTCCTACGCTATCTGTAAGGCCGATATGCTGATAAAGGGTCAGGACGTCAGCCGCATCAAGCTGGGCAATACCCTGTCTAACGATCAGCTTCCAGCAGACCGCTTCGATTACATGCTGTCGAATCCGCCGTTTGGCGTGGACTGGAAGAAGATCGAAGCCGACGTTAACAACGAGCATCGTAAAGGATTTGATGGCCGTTTCGGGCCCGGCCTGCCTCGCGTTTCCGACGGCTCGCTGCTGTTCCTGCTGCACCTGATCAGCAAAATGCGCGAAGCGGATACCGGCGGGCGCATCGGGATCATTCTCAACGGTTCGCCACTGTTCACGGGCGGTGCGGGCAGCGGCGAAAGCGAGATCCGCCGCTACATCCTTGAAGCCGATCTGCTGGAAGGGATCGTCGCGCTGCCCACCGACATGTTCTACAACACCGGGATCGCCACCTACGTGTGGATCCTGTCGAACAAAAAGGCGGCGGAGCGTAAGGGCAAGATCCAGCTGATCGACGCCAGCAAGCTGTGCAGCAAAATGCGTAAGTCACTGGGCGCGAAGCGCAACATGATGAGCGAGGTAGACATTCGGCTCATCACCCGCACCTTTGGCGACGCCGAGGTCGTGGATCTTAAGGACGCGGACGACAAGCGCGCCGTCGCCAGCAAGATTTTCAACAGCACAGACTTTGGCTTCCGCCGGCTGACGATTGAGCGCCCGCTGCGCCTGACGGCGCAGGTCACGGATGAATCCATCGCCGCGCTGCGCTTTGCGCCAAAACCGCTTAACGCACCGATGGGGTGCCTGTATGACGCGTTCGGTGCCTTCTGGCAGGACGAGAACTACGGCAACTTTGCCGAGTTCGAGGTGGAAGCACGCGCCGTTATCAAAGCTGAATTCCCTGAGCTTAAAGAGAAGCAGATTAAAGATCTGCTCGACGCAACGCTGTGGCGACAACAGCGCGCGCTGATGGTCAAAGCGCAAAAAATCCAGACGGCGCTCGACGGGAAAGCAGGTGGTCTCGCTCAGCCGAGCGATGATTTCAATCAGTTCCAGCTGACGCTCAAAGAGGCGTTTAAAACCGCCGCCGTTAAGCTGGATGCCAAAGAGCATAAGCAGTTCATCGAGGCCATTACCCGCAAAAACCCCGACGCGGAGCCGGTCGTCAAAAAGGTGCTCAGGGAAGATGCGCAGCCGCTGTACGGCGCGTTTGCGTACCGCGGACAGGTGGTGGAGTTTGAGCAGGACGGCGACCTGCGCGACAACGAGAACGTGGCGCTCAATCCGTCTGTTTCGACCAGCGATTTGATTGAAGGCTATGTGAAGGCGGAAGTGCTGCCGCACGTGCCAGACGCCTGGATTAATGCCGATAAGCGCGACGCCCGCGACGGCGAGGTTGGGGTTGTTGGGTACGAAATTCCATTTAACCGGCATTTTTATGTGTACAAGCCACCGCGCCCGCTGGAGGAGATTGACGCGGAGCTGGATGCGCTGAGTGCGGAGATAATGAAGCTGCTGCAGGAGGTACACTCCTGATGGCTAAGTATAAGGCGTATCCGGAATATAAGGATTCTGGGGTTGAGTGGTTAAACTCTACACCTGCTCATTGGTCGAAAGCACCAATCAAGTATCTCGCACTGGCTGCTAGTTCTGTTTTTCTTGATGGTGACTGGATTGAAAGCAAGGATCTCTCTGATGACGGTGTTCGCTATATTACTACTGGTAATATAGGCGAAGGTTTCTACAAAGAACAAGGTTCAGGATTTATAACCGAAAAAACTTTTAATAAACTTGATTGCACTGAGATATTAGAGGGGGATATATTAATATCTAGGTTAAATAAGCCAATTGGAAGAGCATGTTTAATATCTGAACTCAATTTTAAAACTGTTACATCTGTTGATAATGTGATATTCCGAACAGATGAACCTTATAACAAAAAATATTTAGTATACCTTTTTTCAAGTAATTATTACTTCCAGCACACTGGTAACCTGGCTCGTGGCACCACTATGCAAAGAATTAGTCGAGGGCTTCTTGGTAATATTAGGATTCCTGTACCTCTATTATCAGAACAAGTAATTATTACTGCTTTCCTAGATCACGAAACCACAAAAATCGATAACCTGATGGAGAAGCAACAACAACTCATCGAACTACTAAAAGAAAAACGTCAGGCAGTGATTAGCCACGCTGTAACCAAAGGGCTAAACCCTGATGTACCGATGAAAGATTCAGGGATTGAGTGGTTGGGTAAGATTCCAATGCATTGGATCGTGTGTCACCTTAAACAATTAGCTAAAATACGGAATGGGCAAGATTATAAATCCATTGAGTCAGAAACAGGATTTCCTGTCATAGGTTCAGGAGGGCAATTTGCTTATGCAAAAAATTACATGTATGACAAGCCCTCAGTGCTTCTTGGTAGAAAAGGTACTATTGATAAGCCATTATATATGGATTCTTGTTTTTGGGTTGTAGATACTATGTTTTACACTGAAGTAAACAAGAACATCATAGCTAAATACTTGTACTATATATCATCAACCATACAATTCGATAAATTCTCAACGAATACTGCCTTACCAAGCATGACACAAGAAAACTTAGGGAGTTTTTCCCTTTGTTATTCCTTAGATCCTACTGAGCAACAAAAAATATTAGATTTTATTGACATCAAAACAAAAAAAATCGACACCCTAATCCAAAAACAACTCCATCAAATCGATCTCCTAAAAGAGCGCCGCACCGCCCTCATCTCCGCCGCCGTCACCGGCAAAATCGATCTCCGCGACTGGACGCCTCCCGCCAGCAGCAGCGAAGCATCCCTCACCGCTGAGGAGGCCACCGCATGATCGCCGACGTCACCAAAGAATCGAACCTGCAGACCGATATCATAAACCAGATGTGTCAGAACGGCTGGATCCCCGGCACGGGCAGCAAGTACGATCGCGAACGTGCACTCTATCCGCAGGATGCGCTGACGTTTGTCCAAATCACCCAGCCGCAGGAGTGGGAAAAATTTACCCGCATCTATCCCAATGACACCGAGCGTCATTTTCTCGATGCGCTGGTGGCGCAGCTTAAAAAAGCCGATGCCAACGCCACCGATCTCCAGTCCCGAACCTACGGAACCCTGGGGGTGCTGCGTCACGGCATCAAAAGCCATAACGCGCGCTTCTCGTTATGCCAGTTCAAGCCGGACCACAACCTCAACCCGGACACCCTTGCGCGCTATCGGCAAAACATTTGCCGTATCGTCCCGGAACTGGTTTACAGCCCTCACGCCACCAGCAACGCCACGGATGCAAAAGCCAAACGCTGGCGCATCGACCTGGTGCTGTTTATCAACGGCCTTCCCGTTGCCACTCTCGAACTGAAATCCGAATTCAAGCAGACGGTCAACAGCGCCATCAACCAGTACAAAAAAACGCGCCTGCCAAAAGATCCGGAGACCAACAAACCTGAGCCGCTGCTGACCTTCAAGCGCGGCGCGCTGGTGCATTTCGCGGTCAGCCAGTACGAGGTCTACATGACTACCCGGCTTGCCGGTGACGACACGTTCTTTCTGCCGTTCAACAAAGGCACTAAAGAGGGTGGCGCGGGTAACGACATCCCGGAGGATCACCATGAATACGCCACCCGCTATCTCTGGAACGAGGTATTGCTCCCCGACAATCTGCTGAAGATCCTCGCCTGCTTTGTGCATCTGCAAATTGAGGAAAAAGAGGACTGGGACGGTAAAAAGGTCAAAAAAGAGAGCCTGATCTTCCCGCGCTATCACCAGTGGGACGTCGTGAACAAGCTCATTGCCGCCGCAGATGAGGAAGGCACCGGCAACAAATACCTCATCCAGCACAGCGCCGGATCCGGAAAATCGAACTCCATCGCCTGGGCGGCGCATCAGCTCTCGTGTCTGCATAACGAAAAGGGGGAAAAACGCTTCCACTCGGTGATTGTTGTGACTGACCGCACCGTGCTGGACGATCAGCTGCAGGACACCATCTATCAGTTTGAACATGCGGACGGCGTGGTCGGGCGAATCAACAACCGCGAGGGGGAAGGCTCGAAATCGGAAAAGCTCGCCAGCGCGCTGGAGCATTCGCAGCCCATTATCATCGTCACCATTCAGACTTTCCCGTTCGTACTTAAAGCAATCGAAAACAGCACCTGTCTCAAAGAGCGAACCTACGCGATTATCGCAGATGAAGCGCACTCCTCCCAGAGCGGCTCCACGGCGCGCCAGCTGAAAGAGGTGCTGATGAGCGAAGGGACCGACGACGATGTGGTCCTCACCTCTGAAGACATCCTCGACGCCACCCTTGCCGCGCGAAGCGGGAGCAGCAATCTTAACTTCTACGCCTTCACCGCGACGCCGAAGGCGAAAACCCTGGAGCTTTTTGGACGGAGACCCAACCCGCACGAGCCCGCATCCAGAACCAATAAACCTGCGGCGTTTCATGTTTACTCCATGCGCCAGGCCATCGAGGAGGGCTTTATCCTCGACGTGCTGAAGAACTACACCAATTACAAAGTGGCCTATAAGCTGCTGCAAAAAATGGGTGATAAAGACCGGGAAGTGGACAGCAATCGGGCGAAGATCAGGCTCAACCAGTGGGTAACATTGCACGACCACAATGTCTCGCAAAAGGTAAAAGTCATCATTGAGCACTACCGCCAGCACGTGATGCATCTGCTCGGCGGGCAGGCAAAAGCGATGGTGGTCACCAGCTCTCGCAAAGCAGCCGTGCGCTATAAGCTGGCATTTGATAAATACATTGCCGACATGGGCTACGGGAAGATCACTGCGATGGTGGCATTCTCAGGCGAAGTTGAGTTCCAGGAAAATGACATGAACAGCCTTGCGCTGTTGCACCAGAAATTCACTGAAATCAATATGAACCCGGCGCTCAAGGGCCGCGACATGCGTAGGGCGTTTGATACCGATGATTATCAGGTGATGCTGGTAGCCAACAAGTTCCAGACCGGCTTCGACCAGCCGAAACTGTGCGCCATGTACGTGGATAAAGCGCTTGGCGGCGTGGAGTGCGTACAGACGCTGTCGCGGCTGAACCGAACCTATCCTGGTAAAAAGGAATCCGGCACCTTTGTACTCGATTTTTATAACGAACCTGACGACATCCTGGCTGCCTTCCAACCCTACTACCAAACGGCTGAATTGACCGATGTCAGCGATCCAGGTCTGGTGTTCGATCTGTACGAGAAACTTCGCGCGACGGGGATATTTTTATGGCACGAAGTCGAACAGCTATGCGAGGCTTTTTACAGTAAGAAGAAATCGAATGCGACGCTCAGCAATATTTGCCTGCCTGCAGTAAACCGCTGGGCAATGCGGTATGCCTCCGCGAAAGAGGCGTATATCAGCGCTAAACAAATCTATGAATTAACAAAAAAGGATTCACCTAACCCCATTTTGCTCGCGAACGCGGAAAACAGTTTTAAAGCCTGCAAGCAGGAAAAAGATCGTCTGGAGATCTTCAAAAAAGATCTCGGCAGCTTTGTACGCTTTTATGAATTTATGTCCAAGATCGTCGCCTACGATGACAAGTCGCTGGAGAAGTTAAGCCTTTATTGTCGACATCTTCGCCCCTTACTGCGCGAAGAGGCAATAGATGAAGATGACGTCGATCTTTCCAATGTTGAAATGAGCCACTATCGGCTTTCAAAAATCCTGGAGCAGCATATCAAGCTTCAGGAGGATGCGGCAGAGTATAAGCTCAACCCGGTTAATGACGTCGGCACCGCAAAAGCAAAAGATAAGAAAGAGGAGTTTATGTCGCAGGTGCTGTCGCAGCTCAACGAGCTGTTTATCACCGAAAATCTGACCGACAAAGATATGCTCAACTATGCCTTTGTGGTTTACGATAAGCTCGCAGAAAACAAACTTGTCATGACCCAACTCGACAATAACACTCGTGAGCAGGCCATGCTGGGCGACTTTACGAAAGCCATTGATGACGCCGTGATAGACAGCAACGAAGCGCACAAGGAGATGATGATGCAGTATTTATCGTCTCCTGACGTTGCCAAAGGGTTTGCTCATCTGATGTATGACATCGCAAAAATGCGCAGGGAATTAACTCATGAGTGATATTCAACTTTTTAGCTATAGTGCTAGCGGCGTAAAAGAACTTTCCGGTAAAGCAGCAACCATCGAAAAACAGCTGCAATCCTTGATCGAATCCCGAATGAATACCTTTCTCGGCGTTCGTTTTCTCGACAGTGAATACAGTACCGGTAAGACCCACCGTGGACGCATTGATTCACTGGGTCTGGACGAAAATAACTGCCCGGTCATTATCGAATATAAACGTCACAGCAATGAAAATGTCATCAATCAGGGGCTGTTTTATTTGGACTGGCTTCTCGATCATAAGGATGAATTTAAGTGGCTGGTGATGGAGAAGCTCGGCAAAGAGACGGCAGAGGCCATCGACTGGTCTGGCACGCGCTTGCTCTGTATTGCTGCTGATTTCAATAAGTATGACGAACATGCCGTTCAGCAAATTAACCGTAATATCAGCCTGATTCGTTACAAGCTTTTTTCTGACGATCTGTTGATGTTCGAACTGGTCAATGCCGTGGTTGAAAACGCGTTTTCAGAGGCTGCAACCGATACGCTAACCGCTGCCGCTGGCAAGCGTAACACACGGTCGCATAGCGAACAGATCGCCAGCGCGTCCACCGAATTAGCCACTTTGTTCGAACAGCTTAAAAGCTACGTCCTGTCTCTTGGCGATGAGGTGCAATACAAAGAACTAAAGCTATACGGCGCATTCCGCCGTATGAGAAATTTTGTTTGCGCCGGCGTTTACCCCGTTACAGATCCCCATATCCGTTTGTGGCTGAAACTGGATCCTGAGCATATTCAGTTAGAAGAAGGATTTAGCCGGGATGTAACTCATATTGGGCACTGGGGAACGGGCAACGTTGAGCTAGTCGTTCGCAATGAAAATGACCTGATGAAAGCGAAACTGCTGATCGAAAAGGCTTATCAGGAGAATTGATACTAATTTGTTTCAGGGCCGAGAGTGGTAAATTCTGTTCGTCATCATGCTTTCTTGCTCCGGGAAGATTTTTCTCCCGGAGCAGGTTAATCAAGCCCCTAACCGATAATCCCAGTCATCCGAATGAATAACGTTACCGTCACGGTAATGCCAGATAATCTTTTCATAACGAAGCAGAACAAGCTCAAGATGCCCCTGTTTTTCATGATAAGTCTCTTTCACGTCATGCATTAATGAAAACAGTGTGACGACTTTTACCGATTCCAGCGTTATCGTGAAATAGATTTCTTCCTGACCGGCATCATTGATTCTGTAAAGGTCGATAGTCGCTTTCCTGAGCGTACCGCCCGTGCTGAGCGCTTTATAGAGATAAACGCTGGAGGCATCAATTTCCTTTTCAATCAGAAAGGGGCGATGCTGGCGTTTGCTCAACACTCTGCCATTATGCAGGTCAGAATTATAGCTTACGTTATGGTAGAGCCCTAAAACCTCAATCTGGTTTTCACGGTCTTTAACTCTCACGCTCCCTTTTATAATATTACCCGCATCGTCAGTTAATGACATATATCCCGGAATGGCCATTTAAATATCCTTATCGAATGGAACAGAGTGTTCAACGGTGGCGATCATGACGGCGAGACATCTTTTACCCTCAGGGCTTTTTATTTTAAACATCTCCCTGATGGAATCTACATAAAGCTTATTGCTCTCTGCTTCCGTCTCAGGGAAATTAGCAAAAGCGCAGACTTGTTCAATAGTGAGCAACGGTTTATCGTCTTTTAATATTGCTAAGACACCCTCAGGGTTATGCGGGATGGCTTCTGAAAGCGCCGCCTTTAAATCTTCAGCCGTACTGGCGTCTACTCCGGGTTCAAGGGCACTCGCCACCGCTAACCATGCTTGTGTTCCGCTCCTGATTTTCGGGATGACATGGTTCCACCATTCCGACTCACCGTTATCATTTGAGTTCATTTCACCAACAACAGTGCTGGCCCCCTTGTCGTTTATCATTTGTAAAATCTGTTCAGGCGTATGATTTTTGGCAAATAAGCCCATCGGTAAGGACAAAAAGAATAGCGCAATAATATATTTCATTATCGTACCACCAGTATTGTGTCACCTGAATCATAAATTATATGGCGCTTGTCCTGGCCGTTCATTATGATGCAACCTGCTGACGCAGAACCTGGCGGCAGTCCTTTTTTATCACCATGAATTTGAAAGTGATCTCTACCAAAGGTATTGGTTCCGGCTATAGGCTCAAGAATTATGGCCTCTGCACTTTTATGATTATTCCATCCGGCAATAAAATAAATACCTCTGGGGATGGGCCCTCTGTTTCGTAGACTTTCACACTCAGGTTTATCTTTCGATTCACCAGCGCCGCTGTAGCAGTTTGCGACAAACTCACCGTTATGGCTCAATACTCCTGTCGATACTTTATATTCCCATGTCATTAATACCACCTCCTTTTACGAATAGTTCTTTATCTTATTACGGACAAGAAAATCGAAATTACCATGAAGATCACAAAAACTTACTGCCGAGAATAGACAAGCACAAAAAATATATAAAAATGAATAATAGGTAATTTTAATACATATATTTTTTAATATAATAGCGGTCTGTTCGCTCAGATTATGCATCCCCTCCTCTTACACCAGTTTTGCACTTTTGGTGAACTTCCCTCTATCCTTAACCCATGGAAAAAATAGCTGAACTCAAACGCGCCAAGCTGCTGGCGCTGTCGCTGCTGCTGATTGCCGCCGCGGCGTTTATCACCACCCTGTTCCTGCCGCAGACCTTCTGGGTGCGCGGCGTGAAGGCCATTGCCGAGGCGGCGATGGTCGGCGCGCTGGCAGACTGGTTTGCCGTAGTTGCGCTGTTCCGCCGGGTGCCTATTCCGTTTATCTCGCGCCATACGGCGATTATCCCGCGCAATAAAGACCGGATCGGCGACAATCTCGGCCAGTTTGTGCAGGAGAAGTTTCTTGATACCCAGTCGCTGGTGGCACTCATCCGCCGCTATGAACCTGCCCAGATGATCGGCGCCTGGTTCAGCAAGCCCGACAACGCCCAGCGCGTCGGGCTGCACTTGATGCAGGTGATGAGCGGTTTTCTCGAACTCACCGACGACGGACGCATTCAGCGCCTGCTGAAACGGGCGGTGCATAAGGCCATCGACAAGGTCGATTTCACCGAAACCAGCGCCGTGATGCTGGAGAGCATGACCAAAAACAACCGCCACCAGGTGCTGCTGGATGCGATCATCAATCGTCTGATTACCCTGATTCAGCGGGAGAGCACGCGGGACTTTATTGCCGATCAGATTGTCCACTGGCTGAAGACCGAACATCCGCGCAAGGCGATGGTGCTGCCCACCGAGTGGCTGGGCGATCAAAGCGCGGAGATGGTGTCGAACGCGGTGAACACGCTGCTGGACGATATCAGCCACGACCGCACGCACCAGATCCGCCAGGCGTTCGACCGCGCCACGCTGAAGCTTATCGACAACCTGAAAAACGATCCGGAGATGGCGGCGAAAGCCGACAACATCAAGCACTACCTGAAAAACGATGAGGCGTTTAATCGCTATCTGGGAGAGATGTGGGCTGACCTGCGCCAGTGGCTAAAAGCGGATATGCAAAGTGAAGATTCGCGGGTGAAGCAGCGCATCGCCAACGCCGGGCTGTGGTTTGGCGAAACGCTTTCTAATGACGCCAGCCTGCGGGCGTCGCTGAACGAGCATCTGGAGCAGGCGGCACACCGCCTCGCACCGGATTTCGCGGCGTTTCTGACGCGCCACATCAGCGACACGGTCAAAAGCTGGGACGCCAAAGACATGTCCCGCCAGATTGAGCTTAACATCGGTAAAGATCTGCAGTTCATCCGCGTCAACGGCACGCTGGTCGGCGGGACGATTGGCCTGATCCTGTTTTTACTCTCGCAGCTGCCTGCCGTGCTGGGACATTAATCTACTTTGGGCGGCGCGATAACGTAGCGCGTCGCCTCGAAGCGGTTGAGGATCAGGTGCACCAGGAAGACCATCGTCAGCGTTGCGACCAGCGAAAAGGTGACGGAGGTGATGCGGTAGAGATCGCTGAACACCAGGTCAGTGTCCGGGTGCATGTTCTGCCCGAACATAATGCCGATGGTCGTGATGCTGGAAAATCCCACGCCCGCGCCCACCTTTTCCATCACGTGCAGGCGCGCGCCAAACGCCAGCCCGAGGCCAATCAGCGGCATCATCAATAGCATATGGCTGCTGTGATCGTAGAGAATCAGCTGCACCACCAGAATGTAGAGACAGCCCAGCACCACGCCGACCACGCGCCAGATCGAGCTCATCACCGAACCGCGGTAGTGCATGGGGAACAGGATCAAAATCCCCGCCATCAGCGCCGAAAGCGAATCGCTTAAGTCGCTAATCTGAAACACCACGAATATCAGCGTCGCGACGGTGCCGGAGAGCAGCGACTCGTGGCGCACGCGGGCATCGTCTTTCTCAATCAGCGGCGGCGGCCTGCGGGGCTCCACGTCCGGCAGGAGATAGTTCATCAGCGCGCTCAGGCACACCGCCATCACGCTCGCTTCGATGTTGGAAAACAGCAGCGTGTGCCAGCTGGTGGTGGGGTAGCTCATAAAGTTGAGCATCACGCTCTGGCACACCACGCCCATTGAGCCAAACAGGAACAGCGGCCCCTTGCTCATAAAGCGAAAACGCATTACGTACAGGGCGAACACCACCAGCGTCATGATGACCGGCCATTGCGACAGATAGCCGATAATGAAGATCATTTCGACGCAGTTTAGCGCGGCGCTGAAGATAAACTGCTTCGCCACGTGGCGGTTAAACACCGGCACCAGCGACAGGAGCATGATCGGGTAGACCACGAAAAATACGCCGTAGCTGGTGTTGTAGAAGCTGGAGATGCTCAGCGCAATCATCCCGGCGAAGACGATGCGCAGGGTCTGGCGAAAGTCGTTTGCCGTATAGACGATGTTGCCGTGCGGGGTAAATACCCGCGCCAGGGTGCTAATAGACATAGTGAAGCAGGCTCACCAGGTGGATCTGCATCCCGGAGAAAAAGCGCGCAAACGGCCCTTCGCTGTTGTAGAGCTGCACGGTCGCGCGGGCGCCGGTCGGCAGATGCTTCGGCAGCGCTTCATCCAGCGTCACGTGAATGCGCATGCGTTGGGCATCGCGCACCCAGCGGTTGGAGGTTTCAGGTTCGGACAGCTGACCGTTAACGGCCTCCTGACCCGCCAGTATACCCGCGTCGCTGCTGGTCACGTGGGCGCGGAAAACGTGCCCCGGGAAGGCGTCGAACACCACGGCGGCGTCGGTGCCCTGATGGGTGTGGCGCAGGCTCTTCTCGCGAAAATCGGCGACGATATCGGTCTGGTTGTTCACTAGCGCCAGCGCGGCTGAACCCGAGGAAGCGTAAAAGCCCGGGCTTAACTGCAGGTTACTGACCGTGCCGTCCGCCTGGGCATAGACCTTCGTCCAGCCGAGGTTAAGTTCCGCCTCATCCAGCGCGTTACGGTATTTTTGCAGCGTCACGTTGCGATGCTCGTCCCGCTCGCCGCGCTGAATGCGCAGGTTATGGATATTGGCCTGAATGGAGCTGACGGACTGCTCGCTGCTCTGCCAGGTGGTGCGAACCTTATCCAGATCCGCCTGCGAGACGTTCTGCAGGGTGCTCAGCTTCTGGTAGCGGTCGAAGGTCACTTTGTCGTTACGCGCGGTCAGCACGGCGGTTTTCAGGCTGGCCTGCGCGGCAGCGATCTGCGCATCCAGCTGTTCGTTGGAAAGGCGTGCCTGCTCAAGCGCGATTTGCGCCGCTTCCACTTTATTGCGAAACGGCGTGTCGTCGAGCTCAAACAGCAGATCGCCTTTCTTCACCTGGCTGTTGTTGTGGACATGTACCGCCGCCACGTAGCCGGAGACGCGCGGAGAAACCGGCGTCACCACACGCATCACGGTGGAGTCCGGCGTCAGTGGGATCCAGATATCCGCGACGATAAAGTAGACAAACATCAGCAGGAAAGAGGCGATACTCACCCTTACCCAGCGGGCAAACTTTTGTTCAGGGGTCATTATTTTTCGGTCTTGTTATCTTCTTCGCGGATTGTCCGCAAATTGCAGGCGAATTGATTCAGGGTGGCGCTGAAAATGTCGATATGTTCCGACGCGATGTTTTGCGATACGCGCGCCTGATAGGTCTCAATCACCTGAGTGAGCCTTTTTAATATGGCTTTTCCCTCAGGCGTCAGCGTCAGAAGCCGGATGCGCTTGTCATAAGGCGATACGGAGCGCAGCAGGTAACCCTGCTTTTCCAGCTGTGTCAGGGTGCGCATCAGCGGCGGCAGTTCAATGCCCTGCACCTCCGCCAGCTCACTCACGGAGACGTTATCCCCGAGCTGATGAAGCTGCATCATCACCGTCCAGCTCGACTGGGTTAACCCGGTATCGAGAATGGCGTCGTCGATTACCGCACGCCACTGGCGCACGATCATCGCCATCCGCATGCCCATCGGCCTGCGGCTAAACAGTTCTTCTTCGCTCATGGGGAAACCTCTCGTCACACGCGGCCACGATAATAGTTATCAGGATAAGTATCAAGAAACGAGAGGTGAAAGAGCAGGAATTGCGAAACGACGTCTCCCTCTCCCCGTGGGAGAGGGTCGGGGTGAGGGCACCAGCCCGCAGCGAAGTTTAGCGGCTAAAAAGTCTCTTAACAGCAGCCCTACCTGAAGCCGTCACCACCACCTCCCTGTATCCCACCACCCGCTGGATCCACCCTTTGCTTTCCAGATGAATGAGCAGCGCCGCGCCCGCCTCACCGCCCAGATGAAACCGCCGCTCGCTCCAGTCCAGACAGGCGCAGCAGGCTTTTCGGCGCGGGTGAGCGCTTAACGAAACGCCGAGCTTCAGGAACTGCTCGCGGCCATACGGCGTGAGCGCTGAACCGTCTGCCTCCAGCCAGCCTTCCGCCTGCATAAAATCGTAGATTTGCACCGCAACCCTTCCGGCAAGATGGTCGTAGCAGGTTCGGGCCTCGCGCATGGCTTTCGGCGCGGTTGTTTCCGGCGGGGTGATGCGGCTCCAGGAGAGCCCCATCATATGCTCGACCAGCGCCGCCACGTCGTGCCCCGCCAGACGATAATAGCGGTGCCGCCCCTGCGACAGGCAGGTAACCAATTGCCCTTCCACCAGCCGGGCGAGATGGCCGCTGGCGGTCGACGGCGCAACGTCTGCCGCCGCGCTCAGCTCGGTAGCGGTCCACGCCCGCCCGTCCATCAGCGCGCACAGCATCTTTACACGCGACGGATCGGCCATTGCGGCAGCCACCGCGGCAATGGCCTGTTCCAGCGCCGCGCCGTTCTCAGGAGGTAGGCTCGTTTTTAACATGTGTTGCCCAGGGTTCGGTGATCTCTGCGGCCAGCTTATCATCATCCGTCAGCAGAATAAGGTGAACGTCATACATCCGCGTGCCCTCCGGTTTCGGAACTGTACTCCCGCACCAGCTGCGCCACCCGGATACGGTAGTACGCGAAAATCGACTCCCGCCCTTCGGCCTGCGCCGCCTGATGGAATACGTTCTGCTTCCAGCGGCGGACGGCCTCTTCGTCGCGCCACCAGGAAAGCGACAGGATTTTGCCGTCGGTCGTCAGGCTCTGAAAACGTTCGATATCAATGAAGCCGTCGATGTCCGCCAGCAGAGGTTTGAGTTCGGCAGCGAGCTGTAGGTAGCGCGCCTGATGGGCGGGCGCGGCTTTGGCTTCGAAAATGACTGCAATCATGATGGTCTCTCCGTAGTGATGTTGGGGAGAGAATGCAGGGTAGAGAGGAACGATGCTTCGGCAAAGAGCGAAGTGTTGTGCCGGATGGCGCTGCGCTTATCCGGCCTGTGGGCTCCTGTAGGCCCGGTAAGCGCAGCGCCACCGGGCAGGTTTTAGCTCAGAATCGACCTCGGCTCCATAAACGCCCGAATCCCCCACTCGCCCATCTCGCGCCCCACGCCGGAGTGCTTAAACCCGCCAAACGGCGCCTTCGGCTCATGGGCAAGAGTATTCACCAGCACGCGACCGGAAACAATCTGCTGCGCCACGCGTCGCGCGCGGTTCACATCGCCGCCCAGCACCATCGCGCTCAGGCCGTAGTCGGTGTCGTTGGCAATGGCGACAGCCTCCGCCTCGTCACGATAGGGGATCGCGCACAGCACCGGGCCGAAAATCTCATCACGGGCGACCGTCATCTGGTTGTTCACGTCGGCAAACAGCGTAGGGCGCACAAACCAGCCGTCTCGCGTGCCGTCTGGTCTCCCTTCACCACCCGCCAGCAGGCGCGCGCCCTCTTCGATTCCTTTACGGATATAGCCCTGCACCCGCTGCCACTGCTTTTCGCTGACCATCGGGCCGACGTCCGTCGCGCTATCGCGCGGATCGCCCGATTTCACCGCCGCCACGGCCTGCGCCAATGCGGCTTCGATCTCCGCCTTGCGCGCCTGCGGCACCAGAATGCGCGTTCCGGCCACGCACGCCTGCCCGCTGTTCATAAATCCGGCCTGAATCACCAGCGGGATCGCCTGCGCCAGATCCACATCATCCAGCAGGATCGTCGGCGATTTACCGCCTAACTCCAGGGTAACGCGCTTAAAGCTCTCCGCCGCGTTGCGCAGGATCGCCTTGCCGGTATTCGTCGAGCCGGTAAACGAGATTTTTGCCACGTCCGGATGACGGCTGATGGTTTCACCGACGGTTTCGCCGCGTCCGGTGACGATGTTAAACACGCCCGGCGGCAGCGCGGCATCGCGCAGCGCTTCGGTGACAATCCGGGTTTGCAGGGCGCTCATTTCGCTCGGCTTGATGACTGCCGTACAGCCCGCAGCCAGCGCGGCCGCCAGCTTGCCGCAGATAAACCCCGCGTCGCTGTTCCACGGCGTGATAAGCCCGGCCACGCCAAGCGGCGTCATCTGCACCGTCGCTGCGCCTGCGGGAATGACGAACTCAAACGCCTCCAGCGCCTCGATGGCCTGAGCAATCACCTCCGCCGGATAGCTGGCCATCCACGCCGAGCGCGAGGCGGGCGCGCCGTACTCTTCAATGACCGCTTCCAGCAGATCGTCGTGGCGAGCGGCCACGGCGGCGTGCATACGTTTAAGCGCCGCGATGCGTTCCTGCTTTGTGGTCTGCGACCACGCCGGAAACGCCGCTTTCGCCGCCGCAACGGCGCGCTCCGCGTCAACCTCGTCCGCCAGACGAACCTGGCCGATGACCTGCGCCGTCGCCGGGTTGTACAAATCAAACCACTCGGTGCCGTGCGGGGTAACAAATTCGCCGTTAATAAAGATCTGTTCGATGGTGTGCATATAAACCTCCTCAGGCTGTGTGAGCACAGTCTGTCACGGCTTCTCCGTTGCGATAATCCACGCTATGCTGCAAGGGTTGTTTCGATTTTCAGGATAATCTATGCATCGTTCAGGTCTGACAGAGCTGGAAGTGGTGATGGCGGTCGTGCGACGCGGCAGCTTTCGCGCCGCCGCGCAGGAGCTGGGCATGTCGGCCACGGCGGTCAGCAACGCCATCGCCGGGCTGGAGAGCCGCCTTGATACCCGCCTCTTTAACCGCACCACCCGCAGCGTGGCGCTCACCGACGCCGGACAGCGCTACGTGGCACGTATCGGCCCGGCCCTGCAGGAGATCCGTCTCGCCAGCGAGGAGATCCACAGCGACACCGGGGAACCCGCCGGCACGCTGCGTCTGAACGTGCCGAACCATATCGGCGCCCTGTTTCTGGACCAGCTGCTGATCGAGTTTATGATCCGCTACCCGAAGATGCGCGTAGAGACCGTCAGCGAAGCGCGAATGATCGACATCGTCGCGGAAGGCTATGACGCGGGGATCCGCCTTGAAGAGTCCGTGCCGCAGGACATGATCGCCGTGCCGCTGACCGGGGAGATCCGCCAGCTGGTCACCGCCACGCCGGACTATTTTGCACGCCACGGCATTCCGCAGACGCCGGACGATCTGCTTTCGCATCAGGGGATTGGCATGCGCATGGCCCACGGCGGGATCTACCGCTGGGAGCTGGCCCGTCGGGGGGAAACGTACGCCCTTGCCGTGCCGCCGCGCTTTGCGACGTCCGATCTTTTTGCCTCGATCCGGGCGGTAAAAGCGGGATTAGGGGTGGGATTTTTGCCGGAGCTGTATATCCGGGAAGAGCTGGAGCGTGGAGAACTGGTGAGCGTCCTAAACGACTGGGCGCAGCCCTTTGCCGGACTGCGCCTGTACTACCCCGGCCATCGCCACGTCCCGCCAGGCCTGCGGGCGCTGGTGGCAACGATCCGCGAGCGCGGGATTATTCCAGGTTAGCCTTATTCAGCCCGTAAGCCGCATCCAGCGAGCCCGGCGCCATGCGGGAGGTGATCCCCAGACGGTTCCAGGCGTTGATCGCCACGATGGCGAAGTTCAGCTCTGAAATCTCGACGTCCGAGAAGTGCTCCGCCACGCTGCGGTACAGCGCGTCGCTCACGCCGTGAACGCCAATCTGGGTCAGCGCTTCGGTGAAGGCCAGCGCGGCTTTCTCGCGGGCGCTGAACAGCGGGGACTCGCGCCAGGCCGCCAGATGGTACAGGCGCAGCTCGCGCTCGCCGGCAATTTTGGCCTCTTTCGAGTGCATATCCAGGCAGAAGGTACAGCCGTTCAGCTGCGACACGCGAATGTCGATCAGGTGCTTCAGCGCCGGGTCGATGGAGGTTTTTGCCACCTCCATGCTCAGGGCAGACAGCGCGTTGGCGAGGGCGGGTGTAACTTTGTGGTGGTTAACGCGAGTGCTCATTGTCTTTCCTCTTTTTTGTGCGGCATATGTCATGCGATGCGGCAAATCTACGCCGTTCATGACATAGTAAAAAGACACAAAAAGCGTGAAACGAGGTAGGACATGAAGCCGGGCTATCACGAGATTTATTCCCGCTATCGCGACAACATCACGCGCGGCGTGCTGAAGCCGGGCGATAAGGTGCCGGCTATCCGCGTGCTGGCGGAAGAGCTGAAGGTGGCGCGTAAAACCGTCGAAACGGCGTATGCCATTCTGACGGGGGAAGGGTATCTGGTGAGCCAGGGCGCGCGCGGCACGCGGGTCAACCCGGATCTACTGTTGCCGGATAAGAGTGCCCCAGCGGAGCAGCCCACCGGCGCGCTTCCGGCATCGCTCATCAGCCAGCGCGAGCGGGCCGGGTTTCTGCGCCCTGGCATCCCCGCCCTCGACAGCTTCCCGTATAAAAAATGGTTGTTGCTGGCGGGTCAGGCGACGCGCGCCATGCGTCAGGAGGCGATGCTCAATCCGCCCGTTCTGGGCTGGTATCCGCTGCGCCAGGCCATCGCCAGCTATCTTAATATCTCACGTGGGCTGTCCTGCAGCGCCGAACAGGTGCTGATCACCAGCGGCTACAGCGGCAGCCTGCGGCTGATCCTCGACACCCTCGCCAGCCGCAGCGACAAGGTAGTGTTTGAGGATCCGGGCTACTTTATGGGCCAGCAGCTGCTCAAGCGGATCGTGCCGCGCCTGCACACGGTGCCGGTCGATCGCTGCGGCATCGATACGGAATACCTGCTCCGTCACCATCGCGACGCCCGTTTTGCCATCGTCACCCCGTCGCACCAGAGCCCGCTGGCGGTCACCCTCTCCCTGCCGCGCAAGCAGCAGCTGCTCGACTGGGCCAGCCAGAACGAGGCGTGGATCATCGAAGACGATTACGACGGTGAGTTTCACTACACCCGCAAGGTGCTGCCGTCGCTGAAAAGCCTCGACCAGCACGACCGGGTAATTTTTATGGGCACCTTCAGTAAAACCATCATGCCGTCGCTGCGCATGGGCTACGTGGTGATGCCCGCCAGCACCGTCGGGGCCTTTACCGACTGCGCGGACATTACCACCAGCGGCCAGCCGGTGCTGACGCAAAAGATCCTCACCGCGTTTCTCAACGAAGGGCATTTTTTCCGTCACCTGAAAAAGATGCGCGCGCTGTATCAGACCCGCCGCGACTGGATGATTGCGGCTCTCCGCGAGGTGTATGGCGATCTGTTTTTCACCGAGCAAAACGACGGCGGGATGCATATCGTGGCGTTCCTGACCAGAGGCAGCGGTGACCGGGAAGTGGCGCGCTGCTGGCAGGAACAGCAGCTGCAGGTGAATGCGCTTTCGGAGTGGTATTGCGGGTCGGGCAAACGCTACGGGCTGGTGATGGGCTATAACAACGTGCGGTCGTATGAAGAGGCGCTGGCGTTGCTGGAGAGGCCGAAACGGGAGACGCTTGAAATATTACTCTGAAATCAGATATCTGCCCAATTAGCACCGATTTAAAATATCGATATAATCTGATGGCTTTTTTACATTTCTAAGGAAAAGAAAATGAAATCAATTTTGGGATTTGATTATTTATTAACACCACGCGTGCTGGTCTTATTTTACTGGATCGCCATGCTGCTTATTTTTGCGGGCGGTGTGTATACCATGTTCAGCGACCACCTCATCACGGGCTTTATCGGTACGATATGCAGCCTGGTCGGATGCCGCGTGATGTTCGAACTGATTATGGTTGCGTTCAAGAACAACGAATATTTGCGCCGTATCGCTGAAAACACGTCGGTAAAATCTGCCGAATAATCCGCTTTTTATATGCCGGGTGGCGGCTAAGCCTTACCCGGCCTACGGGATCGAGCAGGCCCGGTAAGCGTAGCGCCACCGGGCAATCCTATGCTCACACATCATGCCGCGACAACCCAACGTCCTTGAGCTGCTCGTCGCTCATCTGGCTCAGAATGCGGCGGGTGCGGTTGATGCGATACCAGTTGCAGATCGTTTTGCCGATCCAGACAAACACGACGAACGGACGTTTTGAACGATTCTCATAGAATTCCATGATGCTCTCCTCACTGTACCAGTGGGGTTATCATCCTGGAAATCGGCCTGTGCAATACAGACTCAAAAACACCTTTTGTTTAACATACAGATCCGCTAAAACAGTATCTGCATGCCAATTTTTACGGCAATCTGTACTGGTTTTGTAATCTGTATGGTGAAAACAAAGGATACAGCATGACGCGCTATCAACATCTGGCCAACCTTCTGGCAGAACGTATTGAACAAGGGCTGTATCGCAGCGGCGAACGTCTGCCGTCGGTGCGCACGCTGAGCCAGGAGCACGGCGTGAGCATCAGCACCATACAGCAGGCCTATCAGATCCTCGAAAATCTCCAGCTGATCACCCCTCAGCCGCGCTCCGGCTATTTTGTCTCGCAGCGCAAGGCCCAGCCGCCGGTTCCGGCCATGACGCGCCCGGTGCAGCGCCCCGTGGACGTCACCCAGTGGGATGAGGTGATGATGCTGCTGGACGCCCGCGCCGACAAAGAGATGATCTCCTTCGGCGGCGGCTCGCCGGATATTAACCAGCCGAGCCTGAAGCCCCTGTGGCGCGAGATGAGCCGCATCGCGCAGCATAATCCTGCCGAGATGCTGAGCTATGACGTGCTCGACGGCCGCCTGGAGCTGCGCGAGCAGATCGCCCGCCTGATGCTGGACGGCGGATCCACCGTGGCGGCGAACGAGATTGTCATCACCAACGGCTGCCACGGCGCGCTGTCGATTGCCCTGCTCTCGGTGTGCAAGCCGGGGGATATCGTGGCGGTGGAGTCGCCGTCGTTTCACGGCACCATGCAGATGCTGCGCGGGTTTGACATCAAGGCGATTGAAATTCCTACCGATCCCGAGACCGGGATCAGCATCGAGGCATTAGAGCTGGCGCTGGAGCAGTGGCCGATCAAGGCCGTGATTCTGGTGCCCAACTGCAATAACCCGCTCGGGTTTATCATGCCGGAAGCGCGGAAAAAGCAGGTCTTAGCCCTGGCTCAGCGGCACGATATCGTGATTGTGGAGGACGATATTTACGGCGAGCTGGCGGCGGAGTACCCACGCCCGCGCACCATTCATTCGATGGATATCGACGGCCGCGTGATCCTCTGCAGCTCGTTTACCAAAACCGTGGCGCCGGGCCTGCGCGTCGGCTGGATTGTGCCGGGGCGCTATTACGACCGGGTGATGCACATGAAATACGCCGCGGGCGGGTTTAACGTGCCGGGCACGCAGATGGCGGTGGCGGCGTTTATTCGCGACGGCCATTACCATCGCCACGTGCGCCGTATGCGCCAGATTTATCAGCAGAATATGGAAACCTACACCTGCTGGGTGCGGCAGTATTTTCCGGCGGAGATTTGCGTCACGCGCCCGCAGGGCAGCTTCCTGCTGTGGATTGAGCTGCCGGAAAAGGTCGACATGGTATGCGTCAGCAAGCAGCTGTGTCGGCTGAAGATCCAGGCCGCGGCCGGATCGCTGTTTTCCGCCTCCGGGAAGTACCGCAACTGTCTGCGGATCAACGTGGCGCTGCCGCCGACGGAGAAGAATCGCGAGGCGCTGAAGAAGATGGGTGAAGCGATTGTGATTGCAATGGAGGAGTAGTGCGGCCTGATGCCCTCACCCCGACCCTCTCCCACAGGGAGAGGGAGAAAACCGATCCTGTAGGCCCGGTAAGCGCAGCGCCACCGGGCAACAGGCAGGTTACTCGTCGAAGTACCAGTATCCCTGGTTAATCAGCACGGTGAGCTCTTCAACAAACGCCGGGTTATTCAGCGCATCGCCCAGCTCGGCCTGGCCGAGTTCGGTGTAGCGGCACAGCGCATCCGCCGCTTTCGCGTCTACTGTCTCCAGCTGTTCGCTGTTGATAAAGAAGCTGCCGTTGACGTTCAGCACGCGCAGGCCGCTCAGGCGAGACAGCGTTTCGCCGCCCTGCAGCGCGTCCAGCACCTCTTCCGGCGCGTACGGCGGCTCAGCGGCGGCGATATCCAGCTCGTGGCGCGGCGTGGAGACAAAGCTGCCGAACCATTTTGTGAAATCATCCGGCTTGCTGATCATCTCGATCATCATCTGGCGAATGCGATCGAGCTCGTACTGCTCCACGCGGCCCGGATGTTCGCGACAGGTCAAATCCGGATCGCTGTAGTGCTCGCCGCCCAGATCGTTTTCCAGCGCGTAATCGGCGAAGCTGCTGATCAGATCGCGACCGTTCGGCCCGCGGAGGCCGACGGAGTAGTTGAGCGCCGTCTCATGGGTAAAGCCGTCGTGCGGGAATCCTGGCGGGATGTAGAGGATATCGCCCGGGGCCAGATCTTCGTCGATGATCGGCTCGAACGGATCGACGTGCAGCAGCGCCGGATGCGGACAGAACTGACGCATCGGCAGCTTGTCCCCCACGCGCCAGCGGCGGCTGCCCATCCCCTGAATGATAAACACGTCGTACTGATCGATATGCGGACCCACGCCGCCGCCCGGCACGGAGAAGGAGATCATCAGGTCGTCTAGACGCCAGTCCGGCAGGACGCGGAACGGACGCACCAGCTCCGCGGCAGGCATATGCCAGTGGTTCACCGCCTGCGCCAGCAGCGACCAGCCGGTTTCGCCCAGATCGTCAAAGTGCTCAAACGGACCATTGCTGGCCTGCCATTTGCCGTTGAAATGGCTCACCAGACGGCTATCGACTTCCGGCTCCATCGCCAGCCCTGCCAGCTCGTCCGGGGTAATCGGGTCGACAAAATTCGGGAAGGCATTTTTCAGCACTACGGGTTGTTTTTGCCAGTATTTCTCAAGAAATTCCGGCCAGTTCAGGTTCAGTTGATACGCCATGGGTAGCACCAGTGAGAGGGGAAACAGGCGCGATTATGGTGGAGAGCGTGGAGGGCTGCTTTGTCGTGGGTCAAGCGCAGATGATTTGCCTGCCACGCGCGTGTTGGCAATGATTAAACCTGGTCATTAGGTGAAGTAGTATTAAAGTAAAACTTAAATGATACTTTTTCCTGAACCTTTTCCCCCGTCCGACGTTTACTTTTACTCAAGGCATCTTACCTCTTAAAACTGGTAGTTTTTTAATTTTAAGAACAAGATTAGCATTAGAGATTGTCATTCTTTATATTTAGCTCTAAGCTATTTTCTTTTGCATACCTGGCTCATTAAAGGCAATGATTAGAATCACAAGGACTGTTGAAAGCGAACATTGCTTACAAGAATATATTTCAACCTTTTCTGCCTTAAATAATCTTATTGACCGACACCTTTCTAAAACTTATCTCAATCTTTTTGCCCGCCCTCAGCAGGCTGAAGATGGTGCGGTTGAATGGTATAGCGAAATAAATGGTAAACCCCAACGCTTTAACGCTTTAAACGTCGTTGAGCGAGACAAAATCGCCATACTCCTCTCACAAAAGCTGGCGGCACTCACTCAACTTCATCAAACACTCTCGACTAGCGCGCAGACTTCTCCCGAAACACTGCAGTTACTGGCAAAAATAGCCAGACAGCCCTCACCAGAAAGAATATGGATCGTTGACGGTCAGCCTGTGATTACAGGCTGGGACATCATGCCTGAAACTAAGTTGCCGGCAGAACCGCTGGCTAAAAAGCGTGGGTGGTTATGGCTGGGGCTTTTAGCACTGGCTCTGCTTCTGGCTCTTGTTCTCCTGCGCGGCTGCTGGCCGACTGTCAAAGTAGCCACTCCTGCCGTTTCTCCCGTCCAGCCAGCCCCTGAGCATCAGGTCAAAATGCTCTGCCCGGCACAGCGGACAAAACAGCAGGCACCTGAAATGGTTATTATTTTTGATGCTTCTGGCTCTATGGCCATGAGCATGGATGCCACACCAGAAGAGATAATGCGGTGGATGCAGGATAAACCTGTACCCGGTATCGATCGTGAACCTCGTCGCATTACGCTCGCGCATCAATCCGCTAAACACATTATCGATGACGTGCCAAATGACATGAACATTAGCCTTATTGCCGCAGCTAATTGCCACCAGGTGAACGCAACTCCGGCTTTCCTGCCGGAACAACGCGCTGAGCTAAAAAAGTTAATTGATAAAATCCAGCCGGTGGGTAAAACCGCTCTGGCAGAGGCGTTAGAAGAGGCGGGAAAACGAGTTAATGGCGTTGACCGTGATGCCATAATTCTACTGGTGACGGACGGGGAAGAGACATGCGGAGGCTCGCCTTGCGATGTCGCGCTTGAGCTAAAAAAACGTAAGCCCCGATTACAGGTCAATGTTGTCGATATCATGAATACCGGCGCCGGAAACTGTATTGCCAGCAATACAGGTGGAAAGGTATTTGCTGTCAATAATACGCAGGAGTTTAATAAGATGATGAACAACGCCGTGAAGGAATATATACCGCAGGGTTGTGATTAACACATTAGAGAAAATGAATACATTGCCAGAAATATAGTTTCACAGCGAAACTTTTTTGCGGCAATCGGATATGCGCACGTCCCAATAATAAGTTTAGTTTAGGTCTAAACGTTTTCGGCCATTTGCCGATAATACTCAATATTTTGTTGCCATAAACAATTGACGCAGATTACCCGGCGTATTTGCGGCGTCCTTTTCCACAGTGGAACTTGCTTTCACTTGTTCGTTTAACAGCAAAGGCATGCAGCGTGAAAGAAATTTTTCTATGCAGTGACAAGCTCGATAAATATCAGTCGATGGGTGAGAATGGACAGGCAGTATATATTTCCGCATTACAGCTGCGTGAAACCCTACGACTTAGAAAACAAACGGCGGTTGCTGACACTTTAGCCATCCCGCAAATCAGCGAGCATGGCGATCGAATCGACTGGTATGCCCCGCTGGCCGGTGACGTTATTCCATGGACGGCCGCAACGGAAGCTGAGCGCCAGGCCGCGCTCGCGCAACTCGAAACCACCCATGCAGCGTTTCGCCAGATAAGTAATGAATTTGCCCAAAGCCAGCAGCCGGAACGCCGGCTCTTTGGGAAATTACTTGAAAAAGCGATGCAATTCCCCGATCAGCAGCACGTGTGGCTGGTAGGTGGAAAGCCGGTCATCAGTTTTTGGGGATTTGTGAACGCCACTAACCAGGCCCGCATCGAGCCGTTAGACTGTTTGCGTCCCATATCTACAGCCTTGCCTCCGCAATCAGCCAGTATTGAACCGGTGATACCAGAACGCACTTTCACGCATCAAAGGCACGCCAAAAGACGCTGGTGGTTGCTCTTACCCGCATGGTTGCGTTGGCTACTGCCGCTACTTCTGTTACTCCTTTTAGCGTTACTGTTCTTACGGGGTTGCATGCCAGGCATAACGATCCCTGGTATTTCATCTTCCGTACCCGCTTTGCCCGCGCCCCACCTTCCAACAGCCGAATCTCTTGCGCCGTCGTCAAGGGCCATCATCAGCACAACAACGTCTAAGGCGAACCTGCATTCGACAACGGGCAGTGAGATTTTAAGCACCACGGGCACTTCACTCACAACGTCACAAGAGCAATCAGCATTACAAACGCCGTCACAAAGCGCAGCAGCAACGGCATCTGCTGTGGATCCTGCGTCAGCCACGAATAGCCCTCATCCCGGCGGAACAGCACCTGCTCTCGAAGCGCCATCGGCCAATACCTCAACTGGCGCTAAAGTCCCGTTGACCCTGCCCGCATCTTCACTGGCCCAAGGAAACACCCGTTTTCTGAACGGGAACTGGCACGCAGGGGCTGGTATTCAGGATCAACGCACAGGAAAGCCCCTTAGTCTGAGTTACCAAATCAATGACGGTAAGGGCGAAGTACAGATGATCCGTGGCGACGGTGTGACCTGTCGTGGCGCGGTCAACGCGGCCATTCAGTCAGGTCATCTCGCCATTAACAATCAGGGAGAAGCACAGTGCTCCGATGGCTCACGCTACCAAATGCCAGAAATTCTGTGTGCTCCCGGCGCGCAAAACATTGCGGATTGCAAAGGCCGTTACGACGCCAAAACACTTTTCCCTATTTCGATGAAGCAGGAGGCAAGTCAGTAAATGCTCGCTGAACTCACTGATTTTAAAAAACAGGTCAAACTTATTCGCGACAGCGGGATCCAGTTCCTTGATTTCGCCTTTACCCTGCCCACGCGTAAAGAATATGGGGAATTTCTTCGTCAACAGGGTGACGAGGCTATTATGCGGCTTATCTATAATGAGAGGGAAGATAAGCTGCAGATCCCTCAGCCTGACAGCGAACCTCCTCGCTACGCAGACTCCGACTACACATTGAC
This sequence comes from Enterobacter sp. Y17, assembly GCF_019730495.1. NCBI lineage: Bacteria > Pseudomonadati > Pseudomonadota > Gammaproteobacteria > Enterobacterales > Enterobacteriaceae > Enterobacter > Enterobacter sp. Y17. The sequence goes on from NZ_JAASKP010000001.1 coordinate 2,894,701, forward strand.
GACCGAAGAGTCGCTACGCCTCTATCGCGGCCTCTGGTTACCGCTGCCATTTTTCCGCTTCAACCCGCCACGAGCCTTTGCTCACGGGCCGTATAACTGGTCACGCGTCCAGTTCCATGAGCTGCCTGAGCCGGATGAAAAGGGCAATACCTGGCGCGCTACTCTGATTTTTGATACCAAAATTTTCCCGGATCGCGAGAATACGCAGTATCTCGCACCGGGCGAGGATGATATCCGTTCAGGCGCGGGATTTGCTCTGGCACGCCATCCTCACGAGATGGGGGAGTTTCTCTCACTGCCATGGGTGAATGAATGGCTACGGGAAATTTTCAGTACTCAGGCTCGCGAAGTATTACGCCAACATATTGATGACATTGATGAACAACTACTGCAGCAAGAACATCAGGCGCATTATCTTAACCTGCTGCATGTCCTGGCGACGACGATTGTCGTTCCTGAAGTACAGGTCAACGACGTAAAAATCCGGGACTCAGCGATACCTGTAGATCTCGTGCTGGACATTGGTAACTCACGTAGCTGCGGCATCCTGATCGAAGAACATCGTGACGACAATAAAGGGCTTTCTCAACTTTATCAGCTTCAGCTCCGAGATTTGAGCCAACCGCAATTTGTTTATAACGAGCCTTTTGACAGCCGTCTCGAGTTTGCCCAGGCCGAATTCGGCAAGCAGGATTTCTCGCTAAAAAGCGGGCGCAGCGATGCCTTCACATGGCCAACCATTGGACGCGTCGGCGGAGAAGCCTTCAGAATGGCGGCTCAACGCCTGGGTACCGAGGGCTCAACAGGGATCTCCAGCCCTAAACGCTACCTCTGGGACGATCAACCCTATTCACCGGGATGGCGCTTTAGCCAGGCCTTCGTGAAAAGTGACAGAGAGCCGTTAGCCACTGCAGCACCGCTGCTGTATATGATCAACGATCAGGGGAAATTGCTCATTCGCCTGAAAAATGAAGAAGACCGTATGCCCGTCTTCACGCCGGTATACAGTCGTAGCTCGCTGATGACGATGATGTTGTCAGAGGTATTAAGCCAGGCTCTCATGCAAATCAACAGCCCTTCACAGCGGCTGAAGATGAACCACGCCAGCACACCGCGTCGTTTACGAAATGTCATTATGACTGTCCCTCCGGCGATGCCAAAGCCTGAGCGCGCTATCTTTGAGGAGAGCATGCATGACGCTATCCGCATGGTCTGGAAAGCGCTCGGCTGGGAAGAGATGGATTATGAAGGCGATGACCCGCAGTGCTTGAAATACGCCCATCCAGGCGTACACGTGAAGTGGGACGAAGCCACCTGTGGGCAGTTGGTATATCTCTATAACGAAACGCAGAACTACTTTGGCGGTCGCACGGACGAATTTTTTGCAGCTACTCGCCGTCCCGATACTCAAAAGGACACCAGCGATACACGCTCATTAAAAATCGCGTCGATTGACATTGGCGGAGGAACGACCGATCTCGTCATTTCTCGCTACACGCTGGATGAAGGCCAGGGCATTAACGTCCGGATTACCCCGAAACAGCTTTTCCGTGAAGGGTTTAAGGTAGCAGGCGACGACATACTTCTGGATGTTATACGGCTTTTCCTCCAGCCAGCAGTAAAAGCGGCCATGACCAAAGTCGGCCACAGCGATCTTGCAGCCGAATCAATGATGTCACAACTGTTCGGTAGTGAATCGATCGAAGCCGGAAAACAGGTATTACGTCAGCAGCTTACATTGCAGATCTTCGCGCCTCTGGCGTTATCTATTTTGCATCGCTATGAAGAGTACTCCCCGGAAAATGGTCGGGAGATACTGAATTACACTTTCCGTGAGCTACTTGCCGATAATCTTCCAACCGAGAAAGTACAGGATTACGTCAACGACGTTGCCCGTTCCGGACAGCTTGCGAGCGAAGTACCGTTCTCCATTCTGGATGTACCGCTGGAGTTGGATCTTGCGCGTCTGCACAATGAATTTATCGACCCTCGCAGCGGGCGAATGAACATTTGCCACAGCCTGCGCGCGTTGTGCGAAGTGCTTTGGCACTACAACTGCGATGTATTACTTTTAACCGGTCGTCCATCCCGCCTGCCGGGAATTCAAGCGCTCATTCGCCAGCTTCAACCTGTTCCCCCTTCTCGCGTGCTGCCACTCCACGGTTATGAAACCGGTGGCTGGTATCCGTTTAACAAGAAAGGATGCATTGACGATCCGAAATCGACAGCCGTTGTGGGGGCGATGCTGTGCCTGTTAGCGGAGAAATCCAGGCTCAACAACTTCTTCTTCCGCACTGCGAACTTTAAGCCTTATTCAACCATCCGCTATGTCGGGATGCTTGATGGAAACAATGTGATTAAAGACAGCAATGTCGCCTATCGCGACGTTGATTTGGACTCCGCTGATTTCCAGTTACCGGAAGGGAAAGGCTTTGAAGCACGGGGGGAAGTGCGTATCGGTTTCCGCCAGCTTGATAACGAACGCTGGCCATCGACCGCACTTTACACCCTAAAAATTACCAGTGCGAACCTGGCAAGCGAGCTGTCGGGTGATGCTGTAATAAGCATCGGTTTAACCGCAGAACAGGGACGTGGACGTAGTAGCGAAGAACCGGTCAGTCCGGAGCGCTTCCAGATTGGCTCGATGGAAATGAAAAACGCACAGCGCGGTTATGGTCGTAGAGATGTTGCATTCCAGTTGAACACAATGGTCGGTAATGGGCTGAGTGAAACCCATTACTGGCTGGATAGCGGGAGTATTAAAAGCTAATGAGCACTATTCATCCCAACACCATTATCCAGGGCTGGAATGGCGTCGAACAAGGTGCAGGCCGGGCCATTGACTGGATCGCAAGCGTTCGTCAGGACGCGCCGCGCCTGAACACTGAAGCCGATCGCCTGACCATGAACTTGCGCCGCAGCCGTAACAAAGCACGCAGATTGGCGCAGGCCGCAGCGAAACCGATGACAATCGGCTTCTTTGGCTTGTCGCAGGCAGGCAAATCGTATCTCATTTCCGCGCTGGCTGCGGGTGAAAACGGAAAGCTGGAAACACGCCTCGGCGGCAATCAGCTCGATTTTTTGACCCACATCAACCCGCCTGGCGGCGGCAAAGAGGCGACGGGTCTTGTTACCCGGTTTAGCCGCAGTGCTCAGAGCTCAGACGACCGCTGGCCTGTCACGTTACAGCTCTTCAACGAAGTGGAAATGGGGAAGATCCTCGCCAACGCATTCATCCATGACTTCAACCAGGAAAAATTTGACTGGCAGTTCGATGAAAAACGCATCAGCGATCTGTTAACGTCCCTGTCGAAACGACGCCTGACCTCCCGCAGCCCTGGCGTGACCGAAGATGACGTAGTTTCTTTTTGGGATTACCTCATCCGCCATGCTGAGAAAACGCAAAGCCGTTTTGCCCTGACCTACTGGCCACAGGCAGTAAGCCTCGCACCATGGCTTTCTGTTGAAGATCGCGGCCAGCTTTTCTCCGTTTTATGGGGCGAAGTACCAGAACTAACCAATGCCTATATCCGTTTTGCCAACACGCTACAGCGTCTCGGTGGAGTGCAGGAGCTGCGTGCCCCGCTGAGCACGCTGGTTCGTAACGAAAACGGCCTGCTTATCCAGCGGGATAGCATCATGAACGTCGATATGCTGGAGCGGCTGAATACCCCGTCGGATCAGACTATTGAAGTCTGTCCTGTGGTAAATGGGCAAACGGGTGCGTCTATTTCGCTATCGCTGGCAGAGCTCACTGCGCTTACCGTTGAATTGCATATCCCGTTAATGGCTCCGCCTCGCGAAACAATCTTCGAAGCCGTCGACTTGCTTGATTTCCCGGGTTATCGCGGCCGTCTGGCGGTGGAGTCCATGAGTGATGTCACTCGCGAGGTTAAAAATGCAGAGAGCAACCCGCTAGCGCAGTTAATTTTGCGCGGAAAAGTGGCCTATCTTTTTGAACGCTACACCGAAAACCAGGAGATGAATGTCCTGGTGGTGTGTACGGCCTCAACAAAACAGTCCGATGTCAAAGAAGTGGGCGGCGTTCTGGACGAGTGGATCCGTTACACTCAGGGCGCCGATGCCGACGCGCGTGGTCGTCGCTTACCTGGCCTAGTCTGGGCATTAACCATGTTTGATCTGCGCATTAGCCAAAACCTTTCCCATGACGAAGCACTTCTTCGCCAGTCCTGGGGGCTTGGCGGGATGATCAAAATGGCGATGACCGAGCGTTTTGGCCAGTACAAATGGATGCAGGAATGGAGCCAGGGTCAGGCGTTCAATAACACGTTCCTGGTACGCAAACCGCGCCAGCAAACGCCCTTTATCCGCATGAACGCAGGTAGTGAAGCGGCTTTCAACGACGACAATGGCGGGCAGCTAGCACTGATGCGGAAAACCTTCCTTGAAGATGAAGCTGTCGCTCGCTACATCGCGAACCCTGCTGAAGCCTGGGATGCGATGCTCACCCTCAACGACGGTGGTATGCGCCGAATGGCCGATTATCTGGCCCGCGTCGCCCGCCCTGAACTGAAACTGGAGCGGATCGCAGAACAGCTCGACGAGATCCGCCACGAACTGGTCGAAGGGGGACTGGGGAACTGGTACCAGCCGGACGGCGAAGAAGAGCTGTCCAGAAAATCCCGAATTGCGCAAGAGATCCTTGCCACCCTGAAAAAACGCAGCGGCATGCACGGCGAACTGCTGGCGCGGTTGGTTCCGGCACGCCGCGCTCTCCATGCACTTTACATGCAGCAAACGACCCTGTCTGCGCCTGAAGCAGAAGAAGAAGATGCAGGATTCTTTGATATCGGTGTGGAAGATGCTTTCGAAAGCAGCGCAACTGCGGTGACGACGCACAGCCATGAGATCGCTTTCGCGCACCAGAGCGTTCAGCTCTGGATTAACCATCTGCGCGGCCTGCCTGAAACCGCCGCCATGCTCAACTACATCAGTCTTCCGCGCCCGATTGCCGAAGCGCTGGTAGACGAATTGATCACGGGGTTATTGCGTTCACGTGTCGAGGACGCGCTGGTCAATGCAATGAAAAATACCGAGCAGGCTGGCGTTCGTCGCGAACGTATGGTCGAGCGTCAGGTTTCACGCGTGCTTCACGTGATGAGCGATTTCATCACCTGGCTGGGCTATCAAAATATGCCGGAATCGAAACGCCCGGCCCGTCTCAACCAGCCCGAACAGCCGATCTTTACCCGTCCACCAACGTGCGACAGCGTGGTCTGGAAAGGTGATGAACGCCTGGCACGCCTGACGCCGCAACAGCTGAACTACAGTGCCTTCTTTATCATCGACTGGCTGGTTGGCCTGGAAGCACTCATTACCGAAAACGCAGGTCATTCTGCCGGACGCGAGATTAGCGTCGCGCAGAACGAAAATCTGGGCGTCATTCTCCGCCAGATTAAATTGGCAAAGGAGTAACTGGACGTGATCAAACCTGAACTTAAGACGCTGACCCCTATACAACCAGGATTCGCATTGCTCTTGTTGAAAGGCTGGAAAGGCGATGCCGAGGGCGTCACAATCTCGGTAGTACGTAATCAGGATCGCCTGTATCTGGATAGCCACGGTGATTGGGTCAGTGGCGAGATTTTCCTCGCCCTTCCTCCACTGATACAAAATGAGGAGACGCCCTGCGTTCAGGTCGGCCCTTCTCTGATCGATCCACTACTCGCCAACCGCCAGGCGGCCTATCGCATCACCATCAAAGATGGAAGTAATAAGGATATGGGGATTCTGACCATCGCTGAAGGGCTACTCAGCTCCCAGGCCGGTGGTGAAAACCCACTCCCGGAAAATATACAGACGCTGAATGATACCCCCATCGTGCAGCCGATGTCCGTTCAAGAACCGGAACCTGTCGTTTTAGAACCTGTCGCAGAAAAGCCTGTATCTCAACAGCCGCATAAGCCGAAAAGTAAGCTGCCGTTATTTGCGGGATTAGCCATTCTATTGCTCCTGCTGGCCGCTGCTGGGTGGTGGTTTACCCGTAAGCCAGAGCCTGCAATTCCAGCGGCACCTCCCGCGCCCGTCGCGAAAACTACCGGGCCGTGTGGTGATGAACAAATGGCGAGCGGCAATGAAATGGCGTTCGTTAAAGGGTGCCTGCGTAGCCAGCCAAGTAGTGCACAACTGCTGGACGTCATCGCAAAAGCGAAAGCGGCAAAACATTGCGATATCGCTCAGCGCCTTTACGCCTATAAAGCCCAGTCCGGCGATACGCAGATAGCTGTTCGTTATGCACAAGAATATGACCCGAAAACCGCAAAACCAGGGGGATGCTTCAATCCTGACGCAGAGACAGCGGCGTATTGGTATGAATCGGTTGTAAATCAGGACCCGCAGAATAACGAGGCCAAAGCCCGTTTAGCTGAGCTGAAGAAATAGGATAAACAATGAAATACATGCATTGGTTCAGTAGCCTGGTGTGTGCCGCAACGCTGGCATCCCCCGCCTGTGCCGCGGGTAAACAGCCGCTTTTGCAGGAAGGTAAACATGCGTTATTCCAGCGGGTACTGACTTACCCAGGCTGCCAGCTGTCCGCCAAAGCAGGTGAAGCAGGTAAAGAGCAGCCGGCCTTCAGTCGATTCTATGTTTACCAAAGGACAACGCAGGGTCAGGACACGTGGCTGCAGGTTGGGCCGGACAGCTTTGGTCATACCGCTGGCTGGATGAATTCCTCCTGCACCGTTGACTGGAAAATGCAGCTGACGCTGGCGTTTACCAATCCTGCTGGCCGTCAACCGATGCTGTTCTTTAAAGAGAAATCCGACGTTGAGTCTCTTCTGAACAGCAAAAACCCTGCGGCAACATTGCAACCAATGCTCAACAGTTTGAGCAGCCATAAACCGGTCCCGCAGGTTCTGGCACGCGAGCCTGATTACATGGTGGATCAGTTAAAAAACTTTTATCTCTTACCTGTTCTTGGCTCAGATGATGTGTTTACCGATACCGGCTTCCAGGTACGTGTACTCAACGTTGCCTCCGTCAGCGAAAAGTCGCCCGCAAAAAAGGCCGCGTCCGCTGCTGATGAAAAGAACATGATGAAAGGGTTCTCCGCCTCGGTTGTCTTTGTGATCGACTCCACCATCTCGATGGGGCCGTATATCGATCGCACTAAAGAGGCGATCGATAAGATCTACAAGAGGATCGAGAAGGAACACTTACAGGATCAGGTCAAGTTTGGCCTGGTAGCTTTCCGCTCCAGCGTGAAAGCGGTTCCGGGTCTTGAATACGACAGCAAGATGTATGTCGACCCCAATACCGTTAAAGATGGTAAAGACTTCCTCGCTAAAGTACATGACCTGAAGCAGGCTACCGTTTCCAGCAGCAAGGTTGATGAAGATGCTTACGGCGGGGTCATGACAGCGCTGGACAAAGTGGACTGGACGCAGTTTGGCGCCCGCTACGTTGTACTGATTACTGACGCAGGCGCGCTTGATGGCACAGATAAGCTCTCGTCAACCCATCTGGATGCCGCCCAGGTGCGTCAGGAAGCCGCCTATCGTGGCGTTGCGCTGTATGCGTTACATCTGAAAACCTCTGATGGTAAGAAAAATCACAGTTCTGCTGAAGCCCAGTATCAGGAGCTGACGTTAAATCCATTCCTGCACAAACCGCTCTACTATCCTATTGATTCAGGTGATGTAAATAGCTTCGGTAGTATGGTCGATAACCTGGCGAATGCCATTACCGGCCAGATTAAAACAGCCTGGAGCGGCGAAGAAACGGCGGGGAGCGCGCTGGGGGCAAGCCCTAAATATGCCGGTAAGAAAGAAGATCCCCTGCTCAGTGATGCCGACAAGTTAAGTAAGGCAATGCGTCTTGCCTATCTGGGTGAAAAGCAAGGCACCACGGCACCACCGGTATTCAAGTCATGGATAAGCGACCGCGATCTGATTGACCAAAACATCCCGGCGACCGAGGTGCGCGTACTGCTCACGAAAAGCGAGCTCAGCGATCTGAGCGATATCATGAAGAAGATCGTCAATGCCGCCAATGAGGGGATGATCTCTCCGGATGACATGTTTGCCAGCCTGCGTTCTCTGGCGGCAACCATGGGCAACGATCCAAACCAGGCGAAAGGAAAAAATGCGACCCGCCTCGGAGAGATGGGACTGCTCGGTGAATATATCGAGAGCTTACCTTACCTCAGTGAAGTATTGAGCCTGGACGAAGAAACCTGGAAAAGCTGGGATGGCCTTGAGCAGGAGCGTTTCATCCGCAGGCTGAATACCAAGCTTAATTACTATCAACGCTACAACCAGGATGTAGACCGTTGGGTGTCATTAGCGCCCGATAGCGACCCACGCGATAACGTTTATCCGGTACCTCTGGAGAACCTGCCCTGATGTTGAGGATCCGCGATATGGAGATCAGCCGGGGCGGGACGCATGGCTATAGCGTCGCCCTCCCGCACCTCTCGTTGAAAAAGGGAGAGGTGGTCGCTCTAACCGGGCCTAGCGGGTGCGGTAAAAGCACGCTTCTGGAGATGATAGGGGCGATCCTCCGCCCAGCGCATCTTGCCGAATACCGGCTCGCCGGTCGCGATATTTCAATACCGCTCATGGCTGAAAACGAGCCTGTCCTGGCCGCGCTTCGCGCACGCGAGCTTGGGTTTATGCTACAGCACGGCGGCTTGTTGCCCTGGTTACCCGTGATAGAAAACATCACTCTGGTTCGCAGGCTGGCAGGACTTAGCCTACAGTCAGCCTGGCTCGATAAGGCCATCGACAGCCTGGGCGTGCGGCCGCTGCTGACAAAAATGCCTTCCCGGCTTTCTATCGGCGAGCGCCAGCGCGTTGCCTTCATCCGTGCGATTGCCCACCAGCCACGCTTACTCCTTGCCGATGAACCGACTGCGGCGCTGGATCCTGATAATGCAGACCGGCTGTTTGACCTGATGATCGGCATGGTGCGCTCACTGGATATGGCAGCCATTGTTGTGAGCCACGACTGGCAGCGCGTGACGCATTTTGGGATTGACCGATATCAGGCCGTGACCGGAGAGGGAAAAAGTGTCTTCTTACCCAGCTGATATGCCAGCGTCAGGCACCCTGCTATGCCGTATGGCTCTGCGCGATCTCATTCACGATCGCAAGGTCGCGCTGTGCATCATCTTCTCTTTGATTGCCGTTATCGCACCGTTATTGCTGCTGTTCGGATTGAAGAATGGCATTGTCAGCCAGCTTCGCCATCAGCTTCTCGACGACCCTCGCACCCGGGAAGTACGTATAACGGGTAATGGTAATTATGATTTTGCCTGGCTTGATAAGCTCGCCCGTCGTTCAGAAGTCGGATTTTCGATTCCGTTAACCCGTTCGCTGAACACTCAGGCCGATCTGGTCCGGGACGGGCAACACTTTGTCCCGGGTGCTGAAGTGATCCCGACGGCCAAAGGCGATCCTCTTTTGCAGGATGTCAGAGCACCGGTCAAAGACAGCGATACCGTACTCAGCGCCAGTGCGGCACGGCGCCTTGGCGTGCAGCCAGGAGATATCCTGCGCCTGATGGTGAGCCGAAAAAGCGAAGGGAAAAACCAACGCGCCACGTTCGCTTTAACCGTTACCGGCGTGCTGGATGACGCAAAATTTTCACGTCAAGGTGCCTTTATTACATTGCCTTTGCTTGTTGCTCTGGAAGACTACCGCGATGGCTTTCAGGTTCCCTTGCTGGGGGTCAGCGATGGCAAGCCGCCCAGAGAGAGAACCCGCTATTCAAGAGCACGTATCTATGCCAGTTCGATAGATGACGTTTCACTCCTCGCGCGGTGGCTGGAGACGCAGAACATTGAGGCTATCACTCAGTCAGCTCAAATTGAGTCTGTGCGTGCCATCGACCGTGTGCTGGGGATTATCTTTGGCGTGATTGCCTGGATCTCTGCATCAGGGTGCATCGCCTCGTTAGTCGGTGCCTTCATCGCCAACATTGATCGTAAGCGCAAAGATATGGCCGTGCTGCGCCTTCTGGGTTTTCGCCGTCGCGCTGTGACGCTTTTTATTATTATTCAGGCGCTGTGTTTGACCGGCGTCTCATACGGACTGGGTGTGATCATCTACCTGCTGGGCAGCGCATTGTTCAACCATGTGTTGGGCAGTTCTTTACCGGACCAGGCATTCATCTGTCACCTTGACCCCCTTCATTTTATCGCCGCATTGCTCTGTGTCCTTGCCGTGGCGTTAGGCGTGGCCGCTATCGGAGCACTGCGCGCATTGAAAATCGAACCTGCGGAGAGTTTACGTGAAATCTAAACTGGCGATGAGCCTGGCTATCATTGGACTCGGGTACGCCTGCGCGGCGAAAGCCACCTGGGATGAAAAGTTCTGGAACCCAAAACCTCTGGCCGATGACGTGATATTGCCTATGCCGTGCGACGGTGCCATGGCATTTCGCAAAGTCGCTATCCCGCTGAATAAACCGCTGGAAGATTACAACATCACGCTGGGGCAAGAAGGCGACGACTGGGGATACGTTGAACAATCTCGCCAGGAACACATTGCAGGCAGTTTCCCGGAGAAGGGTGGTAAGGGCCGTTATTACCTGATGGCCAAATATGAACTGAGCGACCTGCAGTATCGCGCGCTTTCTGGGGAATGCCCGACGACGGATATGAAAGGACGTTTACCGAAGGTGAGTATTGGCTGGATGGATGCCATGGTATTCGCAAATCAATACAACCTGTGGTTACGAAAAGAAAAACTTTCTGCACTGCCTGAAGATGATGGTCAGGCGGGATTTTTACGGCTTCCGACAGAAACCGAGTGGGAGTTTGCCGCACGCGGCGGGCTCGCGGTTTCCCCCGCAGAGTTCCGCGATCGCCACTTCCCCATGCCTGAAGGATTAAACGGTTATGTCTGGTTTGCGGGGGCACAGTCTGCAAATGGAAAACTTCAGCTTACCGGCCTGCTGAAACCTAACCCGCTCGGATTGCACGACATACTGGGCAACGCAGCAGAGATGATGTTTGACCCGTTCCGCCTGAACAAGCTCGATCGCCTGCATGGTAAGGCTGGGGGCTATGTCGTTCGGGGGGGCAGTTATATGACTCCTCAGGCGGATATCCGCAGTTCACTGCGTGGAGAGGAGCCGTACTATGCCAATGCGGGCGAGAATACAACCAAAAGCACCGGTGTTCGTCTGGTTTTAGTTTCCACAACCCTGACATCACGCGAGCGGGTGAAAGAGATTGAAAAAGAGTGGCAATCATTAGGCACGGGTAAAAAGGAGACACCTGCAGGCAAAGCTGATGATTCGCTAAAAAACCTGAATGCTATCTCGGCAAAAGTCCAGGATGACGCACTGAAGAAACAACTTGAGCAACTGCGCGGTGAGCTGCGCGCAAATAGCCAGCTTCGGGATGAACAACGGGATCAGGCAATACGCACATCGTTACAGTTGGGCGCCTTTTTGTGCACAAAAATGAAAGATGACGGCGAGTTTTACGATCGTCTCAACCAGCTCTTCACCAAAACCTGTGCCGCAGGCAGCCAGCTTGATGCTAATTGCTCCCGCCGTCAGGAACAGCTTGGTCAACATCAAAAAGCCCTTGATTTTATTACCAGTTATTACGCTGACACCCTTGTAGACATGGGCACAACCTATGACAAACCCCTCATCGAACCGCAGGTCGCTGTCGTATTGCAACAGATGGCTGCACGCGGAAAAACCAACCTTAACGGTTATCTCGATACCTACTGGAAGAACCTTCAGGGGTACTGGAAAGATGGAAAAGTTGCGCGCGAGGCGTGGCTTAGTTCATGTAAAAAAAATAATTAAATAGTTCAGGAGATTGGAATGTTAAAGGTTATTCGCACAGCAGTGATAGCAGGAATGATGGTATTTCTGGCGGGGTGCCAGAATGGCAGTACGGGAAGTAGTGGCGGCGTCGACCCGCGCCTTGCCAATAATCAGGACGTTGAGTTTTTCAATAAATCAGGCTGGCAGGCCTGTGCTGGCGGCGCGGTAATCGGCGCACTGGCCTGCGCTGTCAGTAACTCCAGCAACAAAGCGGTATGTATGGCCGCCGCCGCTATCGCCGGTTGCGGTGTGGGTATGGGGGCTAACGCCTATCTGGATAATCAGCGCAAAAAATACGCCTCCCAAGAGCTGCAGTTAAACGCAACGATTAAGGATGTTGAAGCCGAAAACAAACGCATTCAGAACGCAACCAGCGTTGCAAAATCGGTTATCGACTCTGATAAAAAGACCCTCGCTCAAATAGAAAAAGATATGGCTGCAAACACGGTGAAAAAAGACGCCGTACAGAAGCAAATTAAAGGAGTGGATGCCAACATTGCTTACCTTCGCGGCACCATCACCGACATGAAAAAACATGAGAAGCAGTGGCAGGACGTTTCTGCAGACATGAGCAAATCCGGCAGTGATACCCAAAATCTGGATAGCGAGATTGCGTTGATGCGCGACAAAATTGGCTCTCTGCAGGGCGAGCTCGATAGCCTCTATACCCAGCGCACCGCGCTGAAAGTCGGTTGAGGGGAATAGCAATGCGTTATATTTTTCTTGCACTCAGCGCACTCATATTAGCCGGCTGTGCCACTAACGCGCGAGATTGTGACCCGACAACCGGTGATGTCAGCATTATTACCAAATTTAACTGCAACTACTCCGGCACCTGGGATAAGCGCGTTGAAGATAAACAAAAAACGCTGCAACACGATCAGGAACTGAATAAAGAGTTCAAAGCGGTGAATGATGCGATTGAAAAAGAGAAAGCACTGAGCAATGCCAACGTAGCCAGTAAACAAAAATCGCAGCAAGAACTGCAAAAGTCGATGAACAATCTGGTCGCCCAGTTGAAGAAAAAAACAGCTGGCCGGGCTGATGCTCAAAAGCAAGTTTCAGACCTGGAAAAAAGTATGAAGGAGGCGCAAAACAAACCAAGCGCTTCCGAATTGCAAAAACAGATGGAACTGCAGAAGCTGCAGGGACAGCTGAATGAATTACAAGAAACACTGGCTTCACAATAATAAAATAGCAGCCGGATTACCGGCTGCTTTACCTGCTAAGGAAAAATAACGTTGAAATCTCAATTACTCTCTGCTGGATTATTGACACTTCTGGCGACAACGCCAAGCGTTCATGCTGCACCGCCTGAGCCTGAACTTATTTTCAACTGCGAACTCACGAACGGAAAATACGTTATCGTCCGTCTGGATCACGATGTTCCTACTTATTATTACGGCTCACTTGAAAAAGTAGAAATGACTCTCCCCCAAAATGAGGGAGACAAAACGCAGGTTCGCCTGGGTGAAATGACGTTCTCAGGTGGAGGCGCTTATTATTATCGTTTCATCAATGGCAACTACAGCTATGTTGTTTATAGCGGTACGGGAAAAGGATGGGATTATACCGGCCTGAAAGTATATAAAAACCAAAAGCTCATCATGAAAAAAGAGTGCACTAATGGGGGGTTTTTACCTAATGAATATCGCGGTCAAGGCCTCGTAAAAGAAGCGGACACCGGTGATGATGCAACATACGGTTATGTTGATTAATACATCATTTTCAGGATGGTAAAATATGATGAGCCGTTACTTACACTGTAGCACAGTATTCGCATGTCTTTTATTCGCTGCTCCAACTCATGCGATTGAGATCTGGCACTCAAACACCGTCTGGGCAAATCAAGGGATGTGCAGCGCCACTTTCACGCTGGACAGTGGTATGGAAAGCGTTGGTTCGTTAGAGATAGGCTTTGACCTCGTTGATGCAAAAAATAACCTTGTAGCTCATGATACTTTGCAGGTAGACCCATTCGGCGATTCTGATGCCACGCGATACCAAACGGCTTTCGCCGAAGGCGAGCATTATTGCGAAAGCAATCTCACGCTGCGCCTGACGTCACTGGCATTAGTTAACGGAAAGACCAAACAGCCTTTACCTCTCAGTTTGCTTACACCAAGGGCATTTATTCCATTCCCTATCATTAACCCGCAGGCAGATCACTAATATGTCTATAGACGCTGAAGCAAACTCAACACCTGACAATAATGGACCTGCCCTTTGCTTTTTGTTATTACTTATCTTTGGCGGGTTCGTTTTCTTTATACCTGCAAGCGTTGTGGTCGCCTTCCCGGCCGTTCTCGCCGGTTCCTTCCTGTATTTTATCTGGTATCTTATTTCGGAAGGGCATTTAGGTAATATTCTTGGCAGTATGATCGTCAGCATGATACTTATGGCTATCGCCGCAGCTATTCCTGTCATTGGCTGGATATTGTTACTTCTGTGGATCTTCTACAATATTGCGAAAGCCTTTGAGACGATAAAAACATTACTTCCCGATGCGCTCTTTAGCGCTGTTCTTTATGGATGTTTGCTCTTTCCCGTTATCCAGGAAATGGCAATGGACGGGGAGAGCAACATGGCTGCCACTATCGCTTGTGGTGTCGTGTACGTGATAACTGCAGGGCTTTATTGTTCCAGGTTAACGCAGCTGGCAACCAACACTAAGCAAAGTATTTTCTATTTTTCAATTATGTGGCTTTCGGTCCCACTTATCGCACTTCTGATCGTCTCGATTGTGGCATCCTTGCGCGCGGCATTCAGAACCGTGCTGACCCCGGTGCAGACCGTGGTCAAAACCCCGCAAAACGTATCAGCGCATATGCGAGGCGGGAGCCATGTCAACGCTTACACCCGAACTGTGACCACTATTCAACATAGCGTGACCTCCCAGACGCTTCCGGGGATGGGAGCTGTTGGGGCCTCTATGGTTGGTTCCGTATCGGAGGCAACGATAACAACACCACAACAGCCACAGCAAACCTTGCCAGCGCTGGAACACAAACCAGCCGGGGGTGAATTGACACAGTATGCGACGAACAAAGACCACAATTTTTACCGCTACGACAATCTCAACGCGAAAAAAATAAGCAATTTCGTCCAGGCGGCCAGTCATCGTCAATCACTGCCTCCTCTCACGGAAGATGCGATCCTGTTCTACTACGACGAAACGGTTTTCGGCCAAGGGGATCATGGTGTGGTATTAACCGATGACGGTGTTTTTTGCGTGTTGGGAAAATTGTATGAAACTTTCTACGCCCGCTTCAGCGAAGTCAGTAGCGTAGTCATAAAAGGATCCTTTAATAAAAAAATTGTCCTGCATATGAAGAATGGCCAGAAACATAATATTGAACTGACTCAATCAAATGCCGGGGCAAAAAAAATCTACGAACTTATCAGCATCGCAGCCCAGAATTAAGTAATCCTCCAGGCACCCGCTCAACGGGTGCCTTTCAGACTTCCGCATGACACATTCTGACAGTTTCACGCTTTATCGTGATCGCCATATTTACAGCGGCTTATATCGTTATGTTAAGAGAGAACTGTCATGAGGCCTGAAATGAGCGATTTCACTGAACTGCCGGTCACTGGCTTTGTTAAGACCACAACAGCGGTCTACACGCGTAAACAGAACCCCTCGGTATTCTCGCCCGTGGCGCGTGAACTCCCTGCGGGAAGCCAGCTGACGGTGCAGGCTGCGGTGATGGGGGATGCGGTGGAAGGCAACGTGCACTGGTATCGCATTGATGAGGATACATACATCTGGGCGGGGGCATGCACACGGCTCGATCCTTACCCGGCGTTTCCGCCAGGCACGCGAACGAACTGGATGGCGGTGGTGTTCGAGGTACGCTAGGTCCGGCGTAGGTCGGGTAAGGCGAAGCCGCCACCCGACTCAAACACGCCGCGAAAACTTAATCCAGCTTCAGCTCGTCATAATGGGTAATCAGTTTACCCACGATACCGTAGTCCAGCGCTTCTGCCGGAGACATCCAGAAGTTGCGGTCGGTGTCTTTTTTCACTTTTTCCAGCGGCTGGCCGGTGGCGTCAGCGATCAGCTTGTTCACGCGATCCAGCATGCGGATGATCTCGCGCGCTTCGATCTCAATATCCGTCGCCTGACCGCGCACGCCGCCCAGCGGCTGGTGGATCATAAAGCGGGTATTTGGCAGCGAGTAGCGGTGCTCTTTTTTCGCCGCCAGGAAGATGGTGATCCCGGCGCTCGCCACCCAGCCGGTGCCGATGACGTGCACTTCCGGGCGGATGAACTTGATGAAGTCGTGGATGGTATCGCCCGCTTCCACGTGGCCGCCCTGGCTGTTGATGTACAGCTTGATCGGATCGTTGCTGACGCTTTGCAGCAGGATCATCTGGGTGATGACCTTCTGCGCCAGCTCCTGGTTGATCTCACCGGAGATCACAATCGAACGAGACTCCAGCAGTTTTTGCTGCAGAGCGCCCGCGCCGTTTGCCCCTTCCGCTTTTTCCTTGTCGCTATCTTTCAGTGTGTAGTGCATTGTTATTTCCTCAGCTTGTCGCGCTCAAAACCAGAGTGTAGCCTGTTTTACCGGTGAAAGTCCTCACAGACAAATAACCAGGGAGCTTATGAATATTGCCCATGTCGCACTCTGGACCCGCAGCCTGAACGCGCAGGTTCAGTTCTGGGAAACGGTGTTTGGTGGCCGCAGTAACGAACGCTACGTCAGTAAAAATCGTCCCGGTTTCGAATCACACTTTATTACGCTGGATGACGGGCCGACCATCGAGCTGATGACGCTGCCGGATCTGCCCGACGCCCCTGCACACCCGGAGTTTATCGGCTGGGCGCATATCGCCATCAACGTCGGCAGCAAAGCGCAGGTAGACAGCATGGCCGAGCGGGCACAGGCCAACGGCACGCTGCTCAGCGCCCCTCGCATGACCGGGGACGGCTTCTATGAAGCGGTAATTGCGGATCCGGACGGCAACCGCATCGAGCTTGTGGGTGCATAAAATCAGCGTTTCGTTGCTTAGCCACCCCGGTCACGGATCGCTATACTTCATCTTCATACGGTTATCATATTGTTAAATGATAATGATAGTTAATGTGTTAAGATGAAAGTCAGCATAAACAGTCCCTTACGTAACCGGCGGGATTGTTTGCATCCTCGACATGTAAATCAGCACCGGGGCGGTGAATGGAACACATTGTGTATGTGGTTGATGACGATGACGCAGTCAGGCAGTCCGTGATCGGGCTGCTGGATTCGGCGGACCTGAACGCCGTCGGCTTTTCATCGGCAGAAGCGTTTCTTCAACACCGCTTTGAAGAGCTCCCGTCGTGCGTGGTCCTCGATATGCAAATGCCCGCCATCTCGGGCTTTGAGGTGGCTGACGCCCTAAAGGACAGCGGGCGCGAGATCCCGATTATTTTTCTTACCGGCCACGGCACTATCCCGATGTCGGTGCGCGCCATTAAAGGCGGCGCGTACGAATTTCTCACCAAGCCCGTCGAATCCACCGCGCTTATCGACGCCATCGAGTCCGCGCTTCAGCTGGCGGAACACAACGCCGTGCGCAATAAAGAGCACTACGCCCTGAAGCAGCGCCACATGTCCCTCACCCCGCGCGAGCACGAGGTGCTGACGCTGGCGATAAGCGGCATGCTGAACAAGCAGATTGCCGCCGAGCTGGGCGTCAGCGAGATCACGGTGAAGGTGCACCGCCGCCGCGTGATGGAGAAAATGCAGGTGCGCTCCGTGGCGGAGCTGGTCAGGGCCGTTGAGCGCCTGACCAATAGCCAGCCTGCGGAATAACCTTTACCCTTCCTGCGCCGCCAGCGGCAGCGCAAACGCAAACACCGTGCCGTACGGCTCGCGGCGGCGCGCGCTCAGCTTCCCGCAGTGGCGCTCAATGATGCTGGCGCTGATGGTCAGCCCCATACCCATCCCCTGCGCCTTGGTGGAGTAGAACGAGTCAAAAATCTGCTCCAGCCGCTCGGGCTCAATGCCGCTCCCGGTATCGGCGATCTCGACGATCACTTTTCCGTCCGCGTTGGCGGTGCTGAGGGTTATGGTGCTGGCGCGATCCTTCACCTCGGCCATCGCCTCTACCGCATTCATCACCAGGTTCAACAGCACCTGCTGGATCTGCACGCTATCGCCGGTGATAAAGCTGTCCTGCGCCTGTAACAGATAATCAACGCTAATGTGTCTCTGCTCCAGCTCGCTGCGCGAAAGCGTGATGATATGGTGGATCAGGTAGTGCATGTCGATGCGCGAGAAGGTGGGATCCTGCTTGCGCGTCAGGGACTGGATGCTGCGAATGATCTCCCCCGCCCGCGCGCCTTCTGCGGCGATCTCCTCCAGCCCCTCACGCACTTTATCCAGCCGGGCGGGCTCGCGGTTGAGCCAGCGCAGGCTCGCCCCGGCGTTCGAGACGATCGACATCAGCGGCTGGTTGATCTCGTGGGCAATGGATGAGGTCAGCTGTCCGACGGTGGTGGCCCGGGACACCCGCGCCAGATCCGCCTGCGCGACCCGCATGGCATCCTCCGCCGCGCGCTGCCCGGTGATATCGGTGATGATGCCATAATACTCGTTCACCTCGCTGCCCACGCCCACCGGATCGCCAATCCCGAGTATGTAGCGCGTTGAGCCGTCGGTACGCTTAACGCGAAACTCCGCGCGCATGGAGAGCCCGTCGCGCACGCTTTGGGTGACGATGGCGCTGATGCGGGCGTAATCGTCCTCATGGACGAAGGTCAAAAACTCCGCCATGGAGATCGTCTTTTGCTGCCCGGGCAGGCCGAGAATGCGGGCGTACTCTTCCGAGACAAACATCAGATCCTGCTCCAGCTCCCAGCGCCAGCTGCCGGTGTGGCTGATCTGCTCGCCGAGCATCAGCGAGGTCTGGCTGGATCGCAGCTCTTTCTCCACCCGTCGGCGCTGGATGTTCTCCGCCAGCAGCTCGGCGTACAGCCGCGCCGTCTCAAGGGATACCGCAGCCTGCGCGCCCAGCAGGCTCACCACGCGCGAGTGCTCGGCAGTGAAGACCTCCGGCATCAGGCGGTTTTCGAGGTAGAGCACGCCCACCAGCCGCGCCTGTTTGAACATCGGGACGCACATGACCGCCGCCCCCGAGGTCACCAGATAAGGGTCCTGACTGAAGGGATGGAACTCCTCCGGCCTGCCGGTGCGGATCTCCTGCCCGGTGCGGATCACCGCCGCCAGCACCGACAGCGGCAGGTCGGTAGCCGTCGGCACGTCTTTCAGGATCCGCACCCGCACGCCCTCGGTGCTGGTCCAGGCGCTGGCCTCAATCTCCGGGATGAGGCTCTCGCTCACGCGCAGCAGCAGGCCGCGCTGCGCCCCGGCGCGTTCGAGCAGGATGGTCATCAGGTTTTCGATTAAGCGCTCCAGGTTAATCTCTTCCGACAGCGCGCGGGAGGCTTTGATGACGCTTTGCAGATCGCGGATCGTCTCATTCTGGGCGAACGCCACCGTGTCGTAGGCGCTGGCCTGCCCGGAGGTCAGCAGGTGCGGGAAATCCTGCTCCAGCTGGCGCACCTTGGCCTGCGCGCCCGCGCGGCCCCAGGCGGCAATCGAGCCGCGGAAGTGCGCGTCTGAGGCGGTCGGGTAGCCGCAGGACAGCGCAAAGCGGCCCGCCAGCTCGTGGGCCAGAGCGTTGATCGGGTTAAAGCCGCCCTCGCGGGAGAGCCGGACCGCCTTCTCATACTGCTCGAGCGCAATGCTGTTCATTCCGTCCAGACGCACGATTTCGGCGTAAATCAGCGCCTCTTTATCCGCGAACGTGCCGGGATTTACGCGCGCCCAGAGGGCGATTTTGTCGTAGTGGGCGTGAATGCTGCGGCGGTGGTTCGCCGAGAAGGTCTCCGGCGTCAGCTGACGGGAGAGCGCCAGGGCGCTGTAGAGATGGTAATCCAGCAGATGGATGTGGCCCGGCGCAGACCACGCGTACCAGCCCGCCATCTCGAGATCCGCCTGCGCGTCGGCATATTCGCCGCAGGTAAAGTGCGCCATGCCGCGATACAGCCAGTACCAGAACAGCATGGTGGAGTTCTTCTCCGGCGCCTGCTCCGGCGACGCGGGAAGCAGCGCCTCCGGCAGCACCTGCGACGCGCTCCAGGTGCCGATGACCGGCGTGCGCAGAAACTCAACGTAGCCGCGCTGGACCATCAGAATGGTCTCCACGTCCTGGAAGTGGGTTTTACGCACGAACGCCAGGCCGCGCTCGATGCTGGTCAACACCCCGTCCAGGTGATCGCCCCGCGAGAGGAAGTTAATCACCTGGTGGCAGGCCGCAAAGCAGGCCATCGTCATATCCCCGTGGGTCACCGCCGAGGTGAAGCAAGCCTTCGCGCATTCGATGGTAAACGATAAAGGCTGGGTCCAGACGCTGAGCTGGTCGAGCGGCAGCAGGGTTTTGGCTTCGAACGCGTCGTAGCCGTGGCGATTCACCAGCTCGCGGGCAAGGGTGCCGTACTGGAACCCGAGGCGATACTCGGCGTAGCGGTGGCCAATCAGCACGCCAAACCAGGCCATCGCCGTGGTGGAGGCGCCGGTAATGCCGTGGTCGAGGGTCAGGTGCATCATGCGGCAGAGCAGCAAAAAGTGCAGGCGCGGGCAGATGAAGCCGGCGCAAATGCTGGCGCTGTAGAGCAGGTTCATCACCGCTTCGGTTTCCGGGTTATCCATCCGCGACAGCTGGGCAAACAGGTTTTGCGGCGCGTCGGCCGTGCGGTTGCAAAAGAGCGTCCAGGCCTCGTCGCAGTCGGCATCTTCCGGATAGCGGCTAATCTGGATCCCAAAAATCCCCAGCCAGCAGAGTGCCGCCTCCAGCGCCAGACGGCTGTCCGACTGGCGAATGTACACCTCCACCAGCAGGTTGGCCGCCAGCGCCTTTTCGGTCAGCCCGCCGGGGCAGCCGAGAATGGCGTCACACAGCTCGCGGGTGCGCTCCAGATGCCCCAGCGCAAACTCGCAGCCCGCCTCTTCGATATCGAGCATAAAGTCCGACACCGTCCCGGCGTTGCCCAGCGCTCTGGCGGTCTGGATATAGCCGAGCGCCGAAGGATAATCCCCCGAACGCTTCGCGCGCCGCGCGGCCAGCAGGCTCAGCTCGCGGAACATCTCGCGCTGCGGGGCGGGCTGGATGCTGTCCAGCGCGGCCGTGACGTGGTGCACGGCGCGGAACAGCAGCTCGTTCCCCGCCGCCTGGCGCGCGGCGTCGGCCAGCAGGCTGGCGGTGGTCAGGTGAATATGGCTTCTCTCATGCCGATCCAGCAGCGCAAAGGCGGCCTCCTGCACCCGGTCATGGGTGAAGGCGTACTTTTTTTCCGCCAGCACGATGAGCTGGGCCATCACCGCCGGGTGCAGCGCATAGCGCATTTCCGCCATCGACATGCCGACCACGCGGCAGATCATCTCCATCTCGCCCGTGCCGCCGAGGCAGGCGATGCTGCCCAGCAGGCGGCGCGTCTCGTCGGGGAGTTCTTCAAGCTGCTCCAGCACCAGGGTGACGAGGTTTTCGGTGTAATGCCTGGCGCGGATCGCCTGCAGATCGTAGTGCCACTTGTCCTGATATTTGTTGTGCACCACCAGGCCGTCATCCACGATGCGGCGGAAAAACTCGTGCACAAAGAGCGGGTTGCCGCCCGTCTTCTCGTGGATCAGCGTGGCGAGGTCGGTCGTCGCCGCGCTGCGGGTGCGAAATACCGTCGCCAGCCAGCGCGCCACCGCTTTCACGGAAAGCGCCTGCGGGACAATCTCGCTCGCGTTTTGCGCCGCCTCCGGCAGGCCTGCCAGCAGCGCCTGCAGGGCGGCGTCGGGCACGGCGCTGATATCCCGGTGGGCCGCGACCACCAGCAGCGGAACAGCGCCGCAGTTCATCAGCAGGTATTTAAGCGTATGCAGGCTGGCGGCGTCGCTCCACTGGAGATCGTCGAGCACCAGCACCAGCGGGCAGCCCTGCGAGGCAAAGGTTTTTACCAGCGCCAGCACCATATGGCTGAAGCGCGCCCGGGCATCTATGGAAAACGTATCGGCCGAGAAGCGCGGCTTGCTCTCCAGCAGCAGGCCCAGCTCGGGCACCAGGCTGACGGCCAGCGCCTCGTGCCCCTCCAGGGCGCGAGACAGGCGGATTTTCCACTTCGCCACCTCCTCTGCGGGCAGCCCCAGCAGGTGCAGCGTCAGGGTGCGGAACGCGGAGCTTAATACGCCGTAGGGCAGCGACGGCGAAAACTGGTCGACTTTGCCCACCGCCAGCAGCACCGTACGCTGCTGCAGCGTTTTAAGCGCCGTCGCGATAATTGAGGATTTGCCGATCCCCGACGGCCCGCCAATTGTCACCAGCTCCGGCACCAGGTTCTGACTCACCCGCTCAAACGCCGCAATAACGTCGTTCGCCTGCGGATGCGTCGCGAACAGGGAGTCCGCCAGATGGATCGCCGGAGTGCGGTCCTGCTGGCCGGGCGTAAAGGCGACGATCTCGCCCTCGCAGGTCAGCGTCGCCTGGCAGCGGCGGAGGTCGGCAATCAGCCCGTCGACCGTCTGGTAGCGGTTATCGGGGTGCTTTTCCAGCAGCTTCAGGATGATGGTCGACAGCATTCCCGGCACGTCCGGGCGGATCGCGTCCGGGGCCAGCGGCGCGGAGGCAATATGGTAGTGCGCCCAGTTGTCCCGATCGTCCTCCCCCAGCTCAAACGGCAGGCGTCCGGTCAGGAGTTCATACAGCACCATGCCGAGGCTGTAGAGATCGCTGCGGCCGTCGACGGGGCGCTGGGTGCGGGTGGTGTGCTCCGGCGACATATACGCGGGCGTACCGCCTGAAACGGCAAGCCGGGTCTGGGTGATGGCATCGGAGAGACTGCTGGAAAGGCCAAAACTGCCCAGACGGCAGGTGCCGTCGTGATGAACAAAAATACTGCCGGGCTTGATATCGCCGTGGATCAGGTTTTGCAGATGCATCTGGCGCAGGGGAACGCAGATCTGGATAGCCATCTCGAGAAAGCGCGTGATGCCCGAGATCGCCCTGCCCGCGCGCCGCGCCAGCAGCTCAAACGAAAACGGGGCGTACACCAGCGCGAAGCGCCCCCGGTACTGCGTTGACGCAACGGCGCGAATGGCCCAGCTGTCCTGCAGCACGTCGCGCAGCGCAAACTCGTTTTTGAGCAGCCGGGTGGCCCGCTCTTCCTCTTCGTCGCTGACCGCGGTAGCGATAATGAACGAGCCGCCGGAATGAGGATGTCGCGCGTGCATCCAGGCGATTCCGCCCTCCTGCGCCAGCACGGTAAAAATCACATCCTCTTTAAGGACAAAAACCCGCCCCTGGTGAAGATTCCCCAGGGCGGGCCAGAATGCAGGCTGCTCGTGTTCGTTCATCCGCGATCCTTATTGTCGGCGGGCCATCTCCCGCTGAATATGATCCAGCAGAATATCGATGTTAATGGGCTTACGCAAAAATGCAGCGGCGCCCAGATCAAGAGCGTACCGCTGCATATTTTCATCAGCATGACCGGAGATAAAGAGCACGGGCGGAGGCGGTACGGCCAGCAGCCGCAGCTTTTCAAACAGCTCCAGGCCGCTCATGCCCCGCAGCTTGATGTCGGTGATCACCAGCGCCGCACCGGACAGGGCGAAAGGATGGCTCAGAAACACCTCTGCCGAATCAAACGTATCGGCGGCATAGCCTTCCGACTCCAGGAGATTACTCAGCCCGCTGCGGACGGATCGTTCGTCATCAATGATGGCAATGCGCCACGGCAGCGTCATGCTCTCTTTCCTCTCACAAATCATTAAACGTCGCGATCGTCCTTCGCGGGCGCAGGGGGCGCCGTGCCGCTGATTTTCGGCACGCATTCGTGACGAAACCAGGCGAGGGTAAGCGGTTCGCGACTCAGTAAACGCCGTCCCACCGGGATGAGCTGCTCGCCCACCAGCATGCCAAACAGACCAAGCAGGGCGACAACCGGCGGTGCCGGGGAATGCACGTCGAGCAGGGCGTAAATTACCCCAGCAACCACGCCGCACACCAGCGAAATTATCCATGCTTTCATGACGACGCTCCCGTCTGCGAGTTGACCTGCGGAACGGTCACCGGAGGCGGCGGCGTGCCGTCGCGGGATAACAGATGTCGCGTCGCCTGTTCACCCGCCAGCATCCCCAGCAGGCCAATCAGCGCCAGCGCGGGCGGCGCGGGGGAGCGCACCTTCAGCACGGCATACATCAGGCCAATCAACACGCCTGCCGCAAGGGATATCAGCCCAGTACTCATTGTGAACTCCAGAGAAAGAGGCAGCGGCGAGCCGGATGAGGGACCAGCCCGCCAGCGGAACTTAGCGAGCCGGGACCGGCGCTAAGGTGCGGTGCTCGCTCTTCTGGCGAGACGGCGCTTTGTGCACCATGGTGTAGGCGTAATCCACGCCCATGCCGTACGCGCCGGAGTGCTCGCGCACGATATCCATCACCGCGGTGTAGGTTTCTTTACGCGCCCAGTCGCGCTGCCACTCCAGCATCACCTGCTGCCAGGTCACCGGGATCACGCCCGCCTGGATCATGCGCTGCATCGCGTAGTCGTGGGCTTCTTTGGAGGTGCCGCCGGACGCGTCCGCCACCATATAAATTTCGTAATTGCCTTCCAGCATCGCGCACAGGGCAAAGCTGTTGTTGCACACTTCGGTCCACAGGCCGGCAACCACCACTTTCTTCTTGCCGTTGGCCTGCAGCGCGTCACGCACCTTCTGGTCGTCCCAGGAGTTCATGGAGGTACGCTCCAGAATGTCCTGGCCCGGGAACACGTCCAGCAGCTCCGGATAGGTGTTACCGGAGAAGCTTTCGGTCTCAACGGTGGTGATGATGGTCGGGATGTTGAACACCTTAGCCGCTTTCGCCAGCGCCACGGTGTTGTTTTTCAGCACCTGACGGTCAATAGACTGCACGCCAAACGCCATCTGAGGCTGGTGATCGATAAAGATTACCTGACAGTTCGCAGGGGTTAACACTTCGAGCTTTGAAGAGGTCATAGCATTTTCCAGTGGTTAAGGGTGAAATCGCCGCGAGCGCCGCGACGATAAAGTCACCCTCATCCTGCGGTTTTCCGTCTTTGCGCGTAATTATCTATTCGTATAGTTAACCTTAGGTATAGTTATACTTTGGTATACCTATCCTATTGTATAACTGGATCTTTGCCGAAACCGGTTCCCATAATCCTGACCATTCCCCTCTCAGTCAGGAGCAGTTTATGGTTACCCTTGGTAAAGCCGATCTCATTCTGGTTAACGGCCAGTTTCACACCGTCGATCGCGAGAACCCCGTCGCGGAAGCCGTTGCCGTGCGCGACGGAAAATTTCTGGAAGTGGGTACCGTCGCCGAGGTGATGCAGCACCACTGCGAAGGCACCAAAGTGGTCGACTTAAAAGGCCACACCGCCATCCCCGGCCTGAACGACTCGCACCTGCACCTCATTCGCGGCGGGCTGAACTACAACCTTGAGCTGCGCTGGGAAGGCGTGCCGTCGCTGGCCGACGCCCTGCGGATGCTGAAAGAGCAGGCCCTGCGCACGCCGTCGCCCCAGTGGGTGCGCGTGGTGGGCGGCTGGACCGAGTTCCAGTTTGCCGAGCGCCGGATGCCGACCCTGGACGAAATTAACGACGCCGCGCCGGATACCCCGGTCTTCATCCTGCACCTGTACGACCGCGCCCTGCTCAACCGCGCCGCGCTGAAGGTGGTCGGCTACACCAAAGACACGCCAAACCCGCCGGGCGGGGAGATCCAGCGCGACGCCAACGGCAACCCGACCGGGATGCTGATTGCCCGTCCGAACGCCATGATCCTCTACGCCACGCTCGCCAAAGGGCCGAAGCTGCCGCTGGAGCAGCAGGTTAACTCCACCCGTCAGTTCATGCGCGAGCTGAACCGCCTGGGGCTGACCAGCGCCATCGACGCGGGCGGCGGCTTCCAGAACTACCCGGAAGATTACGAGGTGATTGCCGAGCTGCACGAGAAAAAGCAGATGACCATCCGCATCGCCTACAACCTGTTTACCCAGCGTCCGGGCCACGAGCTGGAAGATTTTGAAAAATGGACCGACATGCTCACGCCGGGCCAGGGCAGCGACTTCTTCCGCCACAACGGCGCGGGCGAGATGCTGGTCTTCTCCGCCGCCGATTTTGAAGACTTCCTCGAGCCGCGCCCGGACCTCGCGCCGGGCATGGAGGACGAGCTGGAGCGCGTGGTGCGCCATCTGGTGGAGCACCGCTGGCCGTTCCGCCTGCACGCCACCTATAACGAATCCATCAGCCGCATGCTGGACGTCTTCGAGAAGGTGAACCGCGACATTCCGTTCAACGGCCTGCACTGGTTCTTCGACCATGCGGAAACCGTTACCCAGGCCAACATCGACCGCATCAAAGCGCTCGGCGGCGGCATTGCCGTCCAGCACCGCATGGCGTTCCAGGGCGAGTACTTTGCCGAGCGCTACGGCATCGAAGCTACCCGCCACACGCCGCCGGTGGCAAAAATGCTCGAGACCGGCGTGCCGGTGGGCTTAGGGACGGACGCCACCCGCGTGGCGAGCTACAACCCGTGGACCGCGCTCTACTGGCTGGTCTCCGGCCGCACCGTCGGCGGGATGCAGATGTACGACCATAGCGCCCGTCTGGATCGCGATACCGCCCTGATGCTCTGGACCCAGGGCAGCGCGTGGTTCTCCAGCGAGCAGAATCAGAAGGGGCAGATCAAGGTCGGCCAGCTCGCCGACCTGGCCGTGCTGAGCAAAGACTTCTTCCGCGTGCCGGAAGAGGAGATCAAGGGCATTGAATCCGTTCTGACGGTGGTCAACGGCGACATTGTGTACGCCGCAGGCGCTTTTGGCCCGCTCGCGCCGCCGGCCATTCCGGTTCTGCCCGAGTGGTCCCCGGTGGTCAAGGTACCGGGCCACTACCGCAGCGCGCCGCCGCAGGCCGCCCGCGTCGGGATGAGCGCCATCCACCACTGCAGCGGCCCGTGCGGGGTTCACAGCCACCAGCATGATTTCGCCCGCACGTCAGAGATGCCGGTGTCCGACGATAACGCTTTCTGGGGGGCGCTGGGCTGCAGCTGCTTTGCATTCTGATGAAAAACACCTTTGCTCCGCCCCGGGTCGACCTGGGGCTGTTCTTCCTGCGCCTGACCGGCAGCCTGCTGCTGCTGTACGTGCACGGCCTGCCGAAGGTGCTGCACTTCAGCGACGAGCTGACGCGCATTGAAGATCCATTCGGCTTCGGGCCTTACGCCAGCCTGATCCCGGCGATTGTCGCCGAGGTGATTTGCCCGCTGTTTATCATTGCGGGCGTGTACACCCGCCTGGCGTGCCTGCCGATTATCGCCGTGCTGCTGGTGGCGATGCTGGCGGTCCACCCGAACTGGTCGATTGCCGAAGGGCAGTTTGGCTGGCTGCTGCTGATTATCTTCACCACCCTCGCCCTCACCGGGCCGGGCCAGTGGCGGCTGCAGCGTAAGACAGCGGAGAGGTACGCATGACGCAGGTTAACGACGTTCGCGACGCACACGTCGAGACGACGCCCGCACCGACGGTTTCGCCCTGGCAGCCGCTGAGCCAGCCGGTGTTCCGCATGCTGTGGATCGCCACGGTGGTCTCTAACGTCGGCTCATGGATGAGCGACGTCGGCATCAACTGGAGCATGCTGACCCTGAGCGCCGACCCGCTGGATATCGCGCTGGTGCAGGCGGCCAGCAGCCTGCCGATGTTCCTCTTCGCCCTGCCGTCCGGGGTGATGGCGGACATCGTCGACCGGCGTAAATACCTGCTCTTCTCCCAGCTGTGGGTGTTCATCGCCGCCGCCGGGCTGACGGTGCTCTCCTTCACCGGACACGTCACCCCCGCCGTTCTGCTGGTGGCGACGTTTCTGCTGAGCGTGGGCGCGGCGATGAGCTCGCCGCCGTTCCAGGCCGTGGTGCCCGATCTGGTGAGCAAGCCGGAGCTGGGCGCCGCCGTGGCCCTCAACTCGCTCGGGGTTAACATCAGCCGGGCAATTGGCCCCGCGCTGGGCGGTTTCCTGCTGTCGCTCGCCGGGCCGTGGATGGTGTTTGCCCTGAACGCGCTGTCCGTGGTCGGCGTGGCGTGGGTGCTGTGGCGCTGGCGTCCGGCACCGTCCATACAGCGCCTGCCGCCGGAGCACTTCTTCTCCGCGGTGCGCTCCGGGATTCGCTACGTGCACGCCGCGCCGGTGCTGCGCAACGTGCTGGTGCGCACCGTGGCCTTCTTCGTTTTCGGCAGCGCGGGCTGGGCGCTTCTGCCGCTGGTGGCGCGCCGCGAGCTGGGCTTAGGCCCGGCGGGCTACGGCGTGATGCTGGCGTGCATTGGCCTGGGGGCGATTGCCGGGGCCATTCTGCTGCCGCGCCTGCGCCAGCGGCTCGACGCCGACCGCCTGATGGTGGCCGCCAGCCTGACCTTTGCCCTTACCATGCTGGCGCTGGCGTTCGTGCGTCACGTCTGGCTGCTCAACCTGTTTGAGTTTTTCACCGGCTTCGCGTGGATTGCGGTGCTTTCAACTCTGAATATCGGCGCGCAGCGCAGCGCCGCCCGCTGGGTGAAGGCCCGCGCCCTGGCGGTCTACCTGACGGTGTTCTTCGGCTCGATGACCGCGGGCAGCGCCATTTGGGGGCAGATCGCTTCCCGCTTCGGCACCCCAACCTCGCTGGTTGTCGCCACGCTGGGGATGGTGCTGGCGAGCGCCACCGTGTTCCGCTGGAAGCTGGGGAAAGATCCGGACCTGAACCTCGACCTGAGCGGCCAGCCGCTGGACGGCGTGGAGATCGATCTGCCCAACGAGCGCGGCCCGGTGCTGGTGTCGCACGAGTACATCATCGACCCGCAGAATACGAAGGCCTTCCTGGAGGCGGTTCACGAGCTGCGCCGGGTGCGCCGCCGCGCCGGGGCGATGAGCTGGGCGGTGTACGAGGATATTGAGCGTCCCGGCCTGTTTATCGAGACCTTCCTGATGGGCTCGTGGATTGAGCATCTGCGCCAGCAGGAGCGCCACACCATGAATGACCTCCTGCTGCAGAGCCGCGTTCTGGCTTTTCATCAGGGCACAACATCACCGGCAATACGCTACCTGGTCGCGCCGGTATAACCATAACCATCACCTGCACAGGAACACACTATGGCAACGTTTAAGGCAAAAGACGGCACGCAGATTTACTACAAGGACGGCGGCGCGGGCAAACCGGTTCTCTTCAGCCACGGCTGGCCGCTGGACGGCGACATGTGGGACAGCCAGCTGAACTACCTGGCCGAGCGCGGCTTCCGCGCCATCGCCTTTGACCGTCGCGGCTTTGGCCGCTCGGATCAGCCGTGGAACGGCTACGACTACGACACCTTTGCGTCCGACATCAACGACCTGATCACCACCCTGGACCTGCAGGACGTGACGCTGGTGGGATTCTCCATGGGCGGTGGCGACGTAACCCGCTACATCAACAACTACGGCAGCGCGCGCGTGGCCGGTCTGGCGCTGCTGGGCGCGGTGACGCCGATCTTCGGTAAATCCGACTCCTTCCCGCAGGGTGTGGATCAGAGCGTGTTCGACGGCATTCGCGACGGACTGCGTAAAGATCGCGCCCAGTTCATCAGCGACTTCGCGACGCCGTTCTACGGCATCAACGCCGGGCAGACCGTTTCCGCCGGAGCCCTGACCCAGACGCTGAACATCGCCCTGCTGGCGTCGCTGAAGGGTACCATCGACTGCGTGACCGCGTTCGGCGAAACGGACTTCCGCCCGGATATGGCGAAAATCGACGTGCCGACGCTGGTGATCCACGGCAGCAACGACCAGATCGTACCGTTTGAAAGCACCGGCAAGCTGGCGGCGGAGATGATCAAAAACGCCACGCTGAAGGTGTACGACAACGCGCCGCACGGCTTCGCGCTAACCCACCAGGACCAGCTTAACGAAGACCTGCTGGCGTTTGTGAAGTCGCTGTAATTTTTTCCAGGCCGGGTAAGGCGCAGCCGCCACCCGGCGCTTTCGCTCCGCCAGCGTCACGTAGCCAGTGATCGCTGAGACAGGACCTGCAGGCTGAAGGTGCGCGCCTCAAGCCTCGTCTGAGGTAAACACCATGCCCGCGTAGGGCTTCTCCCGACACGCCGCCAGCCGCACGGCGAGGCTGCCCACGTGCAGCTCCAGCTTGTGCCCGTCCGGGTCGAGAAAATAGAACGACGCCCCCTCGCTTTTGTTCTGCTTCCAGACGGTGACGCCCGCCTGCTCAAGCCTTTGCGAGAGCGGTTCAAAATCTTCTTCCGCCACGGTAAACGCGTAGTGGGTGTAGTCGCTCTCCTGCGGCGGCACGTACTCGCGCGCCTCGTCGTACGACAGGCAGACCCACAGATCGCCGCAGGTGAGATAGGCCCCGGTATTCCAGCGGGCGTGCAGCGTCAGCCCCAGCAGCTCGTGCCAGAAGGTGACGCTTTTTTGCAGGTCGCTGACCGCGAGGGTCAGATGATTGAGTGATTGCAGCATGACGTGCCCTTTTGTTTTTCGCGCCGGACGTGATACGGTAAAAGCATGAACATAAACCACGCCGTGCTCACCGTAAACCGCTGGTGGCTGCCTTCTTAAAGGCGGCTCGGAGTAGTTTTCCCCATTTTCAGATAGCCGCCGAAAGGCGGCTTTCACATTTCTAAGACCCCTTTCGGCAACTGCACATTAAGGAGTCTTTATGAACACGCAAACCATCCTCACCGGCGACCGCCCAACCGGCCCGCTGCACCTCGGCCACTTCGTCGGATCGCTTCGCCAGCGCGTGGCGCTCCAGCAGACGCACAGCCAGTTTGTGCTGATTGCCGACCTGCAGGGGCTGACCGACAACGGCAGCAACCCGCAGAAGATCCGCGACAACATCCCCGAAGTGCTGGCCGACTACCTCGCCGCCGGCATCGACCCGAACCTGACCACGATCTGCCTGCAGTCCGCCCTGCCCGCCCTCGCCGAGCTGACGATGCTGTACATGAACATCGTCACCGTCGCCCGCGTGGAGCGTAACCCGACGGTGAAAAACGAGATTGCGCAGAAGGGCTTCGCCCGCTCGCTGCCGGTCGGGTTTATGGCCTACCCCATCAGCCAGGCGGCGGACATCACCGCGTTCAAAGCTGAGTGCGTGCCCGTCGGCGACGACCAGCTGCCGATGATTGAGCAGACCAACGAGATTGTGCACAAGATGAACAGCCTGCTGCCCGCTCCGGTGCTGCGCCACTGCAAGGCGATTCTGAGCGACACCAGCCGTCTGCCCGGCATCGACGGCAGCGCCAAGATGTCGAAATCGCTGGGCAACACGCTGCACCTTTCGGCCAGCGAAGAGACCATTCACCGTGCGGTCAGCGCCATGTTCACCGACCCGAACCATCTGAAGGTGAGCGACCCGGGGCAGATTGAGGGGAACGTGGTGTTTACGTACCTCGACGCGTTTCATTCGGACAAGGAGAAAGTGGCGGCGATGAAGGCGCACTATCAGGCGGGCGGGCTGGGTGACCGGGTTTGTAAGAACGAGCTGGAGGGGTGCCTGCAGGAGCTGATTGCGCCGATGCGTGAGCGGAGGGCGATGTATATGCAGGATAAGGGGGAGCTGATGGCGATGCTGAAGCGTGGCACGGAACGGGCGCAGGGGGTGACGCAGGAGACGTTGAGGGAGGTGAAGGTTGGGCTGGGGGTGCCGGTGTTTAGTTAAGTTAGAATTAGCGGTGGAGTGAGTGGGAAGAGTACGAAGCCGCTAACTCGATTATTACGGAAATAAACGAGGCGCAATAAAGTATTAAATCCTTTATTAGCCAATGCCGTTTATCATTCTTTCAGGAATGCTATATTCATGGCTTCTTTATATTTTTAATGCGCGGCGCAAAATGATATGAGTAAGTTAATTATTTCCATGCTGAATACATTACTGTGTGTTTTTGTGATTGCACTGTGCCTCATTTGCTTAGGTATCTCTGATAACTGGAAAGAATGCACTCTAGCTATAATCATTATTTTAGAAGGCACACACCTTACTTGTGTTTTACTGAATCGTGTATTGCCTCATAAGTTATCTATTTTAGAAGGAATACTGGAAGTATTGGGAGGACCACTATTAGTTATTGGCGCGATGGTGTGCATTGATGTATTAGAACCCTGGCCGCTAAAAATCATTGGGATGTTTGTGTGGGTTGTTTTAGTTTTTTTGGGACCTTCAATAATAAGCCCCAGGCGTTAACTCGGTCTATTAATCAATGTCTACGTCATTTCTTCACCCTCGGAATCCAACATAATGTACCCCACTCTTTCGCAGGTCATTGAGATTGTACGTCAGTCCTCGGGACATCATCGCAAGCGCATTGATGAGAACACCCTAATCGAAGCCGACCTTGATTTCTGCGGCATGGATGGCGATGCCCTGATTGAAGACTGCGAGGCAGCGTTTGGCGTTACGCTTGTCACTGAAGAAGATGGCTATGAGAAAACTTTTTCCCTCGCTGAAAACGAGTTTCTTTTTAGCACCGAGGGCATAGATTACTTCGGTATCTGCCGCCTGGTTCGCAGGCTACGGGGCATTCCGGAACCTGTGATACGCGATTTAACCGTTGGCGAACTCCATGCTGTCCTGGTTAAGGCTGTTAGAGAACAAATACATCATGATTGAGTGACTTTTAGCGTAGTGCGGGCATGCGCTCACATGCCCGTGCATACTGGCTTGAAGTTTAAACAGCCTGCCCACTCCCACGCTTAATCACCGGAACATCACCTGTATCATTCAATGCACCCGGGAAGGTCTTCAACCACTGCGCGACTTTCTGCTTATTTATATTCACCACGCTCATACCTTCCAGGCATCCCCATAATTCTCTTGTATGCTGTGGCGTAATCACGATGCAGTCTTTCATGGCGCGGATTTTTACCGGCATACCGTTGATAAAACCTGCGCGGGTTAACCAGTCGCCGCCCAGAAGAAGGTATTTAATGTCTATGCGTGCATAGAGTTCGCAGCAGGCTGCACTGTCCTGAGGCGTTTCAGCGCGGGGATGAACGGGTGCCGCGTTGGTTTGGTTTCCGTGAAGGCGGCGGGCGCTGTTTTTGCGTACCAGCTCGCGGTTTTCAATCATGCCGGTGAAAGCGTCTGATTCTGTTTTGCAAACAGTAAACTCTGGCTTAAAATTCGTCGCAGCCATTTTCAACTCCTTTTCAGTTGTTTGTGGTTAGCGGTATGGGGGTGTTGCAGCACCTTCATATCGCGAATTTTTCTTTAAATATTCTTCAATATTTCCTTTGCCGTTCGGCGTAATTTCTGGTGCTCATTATACAGGACTGAATATAAATACAGCGGTTTGGTGTGGGGTAAATTTGGAATTTGTGAGGGGGGTTCAGGAAATAGAGTTGTGTGCGGTAAGGTCATGTTTTGTTGATTGTGGGTTGATTGGTCTGAGTTTTGCGAGCATCATCGCAATTATTTATATTATTTCGCAAAGCAATAATTATCGGAAATTTACGGACCGTCCATTACCTATATTTATTGGGTAAATGTACTAATTTTTCGGCATCTGGCTTACATAGTACCCATCCAACCAATCCCCTATAACATTGATTAACACCTCATGTCCTTCTGGCAAAGCCAACTGCATTAGATTTAGCGGAAGTGCGGTTAATTCAATATTTTTCCCACCCAAAGCGGAAGGTACTAACCAAACTGTAGGTGCGCTATTTATAGCTACAGGATATGTTAATGAGACTCGCTGACAACCCAAAATATGACCTGCGGTAAGCACCTGATATGTATCCTGTGCCTTTGGTCGAGAATTAAATCTTTTATATTTAGCATCTGTTACTGCAGAAGGAACACCATCCGCATCATGAAAAATGACATCAGGGGTAGTTTTCAATAAGTCACCTTCCCCCATAATTACCTGACCGAACTTTTTCTCAGCTTTCGTGATTCGCTTTCCACGTAGATTGGCTGCACGCTGGCAAAGCCAATAAATATAATTTTCATAGATTGCGTCAGAATTCCACAAAAAACCTGACAATGAATATTTCCCGCTAGCGTGATGGACGCCAGCACCTTGCAATAGTAATAAACCAATAAACAACGCGGCCTCTAACCCCTTATGCTGAGGACCAAGATATATCCGTTGAGCGTCAAGTAAGCAAGGTGGACTTTTCCGAACATGAGCAAGGCTAGCCGCGATCTCAAGTAAAGCTCGAGACCGCCCAAGAGATTTAACAGTTGTCGCAAGGCACTGCGCAGTCCAACGGATCAACCTAGCCAAAGGTGTATCATTTGTCAGCAGATCCGCAATATAAGGAAGCACCCAAGGACGCGCTAACCATTCACCTAATCTGGAATAATCTAATTGGCCTCGAAGTGTATTCCCACTTTCTCGCTTAGCAAGATAGCTTTGAGGTAATCCGCGTGCCGCTCCTTTAGCAAAAGATGCTAGAAAAATTTCAGTAAGTAAGTCAGGGACTGATAACGAATCGAATTGATGTGCGCTAGTAAAATTGTCATCAATATACCCCCCCTCAACGACAGTTAAGATTCGCCATAATATTGATTGCCAGCAATCATTGGTACCACTGAGAAATTTTGGAACGATTTCAATATCCATCAGGCCAGCTCGTACTACACCTGTAACAGCTTCAGCCCTCAGAGTTACAAATTCCTTCCCTATATTCTCAATTCGTATAGGGTCAACTGAAAGGCCTAGAGATTTACGCCAGTGCTTATTTGCTTCAAGTAAAGCATCAAGGTCAATATCTTCCATAGAATGAACAACAGGGTCACCATATTCCTGTAGGATGATACGTTTACCAAATTTCAACGAGTTAACCACCTGAAAGACCTTTTGATAGTATCAATCTCAAGTTCACTAACACGCACAGGAGTAAGCGTTCTCGACACAATAGAGCTCGCCTGAGAAGTGCGAAGCGTCCACGCATAATTACCAACTGAAGGGGCTGCATCAACGTGTAAAAGTTCATTCAACTGCTCAGGTCTTCCTGAGTATCGGTCCTCAAGTTGGGGAAAAATAACTTCATCCCATGCCGATGCTAAACTTTGCCATGCCCTATCTTCATCAATCAACTGCTCAGCGTCATCTGTAAGGGTTGTACTAGCTGTAATTGAGGTAAAAAGGCCGTGGCCAAGTTCGAATTCCGGGCCTAAATCAGAAGCTATAGCAACATTTAACCTGTCCATTAGAAGATAGCCAGTGACATATGGGTTAAGAGTCTCCCAACTATCTTGAGTTAATGAACTTATTGCTTTTCTATCTAACCCCCAATGCCGGGCGAGAACACCAAGATTGGGGCGCATCTCTATCCTATCAAAACGCCGCGAGAGAGCACTGTCGATTGGTATAGCAGCTCTATCAACGCTATTCATTGTTGATACGATATAAATATGCTTAGGAAATGTGAAATGTTCAGGGATATCAGTCACTCTACCGTTTGGTCGGCAGATTTTTTCACTTCGCCCATCTTTATAATTAAGCTGACGGAGTGGTAAAGGAAGCGCAACCCGTCCTTCTTCACGATAATCAAAATCAAGAAAAGTCATGAACTCGCCAAAAATACGAGCAGCATTTCCTCGATTAATTTCATCAATAAAAACTACTACGGATTTGTAATCTGAAGTAGGATCATTGAGTTCTAAAGCTGCATCTAAAAAGAGTCCAGCCCATGGCTGAAGACGTGTGCCGTCTGGTGAAATTTCAGGGCGCAAGCCTAAAACAAAGTCTTCATAACTATAAGATTGATGAAAAGTAGTCCAAACAACCTTTACAGGTCTCGGTATGGCAATTTCTTTCTCTGGTCGAGTAAAAGGTACCTGAGTTTCATTTGGATCGAGGAGGATTCCTGTGGTGCTTTCAGGAGAAACACTTAAAAGCTGGAAAAGTTCACTTATAAGTCTGGTCTTTCCAGTTGCAGGCGGACCATATAAAAGAACATTCCTACCAGCTTCCCATGAAGCAAGTATTTCATTGAGTTTATTATCCATAACACACCTTAAGCAATAATAACGCCACCGACTCCGTCACCATAAAGTTGCCACATAGGATCTGTTGGTAACAAATCAGAAGGCCGATTACCTACTGTGTAGCCAGCAAAGTATTCTCCTTCAATTGTTTTCGCTAAATAAATACGTAGACCACCAGCAGGGAAGAACTGCCGTGCATCTTCTGTACTACTTACGCCGTCAGGGGCTCGTGGGAATCCATTTACTGAAGTCCAAGCAGGATGGCGCTGAGAACCGGGTTGCTGGCGATTCTGGCGGGCAATTCGCATCCGATTTCCAGCCTTCCGATGGAACTCAATAGGTCCATAGATATGAGGCTGTCCAATTACTTTTGCCTGTATAGTTATTACAGGAAGAACGCTCACGTCAATTGCAGCCACATCAAGAAAATCAAGGGTGGCGGCAACCATTGATCCCGGAATTTCAATATAGAGGGAGCCACCACCGCCCTCTATCCGATGAAATCGCTCGATATTGTAAAATTCGCCCGGTTGTACATTACGCCACCAAATACGGCTTATCACTAATTTGTTTGACATGGTTAACATACCTCTATGTGGTAAAGACGTTCAAGGACAGATCCATCTTTTACGCGGTTATTACTACGATAACGAGTGTAAGGGAGTTCATGCAAAGCTACCTTTCCGTACTCCCTTAATAAGGATAACAGTTCATCTTCACCCACTTGCCCATCTTGGCTGTAGGAAATAAATATGTGAGGAACGTCCAGTTGTTCTAGAGTTTTGCGAAAAGCCATAATAGCATTGCGCCGATAGCAAAAATCAGATGCCTGTTCTTGCCATGGGCGAAGTCCACCATCACCAATTGCTGTTGGCTCATCTTCACGAGCAATAGTCTCTAATATGTGATAATTTCCAGCATATTGCCGTTTAGTATAAGGGGGATCAAGATAAACTGCATCCACTTTAAGCAGTGATGCATTATCTTCAATGGCCCCTTGAATAACCCGATGGCACCCAGGCGTGTTCTCAAATTCAATACGCTCAAACGTTATCGGCTGAAGGGCAGAACGAGACAGTTTACGCAAAAAATATCCATAGGTCCCGCTGATATTTGCAATTTTATTTGTAGAGAGGATGAGATGATGGAGCATTAGGCTATGCTCAATTTCACTAATATCGCCGGATTTAACAACATTACGTATGCCAGCTCGAACGCCATCAATGTGTGCTGCATTCTCTGCAGAGAAGTACAGGCGCGGCGCTCGCCCATTTTCTGGTCTACCAGACTCCCCAAACTCACGAAAAAAATACCCCTCAACGGGCTCAATTGAACGCATCCATTCCAACATTTGGCTATAGCCGCCAAATGAGCTAAAAGCAGGCTCTTGCTTCGCAAGCAATCGAACCTTTGCATGAATTACAGGAAAAGTTAAAGTATCGGCAGCTGTTACTGAGTAGTTGGCACGGGCCAAAGCTAGAGAAACAGAAGCAGTCCCGCACATTGGGTCTGCTACTGATGAGCCAGCCGGTAGAATTTGTGCAATTTCTCCTACAATCCAGTCAGCCAACCGAGTTTTATTGCCCAAATAACGGAACGACATAATTTCCCCATTACCTTTTATTTAGAATATAATTATTTCTTCTTAATGATTATGCGTTCATACATACGACGATAGGTACCATCACCATTTGGCAGGTAAAAACGAGGCCCTCCAGGTTGATATGTACCTTTAGCAGCAATCTGCGACATAGGTCGGCTCAAGGTTTTACTTGAACCCAAGATCTCAAATTGCTCAGGGTTAAATTTATCTAAAAAGGTAATTGGAACCCCCATCGCACCAGAATAATCCTTGGGAATATCCTTACTCTTCCCGACATCAATAGCGTCAAAATTTGCATATTTAGGATATTTATCTGGAGAATATGTATTTTCCAAGACTAAATCAACATATCGACTCGGATAATCGAGGTTTGTAAACCAACGCACACCCTTTACTCTAACATATTTATTTCCTTGCTCATCAATCCTTGAGCCGGCTGCGGTTAGTGGATAGTCGTCGGGAACACGGAACTCTCGATCACCACTACGAATACTTGGCCCATACCATATCTTATTGGTCTGAATTAAAGGGAATATATTTTTATATGTTACAGCATTCATATTTCCAATAATTACGAATTTTTTATTATACTTAACAAGTTGAGCTACATATTCATTAAAAAGTGAGAAGGGAGGATTTGTTACCACTATGTCGGCCTGCTCAAGTAATGCCACGCTTTCGGAACTACGAAAGTCCCCATCACCGCTAAGCTGTTTGATACCGATAACTTCAGCATTTGGGATCTGATCACCACGTTTTTCGCCAGAATACTCTAGATAAACTGCTTTACCAGATTCATTTTTCATAAATAAATCAGCGTCTTGACTGCGGTAACATGTTGTAATAAGTTTTTTTAACCCAAGCCTATGGAAATTTTCTGAAAAATAACGAAAAAAATTACTTTCTCTCGGATCATCACAGTTACAATAAACAACTTTTCCTTGAAAATGTTCGATGTAATGTTCTAGTTCAAGCTCAATGTCACCTAGTGATGTAAAAAACTCATCCTTTTTTGCATATCTTGCTTGCTTGAAATCCATGTTTCGCGTAGTGGGTGCAGTGTTGTTTTTCATCATCATTAACTCCTAAGCATCAGACATATTAGCAATTATTTTCAAATCGTCAAGCTCATTATTAATAATTTAGTCAGTTATGCATCAAAAAGCCTGAACATCTTATCAACAGAAAACAGAAAACAGAAAACAGAAAACAGAAAACAGAAAACAGAAAACATTACATCACAAAAAACCAACCGGAACTCACAATATTCTTAAAGCATTCATATCACCAACAATATATAAAGAGCATTACAAAAACCATAACCAAATAAAGCCAAAGCATCCAGCGCGACATGCTACAATTAATTAAAACAAACAAGTTATTACATATATTAAGGAGAATCACAATTTAAACAACCAGGACAAAAAACTAAAAACAAATTACAAAATGGCACAACAAAAATATGAGTATCGAAATTATTTCGCAATCAGCCTGATGGCATATCAAAAAAATCAACACCAGGAATACAATGTTAAAAATCAAGTTACCAATAAAATATTTATTTATAAAAAACTCTCACATGGAAAAATCATCGAGAAACTATATTTTTTTATAAATTCTATTAAAGCCGTATATTTTCCATATATCCCAGTAAAAACACCTAACATGAAAAATAATGATTTGACATTTATGGTTTTAACATAAAAATTGAAAGAAGATAAAACCCGTATACATTTACCTAAGATTTTATGTCTTTTGGTGCCGAAGGCCGGACTCGAACCGGCACGTATTTCTACGGTTGATTTTGAATCAACTGCGTCTACCGATTTCGCCACTTCGGCACTGAAGGGGATGCGGAAACGTTGTGGATTATACCTGTCGCGCGCCGCCATGCAAGCGACGACGCGCTAAACACGCGCTAAGTGCCCAAAAAACCAGCGCCCTTCGTCACTCCAGCTCAGACACCGCCAGCCGAATCACCCCCGCCGCCTTCTGCTCCGGCAGCGCCAGCACCTTCGCCCACATCTCCTGCACCATATCGCAGGAGAGCTTCTCTTTACCCGCCGCCTTCTCCGGCATCTGCAGCAGCTGGATGTCCTCGCCGTACTTATCGGCAAGTTGCTTCATAATCGGCCGCACGTCCTCGACGGCCGCCTCGCGTTCGGCCTGGGTCACGGTGTGGCGGTTTTTGCCGTAGGCTGCGCGCATCATGTCGGCGTCGGCCTGCATGCGCCGCGTCATCAGGTCTTTATCCAGCATGCGCATCGGGTTCACGCCGCCCTTCACCGTCGGGTAGAGGAAGCGGAAGCAGGCGTCGTCGCTCACCTTCTGGATGGCGGCGGTTTGCTCCATGTTGATGGTCATGTAGTTCACCACGTTGGCGTCCGGGGCGTTTTGCAGGCGCGACATCTGCAGATGCAGGATCTGCGGCTGGATGGTGTCGATAATCTGCTGCTCCGGCTCGCCCGCTTTTTGCAGGGCGGCCATCTGGTCGAGGATGCGCTGATGCAGCGCGGGCTCCTGCTCCTTAATCACCTGCCAGGCGGGCATCGCGTTAAGGGCGGAATCCATCTGCCGTTCCGGAGCGCGCTGCCTGTCGAAGAACACCCAGAACGCCACGGCGGCGGCCACCACAACAACCATCGCGGTACGGGTCCACGTTTTATTCATCTCGCATCCTTATCCTTGAGT
Organism: Enterobacter sp. Y17; assembly: GCF_019730495.1. Taxonomy (NCBI): domain Bacteria; kingdom Pseudomonadati; phylum Pseudomonadota; class Gammaproteobacteria; order Enterobacterales; family Enterobacteriaceae; genus Enterobacter; species Enterobacter sp. Y17. The sequence continues at coordinate 2,934,814 of NZ_JAASKP010000001.1, forward strand.
TGTGCCGGTTTACACCGGCACGCCGCTGTGGAAGCGAAACTCGTTGTCCGGTGTCGAGATAAGTGTGGCTTCAATTTCGCCAAAATGCTGTATGCGCGGTGAGATATCGTCGTCGCTCACCTGCCGGGCAAGCGTCAGGTAGTCCTGATAGTGGCGCGCTTCCGAGCGCAGCAGCGAGAGATAGAACTTCTGCAGGTCGTCGTCGAGGAACGGGGCCAGCGCGGCGAAGCGTTCGCAGGAGCGGGCTTCGATGTAGGCGCCGCAGATGAGCTTGTCGATCAGCGTCAGCGGTTCGTGGGTGCGCACGTCCTTCAGCATCCCTTTGGCGTAGCGGCTGGCGGTGATTTTGACGTACGGAATATCGCGGGCCAGCATCGCCTCGCGCACCTGCCAGAAGTGGTGCAGCTCCTCTTTAATCAGCAGCACCATGCTGTCGATGAGCGCCTGGCCCCACGGGTCGTCGGTTTTGGGCATCACGCTTTTGCCAATCTGCTTGTGCAGGGCGATGAAGTCCGGCTCCGGGCCGTCGCGGAAGGTGAACTGTTCGTAGGGTTTAAGCCAGTCGAGCAGCGCGTCGGCACCGCTTTCGTCGGCGACGTATTTACGCACCAGCAGCAGCGCGGTCTGGGCGGCCTTGAGCTCGCACACCATGTGGTCGGTGAGCAGCAGCGGCAGGTTTGCCGGGTCGCGGGCTTTATCAATCCATGCTTGCGGGGTCGGGCACTGGAGGAAGCTGAGTATGGGGGCGAGTATCTGCGGGTAATCCATGGTTCTGCCTTGAAAAAGCGGTGGCGCGCGCCACCGCCTGAAACGCTTAGTGACGCACGCCGTCGTCGTCTTCGTCGACGTAATCTTCGTCGTCGCCTTCTTCGCCGTCTTCACCGTTCGGATCTTCGAAGTAGGTTCCCCAGCCGTCGTATTCCACTTCAAACTTCTCGGCCAGGTTCATCAGCTGTTCTACCTGCGCGTCGATCAGCTCCGCCTTCAGCGCGCCTTCGCTCAGGATGTCGCAGCAGATGACGGTGTCGCCCTCTTCCACTTCAAGCTCTTCCGGCTCGGTCACTTCGTAACCCAGCTTGAAGGCTTCCACGGCCAGTTTTTCCAGCGCGTCGAAATCATCCGCAGAGAAATGGTGCTCGATGGTGTACAGCGCGTCCGGATCGCTACCGTCTTCCAGCAGTTCTTCAATAATCAGACGCGTCTCTTCGCGTTGCTCTTCCAGGTGTTCCGGGTTTGCCATGGCTCAATCCTCTTTAAAGTGCGGCAGATACTTCTATTTTCACACACGGACGGGTTTGCCTCCACCTTTGTAAGAAAGAATTGTGAAACGGGGTTGCAAATGAATAATTACACATATAAAGTGAATTTTAATTCAATAAGTGGCGTTCGCCATGCGAGGATAAGATGTCCGATTTATACAAGAAACACTTTCTGAAATTGCTCGACTTTACCCCTGCACAGTTCACTTCTCTGCTGACCCTTGCCGCACAGCTAAAAGCCGATAAAAAAAATGGCAAGGAAGTACAGAAGCTTACCGGTAAAAACATCGCGCTCATCTTCGAAAAAGACTCGACCCGTACACGTTGCTCTTTCGAAGTTGCCGCATTTGACCAGGGCGCGCGCGTCACCTATTTAGGGCCGAGCGGCAGCCAGATTGGGCATAAAGAGTCAATTAAGGACACCGCGCGAGTTCTCGGGCGGATGTATGACGGCATTCAGTATCGCGGCCACGGCCAGGAAGTGGTCGAGACGCTGGCGCAGTACGCGGGCGTGCCGGTATGGAACGGGCTGACCAACGAGTTCCACCCGACCCAGCTGCTGGCGGACCTGCTGACCATGCAGGAGCACCTGCCGGGCAAGGCGTTTAACGAGATGACGCTGGTCTACGCGGGCGACGCGCGCAACAACATGGGCAACTCGATGCTGGAAGCGGCGGCGCTGACCGGGCTGGATCTGCGCCTGGTGGCCCCGAAAGCCTGCTGGCCGGAAGAGAGCCTGGTGGCGGAGTGCAGCGCGCTGGCGGAGAAGCACGGCGGGAAGATTGTCCTGACGGAAGACGTGGCGGCAGGCGTGAAGGGCGCGGACTTTATCTATACCGACGTGTGGGTGTCGATGGGCGAAGCCAAAGAGAAGTGGGCGGAGCGGATTGCGCTGCTGCGCGGGTATCAGGTGAACGCGCAGATGATGGCGCTGACCGGCAACCCAAACGTGAAGTTCCTGCACTGTCTGCCGGCGTTCCATGACGACCAGACCACGCTCGGCAAGCAGATGGCGAAAGAGTTCGACCTGCACGGCGGGATGGAAGTGACGGACGAGGTGTTTGAGTCGGCGGCGAGCATCGTGTTCGACCAGGCGGAAAACCGGATGCATACGATTAAGGCGGTGATGGTGGCGACGCTTGGGGAGTGAGCCTCTCTCTTACCTTGAGATGGTGATTATCTGCTGAATTATTTTTCAGCAGATAATCATTTCCAGTTTACGAGCAAAAAAATCATTTTACTGACGCATCCTCAGATAAGCATCAACCATAATATGTATTTATAATTTTATTAACCATTATTTATTAGATTGATGATGGTTAATATTAGATCATTATCAATTACAAACCATTGTAAATATCCGGTGTAATGTTTCCTTATTACTACGTTTCGTTAATAAAATAAGGATTATTTTATGTCATGGAATAAGCATGAAGCTGTGTCATATGCCCGCAGCCACGCACATCATAACAGTACGGGTTACTGCGCTCGCGCCGTCGCTGCAGCTATTCGTGCCGGAGGTTTGAAAATTGATGGTGCTGATGCAAAAAACTTCTGGCGCTCTCTTGAGAAGGCAGGATTCAGCAAGGTGTACGGCACACCCATTGAGGGTGATGTCGCAGTAATTGACGCATTACCAGGTGCGCATCAGAATGGGCATGCATGTATCTACGACGAATCGGGTACCTGGTATTCAGATTTTAAACAGAACAGCCTTTATCCCGGCCAGACATATCGTAAGATACAGCCAAAAATCACCCTTTACAGGCACTACTGATATGAAAAATATCTTACTGCTTCTCTTCATATTTTCTTTCTCTGTAATGGCTGGCCACTCTGACCCGATTGAGCGTGCTGTAAAATTTAACAGCTGGTACGTTAATCAAATCAACAAAGATGCATTTCCCATTACTGATGGAAATGAAATAGATAAATATGTCACAGCATCAACAATGAAAAAACTCCGTCATACGCAGGATCCGCGTTATGCCGACGAAGAGTTTTACGAAGCCGATATGTTTTTAAAAGCGCAATACGTTGGCGATGACTGGCCCCAGAATGTAACAGCCATAGCCGGGGATACCGATCCAGTTTGTGTCAACGTATACATTGCATTTGGCAAAAAGCAGGAGCACATAGTCATAGACTGCATGGTTAAAGAAAACAACTTATGGAAGGTACAGTCAGTTTCTAATGCGGATTTTTCAAGAAATCTGGCTATATCTAAATGAGCCAAACAAAGTTCTTATCACTCTAGTGGTTCAGTGCGCCTTTCTTGCCGGGTGGCGCTGCGCTTACCCGGCCTACTTTGTGCAACGATATCAATAATCGTAGGCCCGGTAAGCGCAGCGCCACCGGGCAAATCAAGCACCGATACGGCCCTCTCCCTGTGGGAGAGGGAGTAAACCCGATTAGCTAATCAGCATTTTCACCACAACCTTGCGCACCTTCGCAGGCGCGCCCACCGCGCACAGCGGCTTATGCACTTCACCCGGCCAGAACACCACAAAATCCCCTTCGCTCAGCACCACGGTTTTCTCCTGCTCGCCTTCCGGCAGGAACGCGATGTCTTTCTCCGCCAACCAGTCGGTGTCGGGCGCGCCGTGCGGCAGGGTGCTGAAGGTCATCCCTTCCTGGCCCTTCATAATTATCTGGATGTCCAGATAGCGCGCGTGGTACTCGGCGCGGCGCTCGGCGAACCGCTGGGTCATATCTTCCGAGACCAGATAGAACAGGCTGCTGCCGTTGATGTCGTGCTTGCCGAGCGGCGTGGCGTCGGTGACGTGGGCTTTAACGTGCTCAATCGCCTGGCGCAGCGCGTCAGGCAGCCAGGGCTGCAGATGGTGGATGTTGCCGATAATCATGTGAAATCCCTCTACGTAAAACAACGTTTCATTTTTATCTTTTATACGAGAGTTAAGACTGCCATACCAGCCCTTTTTCGAAGAGGTTTGCGCGAGCGCATGTTTATCGGGAAAGGTGTTAACCCACTGTTAATCCTGTCCAGGCAATTATGCAGGGGTTATGCATAACCTCGATCAGCGCTTGTCGGACGGCTGTTCTAACCTCTTGATCATGCTCTCTAATTAACAAAACCCGTTGCCGCCTCACACTTTACTGTTTTGATAATTTGCTCTAAAAAACCATAATTATTTATTGATTTTTCTTAAGTCAAAAATAGTTAATTACTTTAATTGCATAGCAATTCTTGCTCATGATATTTATCATTTAAAATCAGCCACATAACGATATATTTCAAAACATTAAAATCTACAAAATAATAACAATCTCAAATAATGCCACCGAATCCTGCTTAGCTATTCACCCCTCAATAATATGAAATTAATCATTATCTGATGCGAATCATGCAAATGAAAACAAACTCCTTAATATCCGGTTTCGCGTGAGCAATATCACAATACGGATTATTTAACTGCCTAGTATGAATCACGAAATCAATTGAGCTTAGCCGCCATGAAATTAAACACATCACATGGCGCATGCCCTTTTTATTCTGAAAAACAGTTAAAGGAATAATTATGGAAAAGCATTACGTCGGTTCTGAAATTGGTCAATTGCGTAGCGTTATGCTGCATCGTCCTAATTTAAGTCTGAAACGCTTAACGCCATCAAACTGTCAGGAGCTGCTTTTCGATGACGTGCTCTCGGTTGAGCGGGCGGGTGAGGAGCATGACATCTTCGCCAACACGCTGCGCGAGCAGGGTGTGGAAGTCCTGCTGTTGACCGACCTTCTGACACAAACCCTTGATATTGCAGAAGCGAAAGCCTGGCTTCTGGATACCCAAATCTCTGACTATCGCCTCGGCCCAACCTTTGCCGGCGACGTGCGCGGCTGGCTGGCGGATATGCCGCACCGCGAACTGGCGCGCAGACTGAGCGGAGGATTAACCTATGGCGAAATTCCGGCGGCCATTAAAAATATGGTGGTGGATACCCACACGGCGAATGATTTTATTATGAAGCCGCTGCCGAACCATTTATTTACCCGCGATACCTCGTGCTGGATTTATAACGGCGTCTCTATTAACCCAATGGCGAAACCGGCCCGTCAGCGTGAAACCAATAACCTGCGGGCAATATATCGCTGGCACCCGGCGTTTGCCGACGGCGATTTTATTAAGTATTTCGGCGACGAGAATATTAATTATGACCACACCACGCTAGAAGGCGGCGACGTACTGGTGATTGGCCGCGGGGCGGTATTGATCGGCATGTCCGAGCGCACGACGCCGCAGGGCGTGGAGTTCCTCGCCAACAGCCTGTTCAAACACCGTCAGGCCGAGCGCGTGATCGCCGTTGAGCTGCCAAAACACCGCTCCTGCATGCACCTCGACACCGTCATGACCCACATCGACATCGACACCTTCTCCGTCTACCCGGAAGTGGTGCGCAAAGACGCCCAGTGCTGGACGCTCACCCCGGACGGACGCGGCGGCCTGCTGCGCACCCAGGAAACCGACCTGCTGCACGCCATCGAGAAAGCGCTCGGCATTAACCAGGTGCGCCTGATCACCACCGGCGGCGACGCCTTTGAAGCCGAACGCGAGCAGTGGAACGACGCCAACAACGTGCTGACCATCCGCCCGGGCGTGGTAATTGGCTACGAGCGCAACGTCTGGACCAACGAGAAGTACGACAAAGCGGGCATCACCGTGCTGCCTATCCCGGGCGATGAGCTCGGACGCGGTCGCGGCGGCGCGCGCTGCATGAGCTGCCCGCTGGAACGCGACGGAATTTAAAGGAGCCATCATGGAACGAAAACCCACTCTGGTTGTGGCCCTTGGCGGCAACGCGCTGCTCAAGCGCGGCGAGCCGCTGGAAGCCGAAATCCAGCGTCAGAACATCGAGCAGGCCGCCCGCACCATCGCCGGATTAACAGAACAGTGGCGCGTGGTGCTGGTGCACGGCAACGGGCCGCAGGTCGGGCTGCTGGCGCTGCAGAACAGCGCCTACGACAAAGTCACACCCTACCCGCTGGACGTTCTCGGCGCCGAAAGCCAGGGAATGATCGGCTACATGCTCCAGCAGGCGCTGAAAAACAATCTGCCGCAGCGCGAGGTGAGCGTCCTGCTCACGCAGGTGGAAGTGGACGCCGCCGACCCGGCCTTCAGCAACCCCACCAAATACATCGGCCCGGTGTACAGCGAAGCCCAGGCGAAAGCGCTCGCTGCGGAAAAAGGCTGGGTGTTCAAGGCCGACGGCAGCTACGTCCGCCGCGTGGTGCCGTCACCGCAGCCGAAGCGCATCGTCGAGAGCGACGCCATCACGGCGCTGATCCAGCGCGATCACCTGGTGATCTGCAACGGCGGCGGCGGCGTGCCGGTAGTGGAGAACGCCAACGGCTATCGCGGCATTGAGGCGGTGATCGACAAAGACCTCTCCGCCGCCCTGCTGGCGAGGCAGATCGAGGCCGACGCCCTGCTGATCCTGACCGATGCCGACGCGGTGTACCTCGACTGGGGCAAGCCGACCCAGCGCCCGCTGGCGCAGGTAACGCCGGAGCTGCTCAGAGGCATGCAGTTCGACGCCGGATCGATGGGGCCGAAAGTGGCCGCCTGCCGCGAGTTTGTTGAGGCCTGCAACGGCATTGCCGGGATCGGCGCGCTGGCCGACGGCGCGGAGATCCTGGCAGGCGAGAAAGGCACGTTGATTCGTAACTGAGTCGTTTTCCCCTCACCCTAACCCTCTCCCTAAGGGAGAGGGAATGTAAGCCCCCCTCTCCCTGTGGGAGAGGGCCGGGGTGAGGGCATCAGACAGCTAATTTTTAAAAGGATTTCCCACATGACCATCAACCTGAAAAACCGCAACTTCCTGAAACTGCTGGACTACACCCCGGCGGAGATCCAGTACCTGATCGACCTCGCCATCGAGCTGAAAGCGGCCAAAAAAGCCGGACGTGAAAAGCAAACCCTGGTCGGGAAAAACATCGCCCTGATTTTTGAAAAAACCTCCACCCGCACCCGCTGCGCATTCGAAGTGGGCGCGTTCGACCAGGGCGCGCAGGTGACCTACCTCGGCCCAAGCGGCTCGCAGATCGGCCATAAAGAGTCGATGAAAGACACCGCCCGCGTGCTGGGCCGCATGTATGACGGCATCGAATACCGCGGCTACGGCCAGGCCATCGTCGAAGAGCTGGGCGAGTACGCGGGCGTGCCGGTGTGGAACGGCCTGACCGACGAGTTCCACCCAACGCAGATCCTCGCCGACCTGATGACCATGCTGGAGCACGCGCCGGGCAAAACCCTGCCGGAGCTGAGCTTTGCCTACCTGGGCGACGCGCGCAACAACATGGGCAACTCGCTGATGGTCGGCGCGGCCAAGATGGGGATGGATATCCGCCTCGTCGCACCGAAATCCTTCTGGCCGGAAGCCGGGCTGGTTGAGCAGTGCCGCGCCATCGCGAAAGAGACGGGCGCGCGCATCACCCTCACCGACGACGTGGAAGAAGGTGTGCAGGGGACCGATTTCCTCTACACCGACGTGTGGGTCTCCATGGGCGAGCCGAAGGAGGCCTGGGCCGAGCGCGTCAGCCTGATGAAGCCGTATCAAATCAACGCGGACGTGATGAAAGCCACCGGCAACCCGAACGTCAAGTTTATGCACTGCCTGCCGGCGTTCCACAACGAACACACCAAAGTGGGCCGCGAGATCGAGATGGCCTACGGCCTGAAGGGGCTGGAGGTGACGGAAGAGGTCTTCGAATCACCGAACTCCATCGTCTTCGACGAAGCAGAGAACCGCATGCACACCATTAAAGCGGTCATGGTGGCGACACTCGGCGACTAATCACCGCCCGGCGCGCCGCGCGGTGCGCCGGGTTTAAGGAGAACATCATGGGCAAGTTTAAGTTTCCCTCCGCTTACACCATTCTCTTTTTCCTGATTGCCGTTGTGGCGGCGCTGAGCTGGGTCGTCCCCGCCGGTCAGTACCAGATGGCGATGAACGAAACCCTCGGTAAAGAAGTCCCGATTGCCGGAACGTACGCGCACGTAGCGGCACATCCGCAGGGGCTGGTTTCCGTCCTGATGGCGCCCATCGCCGGGCTGTACGATCCGGTCTCCGGCCAGGCCGGGGCGATCGACGTCGCGCTGTTTATCCTGATCATCGGCGGTTTTCTCGGGATCGTCACCAAAACCGGGGCGATTGACGCCGGGATCGAGCGCGTCACCACCCGGCTGCGCGGGCGCGAGGAGTGGATGATCCCGATCCTGATGGCGCTGTTTGCCGCGGGCGGCACGATTTACGGCATGGCCGAAGAGTCGCTGCCGTTCTACACCCTGCTGGTACCGGTGATGCTGGCCGCTCGGTTCGATCCGGTTGTCGCCGCCTCTACCGTGCTGCTCGGGGCGGGGATCGGCACGCTCGGCTCCACCATTAACCCGTTTGCCACGGTGATCGCCGCCAACGCCGCCGGGATCCCCTTCACTAACGGCATCGCCCTGCGCGTGGCGCTGCTGGTCATCGGCTGGGTCATCTGCGTGGCGTGGGTGATGCGTTACGCCCGTAAGGTGCGTTTGGATCCGTCGCTGTCGATCGTCGCAGACAAACAGGAAGAGAACCGCGCCCACTTCCTCGGCGACAAGGGCGAACAGTCGCTGGAATTTACCCCGGTGCGCAAAATCATCCTGGTGATTTTCGCCCTCGCCTTCGCGGTGATGATCTACGGCGTGGCGGTGCTGGGCTGGTGGATGGCGGAGATCTCAGCGGTGTTTCTCGCCAGCGCGATTATCGTCGGCCTGATTGCCCGCATGAGCGAAGAGGAGCTGACGTCGACGTTTATCAACGGCGCGCGAGATTTGCTGGGCGTCGCGCTGATTATCGGCATCGCGCGCGGTATCGTAGTCATCATGGATAAGGGCATGATTACCCACACCATTTTGCACAGCGCGGAAGGGCTGGTCAGCGGGTTGTCCACGGTAGCGTTTATCAACGTGATGTACTGGCTGGAGGTCGTGCTGTCGTTTCTTGTGCCTTCTTCATCCGGCCTGGCCGTTCTGACGATGCCGATCATGGCGCCGCTTGCCGATTTCGCTAACGTCAACCGCGACCTGGTGGTGACGGCTTACCAGTCGGCCTCCGGCATCGTTAACCTCGTCACGCCCACTTCTGCCGTCGTGATGGGCGGGCTGGCCATCGCCCGCGTGCCCTACGTGCGCTATCTGAAATGGGTGGCGCCGCTGCTGGGCATTTTAACGGTGGTGATTATGGTGGCGTTAAGTCTGGGTGCCTTGTTGTGATTTGCCGGATGGCGCTGCGCTTATCCGGCCTACGGATCGGTGCGGTGCCACCGGTTATTTCAGGAACTGATATGGGAACTATGATGGATTACGAAGAGTACTCTCCCAAAGAGCAACTACAGCTGACGGTCTGCCAGCGCCTGATCGCAGAAAAAAGCTATCTCTCTCAGGAGGAGATCCGCCGGGATTTGCAGGAGCGTGGTTTTGAGACCATCAGCCAGTCCACCGTTTCACGTTTGCTTAAATTGCTCGGCGTCATAAAAATTCGAAATGCCAAAGGGCTAAAGATTTATTCGCTGAATCCCCAGCTGCGCCCTGCCCCCGACGCCGCGCGTACCGTGTCCGAAATGGTGGTCAGCGTCGAGCACAATAGCGAGTTTATCCTTGTTCATACCGTCGCCGGATATGGCCGCGCGGTGGCGCGTATTCTGGATTATCACCAGCTGCCGGAAATTTTAGGCGTGGTGGCCGGCAGCAGTATCGTCTGGGTCGCTCCCCGGGTCGTGAAGCGCACCGCCCTGGTGCATAAGCAAATTAATTATTTACTCAGAACGCATTAATATTCATAAAGAACCGTTTGCATTGAGTAAAGCGTGCATTAAATCGCTTGATCCGAAAAGCGAGCTGCGTATAATGCCCGACAATTTGCCGGGAGGAAGCATGGTCAAGCGTGTACGATATAACGTCTTACCGCGTCTGAAATCAGACGCTGGCCTGCCGTTTTTCTTCCCGTTGCTAAACCTATTCCCAGAGCCCCTCATTTGAGGGGCTTTTTTTTGCCCGGCGTCAGGAGATAAACATGAATCCGCTTTATCAAAAACACATCATTTCCATAAACGACCTCAGCCGCGAAGAGCTGGAACTGGTTCTGGAAACCGCGGCAAAACTGAAGGCTAATCCGCAACCGGAGCTGCTGAAGCACAAGGTGATTGCGAGCTGCTTCTTCGAAGCCTCGACCCGCACCCGCCTCTCCTTTGAAACCTCCATGCACCGCCTGGGCGCGAGCGTGGTGGGCTTCTCGGACAGCAGCAACACGTCGCTGGGTAAAAAAGGCGAAACCCTGGCGGACACCATTTCAGTGATCAGCACCTACGTCGACGCGATTGTGATGCGTCATCCGCAGGAGGGCGCGGCGCGCCTGGCGACCGAATTTTCCGGCGGCATCCCGGTGCTGAACGCCGGTGACGGTGCCAACCAGCATCCGACGCAGACCCTGCTGGATCTGTTTACCATTCAGGAGACGCAGGGCAAGCTCGAGAACCTGAATATCGCCATGGTCGGCGACCTGAAATATGGCCGCACCGTCCACTCCCTGACCCAGGCGCTGGCGAAATTTAACGGCAACCGCTTCTTCTTCATCGCCCCGGACGCGCTGGCGATGCCGCAGTACATTCTCGACATGCTGGACGAAAAAGGCATTCAGTGGAGCCTGCACGCCAGCATCGAAGAGGTGATGAGCCACGTGGATATTCTCTACATGACCCGCGTGCAGAAAGAGCGTCTGGATCCGTCCGAATACGCCAACGTGAAGGCACAGTTCGTGCTGCGCGCCAGCGACCTCGAGGGCGCGCGCGACAACATGAAGGTGCTGCATCCGCTGCCGCGCATCGATGAGATCACCACAGACGTGGATAAAACGCCGCACGCCTGGTACTTCCAGCAGGCCGGAAACGGCATCTTCGCCCGCCAGGCGTTACTGGCACTGGTTCTGAATCGCGAATTGGCACTGTAAGGGGAAACGACCATGACACACGATAACAAACTCCAGGTTGAAGCCATCAAGCGCGGCACCGTGATTGACCACATCCCTGCGCAGGTGGGCTTTAAGCTGCTGACGCTGTTCAAACTGACCGAAACCGACCAGCGCATCACCATCGGCCTGAACCTGCCGTCGGGCGAGATGGGCCGCAAGGACCTGATTAAAATCGAGAACACCTTCCTGACCGACGAGCAGGTCAACCAGCTGTCGCTGTACGCGCCGGACGCCACCGTCAACCGCATCGACGAGTATGAAGTGGTCGGCAAATCCCGTCCGAGCCTGCCGGATCGCATTGAAAGCGTGCTGGTCTGCCCGAACAGCAACTGCATCAGTCATGCTGAGCCGGTTTCTTCCAGCTTTGCAGTGAAAAAACGCGCCGATGACATCGCGCTCAAATGCAAATACTGCGAAAAAGAGTTTTCTCATTATGTGGTGCTGGCCAACTAATTGAGGTTGGTAATGAAATCCCGGCTGTTATAATGGCCGGGAACATTCTTAACGCTGTAATTCTGGAGAAAACATGAGCAAAGTACTCGCGACGGAAAATGCACCAGCGGCTATCGGCCCTTACGTTCAGGGCGTTGATCTGGGTAGCATGATCATCACTTCCGGTCAGATCCCGGTGAACCCAAAAACCGGCGCGGTGCCGGAAGACGTCGCGGCACAGGCGCGTCAGTCGCTGGAAAACGTGCAGGCTATCGTTGAATCTGCCGGTCTGAAAGTGGGCGATATCGTGAAAACCACCGTTTTCGTGAAGGATCTGAACGATTTCGCGACCGTTAACGCCACTTACGAAGCGTTCTTCACCGAGCACAACGCCACCTTCCCGGCGCGCTCCTGCGTGGAAGTGGCCCGTCTGCCAAAAGACGTGAAAATTGAAATCGAAGCGATTGCAGTACGTCGCTAATTCGCTTTGGCGATAAAAAAAGGCAGCCCAGGCTGCCTTTTTTGTTGCTTGCTACTGATTCCGCGTCGCCCTGAGCAGCGTCTCCAGCGGATAGACCGCCGCAATCACCACCTCGTCCTGAACCTTCGCTGCGTTATCCAGCTCGCTCTGAATTGACGCTATTTCTTTATCATCCAGCGTGCCCTGCCGCGCCACCAGATCCGTCAGCCTCAGGCCAATGGAGGCCAGCTTATCCACCTCCTGGATCACCGGCTTCATCGCCTTCAGCTGATAGCTGTTTTCGCTTAGCGCCAGCGCGTCGCTGGTGTTGCTCTGCCAGCGGTTAAAGACGTGGCGCAGCGCGTCGGCGCTTTCCGCGTCTTCCGCATCGCTCACCAGGCGGTCCGCCCATTTGTTCATCTGGCGCACGGTGGCGCTTTCGGCGTTCAGCGCATCGGCGAAGCGGTTGAGCGGTTCGAACTGATGATAATTTCCCGCCTGGAACTTCAGGTGCTGGCGGGTGTAATACTGCGCGGGCTCTACCGCCTGCGCGAGGATCTGCAGCGGCAGCGTGTCGGCATTACCGGCAAGGCGCGTGAACTGCACCTGCTGCTGGGTATGCTGCTGCAGCCTGACAGACACCGTCGACCAGCTGTCCATCGCCTGCAGGCGGGTGTACATGTTGTCGACGTCGTTGACGTCCTGCGCCGACCACAGCCGCTCCGCCACCGCGAAGGTGCGCGGCCACAGGCGGATATCCAGCACCGGCGCCACCACGTTTTCCGCCCACAGCGCGGCTTCCCCGCCGAGCAGGTTGGCCTGATTCGCCACGTCCGGCACGACCGGCGGAATGCCTTTCGGCACCGCGTCCAGACGCGTGCCGCTGATTGGGTAACGCGTATTCCCCACCAGGAAATAGCCGGTGAGCTTGTCGTTATCAACGGAAACCACCGGGCGCGTCTCGCCCATCCACGTGTCGACGGTGAAGGTCACCTGGCTGTCATCGCGCCATTCAATATCCTGCACCGCGCGGCGGGATTTCCCGGCAAAATCAATAAACCCGCGCCAGCCTGAATCCCCTTTCACCAGCGTAAAGCTCCCCTCCACCGGCTTGCCCTTCAGGCGCGGCATGGAGAAGGCCCAGCTCTGGACGCTGTCGCTGTCTGCAATCACATCCACGCCGTTCAGCCCCTGCGGGACAATTTCGTTGCGGTAGTGATAGGCGGTGGACTGGGGCTGGTCGAGATAGAAGCCCGTCGAGAGAATGCCCTTGTAGCCGTTTTGCGCCACCTGCCCCAGCGCGTCCTGCCCCTGCCAGGACTGGATCAGAATGCTTTTCGGCAGGTCGGGATGGTAGATCTCGTCCCAGCCGACCATCTGCCGGTGATGCTTCTCAAGGATCGTTTCCAGCCTGCGGTTGAAATACGCCTGCAGCGCGTGGCTGTCCGCCAGCCTGTTGTCGCGCATGAAGTTCTGGATCGCGGCATTCGCTTTCCACTGGCTGTCGTCCACCTCATCGCCGCCGATATGCAGATACGGATCGGGGAAGATCGCCGCCAGTTCGCTGACCATCGCGTCGGCAAAGGCGTAGGTTGCCTCTTTGGTGGGATCTAAAACCGGCTTCAGCACGCCCCAGTGGCGCTCCATGGCGTACGGCCCCGGGGCGCTCATCAGCTCCGGATAGGCTACGGCAATCGCCGAGGCGTGGCCCGGCATGTCGATCTCCGGCACCACGCGGATACCGCGTTCGGCGGCGTAACGCACCACTTCACGCATCTGTTCAGGCGTGTAGTACAGCCCGTCGCTGGCAAGCTGCGTCAGCTTAGGGTAGCGCTTCGAGCTGAAGCGCCAGCCCTGGTCGTCGGTCAGGTGCCAGTGCAGGACGTTGAGCTTCGCCGCGGCCATGCCGTCGATCTGGCGCTTGATATCCGGCAGCGGAATAAAGTGACGCGCCGAGTCGAGCAGCAGCCCGCGCCACGGGAAGCGCGGCGAATCTTCAATGGTGACCCACGGCAGCGAGGTGTTTTCCGCCCCGTTTTGCATCAGCTGGAGCAGGGTTTCCATGGCGCGCAGCGCGCCGAAGCGGGTGTTGGCGGAGATATCAACGCCGTTGGCGTCCACCGTGAGCTTATAGCTTTCATCGCTGTCCGGCAGCGGCTGCGGCTTGACCTTTTTGGCAATCGCGATGCGGATGGTCGGTTTATCTGGTTTTTCAGCCTGGGGCTGCAGCGTCCAGCCGGTTTGTAGGGCAATGCGCTGGCGCAGGCGGTTGACGGCGTCACCGAGATCGTCCCCGCTGACGCTAATGGATACGTTGTTGTTGAGCACCAGCGCGCCCTGGGTCGTCGGGCGTTCGACCTTCGCAGGCCAGGGCATCAAAGGGAGATCGCCTGCCGGGGCGGCAAACGCAGAGGCGCCGAGCATCAGCCCGGCGGTTAAGAGACTGTACCGTAACATGAATGTTCCTTATCTGACGGGCCAAATATACCCGTCATACTTCAAGTTGCCTGTGCGTTGGCTGCACTCGTTCACCCCGGTCACTTACTTATGTAAGCTCCCGGGGATTCACTCCCTTGCCGCCTTCATGCAACTCGAATTATTTAGGGTATAAAGACAAAACATTCTGTTAACATGCGCTCAATTTGTCGTCAAGCGAATGCGCCGACGGAGATCACAGGTTGTTGAATTTGAGAGGAAAGCTATTGCCCGGTGGCGCTGCGCTTACCGGGCCTACGTTTCGGGAGTAGGCCGGGTAAGGCGAAGCCGCCACCCGGCAAACATAACTCACTGCCACCCGTACCGACGCGCATAGAATCCTTTCACCATCTGCGTCAGCACCATATAGCCCGCGAGGATCGCCACCAGCCACGGGAAGTAGCTCAGCGGCAGCGCCTGAAGCTGCAGGTAGCCTGCCAGCGGCGAGAACGGCAGCGCGATACCGAGCGCCATCACAATGCCCGTCATCACAATCAGCGGCCACGCGGCGCGGCTCTGGATGAACGGAATACGGCGGGTGCGGATCATGTGCACAATCAGCGTCTGCGACAGCAGGCCTACCACGAACCAGCCGGACTGGAACAGCGTCTGGTGTTCCGGGGTGTTGGCGTGGAACACAAACCACATCAGGCAGAAGGTCAGGATGTCGAAGATGGAGCTGATCGGCCCAAAGAACAACATAAAGCGCCCGAGATCCGCCGGATTCCAGTGCTGCGGCTTCTGGATCTGCTCGTCGTCCACGTTATCAAACGGGATAGCCACCTGAGACACGTCGTACATCAGGTTCTGGATCAGCAGATGCAGCGGCAGCATCGGCAGGAACGGCAGAAACGCGCTCGCCACCAGCACGCTGAAGACGTTACCGAAGTTGGAGCTGGCGGTCATTTTGATGTACTTGAGCATATTGGCGAAGGTGCGGCGCCCTTCGATCACGCCCTCCTCCAGCACCATCAGGCTCTTTTCCAGCAGGATGATATCCGCCGCCTCGCGGGCGATATCCACCGCACCATCGACGGAGATACCGATGTCCGCCGCACGCAGCGCGGGCGCGTCATTGATGCCGTCGCCCATAAAGCCCACCACGTGCCCTTCGCGCTTAAGCAGGGTGACGATGCGCTCTTTGTGCATCGGCGTCAGCCGGGCAAACAGCGTGGTACGCTGGGCAAGCTTCGCCAGCTCGTCGTCGGACAAGTGCTCAATATCGCTTCCCACCACCACGTCGCCCGCGTCCATCCCCACTTCATGGCACACTTTGGCCGCCACCAGCTCGCTGTCGCCGGTGAGAATTTTGACGGTAATACCGCTCGCCTTCAGCGCTTTCAGCGCCGGCGCGGTGGTCTCTTTCGGCGGATCGAGGAAGGCGATGTAGCCCTCGAGGATCAGATCGGATTCATCGATACGCTGATAGTCACCCTCGCGCGCGGGCAGGAACTTGCTCGCGACCGCCACCACGCGCAGCCCCTGACGGTTCAGGTTGTCGGTGACGCGCTTGATGCGGCGCAGCATGGTGTCGTCCAGCGGCACGATGTCGCCGTTATAGCGAACCTGCGTCGACACGTTGAGGATCTCCTGCAGCGCCCCTTTGCAGATCAGCTGATGCACGTCCGTCTGCTCGCTCACCACCACCGACATGCGGCGGCGCTCGAAGTCGAACGGGATCTCATCCACCTTCTGCCAGCGGCCGGAGAGCGTGCGGGCGGATTCCTCGTCCACCCCTTCCAGCACCGCGACGTCGAGCAGGTTTTTCAGCCCGGTCTGGTAATGACTGTTCAGCCACGCGCTGTGCAGGACGCGCTCGCTGGTTTTGCCGGAGATATCGGTGTGGTTCTCCAGCACGATTTTGTCCTGCGTCAGGGTGCCGGTTTTATCGGTGCAGAGGATGTCCATCGCGCCAAAGTTTTGAATGGCGTCGAGGTGTTTGACGATCACTTTCTGTTTAGAGAGCTTCACCGCCCCGCGCGCCAGCGTGGAGGTGACGATCATCGGCAGCATTTCCGGCGTCAGGCCAACGGCCACGGAGAGCGCGAACAGCGCCGCTTCCCACCAGTCGCCTTTGGTGTAGCCGTTGATCAGCAGCACGATCGGCGTCATCACCATCATAAAGCGGATCAGCAGCATGCTGACGCGGCCAATCCCTTTCTGGAAGGCGTTTGGCTCGCTCTCCTGCTCGCTGACGCGCCCGGCAAGCTGTCCAAACCAGGTGTTGCCCCCGGTGGCGGTGACAATCGCCTGCGCCGTACCGCTGACCACCGTGGTGCCCATAAAGCACAGGGTATCGCATTCAAGCGGATTCATCTGCTGCGGGTCGCGGCTGCGCGCTACCTTTTCTACGGGCAGGGATTCCCCGGTCAGGGAGGCCTGAGCGACGAACAGATCGCGCGCCTGGATGATGCGTAAATCCGCCGGGATCATGTCCCCCGCGGCCAGCTTCACCAGATCGCCCGGCACCAGCTGGTCGATCGGCAGCTCCACCCAGGCGTTTTCGCCGAGATCGTTAATCACGCGCGAGACGGTCGCGGTGTTGCTGACCATCGCCTTCAGGGCATCCGCCGCTTTGGTGGAGCGGGCTTCCTGAATAAAGTTCAGCAGCGTGGAGATACCCACCATCAGGGCAATGACGCCTGCGGCAAACAGATCTTCCGTCGCGTAGGAGATGAGGCCGAGCACGGTCAGCAGCAGGTTGAACGGGTTGCGGTAGCAGAGCCACAGGTGCACCCACCACGGAGACGGCTTCTGCGCCGGGATCTGGTTATCGCCGTGCACGGCGCGGATTTTTTCCACTTCGGCCGCGTTTAGCCCTTCCGGGTGTCCGCCGAACGCGCGCCAGACTTCGTTTTCATCCATCGCCGCCACGTTCAGGCAGCGTTCGGTCAGGGACGCGGGGATCGCCGCCCCCGCCATGTTTTTGGCGTTTGGCAGCGGGTCGCGCTGAACAAGACGGTGTGGCAGGTGGCGGCTCAGCAGGGCCTGCAGCTGCCGGGTGATATTTTTAAACATAGTCATTCCTCCGCATCCGCCTGGGCGGACGCAGCAATTCCTTCAGGCGTGGCAAAGCCGTACCTGAGAGGCACTCAATTTTTCAAGCAGGAACGTTTAAGACGTTGCTGCCTCACGCCGGTGAGACAGCAAAAGCTGGCTTACCGGAAAGAACGCATTCTCCCGTTCAGGAGAGGTGTGGGATCGGGATCCATGAAGCCTCCGGTAAGTAAAAAAACAGGGTGTCGCCGCGCAGTATAAGGATTTAAGCGTACCCTTTATGACGATTCGGGCGGTATTATACCCCCCTGCAAATAAACCGAACGTAAACCAGACTTTGCCCATAGCGAAATCGCGCTATAGCATTAGGCTCAATTCACTACATCGTCGTTGTTACAGGGAATACAGCATGCAGAACCGCCTTACGATTAAAGACATCGCGCGTTTAAGCGGCGTGGGGAAATCGACCGTCTCACGCGTGCTGAACAACGAAAGCGGCGTCAGCGAACGCACCCGCGAGCGCGTTGAGGCGGTTATGAATCAGCACGGTTTTTCCCCTTCCCGCTCCGCGCGCGCCATGCGCGGGCAGAGTGACAAAGTCGTCGCCATCATTGTTTCTCGTCTGGACTCTCTGTCTGAAAATCTCGCCGTGCAGACCATGCTGCCCGCCTTCTATGAGCAGGGGTATGATCCGATCATGATGGAGAGCCAGTTCTCTGTGCAGCTGGTTGAAGAGCATCTGGGGATGCTCCAGCGGCGCAACATTGATGGCGTGGTGCTGTTCGGTTTTACCGGCATTAAGGACGAGATGCTGAAACCCTGGCAGCCTTCGCTGGTGCTGCTGGCGCGCGATGCACACGGGTTTGCCTCCGTCTGCTACGACGATGAGGGCGCGATTATCACCCTGATGCAGCGCCTGTTTGACGAGGGCCATCGTCACATCAGCTTCCTCGGCGTCCCGCACGCGGACGTCACCACCGGCAAACGTCGGCATGAGGCCTATCTGGCCTTTTGCAAAAAGCACAACCTCTCCGCCGTGGCCTCCCTGCCGGGGCTGGGCATGAAGCAGGGCTACGAGCAGGCCGCCAGCGTTCTTACGCCGCAGACCACGGCGCTGGTGTGCGCCACGGATACCCTGGCGCTGGGTGCCAGCAAATATCTGCAGGAGCAGCGCATCGATAACCTGCAGGTGGCGAGCGTCGGCAGCACGCCGCTGATGAAGTTCCTGCACCCGGAGATCATCACCGTCGATCCGGGCTACGCCGAGTCCGGCAGACAGGCCGCAGCACAGCTTATCGAGCAGATAAACGGGCGTTCAGAGCCTCGTCAGATCGTCATTCCCGCTCACCTTTCGTAACCCCTCTAAAACAGATTATTGTGATCTTCGCCTGATTTCGGGAACGTTCCCATTTTCGCCGTCACGCTGAAGGAGTAGGCTTGCGCTCAGGTCATTACACCCCTCACCATCTGTCATGAGGTTTCATGATGAGTAAAGTCAAACAAGCAGATATCGATCGGCTGATCGTCCTGGTCGGCGGACGCGAAAACATCGCTACCGTCAGCCATTGCATTACCCGCCTGCGCTTCGTGCTGAACGATCCGGCCAAAGCCAACCCGAAGGCCATTGAAGAACTTTCCATGGTCAAAGGCTGCTTCACCAACGCCGGGCAGTTCCAGGTCGTTATTGGTACCGAAGTGGGCGATTACTATCAGGCTCTGCTGGCGACAACCGGGCACTCTTCTGCCGATAAAGAGCAGGCGAAGAAGGCCGCGCGCCAGAATATGAAGTGGCACGAGCAGCTGATTTCCCACTTCGCGGAAATTTTCTTCCCGCTGCTGCCCGCGCTGATCAGCGGGGGCTTAATCTTAGGCTTCCGTAACGTCATCGGCGATGTGCCGATGAGCGACGGCAAAACCCTGGCGCAGATGTATCCGGCGCTGAAAACCGTTTACGATTTCCTGTGGCTGATTGGCGAGGCGATCTTCTTCTATCTGCCGGTCGGGATTTGCTGGTCCGCGGTGCGCAAAATGGGCGGCACGCCGATTCTCGGTATCGTGCTGGGCGTCACGCTGGTCTCTCCACAGTTAATGAACGCTTACTTACTTGGTCAGCAGGTGCCCGAGGTGTGGAACTTCGGCCTGTTTACCATTGCCAAAGTGGGCTATCAGGCGCAGGTCATTCCGGCCCTGCTGGCGGGTCTGGCGCTGGGCTTTATTGAAA
The DNA here is from genome assembly GCF_019730495.1 of Enterobacter sp. Y17. Lineage (NCBI taxonomy): Bacteria > Pseudomonadati > Pseudomonadota > Gammaproteobacteria > Enterobacterales > Enterobacteriaceae > Enterobacter > Enterobacter sp. Y17. The sequence goes on from NZ_JAASKP010000001.1 coordinate 2,954,669, forward strand.
CGCGCCTGAAGCGCATCGTGCCGGATTATCTCTATCTGGTGGTGGTGCCGGTCTGCTCGCTGATTCTGGCGGTGTTCCTCGCGCACGCCTTTATCGGTCCGTTTGGCCGCATGATCGGCGACGGCGTGGCCTTCGCGGTGCGTCACCTGATGACCGGCAGCTTTGCGCCAATCGGTGCCGCGCTGTTTGGCTTCCTGTACGCCCCGCTGGTGATCACCGGCGTGCACCAGACCACGCTGGCCATTGATATGCAGATGATCCAGAGCCTCGGCGGCACGCCGGTCTGGCCGATTATCGCCCTGTCTAACATTGCGCAGGCGTCGGCGGTTACCGGCATCATCATCGTCAGCCGCAAGCACAACGAGCGTGAGATCTCCGTTCCGGCAGCCATCTCTGCTTACCTCGGCGTCACAGAACCGGCGATGTACGGTATCAACCTGAAATACCGCTTCCCGATGCTCTGCGCGATGATCGGTTCGGGTCTGGCGGGCCTGGTGTGTGGTCTGAACGGCGTGATGGCGAACGGGATTGGCGTCGGCGGCCTGCCGGGCATTCTCTCCATCCAGCCGGCTTACTGGCAGGTGTTTGCCCTGGCGATGGCCATCGCGATCATCGTCCCTATGGCGCTCACCACCGTGGTTTACCAGCGTAAGTTCCGTCAGGGCTCGCTGCAGATTGTTTAACTTCTTCTTTCGGGGCGCAGTTGCGCCCCTTCGCATTTGCAGGAACGCATTATGAATACCCTTCCTCACTGGTGGCAGAACGGCGTCATCTATCAGATTTACCCAAAGAGCTTCCAGGATACCACCGGCAGCGGCACCGGCGATCTGCGCGGCGTGACGCAGCGTCTGGACTACCTGAAAACCCTCGGCATCGACGCCATCTGGCTGACGCCGTTTTATATCTCCCCGCAGGTGGATAACGGCTACGACGTGGCGAATTACACCGCCATCGACCCGGCTTACGGCACGCTGGATGATTTCGACGAGCTGGTTGCCCGGGCGCACGAGCGCGCCATCCGCATCGTGCTGGACATGGTGTTTAACCACACCTCCACGCAGCACGCCTGGTTTCGCGAGTCGCTGAACAAAGAGAGCCCGTACCGCCAGTTCTACATCTGGCGCGACGGCACGCCGGAGCAGCTTCCCAACAACTGGCGCTCCAAGTTTGGCGGCAACGCCTGGCGCTGGCACGCCGAGAGCGAGCAGTATTACCTGCACCTTTTCGCCCCGGAGCAGGCGGACCTCAACTGGGAGAACCCAGAAGTGCGCGCCGAGCTGAAAAAGGTGTGCGAGTTCTGGGCCGATCGCGGCGTGGACGGCTTGCGTCTCGACGTGATTAACCTGATTTCAAAAGACCCGGATTTCCCGGACGACAACACCGGAGACGGCCGCCGCTTCTACACCGACGGGCCGCGCGTTCACGAATATCTGCAGGAGATGAGCCGGGACGTCTTCACCCCGCGCAACCTGATGACGGTGGGCGAGATGTCCTCGACCTCACTGGAGAACTGCCAGCAGTACGCCTCGCTCGACGGACGCGAGCTGTCGATGACCTTTAACTTCCACCACCTGAAGGTGGACTACCCCGGCGGCGAAAAATGGACGAAGGCGAAACCGGACTTCGTGGCGCTGAAAACCCTCTTCCGCCACTGGCAGCAGGGGATGCACAACAGGGCGTGGAACGCGCTGTTCTGGTGTAACCACGATCAGCCGCGCATCGTGTCGCGCTTTGGTGACGAAGGGGAATACCGCGTACAGGCCGCGAAGATGCTCGGCATGGTGCTGCACGGCATGCAGGGCACGCCGTATATCTATCAGGGCGAGGAGCTGGGGATGACCAACCCGCACTTCAGCCGCATCACCGACTATCGCGACGTGGAAAGCCTGAACATGTTCGCCGAACTGCGCGCCAACGGCCGCGAACCGGATGAATTACTGGCGATTCTGGCGAGTAAGTCCCGCGATAACGGGCGAACCCCAATGCAGTGGGACGCTTCGCACAATGCGGGCTTTACCGAGGGCGAGCCGTGGATTGGCGTCTGCGACAATTACGAGACGGTGAACGCCCGCGCCGCGCTCGACGACCCGGATTCGGTGTTCTACACCTACCAGTCGCTGATCGGCCTGCGTAAAACCTTGCCGGTGCTGACGTGGGGAGATTATGAGGATCTTCTGCCGGAACATCCTTCTCTTTGGTGCTACCGTCGTCAGTGGCAGGGGCAGACGCTGATGGTGGCGGCAAACCTGAGTAATATACCGCAGGAATGGCAGGCAGACGCTCTCAGCGATAGGTCGCAGGTGCTGATGAGTAACTACCCGGCGCCGCAAACGACGTCGCTGCGTCCGTTTGAAGCCGTCTGGTGGTTGCAGCAGTAACTTTCCCTGCCGGGTGCGGCTCAGCACCCGGCTTACTTTACTGTTTTTGTTGAGTAAATAATCAGATTTTTCTCTCGCGCCTTTACAATCGCTGAAGCGCCCGTCGTTTGTACTCTCGTCTTTTTACTTTGTTCTGCATCAAATAAATCGCAAACATGTTTGATGCAAATCACTATATGTAGCACTTAAAATGCACGCCGACCCAACATCTTGTATTTATCGTCTACTATTCCAACAACAAGACGGCGCTTACGCTGGCCGGAATTGTGGATAACACGAGCTGGGAACGCGGGAAGTCTTTGGCCCGGCGGGGAATACGCCCGGTTATGACTTCTCCACCTCTGTGGATAACCTGTTTTCAAAAAATGGAGTGATCATGACACCGCATGTGATGAAACGTGATGGCTGTAAAGTGCCGTTTAAATCAGAGCGCATCCAGGAAGCCATTCTGCGTGCAGCTAAAGCAGCGGGAGTCGATGACGCAGATTACTGCGCCACCGTCGCAGAAGTCGTTAGCAGCCAGATGAACGAACGCAGCCAGGTCGATATCAGTGAGATCCAGACCGCGGTTGAGAACCAGCTGATGGCGGGGCCTTACAAGCAGCTGGCGCGCGCCTACATTGAGTACCGTCACGATCGTGACGTGCAGCGTGAGAAGCGCGGTCGTCTGAACCAGGAGATCCGTGGCCTGGTGGAGCAGACCAACTCCGCCCTGCTCAATGAAAACGCCAACAAAGACAGTAAAGTGATCCCGACCCAGCGCGACCTGCTGGCCGGTATCGTCGCCAAACACTATGCCCGTCAGCACCTGCTGCCGCGCGACGTGGTCTCGGCGCACGAGCGCGGTGAAATTCACTACCACGATCTCGACTATTCGCCGTTCTTCCCGATGTTCAACTGCATGCTGATCGACCTGAAAGGCATGCTGACCCACGGTTTTAAAATGGGTAACGCCGAGATTGAACCGCCTAAATCAATCTCCACGGCCACTGCCGTCACGGCGCAGATTATCGCTCAGGTCGCCAGCCATATTTACGGCGGCACCACGATTAACCGCATTGATGAAGTGCTGGCCCCGTTCGTGACGGCAAGCTTCAACAAGCATCGTAAAACGGCCGAAGAGTGGCAGATCCCGGACGCCGACGGCTATGCGCACTCCCGCACCGAGAAAGAGTGCTACGACGCCTTCCAGTCGCTGGAGTATGAGGTAAACACGCTGCACACCGCCAACGGCCAGACGCCGTTTGTGACCTTCGGGTTTGGTCTGGGCACCAGCTGGGAATCGCGCCTGATCCAGCAGTCCATCCTGCGCAACCGCATTTCCGGTCTCGGCAAAAACCGCAAAACGGCGGTGTTCCCGAAACTGGTGTTCGCCATTCGCGACGGCCTGAACCACAAGTTTGGCGATCCGAACTACGACATCAAACAGCTGGCGCTGGAGTGCGCGAGCAAGCGCATGTATCCGGACATCCTGAATTACGACCAGGTTGTGAAAGTGACCGGCTCGTTTAAAACGCCAATGGGCTGCCGCAGCTTCCTCGGCGTGTACGAAGATGAAAACGGCGAGCAGATCCACGACGGGCGCAACAACCTGGGCGTCATCAGCCTTAACCTGCCGCGCATCGCGCTGGAGGCGAAAGGCAATGAAGCGGAATTCTGGACGCTGCTGGATGAACGTCTTCAGCTGGCGCGCAAAGCGCTGATGACACGTATTGCACGTCTGGAAGGGGTCAAGGCCCGCGTCGCGCCGATCCTTTATATGGAAGGGGCCTGCGGCGTACGTCTGAAAGCGGACGATGACGTGTCGGAGATCTTCAAAAACGGCCGCGCGTCGATTTCGCTGGGCTATATCGGTATTCACGAGACCATCAACGCATTGGCTGGGGATACGCATATGTACGACAGCGAGGCCCTGCGTGAGAAAGGCATCGCCATCGTTCAGCGCCTGCGCGACGCGGTTGACCAGTGGAAAGAGGAAACCGGCTACGGGTTTAGCCTCTACAGCACGCCGAGCGAGAACCTGTGCGACCGCTTCTGCCGTCTGGACACCGCCGAGTTCGGGATCGTGGAAGGCGTGACCGACAAAGGGTATTACACCAACAGCTTCCACCTCGACGTGGAGAAAAAGGTGAACCCGTACGACAAGATCGACTTCGAAGCGGCGTATCCGCCGATCGCCAGCGGCGGCTTCATCTGCTACGGCGAGTACCCGAACATTCAGCACAACCTGAAGGCGCTGGAAGACGTGTGGGATTACAGCTATCAGCACGTGCCGTATTACGGGACCAACACGCCAATCGACGAGTGCTACGAGTGCGGCTTTACCGGTGAGTTCGAGTGTACGAGCAAAGGCTTTACCTGCCCGAAATGCGGCAACCACGATGCGGCTCGCGTCTCCGTGACCCGTCGCGTGTGCGGCTATCTCGGCAGCCCGGACGCGCGTCCGTTTAACGCCGGGAAGCAGGAAGAGGTGAAGCGTCGCGTGAAGCATTTGGGGAATGGGCAGATCGGGTAAGTTCTGCGCAGGGTTCTCCCCCTCACCCTACCCCTCTCCCTCAAGGGAGAGGGAACCGATCGAGCACATTGCTAAGCCTGACACCGGTTTTCTCCCTCTCCCTGTGGGAGAGGGGCGGGGTGAGGGCATCAGGTTAACGCTATGAATTATCATCAATACTACCCCGTCGACATCGTCAACGGCCCCGGCACCCGCTGCACCCTGTTCGTTTCAGGCTGCGTCCACGAATGCCCCGGCTGCTATAACAAAAGCACCTGGCGCTTAAATTCCGGCATGCCGTTCACCGCCGAAATGGAAGACCGGATCGTCAACGACCTGAACGATTCACGCATCAAACGCCAGGGGATTTCGCTCTCCGGCGGCGATCCGCTGCACCCGCAAAACGTGCCGGAGATCCTGAAGCTGGTGAAGCGCATTCGCCGCGAATGTGCAGGCAAAGATATTTGGGTCTGGACGGGATATAAGCTGGATGAACTCAATGCGCAGCAAAGAGAAGTAGTGGATCTGATTAACGTCCTGGTCGACGGCAAGTTCGTGCAGGATTTAAAAGACCCGGCCCTGATCTGGCGCGGCAGCAGCAACCAGGTTGTGCACCATTTGCGATGAACAAAGGCGGATGTTATCCGTCCGCCCTTACCTCAAAACCGACTCAAACTCTCCATCGCCACCGCCTTAAACCCGGCAAAATCTCCGCAGCTACAGAGCCGCGACATCGCCCGCTCACGCAGAAAAGTGACGAAGATATCGTAAATCGCCATCGCCTCTTCGTATTCGCTTTTGCTGATGGCGAGCAGGAAGATGACGTGCGCGGTTTCGTCTCCCCACTGAACGCCGTGCGGGGCGAGCACCGTATAGACCACGGTTTTCTGCGCTAAAAGGCCGAGGGAGTGCGGCAGCGCGATGCCGTCGCCGAGCATGGTGCTGACGATGGCTTCACGCTCGACGACAGAATCCAGGAACTCCGCGCCGACAAACCCCTCGCCTTCAAGCTGCGCGCACAGTTCACGGAACAGCGTTTGCTGATCGATCGGCTTGTCGATAATGCGGAAATGGGACGCGTCGAAGTATTTATCCAGCATCCACGGGCGGGTGCGGTCCACCAGCACCAGTTTGCCGATCTGCTCTAACTGGTAATCGGTCGGGAACGGGGCGATCGTCACCACCGGTTTGGACTTTTCGCTTACGCGGGCGGTGGCGATCACAAAGTCTTCGCTAATCGTTTCCGCCAGCTCGTACTCGCGCAGGGTGAGCGTGCGGGCCACCTCAATTTGCGGGTACTTGCGCTGCAGCACCGCTTCAATCATGCGGACCATGGCATTACCTGCGTCGCACACCAGCAGCACGCGCGGCTGGCGCTGGTAGCCGATGTTGTAGTGGCGCTCCAGCCCGACGCCGATGTGCAGCACCAGGAAGCCGATTTCGTTTTCGCTGATCACATAAGGCGTGTATTTTCCCCAGCTCGACACCGCCGCCAAAGTCATATCCCACGCCATCGGGTAGTGCTGCTTGATGTTATCCAGCAGCGGATTGGGGATCATGATTTGATACCGCACGCGGGTGATCATGGTTTTGATGTGCGTGAGCAGGTCCGCGTGCAGCTGCGCGTCGCTGAGCAGGTTGTAGTTATAGTGGGTGTTGATGTAGCGCAGGATGTAGTTGACCAGCGCTTCGTCGTCATCCGCGTTAATGGCGCTCGGGGCAATCTCCTGAATCTGCCGCGCCGCAATGTGCACGCACAGCCAGCTCTCCTCCGAAGGTGAAAGCGCTTTGCCCGCCAGCTGCTGGATAGTGACGGCGATATCTTTCGCCGCCTCGCGCACGTTCTCTTCTACGTCTTCGGCGTGGAATTCCGGCAGCGGATAGCCCTCGCTGATGCGCCGCACCGACACCGCGCAGTACAGGCGCAGGAACAGCTCGCCTTCATCGGTCAGACGGATGTGATGACGCGTCAGCGCCTCGTGCAGCACGGGCACCATCTGCTCCGCCACGCCTGCATTCAGCGCCACGTCGGTCACCAGCGGGTTCAGGCTGTCCTGCTGCGCAAGCTCCCAGAGCAGATCGGTCAGGCAGGCGCGGGTCGACATCTCGCTGCCAAACAGCTTCATCCCGTGGCGCGGACGCGTTTCCAGCGTCAGGTTATAGCGGTGGAACCACTCGCGGACTTCGGCCATGTCGCTCTGTAGCGTAGCGCGGCTGACGAACCACTCGTCCGCCAGATCCTCCAGCTTAAGAGAAAATGCCGAAGTCAGAAAACGCACCACCAGATAGTGCACGCGCTCCGGCCCGGTCCGGGGAATACGCAGCGCGCGCGGGTGGGATGCCTGCAGCTGCTGGTAGCGCTGGGCATCATCAATTTTGAGCTGATAGCCGTTGCCCCGGCTCAATATAAACTGCGCGCCGTGGCCTGCCAGCAGCGCGTTCAGGGCGGTGATATCGGCACGGACGGTTCGCGTGGAGACCGACAGCCGCTGCGCCAGCTCGTCCTGCGGCAGCGTCTCGTTTTGCAACAGATCGAACAGTTGCGCTAAACGTTGGTTCGGAAATCGCACGGGTTTGTCCTCTTACAGCTTAAGGTGAAATGACCATCTGAGATGGGCTGCCGACCGGGGTATAGTCCGGCTCGAAGCTTAATTTCCCGTCCTGCGCCACGCGGAAACGGGTGATGTTGTCGCTGCGCTGGTTCATGACGTACAGCCAGCGTTCCTGCTTATCGAGCGTCAGGGTGCGCGGGTAGTCGCCGCGCGTCCACACGTCGTCCTGATGCGTCAGCGTGCCCTCCGCTGTTACGGTAAAGTGCCCGATGCTGTTATGCAAACGGTTAGCCACATACAGCTGTTTACCGTCGGCGCTTAATGCGAGCCCGGCAGCAAAGCTGGTGCCTTTGTAACCTTCCGGCAGGGCTGAGAGCGTTTTGCCCTCTTTCAGGGTGCCGTTGGCGTTCACGGTATAATGGGTGAGCGTAGACGCCTCTTCGTTAATCAGCCACAGGGCATCGCCTTTTGGCGTAAAGACAAAGTGGCGCGGCCCGGCGCCTTTTGAGGAGGCGCTGATAAACGGCGGATCGTTAGGCGTCAGCTTCCCTGTTCGATCGTCAAAACGGTACTGGTGGAGGCGATCCAGCCCAAGATCGGTGGAAAACACGTATTTCCCGCTCGGATCGGCGGCGATCATGTGCGCGTGGGGGCCGTTGTGATCGCTGATGGCAAAGCTTCCTTCGACAGCCGCTTCCGGCTTCGCTGCACCCGGTTCGCCCTGATCCTGACGTTTGTCCGTAGCGTCACCCAGGCTGCCGTCTGCTTTAACGGGCAGCACTGCGATAGATCCGCTGACATAGTTCGCCACCAGAAGATGGCGACCGTTCGGCGTCAGCGACAGGTAAACCGGCCCCGCGCCGCCGGAGGCCACCTGATTCAGCTCGCTCAGCGCGCCGTTATCCCCCACCCGCAGCGCCTGCACCACGCCCTGCTCCACTTCGCTTGCCAGATACAGCGTTTTGCCGTCGTGCGAGACGGCCAGCTGCGCGGCGTTCGGCAGCCTGCTCACCAGCGTTTTATTCGCCAGCGCGCCGCTTTGCGGGTCAACGGTAAAGCGGTACAGCCCTTCACCGTTGGGGTTGTAGGTGCCCACCCAGGCGTACTGCGGCTGGGCGATAGCGGCGGTGGCGAACATTGAGAGTGAAGCAACAAGCAGGGTACGGGTATGCATGGTGGCTCCTTCAGGTTTGTGCGGTTTGTTTTCCCTCACCCCGGCCCTCTCCCAAAGGGAGAGGGGGTAAAAGTTCCCTCTCCCTTTGGGAGAGGGTTAGGGTGAGGGCAGATACTACTTCACCAGCTTCTTCGTCATTTCCAGCAGCGTACGCACGTCTTCCGGGCGCGTGTCGCCGCTGGCTTTGTCGATAATCGAGCTGTAGATATGTGGGATGATTTTGCTCACGCCCGCGTCGAGGGCGATCTGCAGGATCTCCTCATAGTTTTCGAGATCGATACCTCCGGTCGGCTCCAGCCAGAAGTCGTGACGGGCGCAGGCTTCCGCCACCGCTTTGTACTCGTCACGGCACTTCAGGCCGCCCATCGGGAAGTATTTGATGGAGCTGCCGCCGAAATCCTTCAGCAGGGCAATCGCGGTTTCAACCGGCACAATGCCGTCCGGAGCGTTGCTGCTCAGCGGTCCGGTGGAGATTTTGACCATCCCGACGGTGCCGGTCGGAGAGACCAGACCGTTGACCACCGACTCATTCTGCCCCAGCAGCGCGCGGCTGGTGGCCACGCCGGTAAAGACCTGGTTAACGTGCTGCGGCTGCACCTGACGGGAGATTTCACTCACCATAGCAGACTGGTTCGGATCCCCCGCGCCGAGGCCGACGGAGAGCGCGTTATCAATCAGCGCGGCATATTCACGCATATCGGCAACGGCGCTCGCCACGTCCGGGTAATTTTTGGAGAGCACGCCCACCAGCACGTGACCTTCCGCCGCCTCGTAAATGGCGCTGGCGTTGGCTTTCGATCCTGCCAGCACGTTCAGGCAGACGCGGTCACGGTAAAAGTTGGGGGTCAGTTTCATGCTTTTTTCTCCTGTCCTAATACTTCGCTAATGCGGCGGTAGACGATGTTCAGCTGGTCAGCGTTCACGCTGCGCACGTCCGCCTCGATAATCCCTTCGTTGGCCTTGTAGCCACGGAAGTAAATGGCGTATTCGCCCTGCTTCAGCTTCGCCACCAGATCGCCCGTGCCGACGCCGGTCGTGGCTTCGTCGAACTTAATCTCGGTACGGGCGATATCGCGACCGGCGCTGTCCCAGACCACGCGCGCGGTCACGCCGTTGAGGGTGTTGAGCGCCTCGATAAACGGCGTCATCTTCGCCACCATCTCGGCCCCGCTCTCTTTGGTCGCCGTCAGGTAGTGTTCGATGGCGCAGGTCAGGCCAAGAATGCCCTCTTTGCCCACCTTCATCGCGCGGCCAATGCCCGCGGTCTGGCGCTTCACCCACTCAACGTACTGGGTTTTGCCGATCACCAGCCCGCTGGTTGGGCCTTCAATCGCCTTCGCGCCGCTGTAGATCACCAGATCGGCACCGGATCGGTAGTACGCGTGCAGATCTTCTTCCGCCGCCGCATCGACGATCAGCGGGAGATCGTGCTTGCGCGCCACCACCGCCGCCTGCTCGACGCTGAGCATGCTTTTCTGCACGCAGTGGTGCGATTTGATGTAGAGGATCGCCGCCGTGCGCGGGGTGATCGCCGCCGCCAGCTGATCGGCGGAGCATTCGTTGGCGTAGCCCGCCTCCACCAGCTTGCCGCCGCCCAGCGCCACCATGGTGCCCACCGGCGCGCCAAAGTTTACGTTGTGGCCTTTCGGCAGGACGATTTCGTTGTTCTCAATCGGGGTCACGTGCAGGTTTTCCAGCAGCCAGTCGCTGTCTTTGACCAGCACCGCCGCCACGGACTGGGCTATGCCCGCCGACGCGCAGGAAACCACCGTCGCGCCTTCCACATCCAGCAGCTTCGCGATGTACTCCCCGGTTTTATTGACCAGATCCTTCATCTCGAAATAGTGATTCATGCCGTCCATCGCCGCCTGCACCACTTCCGGGCGCGGCGTGGAGACGCCCAGCGCCGTCATGCGGCCAGAGGTGTTGATAACCTGCTTTAAATGGTACTTCTCATAAATCGAAGGCATGTTCCGTGCTCCCTTGTTCGGTCATGTAGCCCTTGCCCGCGCGGATCGCGGCAAGCGGCACCAGAATGTGTTCAGCCTGCAGGCTGTCGTTTTCGGCATCCGTCAGCACCGTCGGCTGGCGTTTAATCGTGAACAGCGTCAGGTCGGCGTCGAGACCCGGCTGGATGCGGCCCTTGCGCGCCAGGCGCAGGCCGTCGGCAGCGTTCGCGGTCACGCAGTCAATCACCTGCGGCAGCGACATGCCGATGGCGAGAAACTTCGACATCACGCTCGCCAGCGAGCCGACCGGACCGTTGATGCGGTTGCGGCAGTAGATATCCGAGCTGATGGTATGCGGCAGAATGCCCATCGCGATGGCGCGTTTCGCCACCTCAAAGCTGAAGCTCGCCGTGCCGTGGCCGACGTCCAGACGCACGCCGCGCTTCAGGGCGGAGGTGATGGAGGCGCGCAGCTCGCCGGAGGGCGTAAGAATGCGGTTGGGTTTGCCGTTGTAGCAGTGGGTGATGATGTCGCCGGAGCTCAGCAGTTCGGCAATTTCGTCGAGGTTCGGCGGGTTGTTGCCGATGTGCACCATCAGCGGCAGGTCGCCGTTCTCTTTCTGAATGGCTTTCGCCCGCTCCAGCGGCGTGATGCCGTTTTCACCGACCACGCTGCTGCTCATGCGCGCCTTCAGGCCGACGATAAAATCAGGGTGGCGCTTCACCGCCAGCTTCACCGCGTCGGCGTCAATATTCGCCATGTTGGCCAGTTCGTTCTGGGCAATCAGCCCCACGCGGGAGATGTTCAGCAGGGCAAACACCTCGGTGGAGGCCCTGCGGGTGATGTCATAGAAGTCGTCCACGTCGTCGGCGCCGGTACTGCCCGCGTCCACCACGGAGGTGACGCCGGTAGCAATGCCCACGCTGTCCGGCTCGTCGTGGTAAATCGGGGAGTTCGGGTAGCAGTGAACGTGGGAGTCAATCCAGCCTGCGCTGACGAACACGTCGCCGTTCAGCTCAACCGTTTTATGCGCGGGGGCGTCAATCTCGCCCAGCGCCGCGATCTTCCCGTCCTGAATGGCGATATCGGTCAGGGTATCGTCGGCAAGGCGCGCACGGCGCAGGAGTAAATCAAACATGAGGATCTCCTGATAAGGCGGGCGCCTGAGCGCCCGCGGGTATTAAAGGGCGACCGGGAACAGCCAGCCCAACAGCATTGCGCCGAGGATCGCGCCACCGGTGATCGGCTTCTGCCAGATGTAGAACACCAGCGCACCCAGCAGGGAGCCGACGCCGATAGGAATGGAGGCGGTCATGGCGCTGAGGATAATCAACGGCCCGAGGAAGCGGCCGGAGGCGTTACCCGCGCCCATCATCACGTCTGCACCGTAGGTGGAGTTGCTCTGGTTGATGGTGAACTTACGCGCCAGGATAATGACGTAGCCAATCGCCAGACCAATCACCAGGCCGGTAATCAGCGCGGCAATGAAGTTGGTCACCGGGAACATGATGCCCGCGCCCAGCAGCAGCGCAGGAACCCCGAGGCCCACGCCGGTCTGGATCGCGCCGCCGATGTCGAGAATACCCACCAGCGACCCTTCGATAATACGGGCGAACAGAAAGCTCGCGCCGAACGCCGCCACCGCGCCGTAGACGCCGGTATCGATCCCCGCTTTCAGCATCGCCACGAAGGCCACTTCGTTAAACGCGCCGATGCCGTAGAGGTAGTACATGTGCGTCCCGGCGAAGACGCCGGAGGAGAGCAGGCCAACGAAGATCGGGAACGACCAGTCGGCATACCAAAAACCTTTATTCTGTTCCATTTAGAGGCTCCTGTTATTTACCGCTGAGCGAGTTGTGGATCATGTCGAGCCAGTTCGGCACGGTCAGATGGAAGGATTCGATCATCTTCATGTCGAAGCCGCGGAAGAAGCCGCTCAGCACGAAGAGCAGGACGATCGCCGCCATCATCACTTTGGTGACGTGGTTCCAGCCGCTCTCTTCCACGCCTTTCCCGATCAGGATCCCCAGCACCAGGCCCGGTACGGCATTCCCCATAATCAGCTGCGCCGCGCCGCCAAAGATGGTGGCCCAGAAGCCCGATTTTTTACCCGCGTCGATAGCTGCCAGCCAGAAGATCACCGGCATCACGGTGTTGACCAGCAGGTTTGCCGCCGGTACCAGAACCTTCACGGCGGTGACCTGAAGCGCTGCCGGAACGGAGGAGGCGGTCAGGTTCAGGAAGGTGACGACGAGCATGCCAATCACGCCGCAGGCAATCGCCATTTTGCGCGGGTCGTGCAGCGTTTCGCCGACGTTACGGTTTTTGATCATCAGCGCAGCAGCACCCCAGTTCGGGATGATGCGGTGGTCAACGTCCTGTGTGAAAGCACCTGCGGCCACGGAAGAGGCCCAGGCGTTAAAGAAGAAACCTAACCCAAAGGAGAAGTGGGACGCCGGATCCCCTTCGCAGGAGTTCAGTTCCCCCAACGTACGAAACGCGCCCATACCCTGAGTGGTAGGCGCATGAAACATGCGTGCAGCCCCGGCTCCGACACCGACGCCAACCAGGCCGCCAATGATGAGCGATTTTATTAATATAATTAAGAACATCAGTCTGCCCTTTTATGAATAATCAGCGTTGCGTGACGAAATCCACCTGGTCAAGATTGATAGCGGTCACGTTGACGGTCACATCCAGCTCCACGCTGTAGGTGCGTCTTTCCCGGCGCAGAAAGAAGAACAGAAACGCTTCTTTTCGCACCGCTTCTTGCGCCTGAACGACCTGCACATCCTGTGGCTCAATACGCAGTAAGATATGCGGTGAGGCTTTCATCACCGCGGCCTGAACGTGGTTGAGCGCGTCGGCAAAGGCGCGCGCTTTGGCGTCGCCTTTGCCCTTCACTCTCACCGTGGTTGTGAACTGTTCTTTCATGCTTATGCGCCGTATTTCTTCTGCCACGCCTGCACCAGACGCTCGCCCAGCTCTTCTTTATCCATAAAGCCGAAGCCCAGCACGTTGCAGCCTTCGTTGATGGCGGTCACGCCCTCTTCCACGGAACGCATGCCGTATTTGGCCTTGTAGCCATATTTGGTTTGGGCAGTGATGGCACCCGCGCCGCCGCTGCCGCAGAAGGAGATGCCGAAGGTGGCGTTTTCCGCTTTCATCACGTCGCCGAGCTTCATGTCCGCCGCCATGCCCGGTACGACCACCGCGCGTCCACCTGCTTTTTCCACACCGGCAGCCACTTTCTGACCTTTACCCAGGCGATCGCCAATCACGACTGTAATCTGTTCCATGTGTTGCTCCTTAAAGGTTGTCTTTCGCGACTTCAAAGTGAACGGAGAGCAGCCAGGCTTCTTCATCAGGAAGATTGCCAAACTGCGCGACCACTTCACGGGCGAGCCGCATTGAATCCGGTGAAATTTCGTCAAACAGCTCTGCTTCAACCTCCGGCAGCGGCTCGCCGGTCACGGACCGGAGCGCCATTGCGCGCACGTGGGAGGTGAGCATCTGCTCCTGTACCGCATTGGGGATGATGTTGTTTCGGGCCAGCAGGGCATAAACCTGCTGCAGCATGGTGTTCGCGAGCTGTTCTGTTTGCTCCGCCTGTTCCCCAACGTCGTTCATTACCGCTCCGTTAATCACTGGTCTTACCCCGTTAATGGCTCTGGAATAAAACTAACGTTGGGGGGGAATTGTTTGTAGCGAGTTGTTTTCCACTTCGAAGTGGAAAGGCGAGCCGCAGCAGTGATCTGTGCCACATAAATGCGGTGAATCTGAATTAATCCCGGTATTTGCGTGATGAATATCACGTATTCCAGCGGCAAAACGCGCGCCGTGGAAACGAAACGTTCAGCGTGGTGACGCAAAAATGTGATGGCGATAGGGTTTACTTATTACCGCGTCAAAAAAAAACGGGGGCCGCTGGCCCCCGCTGGTTGTTTGTCAGATGCGCGATCGGTTAACGGTACTTCTTGTGGTAGGTATTACGGGTCGTCACAAACTGCTCGGCCGCCGCCTGGGCTTCCTTCACTTTGCCTTCGTTAGCCAGCTTCAGCGCGCCGTCGATCTGGCCGACCAGCACGTCAAAGCCGTGGCGGTAGTCTTTCATTTCTGCGCTGTCTGCCGCTTTGCTTTCCAGCTTCGGAGGCGTCGCTTTTTGTGCGTCCAGCGCCGCTTCACGCATTTTGGTCAGCGCGTCTTTCATTTCAGCCGCATTGTCGGTTTTCTGCACCACCTTCAGGTTTTGACCGAGGATGCCCATGTCGTCTTCAAGATCGGCAGCAAACGCAGAAGAGCCAAGAACCAGCGTTGAAGCCGCGACGATCGCTAACAGATGTTTACGCATTGCTCACTTCCTTTTTTATTATTAAAACGCCTTTACGGGTATTACTGACCGGCGATTTTCATTTCCGGCAGAAGTACAGAACCACACTGTATATTGCTACGTGTTTCAATATCGTTACCGACCGTAACGATATTGCGCCACATGTCCTTCAAATTGCCAGCGATGGTAATTTCGCTCACCGGATACTGAATTTCGCCGTTTTCCACCCAGAAGCCCGCCGCGCCGCGCGAGTAGTCTCCGGTAATGCCGCTTACGCCCTGGCCCATCAGCTCGGTGACCACCAGACCGGTGCCCATCTCTTTCAGCATCTGCTCAAAGTTCAGGCCCTGTCCGGCAATGCGCCAGTTGTGGATGCCGCCAGCGTGTCCGGTGCTTTTCAGCCCCAGCTTGCGCGCGGAGTAGTTGGTCAGCAGCCACTGGGTCAGAATGCCGTCTTTGATGATATCGCGACGTTCGGTGCGCACGCCTTCGCTGTCGAACGGCGTGGAGGCCAGCCCTTTCAGCAGGTGCGGATGTTCTTCAATGGTGAGCCATTCCGGCAGGATCTGCTTGCCCAGCGAGTCGAGCAGGAAGGTCGATTTACGGTAAACCGAGCCGCCCGCGATAGCGCCCACCAGATGGCCAAACAGACCGGTCGCCACTTCGTTGGCAAAAATAACCGGGGCCTTCATGGTGGAGAGTTTACGCGGCGACAGGCGTGACAGCGTGCGTTCGGCACACTCTTTACCCACCCACTCAGGAGATTGCAAATCCCCCAGCGCGCGGCCAATGGTATAGGCGTAGTCACGCTCCATGTCACCGTTCTCTTCGGCGATCACGCAGCTGGAGAGCGAATGACGGGTAGAGCAGTAGCCCTGCAGCATGCCGTGGCTGTTGCCGAAGACTTTGATGCCGTAATGGCTGTTGAAGCTGCCGCCTTCGGTATTGGTGATGCGCTTATCGGCCTGCAGGGAAGCCTGCTCGGCGCGCGCGGCGAGTTCGATCGCTTCGTCCGGGGTTACTTCCGCCGGGTGGAAAAGATCGAGATCCGGCGCGTCAAACGCCAGCAGGTCTTTATCCGCCACGCCTGCGTAAGGATCCGGAGAGGTATAACGGGCGATATCCAGCGCCGCCTGCACCGTACGGGCAATGGCATCCGGGCTGAGATCGGTAGATGACGCGCTGCCTTTGCGGTTCTGGTGATACACCGTGATCCCAAGCGCGCCATCGCTGTTGAATTCTACGTTCTCCACTTCACCATAGCGGGTACTCACGCTGATGCCGGTGGTTTTGCTGACCGCCACTTCGGCGCCATCTGATTTTTCTGAAGCAAGCATCAGCGCGGTGGAGACGGCTTCTTCCAGAATCTTACGCTGCGCTTCAACTTGTGAGGTTACTTTCATCGCAAATGCCATACTGTAAGAGAGAGTTATCTGAAGTCTAACAGAGAACCGTTTTTCAGTGCGCGTCTTAACTGGTAACATTAGCCTCTTTTTTTAAGGAGCCTGACATGACTAAGCAGCCCGAAGACTGGCTCGACGACGTTCCCGGTGATGACATCGAAGACGAAGATGATGAGATCATCTGGGTCAGTAAAAGTGAAATTAAACGTGACGCCGAAGAGTTAAAACAGCTTGGCGCGGAAATGGTAGAACTGGGTAAAAACGCGCTGGACAAGATCCCGCTCGACCAGGATCTGCGTGATGCCATTGAACTGGCACAGAAAATCAAGAAAGAAGGCCGTCGTCGCCAGCTTCAGCTTATCGGGAAAATGCTGCGTCAGCGCGACGTCGATCCGATCCGCCAGGCGCTGGACAAGCTGAAAAACCGCCACAACCAGCAGGTTGCGTTTTTCCATAAGCTTGAGCAGATCCGCGATCGCCTGATTGAACAGGGTGATGATGCCGTACCGGAAGTGCTGAACCTGTGGCCGGATGCCGACCGCCAGCAGCTGCGTTCCTTGATCCGCAACGCGCAGAAAGAGAAAGAAGGGAATAAGCCGCCGAAGTCTGCGCGCCTGATTTTCCAGTATCTGCGCGAGCTGTCTGAGAACGAAGAGTAATCAGTTCCCCCCTCCCCGGAGGGCGAGGGAGGAAAGAATGTAGGCCCGGTAAGCGCAAGCGCCACCGGGCTTTTTTTTACTCTGCGGCTGCCGCTTCCGCTTTCTTCGCCAGACCGTCCAGCAGCTTCTGATGGATCCCACCAAAACCGCCGTTGCTCATCACCAGAATGTGGTCGCCAGGCTGTGCGGCTTTCACCACCATATCCGCGAGCGCATCCACATCCGCGCTCCAGTGCGCGGGCTGAATGCAGGCATCGGCCACTTCGGCCACCTGCCACGGAATATGCTGCGGCTGCAGCAGGAAGACCTCATCGGCACGTCCTAACGACGGCGCGAGATCATCTTTGCAGATGCCCATCTTCATGGTGTTCGAGCGCGGTTCCAGCACCGCCAGAATGCGGGCTGTCCCGCCAACCTTGCCACGCAGGGCGGCAAGCGTGGCCAGAATAGCCGTTGGGTGGTGCGCGAAATCGTCATACACGGTAACGCCGTGGGCTTCACCGCGCAGTTCCAGACGGCGACGGGCGTTGATAAACGAGCCCAGCGCATTGGCCGCATCCGCAGGCAGAACGCCAACGTGACGCGCCGCAGCAATAGCCATCAGGCCGTTGTGCATGTTGTGCTCGCCCACCAGGCCCCACTTCACCTCACCCACTTTTTCACCGTCGAGCAGCACTTCCCACTCGGAGGCATCGGCGTTGAGCTTCTTCGCCTGCCAGTGGCCCTGCTCGCCCACCAGCTCCTGCTCGCTCCAGCAGCCCATCGCCATCGTCTGCTTCAGGTTGATGTCGTTCTCAGGCAGGATGATGCGCCCCTGGCCCGGAACAATACGCACCAGGTGGTGGAACTGTTTCTGGATCGCTTTCAGGTCGTCAAAAATATCCGCGTGGTCGAACTCAAGGTTGTTGAGGATCAGCGTGCGCGGGCAGTAATGCACGAACTTAGAACGCTTGTCGAAGAACGCGCAGTCGTATTCGTCGGCTTCGATCACGAAGAACGGGCTGTCACCCAGACGCGCAGAAACGTCGAAATTACCCGGTACGCCGCCAATCACGAAGCCCGGCTTGTAGCCGCAGGCTTCGAGGATCCAGGTCGCCATGCCCGCAGTCGTGGTTTTGCCATGGGTACCGGCAACGGCAACCACCCAGCGGTCGCGCAGGACGAAGTCATGCAGCCACTGCGGGCCGGACATGAACGGAATATTGCGTTCCAGAACCGCCTCGACGCACGGATTGCCGCGGGTCATGGCGTTGCCGATGATCACCAGGTCCGGCTCGGGATCCAGCTGGCTGGCATCGTAGCCCTGAATTAACGAGATGCCCTGTTTCTCCAGAAGTGTGCTCATTGGCGGATACACATTGGCGTCCGAACCTGTCACTTCATGGCCCAGCGAGCGCGCCAGCATTGCCAGTCCGCCCATGAAAGTGCCACAAATCCCCAATATATGAATGCGCATACGTCACTATCCTTCTTCAATGTGGCGCACATTTTACTCACATGTTAGCGGCTGTGAAACGCATTTCAGGTAAATCCGTATGTTGCTGGCGCGATTCACCTCTGCGCTAATATTTGAATGTTTGTTAAGATTGTTGGGCTTTAGTCGTTTTAGTGAACATACAATCGCTCTACTCACAAAGATGCAGGGAAAGTGTTATGAAAACGTTAGGTGAATTTATTGTCGAAAAGCAGCACGAGTTCTCTCATGCTACCGGTGAACTCACTGCTTTGCTGTCGGCAATAAAGCTGGGCGCTAAGATCATCCACCGCGATATCAACAAGGCCGGTCTGGTCGATATCCTGGGTGCCAGCGGTGCCGAGAACGTTCAGGGCGAGGTTCAACAGAAGCTCGATCTGTTCGCAAATGAAAAATTGAAAGCTGCACTGCGCGCGCGCGACATCGTTGCGGGTATCGCCTCTGAAGAAGAAGATGAAATTGTTGTTTTCGAAGGGTGTGAACACGCTAAATACGTTGTTCTGATGGATCCGCTCGACGGCTCCTCAAACATCGACGTTAACGTTTCTGTCGGTACCATTTTCTCCATCTACCGCCGCGTCACGCCTGTTGGCACGCCGGTAACCGAAGAAGATTTCCTGCAGCCGGGCATTAACCAGGTTGCTGCCGGTTACGTCGTTTATGGCTCCTCCACCATGCTGGTGTACACCACCGGCTGCGGAGTTCACGCCTTTACGTACGATCCTTCACTGGGCGTTTTCTGCCTGAGCCAGGAACGCATGCGCTTCCCGGAGAAGGGCAACACCTACTCCATCAACGAAGGCAACTACATCCGCTTCCCGAACGGCGTGAAGAAGTACATTAAATTCTGCCAGGAAGAAGATAAAGCGACCCAGCGCCCGTACACGTCCCGCTATATTGGCTCTCTGGTCGCGGATTTCCACCGTAACCTGCTGAAAGGCGGTATCTACCTCTACCCAAGCACCGCCAGCCACCCGGACGGGAAGCTGCGCCTGCTGTACGAGTGCAACCCGATGGCGTTCCTCGCCGAACAGGCGGGCGGCAAGGCGAGCGACGGTAAAGAGCGTATTCTGGATATCGTGCCGGAAAGCCTTCACCAGCGCCGTTCATTCTTCGTCGGCAACAACCACATGGTTGAAGACGTTGAACGTTTTATCCGTGAGTACCCGGACGCGTAATGCCTCTCTACAGGGGAGCCGTTCTGGCTCCCCTGTTCATTTATATATTTTACCGTATAAGTGTTTATAAAAAACATGCTTTAATATTCACCACTGCTCCTGCATTATTTCCATAACAGTTTGACAGATATTTCGTGGAGCAGAATCGCAATGAACAATTATTCCCGTGCTAATACCGGCATTGATTTAAATCTTATCCCTGTATTTATTGAAATCGTCCGCTGCGGCAGCATGGCTAAAGCCTCTTTGCGTCTGGAGATGTCACGTCCGGCGGTGAGTCTGGCCCTAAAGCGTTTTAATCAACTCTTTGATGAACCGTTATTTTTCCGCAAAGGTTTATATCTTGAACCGACGGAAAAGGCGTTAGCCTTAACCAGCTCACTGGAAATATTAATGGGTGAAATTCACGATAATATTGCGGCAGTTAATTCCGGAAAAAATAAAACCCCGGCACAGAACGTACCGGGGCTGGGTAATATTATGCAGCGGTCTGAGTCGTCACTTTGAATGATGACATGGCTTCCATCAGCTGACGCGACTGCTCCTCAAGAGAGCGGGTCGCGGCGGAGGATTGCTGCACCAGCGCGGCATTCTGCTGCGCGGTTTCGTCCATCTGATTCACCGCAATATTCACCTGCTCAATGCCGCGGCTCTGCTCCTGAGACGCGGTCGCAATCTCACGCATCAGTTTGGTCATGCGCAGCACTTCTGTTGCGATTTCGTCCATCGTTTCGCCAGCCTGCTGGGCCAGCTCGCTGCCCTCGTTAACGTGGGTCTGCGAATCACTGATAAGCGATCGGATCTCTTTCGCCGCGTCGGCGCTGCGGCTGGCGAGGTTTCGCACTTCGCCCGCGACGACGGCAAACCCGCGCCCCTGCTCGCCCGCGCGCGCCGCTTCCACGGAGGCGTTAAGCGCCAGGATATTGGTCTGGAAGGCAATACCGTCGATCACGCTCAGGATGTCGGCGATGCGCGCCGAGCTGCCGGAGATATCGCGCATTTTTTCAATTACGTAGCAAACCATTTCGCTGCCGTGATCGGCCGTGTCGGACACCGACTTCGCCAGCTGGTGCGCCTGCTCGGCGTTATCGGCGTTGAGCTTCACCGTCGCGGTGATCTGTTCCATGCTGGCCGCCGTCTGCTCCAGCGACGTGGCGGTGGATTCCGTACGCTCGGCAAGATCGCGGTTTCCCAGCGTCAGCTCGCGGCTACCGGTGTCAATTTGCGAACTGGCATCGCGTACCCGCATAACCGAGTTCATCAGCGACTGCCGCATATCCTCTATCACCGCGTTGAGGCGGTTAAACTCCTGGCTCGCGGGGGCATTCAGCGTATGGGTTAAATCCCCCGCCGCCACGTTCTCCAGCTGAGCGATCGATGCAGAGAGCGGATTGAGCAGCATATGGCGCAGCACCAGCCACGCGAGCACGATAATGCCCGCCGTCAGCAGCGCTGCGACGATAATCAGGATCAGTACGCGGGTTTTACTCGCCTGCACGGCGCTCACTTCCGCCTGACCACGCGCTTCGCTCCATTTCTGGAACGCCTGCATATCGTTATCAAACTGCTTCGCCACCGGAATCAGCGTCTTCTCCAGCAGATCGTAATACCCGTCCGCGCTCTGGTCATTCAGGGTTTTCAGCATCGGGTTGATCCCCTGCTGGCTATACGTCGCCAGGCTGGCCGCCACTTTATCGAGCAGCTGTTGTCCCTGCTCGTCAGCCACGCCGCCGTCGATCACGCCTTTCAGCGTTTTCTGGGCCAGGGCAACTTCCTGATTGATGTTTTTTACCGCTTTGGCCGCATCGTCCAGCATGCCGATTTCCATCATGCGGACGGCCTGGCCCGCCTCATTGCGCGCGCGCAGGATCAGCGTATAGCCTGAATTAAGCTGCACCATCTGCTCACCCTGAAGGTGATTAATACGCTGCAGTGAAGAAGAACTCTGTGTGAGGGCATAAATGCCAATGCCGCTGACAATCAGCAGCAGAAGGGTCATAACGGCCAGTAAAGAGAGCAAGCCGGTACGAATCGATAGCGTTTTAAGCATGATATTATTTCCGGTAGCGAGATATTTCTGGGCATAAAAAAAGAGTATCGGCCGCTACCGGAAAATGTTTAGACTTTAAGCAAATTCAGCGTGTTATCGCTCTGTTACCGATGTGTTTATGCGGGTAACAGGTGAGCTTTGGCGGTTCTCCCAGAGCACCGTCAGGCCACGCTGCAGGGCAATAAAAATAAACAGCAGAATGCCGATGGCGATCTTCGTCCACCAGGAGCTGAGCGTGCCGTCAAAGTTGATATAGGTTTGTATCAGCCCCTGGATAGCCACGCCGAACAGCGTCCCCAGCACCGTACCGACCCCACCGCTCAGCAGCGTGCCGCCGATGACCACCGAAGCAATCGCATCCAGCTCAACGCCCACGCCTGCAAGGGCATAGCCCGCCTGGGTATACACCGAGAAGACGATACCCGCCAGCGTCGCCAGGCCGGTCGAGAGCATATAGATGCGGATGGTGGTGCTGCGGGTGGAGATCCCCATCAGGTTTGCCGACGTGGCGTTACCGCCGATGGCGTAAACCTGATTACCAAACCGGGTACGGTGGGCGAGGAAGATGCCAATCACCACCACGCCCAGCATCAGCAGCCCCATCGCGCTCAGGCGGCCGCCGCCGGGAATTTTCCACGCCAGGCTGGAGAGCGTGTCGTACACCGGATGGTTAATCGGAATCGACTCTTCCGAGACCAGATAGCTCACCCCGCGCAGGAAGAACATTCCCGCGAGGGTAATGATAAACGCCGGGATTTTTAACGCGTCGATCAGCAGCCCCATAAAGGCGCCAAACGCGCAGCCCATCGCCAGCACCAGCGGAAACGCCACCAGCGGAGAGATGCCCCAGAAGCCGATCGCCTTCGCGAGGAACACGCCCGTAAACGCGATCACCGACCCGACGGAGAGATCGATCCCGCCGGAGAGGATCACAAAGGTCATCCCGACGGCGATGATGCCTAAAAAGGCGTTATCGGTCAGTATATTGCAGATCACGCGCGTCGAGGCAAAACCGGGGAACTGCGTCAGACAGTAGAGATACCCCAGCACAAACACACCCAGCGTGATCATCAACGGTAAATTACGTTTTATCATGGCCACGGATCCCCTTAATGATGCTGACAAAGCGCGGCGACTGGACGATCAGCACGCAAAGCACGACCACCGCTTTCACCACCTGGTTGAGTTCCGGCTGAAACCCCGAAAGCAGGATCCCGGTGTTCATTCCCTGAATGATCAGCGCGCCAATCACCGAAAGCAGCAGGTTAAAGCGCCCGCCCATCAGCGACCCGCCGCCGATCACCACCGCGAGGATCGCGTCCAGCTCCAGCCAGAGCCCCGCGTTGTTGGCATCGGCCCCGCGAATATCAGCGGCGACGATGACCCCGGCGATGGCGGCGCAGACGCCGCTCAGCACGTAGGTCAGCATCACCATCAGACGGGTGTTGACCCCGGCGTTGCGTGCGGCGCGGATGTTGATCCCGACGGCCTCAATGAACATGCCCAGCGCCGTTTTGCGGGTGAAAAGCCAGAAGACAACGAGCGTGACCAGGGCAACGATCACCGGCGTCGGGAAGAACAGAAGGTTGCCGCTCCCGATCCACGCCAGGCTCGGCGAGTTAAAGGTGACAATCTGCCCGGAGGTGATCAGCTGCGCCACGCCGCGCCCGGCCACCATTAAGATAAGGGTGGCGACAAAGGGCTGAATTTTCAGCACCGCCACCAGAATGCCGTTCCATAATCCGGCCAGCACGCCGGTGCCTAAGGCCGCCAGCAGTACCACCGGCAGGCTGTGTCCGGACACGGTCATGGAGGCGGCCGTGGCCCCGGCGATAGCCATCACCGCGCCGACGGAAAGGTCAATCCCGCCGGTGGCGATGACCAGCGTCATCCCGATGGCCAGCAGCGCCACGGGCGCGGCACGGTTTAGAATGTCTATCGGGCTGCCAAACAGGCGGCCATCCTGCACGATAATCTGGAAAAAATGCGGCGCGACCAGGCTATCAACCAGCAGCACCACCAGCAGCGCTGCGATTTGCGGCGTGCCGGTTGGCCAGCTGAAGCGGCGCTTAGACTCACCGGTTTGCGAAAGCGAACGGGGCATCACGATTTACTCCTTATGCCGCGATGGCATTCATGATCGCCGGAACGGACAGCTTATCCAGCGGGATCTCTGCCACCTGTTTGCGATCGCGCATGATGATGACGCGATCGGCATAGCCCACCAGCTCTTCCAGCTCGGACGAAATAACCAGCAGCGCCAGACCGTCCGCGCACAGGGTTTCGATAAGCCGGATAATTTCGGCGTGCGCCCCCACGTCAATGCCGCGGGTCGGTTCGTCGAGGATCAGGAACTGAGGTTTGGTCAGCAGCCAGCGGGAGAGCAGCACCTTCTGCTGGTTGCCGCCGGAGAGGAACTCGATGGGCTGTTCCGCGCTCGGGGTACGAATACCCAGCTGACGGATAAAGCGCTCGGCAATGGCGTTTTGCTCTTTACGCGGGATCGGGCGCAGCCAGCCGCGCTGGGCCTGCAGCGCCAGAATGATATTTTCCCGCACCGAGGCCGCGGCAATAATGCCGTCCGTTTTTCGGTCTTCCGGGCAGAAGCCGACGCCCAGACAGGAGGCCTGATGCGGGGATCGTAAGGTTTGCGGTTTGCCCTTGATCAGCGCGCTGCCGCTGTCGGCCGGCTTGATCCCGAAGATCACCTCGGCGGTTTCGGTTCGTCCGGATCCTAACAGGCCCGCCAGCCCGACAATTTCGCCCGGGCGGACTTCCAGATTAAACGGCGATATCACGCCTTTCTTGCCGTAATCGCTGAACGCGGCGACCGGTTTCTCGCTGAGCAGCGTGCGCCCGGCGCGCTGAAGGGCGTTGGTTTCCAGCTCGCGGCCCAGCATCATTTTCACCAGTTCGATCTGCGGCAGCTCGCGGGTTTCGCGGCAGCCGACAAAGCTGCCGTTGCGCAGCACCGTGATGCGATCGCTTACCTCATATACCTGATCGAGGAAGTGGGTAACGAAGATCAGGCTGACGCCCTGATCGCGCAGCTGGCGCATCAGGGTGAAGAGCATCTCCACTTCCTGGGTATCGAGGCTGGCGGTGGGTTCGTCGAGGATCAGCACCTTTGCCGAGAGATCGATCGCGCGACAAATGGCGACGATCTGCTGCATCGCCACGGAAAAGCGGTTCAGCGGCTCACGGACGTCAAGGGAGAAGCCGTACGATTCCATCAGCTTTGTCGCCCGCGCCTCCATCTCTTTGCGGCGCAGCAGGCCAAAACGTCGCGGCTCACGGCCAATAAACAGATTATCCGCCACCGACATATTCGGCAGCAGGTTTACTTCCTGGTACACCGTCCCGATCCCCAGCAGCTGGGCATGGGCGGTATTTTTCGGCGAAATGGCGTTGCCTTCCAGCCAGATGGTGCCGCGATCGGCGTGATAAACGCCGGTCAGGGATTTAATCAGCGTCGATTTTCCCGCGCCGTTCTCGCCCAGCAGCGCCATAATCTCACCGCGCCGCAGGCTGAAATCAACGTTATCCAGCGCCTTTACGCCGGGGAAGAATTTACTCAAGCCCTCTGTGCGGAGGATTTCCTGGTGTTGTTCAGTGGTCATGGTTTTCCCCCTCACCCTGACCCTCTCCCCGGAGGGGAGAGGGGATTGATCGTGCCAATTGTTAATATCCAGCTCCGCCCTGCCTTTTTCCCTCTCCCCTCCGGGGAGAGGGCTGGGGTGAGGGGCGCGGGTCTTAGTAGCCCATATTTTTCTTCTTCTCTAACTCTTCTTTCGCCGTGTCAGGCAGGTAGAGCGTGGACTTGGTGACCGTCACCTTCTCAGGCATCGTGCCGTCTTTCTTGAATTTCTCCAGCGCATCGAATGCCGGGCCCGCCATGTTTGGCGTCAGCTCCACGCTGGCGTTGGCTTCGCCGTCGATCATCGCTTTGTAGATGTCCGGCACGCCGTCGATAGAGCCGGTGAGGATATCTTTGCCCGGCTTCAGGCCCGCTTCTTTAATCGCCTGAATCGCACCGATCACCATGTCATCGTTGTGGGCGTAAACCATGCAGATGTTCTTGCCGTTGTTTTCAGCCTTGATGAAGCTCTCCATGACCTCTTTACCTTTACTGCGCGTAAAGTCGCCGGACTGAGAGCGGATAATCTTGATGTTTGGCGCTTTAGCGATGGCCTCAGCAAAGCCTTTTTTACGGTCGATGGCCACGCTCGCGCCGACGGTGCCCTGCAGCTCAACGACGTTACACGGCTTGCCGTCGACCTGTTTCACCAGCCAGTCGCCAATCAATTGCCCTTCAAGCACGTTGTTGGCGGTCACGGTGGTCATATAGAGGGATTTGTCTTTGACGTCGATGGAACGGTCGAGCAGGAAGACCGGGATCTCAGCGTCTTTCGCTTCCTTCAGGACGGGTTCCCAGCCGGTCGCCACGACGGGTGCAATAAAGATGGCATCCACGCCCTGGGCGATAAAGGAGCGCACGGCTTTGATCTGATTCTCTTGTTTTTGCTGACCATCAGCGATTTTCAGGGTAATGCCGCGTTTCTGAGCCTCGCTTTTGGCAACGTTGGTTTCTGCCGCTCGCCAGCCAGATTCAGAGCCGACCTGCGAAAAACCTACGGTTAAGGGAGCGGCCATCGCCATAGACGACATGGCTGCCGAAACTGCTGTGACAAGAAGTAAGCGCTTCCACATATGAGCGTCCTCGTAGGGGTGTTTATTGTTGGTTAAAAGATGTTCTGCGAAATGACTATAGCCCATGAAATATGTAACGAATTGCGTTACATCACACTTCAGAAAAGTGAATAAAACGTTAATCACAAGTTTGTAATCGCTTTCATTTCGCCATGAAAAATGCGGCTGAGTTTATGGATTTTTCTGTCATGGAATCGGTCTGAAAAGTGGAGAAAGCGGGGAGAGAAAGCGAAAACAGGCGGAGACATTCAGCGCGAGTTGGCTATAATACCTGCCACTTGTTTACCATCCATTTTAAAGGACACCGACATGAGCTTACTCAACGTCCCAGCGGGTAAAGAACTGCCAGAAGACATCTACGTAGTTATCGAAATCCCGGCTAACGCAGATCCGATCAAATACGAAGTGGACAAAGAGAGCGGCGCCCTGTTCGTAGACCGTTTCATGTCTACCGCGATGTTCTATCCGTGCAACTACGGTTACATCAACCACACCCTGTCTCTGGACGGTGACCCGGTTGATGTGCTGGTCCCAACGCCATACCCACTGGAGCCAGGCTCCGTCATTCGCTGCCGTCCAGTTGGCGTGCTGAAAATGACCGACGAATCCGGTGAAGATGCGAAGCTGGTTGCGGTACCGCACACCAAGCTGAGCAAAGAATACGATCACATCAAAGATGTGAACGACCTGCCAGAGCTGCTGAAAGCGCAGATCACTCACTTCTTCGAGCACTACAAAGACCTCGAAAAAGGCAAGTGGGTTAAAGTTGACGGCTGGGACAACGCAGAAGCGGCGAAAGCAGAAATCATCGCCTCCTTCGAACGCGCTGCTAAGAAGTAATTCTTACTGCTGTTAATGAAGGCCCCGCGAGTCGGGGCTTTTTTATTTCCCTGGTTGAGAGTAGTACAAACTTAACTTTTAAGAATAATCCCATTCCTTTTGTTTTGGATATTAAAAACAAAAAAAGACTCCCTATCATTTATAGTGGGAGTGGTTGAATAGCCTGGCTGTTCACAACATACTGTCATGATGATCATTAATCCCCATTCATTACAGGATTCATATGTCATCCATTAACATTGATGTTGCCCGCCCAACTGGAATTTATTTTATCATTGAACGGTTGTATTCCCGCGATGGTTATATGCCTTCTATTGGGGAAATCAGCCCCTCTTTGACACAGGTGCACCGTACTGTCATTCAGCTAAAACGCAAGCAGGATATGTTTATGGATGGTGTTAAGGTTACCCCTAAAGATATTACCCTTTGGCAACAGATAAAATATATTACGGGTTCAAAAGTAACGACCAAGGATACAGATGCGTTAGTGTATACGACCGATTTTATCGGCTCCCTTGTTGCCACCACGCCTTTAGGTAATATTGAGCATGAAAATATTCCTCGCTTCCTCACGACTGAGTCTATCCACTCCCTTCCACAGGCGGTGAGTTATGGGCGTGATCCCATCCCACAAGTCCTTCTTTATGGTCGTAAGGATATAGTCTTCTTTATGGATAATGGTGGTAAGGGTACACCAACCGCTATTGCAAAATATAACCACAATACTCGTGACCTTGCCATAATCAAAGATCAGCTAGAAGCCAGTAAAACGATGAAGGAGCTGCTATCTAAGGGAGCAAAATTATGAGTAAGAAAAGCCATGTCATAAGCCTATCCGTCCTTATTATTGCCTCCTTTTTCTTTGGCAGAAGTACTTATGTTGAATATCTGTCATGGTACTATGGAAGCGATCATTTAATATTCATTCAAATAAATAGCGCATTACTATCTGGTTTACTTAACGGACTTTACTTCGCGCTATCATCAAGCATTATTTATGCGTTGCTCACTCTATTAAAAACAATTCCCAGAAATATCTTCTTTTCTTGTCTTCTGCAATTCTTTATTAACATAGGGCTATATACGCTTTTTGTTGCAGTAGATAGAGGTTATAGTAAATTGCATACTTTAGGCTCGGGTGCTACTGATATCACCCACAGCTATTTTTTAGGGGCGTTGCTGATGAGCACACTCCTGACCGTCGCGATCGTGAGCGTTATACATGCTAAGTTTCTTTCTTCAAAGCATAAAGATGGGCTACATAAAGGCGTTTGACTGTTACGGTAAAGACAGTAAATGGCAGTATCTCTGCATCATGACATTCCAGCTTGCCTGGTTTTTGTTTTACTTATGGATCCCTTATCGAAGCGATTATGTGATTCTGCTGTTTTTACTGTTTTTCCTGCCCGTCATTTCAAGCAATACGCGGTGCATAAACTACTATGGCCGTTCACGCGCCTTGTGTTTTTTATGGCTTATTGCCCCGTACATCATGCTGTTCGTTCCTCTGTTTTTAACCCGACGCCGGGATACAGAAGAGAGTTGAAGGAATAAAAAAAACAACGCCACCTCACGGTGGCGTTGTTTTTTTCAGTACTGGTCTCTGTCTAACCAGTTACCGCTTACAATCCGCGTTAACCCTTCGACCGGACGCTGGTAGACGTACATCCACGCACTTCCGTACGGCGTCTGGATCAACTGGCGTGCGTATTCACCGCCCCTGGTGCGCAAGGCATCAAGTTCGGCAAGCGTCGCGTTATCAATACGATAGACTTCACCCTGTACTGTTCCTTCGCCCGGAACCGCGCCTGGATAGTGGCCCAGGCTGTACAACTGGTAGTTCTCGATATTGTAATTCCCCAGCAGCAGGGCATTGGTCATCCAGTGACTGTTGCCTTGCTTGGTTCGTAAACTGCCGTAGACAAATATTCGCATTGCTAAAACTCAAACTGATAGAGCAGATCAAGTGCCTGGTCTACGCCGGACACTGCTTCCAGATATAGCTTGGGCATCAGGCGATAGCGTAACGTGAGAGTTGCCAGTGAGTCAAAGATCCCCACACCATATTTTACCTGCAGACCCGGCAGTACATAGCCGCTGACCACCACCTGCGAGGAGTCACCCACGCCCTGGGTGTCCAGCGCCAGATTGCTTACGCCGAACGTCTCGCCGATTTTACCCACAACCTGCCCACTTTGTGCAACCCCCAGACCCACTAACATCGAGGTCATCGCCGCACTGTCGCTTTGTCCGCTGTTCAGACCTTGTCCACGCAGCAGATAAGAGAGCGCTTCCTGCTGCGACATCGCCGGGTCAGAGAAGATCTCCGCCTTCGGTTCGTCGGCGGAACCGGTGACGCGAACGCCAGCAATGACGTCATCTTCCGTCGCTTCCGGGTTACGAATCGCCTCGATATTCAGCAGGGGCTGATCCGGTGGACCGGAGAACAGCAGCTCGCCTTTGCGGACAATCAGATCCTGACCATAGGCGTGGAAACGCCCTTCAGGGATAGTGATCTGCCCGTTCAGGCCAAGCCCCTGTTTATCCTGCGCGACTTTCAGGTCGCCCGTGAGCCTCGCCTTCAGCCCAAACGCATTCAACCGCACGTTATTCCCCACGTGCACGATGAGGTTACTATTGATCGGTATGCCCGCGCTCTTCTGTTCGACAGGTTTCAGATTTTCATTGAGCATCACTTCATCACTTGAGACGCCGACCGCGCTTTCCGGCACGTCGTGAACCACGATGCGCGCCCACGGCACGTCGACGCGTCCGTCAAGCGTGAAGAGACTTGGCGTGGCTTCAAAGACCACATCAGGCGAGACGTCCAGGCGCACCATCGGCGGTACGGTGATGCGCACCTTGCTGCCCTTCGCGGCAATACGGGCGCGCCAGTTGTCGAGCTGGCTCCAGTCCGCGTCGCCGCTCAGGTTGATTTGCCCTTGCTGCGTCAATACCGAGCCGCTCAGCGTCGAGCTCATACCGTTGAAGTTCATCGCGATCTGGCTGGGCTGCATGTCAAACGGCATGAAGTTACCGTCGATATCCACGCCGCTGAGCCGCATCTGACCGAACAGCTGCGGGCTTTGCACGTTACCGGCCAGGCGCAGGTTAGCGTTCAGCATGCCCTCCGCTTTTTCCCCGCGCGCGAAAATCGGGTTCACCATCGCCAGGTTGAAGTTACGGACGTTGACGTTGCCGCCCAGATTACGCCGTCCCTGCGGATCGGTAATCTGGACCTGCCCGTCCAGCTGACCGTTGTTGGTCAGGCGGATCGTCCACCCCAGCTGCGCGCGATTGTTATGCAGATCGGCACTCAGGTTCAGGGTGTCGAACGCCACCGGCAGCGGCGCGTCGTTGACCTCCTGCGTCACCTTCACGTTACGCCCGGACAGCGTGACGCTGCCCTGCGGCAGTCCCTCTTTGGTGGTGTCCCAGGCCACATCGGCTTTCCCGCTGAAGACGCCGCTGGCCTGGGTCGTATCCGGCATAAACGGCTTCAGCATCGCCAGATCGAAGCGGTTGAGATTGATCTGCGCGCGCCCTTCCGCACCCGCATCGATGGTCTGCGGCACGCACAGCTCCGCATTCGGGTTGGTCCAGCAGTGTGGCCCAATGCTGATCTTCTGCTCGGCGTTGCGGTAGTCGAGGGCAATGGATCGCGAGAGCGCCAGCGGCCCGACCGGCGTATTGAAGCGCGTGTTATCCAGCGTCCCTTTCCAGCGTTCTTCTTTGCGGTCGAAGCTGCCGGTGAGGTGAAGCTGGCCGGAGACCGGCTCGCCCTGCACGCGCAGCTGGAGGTCGTGCTGTTTCTCGTTCCCTTTGGCGTCCAGGGTGACCAGGTTAATGTTCACGTCCGGCTGAGAAATGCGCTCCACGCGCAGGTTCAGGCTACCGCCGATCTGATCGGTGGATTTCACATCCCCTTCCACGCGGACGCGGGCAACGCTCAGCTCCTGCCAGCGCAGGTTATTGGCGGTAATGTCCGCCAGCAGCTGCGGTGCCTCCACCGTACCGCGCACTTTCACGAGACCTTTCGCCGTGCCGCCCAGCCCCGGCAGGGCGTTATCCAGATTCGGCGCGTCGATGGTGGCGTCCAGATTGAGATCTTTCACCCCCAGCTCGCCTTTGATATCCGCCGTGTTGCGGCCCAGCGCCACGTGCAGCCCCGGGATAACCCACTGCAGATAGCTGTTGCCTTTCACCGAGCCTTCAACGTTAACCTTGTTCTGCTTCACGTTCCCGGTGAGCTTGATTTCCGGCACGTCCATCTGCCACGTACCGCCGTACAGGCTGCCGCGGGTTTTAATCAGGCCATCCAGCTTCGACGGCCAGTCCGGTACCTCTTTGGCGGTGTTAATACCCGTCAGCTTCAGCTCGCCGCGCCAGCTGATCGCCTGCTGCCAGTCGAGCAGCGCGGTCAGCTCGGTTTTGCCTTCCAGCGCCGCGACGGTCAGCTTGTCGAGGTTGACCTGCCGTTCGTTGCCCTTCGCATCCAGCGTGATATTCGCAGGCGGCACGCCCTGCCCCTTCACCGCGGTGCGGAACGAGAGCGTGTAGTCGGTCATCTTGCCGCTCAGCTTCAGCTTCAGATCATCGGCCTGGAACTGCTTTTCGCCGGTGAACGGCCAGTAAAGCTGCTTGCTGACAACCTCCAGATTGAGCGGCAGCCCGGCTTCCGCCAGCTGCGTTTGCGCGCGCAGGACCATGTCCACCGGGCCGGAGAGATTCACCCCGACATCCAGCTTATCGCGCAGCGCCCCGCCCACTTTGACCTTCACCTTTTCGCCTTTCAGCGGATCGATGTTAAGCGCGCTGTTCAGCGTGATGTCCACCGGCCAGTTGTCGCGCAGCAGGGCATTCCCTGACGCATTCACCGAGCCCTGGTTGGTGTCGATATCCAGCGCGTCGAGCTTCATGTTGCCGTCAATGCTGCTGACTTTCAGCAGCATGGTGTAGACCGTCAGATCGGTATCGCCGGTCAGGCGCAGCTGCTCGCCTTTGAACTCCTCGATGTTGAGGTTCAGCGGCAGGTGAACGTCGGTCATTTCCGGCAGGACAGGCTTCGAGAAGAGATCTTTCAGCGTTTCGCCCAGCGGCTTTTCTTCCGGCTGCGGGTTCTGGATCTTCGGCTCGACGATCTCTTCCTGCGCCACGTCGGCCACCTTCGGCAACGCGATCAGCAAGCCCTGCAGGGACGTCGGCGTCAGGGTGAGGTTTTTCTCCTGCCAGCGTAGGCCGGAGGTGAAATCCATCACGGACACGGTAGTGTCGTCGATTTTGATATTGACGTTATCAAGCGCGACCCGATAGAGCGCGATCGGGTACGGCGTGGAGAGATTCAGCGGGCCGCTGTCCTCTTCCTCGACCGGCGCAGACTTCGGCATTTTTTTCGAATCTATCGCCACGTTGACGTCTTTAAGCGACAGATCGTTGACGCAGAGCTTGCTGTCGCGCAGGCAGCCCAGCTTCACCGCCAGGTGGAACTCCCCGGCGTTCACCGCCACGCCCGGCTGCTCGTAGCGGATATTCTTCAGACGCAGATCGCGCCAGCCGCCCGTTACCTGGCCAATCTCCAGCCCCGGCACCCAGCGGTTCGCAGCGTTAAACAGCAGATGCAGCCCGGTCGTCGTTCCCACCAGAAACGCCACCGTACCGAGCAGCAGCACGATAAAAATCAGCACCCCGAGGCTTATTTTCTTCCATAAACTCATAATTCAGGCCCCAGACCGATGTAAAACTGTAATCCGTGCTCTTCTTTGTCACCGACAGGCACGGCGAAGTCGAGCTTGATGGGCCCGACGGGTGACTGCCAGCGTACGCCCACGCCCGCGCCGGTTTTAAAGTCGCTGCGGCGGATATCGTTCACCGCCTCACCGCCGTCAACAAACATAGCGCCCCACCACTTTCCGCTGACGTTGTACTGATACTCCAGCGATCCGGTCGCCAGTTTTGATGCCCCGGTCAACTGGCCCTTTTCGTTCTCAGGCGAGATCGATTTGTACTTATACCCACGAATGCTGCGGTCGCCCCCGGCGAAGAAGCGCAGATCCGGCGGAACGCGCTCGAAGTCGCCCGTTTCAATCCAGCCGAGATTGCCGCGCATCACAAAGCGGTGTTTGTCGTACAGCGTGCGGATCCAGACGTTTTGCGCCTGAATCACCGAGAAATCCACGTCGGAGCCCCAGGCGGAGTTGGAATAATCAATGGAGTAGCGCTGTGAGTCGCCCCAGGTCGGCATCAGGCCGCCGCGCGAGCGGGTACGGCTGATCATCACGCCCGGATAAAGCAGCATGGTGGTATTGGTGACGTTGGCCTGGGTAAAGTGGTCCAGGCTCCAGCGCAGGTTAATGGCGCGCTGCCAGCCGCTGGAGAGATCCCAGAAGCGGGAGACCGCAAGGGTCGTAGAATCCTGCTTGGTGTCGTTCAAGTCGGTGCGCTTAAAACCGCCCTGCACAAGGTAATATTGCTCAAGCGGGTTTTTCAGCAGCGGCATTTTGTAGCTGAAATCCAGCTGCTGCTCGGGCGCAGAGAGGCTCAGGCTGGTGGTCAGGCTGTGACCGTACGAGTTCATCCACGGCTTTTTCCACGAGGTTCTCACGCGTGGTCCAACATCCGTCGAGTAGCCAACACCGGTCTCAATGGTGTTCTCGGTGCGCGGCGAGACAACGCCATGCAGCGGCAACACCTTCGTTTTGCGAGACTTATCAAATTCCGGTGCGACAACCACGGAGTTAAACCAGCCGGTAGCGGAAAGACGACGGTTCAGTTCCGCCAGGTCTCTCGACTGGTAGTAATCCCCTTTTTTGAACGGCACGAGGTTTTGCAGGTATTCTTCACGAATTTGCGAACCTTCAAACGTCACATCGCCAAAGCGGTAGCGTTCTCCGCTGTCGTAGTCGATATCCCAGAAGGCCTGACGCCGATCCAGCGCAATCCCCAGCTGGCTTTTATTGAACTGGCTGTCGAAGTAGCCCTTACGCAGGGAAACGTTCGTCAGCTCTTTTTTGAAATGGTCGTAGTCACCGTGGTTAAGCACGGTACCGATTTTCGGCCGCGTGCTGAGCAGGTCCAGGTAATCCCGGTCGGTACGCGCCCCGCCGCGCAGGATAACGTTCGTGCCGCCAATCAATACCGGCTCACCCGGCGAAACGCGGGCAATAAGAACCTGGCGCCCCTTCTTTGGCGGCGGGCGAAGATCGAAATCAATGGTGGGTTCGTAATACCCCAGCGCTTTAAGCCCTTCACGGATAGCGTCATCGACGCGCGCGCGAAAACGCCGGTCCGGCGTCACCTCATCACTCTGGATGGTCGACAACTGCGCACGCACGTTTTTTTCCAGCGCCCCGGATAACCCCTCAACCTGCAAACGGACATTCGCCGCGCTGGCAATCCCGCTTGTCAGCAACACACTGACTAAACATAACTGGCGGATTTTTGTCACGTTTTCTCCTGAATATCCCTGTTTCCACCCTGGAAGCAAATGAAGTACCGCTCCGCGGCAAAATACGGCCTGTTGGCCAAAAACCCAAATCACGGGTTGAAAACGGGTGTAACACCCAAATATTTCTTATGATTAAATCTAGACTCATTCAGCGCATTTATTGTGTTCAATTAAACGCTTCGTGACAACCTTAACCGAAACATCGCACCCCGGGAGGCCCCATCGTGAGTTTATTCGACAAAAAGCATCTGGTTTCACAAACTGATGCATTACCGGGACGCAACACCCCTATGCCTGTGGCGACCTTACACGCCGTCAATAACCATTCCATGACCAACGTGCCGGAGGGAATGGAAATCGCCCTGTTCGCCATGGGCTGCTTCTGGGGCGTTGAGCGCCTCTTCTGGCAGCTGCCCGGCGTTTACAGCACGGCGGCTGGCTACACGGGCGGCTACACGCCGAATCCTACCTATCGCGAAGTCTGCTCCGGCGAAACCGGGCATGCGGAAGCGGTACGCGTGGTCTATGACCCTGCAGTCATTAGCTACGAACAGCTCCTGCAGGTCTTCTGGGAAAACCACGACCCGGCGCAGGGCATGCGTCAGGGCAACGACCACGGCACACAGTACCGTTCGGCCATTTATCCGCTCACGCCCGAGCAGGATGCCGCCGCGCGCGCCAGCCTTGAGCGTTTCCAGCAGGCCATGCGTGAAGCGGGCGATACGCGCGAGGTGACGACGGAAATCACCACCGCGAAACCGTTCTACTATGCCGAGGACGATCACCAGCAGTATCTGCATAAAAACCCGTACGGCTACTGCGGTATCGGGGGCATCGGCGTCTGCCTGCCGCCACAGCTGGCCTGATTATCAGCCGTTAAATCGTCGCCCGTACCGGACAGCGCCACGCTGTCCGGTCTTTTTTATGCCAAAATGTGACCTCTGGCAGATTTACATCTCTTTACGCTATACTACCCGCTGAAATAATCGGCTCAACGCTACGAGCTGATTTTCAATGTGTTTTCACACAAATGGTATCAACTCCCCTTCTGAGGATCTGGCGATAAGCCGGATAAACTATGTTAAACAGTATTTTAGTAATACTTTGTCTGATTGCCGTCAGCGCGTTTTTCTCGATATCTGAGATCTCGCTGGCCGCGTCCCGTAAAATCAAACTGAAGCTGCTTGCCGATGAAGGCAACATCAATGCCACCCGCATCCTGAAAATGCAGGAAAATCCCGGGATGTTCTTCACCGTGGTGCAAATTGGCCTCAACGCGGTCGCCATTCTCGGCGGTATCGTGGGTGATGCGGCGTTTTCTCCGGCGTTTTATAGTCTGTTTGTTAAGTACATGTCCGTTGAACTGGCCGAACAGCTGAGCTTTATCCTCTCCTTCTCGCTGGTAACCGGCCTGTTCATCCTCTTTGCAGACCTGACCCCGAAACGCATCGGTATGATTGCGCCAGAAGCTGTGGCTTTGCGTATCATCAACCCGATGCGCTTCTGTCTGTACGTGTTTCGTCCGCTGGTGTGGTTCTTCAACGGCCTGGCGAACGTCATTTTCCGCATCTTTAAGCTGCCGATGGTGCGTAAAGACGACATCACCTCTGACGACATTTATGCGGTGGTGGAAGCCGGCGCACTGGCCGGGGTGCTGCGCAAGCAGGAGCACGAGCTGATTGAGAACGTATTCGAACTGGAATCCCGTACCGTGCCGTCTTCCATGACGGGCCGTGAAAACATTATCTGGTTCGATTTACATGAAGATGAGCAGAGCCTGAAGAACAAAGTGGCGCAGCATCCGCACTCTAAGTTCCTGGTCTGTAATGAAGATATCGACCACATCATCGGTTACGTCGACTCCAAAGACCTGCTGAACCGCGTGCTGGCAAACCAGAGCCTGGCGCTTAACAGCGGCGTGCAGATCCGCAATACCCTGATTGTGCCGGACACCCTGACGCTCTCAGAAGCGCTGGAAAGTTTCAAAACCGCCGGGGAAGACTTCGCGGTTATCATGAACGAATACGCGCTGGTGGTGGGTATTATCACCCTGAACGACGTGATGACCACGCTGATGGGCGACCTGGTTGGCCAGGGGCTGGAAGAGCAGATTGTTCAGCGCGACGATAATTCGTGGCTGATTGATGGCGGCACACCGATTGAAGACGTGATGCGCGTGCTGGATATCGACGAGTTCCCGCAGTCCGGCAACTACGAGACCATCGGCGGCTTTATGATGTTTATGCTGCGTAAGATCCCGAAACGTACCGACTCGGTGAAGTTCTCCGGCTACAAGTTTGAAGTGGTGGATATTGATAACTACCGCATCGACCAGCTGCTGGTGACGCGCATCGATAACAAACCGACCGTACTGGTACCGAAGCTGCCGGACGCGGAAGAGAAGGTGTCGGCGTAAAGTACCAGCCTCTACAAACATCAACGGCTCCCATTGGGAGCCGTTTTTTTAACTACTGCATAGCACGTTGGTTAAGCCATCTCAGTCTGCAGACGCATAACCTGACGGTTGACTTCGGACATCACAGACAGGTGCTGTTTGTCCTTCACTTTTGGGACAAGGATCTTGCCCTTATCAAACTCAAAAGCGCCAACATCCTTGATGTACAACCGTCCACGGAACAGGATCTTCACGTACTTCGCCACCTGAAGCGGGTTGTAGCGTTGGAAAATTTTCATTCTTGTATCTCCTGCGAATCATACGCTCTTGCGGTGCCACAATCGGCCCGACTGTCCTGAGCGCAAATTTTAATGCCCAATGACTATAGACCAGAACTACGGTGTTACCCAGTGTGCATAAGTTTATTTACCGTTTGATTACAATTATTCAGAATAATCTTTGCAAAGCGTGACCGGGCGCAGTATAAGCCGTCGTTTTTTCATGGATATGTGCGTTCGCCCGCAAACTGGCATCGGGATTGCGGGAAAACCCCATTGATCGCACTTATGATTAAAAGCGCAAGACCAAGTGGTCGGATCACCTGCAAACAATAAGGAAACGCCATGACCCTACGTAATATCCTTGCAGCAGCCTGCCTGCTGCTGCCCCTGTGGGCTTCCGCTCACAACATTGAAAAAGGACAACGTGTACCGCCAGTCGGCATTGCTGACCGGGGAGAATTGATTCTCGACAATGATAAGTTTAGCTACAAAGCCTGGAATAGCGCGCAGCTCGCGGGCAAAGTGAGAGTTGTACAACATATTGCCGGTCGTACATCCGCAAAAGAGAAAAATGCTACCCTGGTGGAAGCGATCAAGGCCGCAAAATTCCCTCACGACCGCTACCAGACGACCACCATTGTTAACACCGACGACGCCATTCCGGGCTCCGGGATGTTTGTGCGCTCAAGCCTTGAGAGCAATAAAAAGCTCTACCCGTGGTCGCAGTTTATCGTCGACAGCAACGGCGTAACCCGTAAGGCCTGGCAGCTGGAAGAAGAAAGCTCCGCGATTATCGTGCTGGATAAAGAGGGCCGCGTACAGTGGGCGAAAGACGGCGCGTTAACCCAGGAAGAGGTGCAGCAGGTTGTCGACCTGCTGCATAAGCTGCTGGCTCAGTAGATAGAGACGCGGAAGCCGGGGTTGAGGAAGGATTCGCGCGGGGTATAGTCCAGCGGCTTGCCCTGCCAGTCATGAACATGCGCCCCGGCGGCCGCGGCAACGGCATGACCTGCCGCGGTATCCCAGACGTTGGTTGGCCCAAAGCGAGGGTAGAGCTGCGCATGGCCTTCCGCCACCAGGCAGAATTTCAGCGATGAGCCAATCGAGGTGGTCTGGTGTTCACCCAGCTGCTGCAGGTACTCCTGCAGCTCGCTGTCGCTGTGCGAGCGGCTAATCACCACCAGCGGTGGACGCGCATCGCGCACCTGGATCTGCTTGCGCACGCCGCACTCTTCCTTCCACGCCTTCCCTTCTGCAGCGCTGTACATCACCTTCATTACCGGCGCGTAGACCACGCCCAGCACCGCTTTGCCCTTCTCAATCAGGGCGATATTGACGGTGAATTCACCGTTGCGCTTGATGAACTCTTTTGTCCCGTCCAGCGGATCGACCAGCCAGTAACGCTGCCAGTGCTGGCGCTCGTCCCAGCTTTGCGGCGCTTCTTCTGACAGAACGGGGATGTCCGGCGTTAAGGCCTGTAATCCTTTCAGGATCACCTTATGCGCCGCGATATCCGCCGCCGTGACCGGAGAGTCGTCGGCCTTGCTGACCACCTCCATAGGTTTACTGCCGTCATACACCTGCATGATGGCATCTCCCGCATCCCGTGCGAGCTGACAAATTTTATCTAGCATTTTCCACCTCTTTGTTAACGCAGTGAGGTTAACTCTTTGTTTTAGTTATATCGTAATGTGAACAATTCCGCTATCTGTGAAGCAATTCCGGTTTCAGGTGACTTTTTTCTGTCAGGATTCACATTTCTGTAAGCAACAAGCTATAGATACATACTCTTTTGTGCTCTGCATCGAAAAAAGGACTCCTCTGATGATTAAGTTTAGTGCAACGCTTCTGGCGACGCTGATTGCAGCAAGCGTACAGGCGGCGACGGTAGATCTGCGTATTCTGGAAACGACCGATCTGCACAGCAACATGATGGACTTCGATTACTACAAAGATACCCCGACGGAAAAATTCGGACTGGTACGCACGGCAAGTTTGATCGATGCGGCGCGTGGCGAAGTGAAAAACAGCGTGCTGGTCGACAATGGCGATCTCATTCAGGGCAGTCCGCTCGGGGATTACATGGCGACCAGGGGGCTGAAAAAAGGCGAGGTTCATCCGGTGTATAAGGCGGTGAACACCCTGGACTATACCGTCGGCAACCTCGGCAACCACGAATTTAACTACGGTCTGAAATACCTGCATGACGCGCTGGCCGGTGCGAAATTCCCGTACGTTAACGCCAATATCATCGACGTTAAGACCCAAAAGCCGCTCTTTACCCCTTACCTGATTAAAGAGACAAACGTCGTCGACCAGGACGGCAAAAAACAGACGCTGAAAATCGGCTATATCGGCTTTGTGCCGCCGCAGATCATGACGTGGGATAAAGCCAACCTCGACGGTAAAGTGACCGTTAACGACATCACCGAAACCGCGCGGAAATACGTGCCGGAAATGCGCGAAAAAGGCGCCGATCTGGTGGTCGTTGTCGCCCACTCGGGTCTCTCCGCCGATCCGTATCAGGCCATGGCAGAAAACTCCGTTTACTATCTGAGTGAAGTCCCAGGCGTCGACGCGATCCTGTTCGGCCACGCCCACGCGGTCTTCCCGGGCAAAGATTTCGCCAGCATCAAAGGAGCGGACATTGAGAAAGGGACGCTCAACGGCGTGCCTTCGGTGATGCCGGGCATGTGGGGCGACCATCTTGGCGTGGTGGATCTGGTGCTGAATAACGACGGCGGCAGCTGGAAGGTGACGCAGTCAAAAGCCGAAGCGCGCCCGATTTACGACGCTGCGGCTAAAAAATCTCTGGCGGCGGAAGATAAAAAACTGGTCGACGTGCTGAAGCACGATCACGACGCCACGCGCGAATTCGTCAGCAAGCCGATCGGCAAATCCGCCGACAACATGTATAGCTTCCTGGCGCTGGTGCAGGACGACCCGACCGTTCAGGTCGTCAACATGGCGCAGACAGCCTATGCGGAACACTTTGTGCAGGGCGATCCGGATCTGGCAA
This sequence comes from Enterobacter sp. Y17, assembly GCF_019730495.1. NCBI lineage: Bacteria > Pseudomonadati > Pseudomonadota > Gammaproteobacteria > Enterobacterales > Enterobacteriaceae > Enterobacter > Enterobacter sp. Y17. The sequence continues at coordinate 2,994,999 of NZ_JAASKP010000001.1, forward strand.
AACTGCCGGTCCTGTCAGCGGCTGCGCCATTCAAGGTTGGCGGGCGTAAGAACGACCCGGCAAGCTATGTTGAAGTCGAAAAGGGCCAGCTGACCTTCCGTAACGCCGCCGATCTCTATCTCTACCCGAACACGCTGGTGGTGGTAAAAGCGACGGGCCAGGAGGTGAAAGAGTGGCTGGAGTGCTCTGCCGGACAGTTTAACCAGATTGACCCGCACAGCAGTAAGCCGCAGTCGCTGATTAACTGGGACGGCTTCCGTACCTATAACTTCGACGTGATCGACGGCGTAAACTACCAGATTGACGTCACCCAGCCGGCGAAATATGACGGCGAGTGTCAGGCGATTAACCCGCAGGCGGAGCGCATCAAAAACCTGACCTTCAACGGCAAGGCGATCGACCCGAATGCCACCTTCCTGGTGGTGACCAATAACTACCGCGCCTACGGCGGTAAGTTTGCCGGTACGGGAGATAGCCACATCGCCTTTGCCTCGCCGGACGAGAACCGCTCGGTGCTGGCGGCGTGGATCAGCGCGGAGTCGAAGAAGGCGGGCGAAATTCATCCGGCGGTGGACAACAACTGGCGACTCGCGCCGATCCACAGCGATACGAAACTGGATATCCGCATAGAAACGTCGCCGTCCGATAAGGCAGCCGCGTTCATCAAGGATAAAGCCCAGTATCCGATGAAGAAGGTCGCAACGGATGATATCGGGTTCGCGATTTATCAGGTGGATTTGAGTAAGTAAAAACAAAACGGCAACATACGTTGCCGTTTTTCGTGTTTGTTCCCTCTCCCTATGGGAGAGGGGTCCTCAGTAATTTTCCAACTCGAAGCGATGAATATTTCTTCAGAAAAATTCATGAATTGCAGCGATGACCTGGTCCGGCTGTAAATCGCCGAAGCGTTTCCGCAAGGCCGGGGCGAGGCGCAAGGATGCGCAGAGAGGGCGTGGCCTGCAGGGATGCAGGCTCATGCCCGACCCGATAGCCTGAAGGAATAAGCTGAGGGCACCGCGAAGCGGCGATTTACCGCCGGGAGCCCGGGTCGCCAGGGCGGCGGCGATTGAGCCGCCCTGGCACGTTCACAGGCCATGTCGTTACAGAGAAGCAAGGAACATAAAGTGAACGGAATGACCACCAGAGTTATATGTTCCCCCCTCACCCCAGCCCTCTCCCTCAAGGGAGAGGGGGTCGCCCACGCAGGCATTAGGTCAGGGTGAAGACATCAGGCCGCACGATCGTCCCGATTCGCCATCACCTTCGGCGTATTCACCTCAATCCAGTCCGCCAGCGCGGCGACTTTCTCGCTGACCTCAATCCCCATCGGCGTCAGGCTATACTCTACGTGCGGCGGCACCACCGGATACGACACGCGATCGACAAACCCGTCCTGCTCCAGCGCCTGGAGTGACTGGGACAGCATCTTTTCGCTCACCCCGCCCATTTTACGACGCAGATCGCTAAAGCGATGCGTTCCCTGGCGCAGGGCCAGCAGAATCAGGACACCCCAGCGGCTGGTCACGTGTTTGAGCACCTCGCGTGAAGGGCACTGTTCCGCGAAAAGATTGCCATCGCGCATTTGTTCGCTGAGCGTCGGTATCGTTGTTTTCATACTTACCTTTTTGTACGTACTTACTAAAAGTTAGCTATGGTGCTAGTGTGCCACAACACCAGACAAACACGAAGGAGATTCATCATGATCGCGATTACCGGCGCTACCGGCCAGCTTGGCCATCTCGTTATCGAACAGCTGTTGAAAACCGTACCGGCCAGCCAGATTGTGGCCATCGTACGTAACCCGGCGAAAGCGCAGGCCTTAAGCCAGCAGGGAATTGTCGTTCGCCAGGCGGACTACACGGATGAAGCCGCATTCACCGCCGCGCTGAGCGGCGTGGATAAGCTGCTGCTGATCTCTTCCAGCGAAGTCGGCCAGCGCGCGACCCAGCACCAGAACGTGATTAACGCCGCCAAAACGGCAGGCGTGAAATTTATCGCCTACACCAGCCTGCTGCATGCGGACAACTCACCGCTGGGTCTGCACGTTGAACACGTTGCCACTGAAAAAGCGCTGGCGGCGTCCGGCATCCCTTATGCCCTGCTGCGCAATGGCTGGTATACCGAAAACTACCTGGCGAGCGCGCCGCCTGCGCTGGAACACGGCGTGTTTATTGGTGCGGCAGGCGAAGGCAAAATTGCCTCTGCCACCCGTGCAGACTATGCCGCGGCGGCCGCCAAAGTGATTGCTGAAGAGGGCCACGCGGGCAAGGTCTACGAACTGGCGGGCGACCACGGCTGGACGCTGAGCGAACTGGCGGCTGAACTCAGCAAACAGAGCGGGAAGCCGGTAACCTACCAGAATCTCAGTGAAGCGGATTTTGCCGCCGCGCTGAAAAGCGTCGGTCTGCCTGCCGGGCTGGCAGATATGCTGGCGGACTCGGATGTGGGGGCGTCCAAAGGGGGACTCTTTGACGATAGCCATACGCTGAGCAAGCTGATCGGGCGCGCAACGACCCCGCTGGCGCAGAGCATTAAAGCCATTCTTTAACGGTGTCACCGTTCTTTCCTGCGGCCGGGTGATTTCCCTTACCCGGCCCGCTCATATTTATTAATAATAAAATCAGATATAACGATTAAAAGTCCGGGTATTCTTTATCCGTCGCGTATGTTATCGGTTTTTCAAATCCGGGAATGGTGATGCTATTCGTATCAATCTTAATATCTTCCTCATTTATCCCCTGCTGGCCGAAAAGATAAATGACATTGAGTTCACCCTGCGACGCCGCCTCGTCGTAGGCGTTAGCCTGACGTCGCACCTGGCGGTTACGCTGCTGATAATCCGCAAACACCGTTTCCCCATAGCGTTTGCGCAACCATTGATGGGTAAGCTTTGGCGAGTAAACCACCCCCGTGGCATTATTACCGCCAAAGCCTTTTGAATTAATAAAGGCGATTTGTCCCTGACCTTCCTCTAATTTGCAGTCCTGAAGAGGAATGGTTAAGCGCGCGTTGTTCACCTGCGGTGCGATGTGGGACACGCTTTTAATTCCCGGCAAAATACCATAGCGGAAGACGCCGAGGCAGCCGATAAGCTGGTCGCCGCTGGCTGGGCCCAGGGAGTGACCGAGGTACGATTTCACCGCCGTCACCGGCCAGTCGCGAATCGAAAAAGCTTGCGCAACGCGGTCAAAAATATCGGCCTCGGAGACGCAATTCTTCGGCGTGCTTGAGCCGTGCGCCTGAATAAACGATCCCTTCTGCACCGTCTCTATCCCGGCCATCGATACCGCAGAGGCTACGGCTTTCGCCATGGTGATGTAGTTCCCCGGCCCCGGCGACGCAATAGAGCGTTTAAAGCCGTCAGCGTTGATGAAGACATTCCCCACCGAACCGTGGATCTCTGCGCCAAGCTGCAGCGCCAGCTCGTCGTCCATTAACACGACATACTGGCTGGATTCTGCGATAACAAAACCGCAGCTGTTGCCAAACGGGCGGCTGCTGTTGCGCCAGTCGGCCGTTTCCGTTTCATCAGTGTGCTTAAGCTTGCTCTCCGTTGCCAGGGCGCCCATGGCATCGAATCCTTCAATCACTTCTGAGGTGACCGGCGCTTCGGCGCTGCCAACGACGGCTACGCGAATGCGCCCCGCTTTGATATCTTCAACTGCCGCATTCAGGTTATACAGAAACGTGGCGCACGCCCCCAGCGTGGCGCTGGTATGACCGACGCTACCCAGCACATACGCATTGAGGAAATCGGCGCACATGCTGTTCAGGCCCAGCGGGCACTGTTTGGCGCTGGCGCGATGGCCTTTCAGGCGCGACTGCAGCATTCCGCCAAAGCCATAATCGTCGAGCTGCCCCATGATATTGCCCGAATAGACGCCGAGCTGATCCGGCGTGATTTTGGCCTGTACCTCTCGCCACGGGATCCCCAGCGCGTTGATGGCGTCTGACGCTCCGACAATCGCCATTTGTAACGCCCGCGGATGGAACTGCGAATTGTAATGGTCGCCCGGACGAAATCCCTGCGGCAACAGCCCTGCAGCCTGAACCTCCGTGCGCAGCAACGCCTCAATTTTGCAGTCCATCTCTCCCTGAACGGTAATACGGACACGCCGATCCGCTAATTCTTCAACGTGCCATCCCGCCGGTAAGGGTTGGGGTAATTGCCTGGCAGATATATTAAAACTGAATCCCTCTTTGCCTGAAGCCATATTCAATTTTGCATGGCCGGCAATAGCATCGACATCAAAATAGTCGCGCGTAATATTTCTGATAAGGGTTCCCTCAAGCACCTCGTCTTTTATCCTCGCGGCGGCCTGAGCAGGTGTAAATCTTTTACCTGAAATGTCGCAATACCCGCCTTCATCATATTTAAGGACGCCCATCAGGATGGCTAACGATAATAACGTATCCTGCCGTTCCTCTTCCGATAATGACTCAATAATCATTCGACGGAATGCATGATGTGAAGAACTACGCCCAGCTGGACCATAGCCGCCAAAAGCCGTTATTACGGGTAATTTCACCATAATTTATTCTCTCGTGGTCGTGGATTTATTTTATTAAGCAAGTGCGATAATTTCAGATATTAGTTTACAAATCACCAACAAAAGCTAATATGAAAATCCAGCCAAAACGCTGACTTTTTTGGCCACGGCAACGATGAGCTACCAAAAATAATAGTCAAAACAGGTATTAATCAAAAATGACAAATACACAAATAGGATTTGTGTTATGTGAACGCATGCTAAGTTCCGGTCTCAGCCTTCCGATTGAAATGTGGAAAGCGGCAGCCAGTAGCTATTTAGCTGAGCAAAAAACAACATCCCACGCAGGCACGCACAAACCGGAGAAGTCACCCTTCAGGCTCTGTCGCCCGGAGAATATTCTGAAGGTGAATACCATTGGCATAAACAGCGAGCCCATCCTGACGCACAGTGGCTTTAGCATTACCGCCGATACCACCCTTGCCGCAGACAGGCACTATGACGTTATCTATCTTCCTGCCCTGTGGCGCAATCCTCGCGCAGTGGTCAGACAACAGCCTGAACTTCTGGAATGGCTGACCGAGCAGGCCGCGCGAGGAACCCGCATCGCCGCCGTCGGAACGGGCTGCTGTTTTCTGGCGGAGTCGGGATTGCTAAACGGAAAGCCCGCCACCACCCACTGGCACTACTTCAAACAATTCTCGCGCGACTACCCCAGCGTAAAATTACAGACAAAGCATTTTCTCACTCAGGCCGATAATATTTTCTGCGCCGCAAGCGTTAAGGCCCTGTCCGATCTGACGATCCATTTTATAGAAACGATATACGGGAAACGTGTAGCCACCCATACTCAACGGACATTTTTCCATGAAATTCGTAGCCAGTTTGAACGTCAGTGTTACAGTGAAGAAAACAAACCCCATCCGGATGAAGATATTGTTCAAATTCAAATCTGGATAAAAGCCAACTGCGCCTCGGATATATCCATGCAGAATCTTGCAGATATGGCTGGCATGAGTTTGCGCAACTTTAATCGCCGCTTTAAAAATGCCACCGACATGTCCCCACTGCAGTATTTATTAACCGCCAGAATTGAATCCGCCATGACAATGCTGCAATCCACCAATCTGTGTATTCAGGAGATTGCAAATGCGGTTGGATATCAGGATATTGCGCACTTTAATCGCCAGTTTAAGCATAAAACAACGGTTTCACCGGGGGATTACCGTAAGACCGTCCGGGCAAAGATGTTTAGTGCATAAACTGCGGTCATCTCTGATAATGAAAAGATGACCACGAGGAGGCTCAACGTGCAAGGCGTACCGGAACAGTTTAATGATGAAAGAGACAGCGCGCGCTTTCGCCATCTTGCGCAGCTGCCGGGCCTGGAGCTTTATCACGCGCATATTTCTGACTACGCCTTTGAGCCTCACACCCATGAAGCCTTCGGGATCGGCACGATTGAAACCGGTGCCGAACGCTTTCGCTATCGCGGTACCCAGCATCTCGCGGCGGAAAAATCCGTCGTCACCATGAACCCGGACGAGATCCATACCGGCGAATCCGCCACCGAAGGCGGCTGGCGCTACCGGATGGTCTATATCGAACCCGATCTTCTGGAAGAGGTGACCGGCCTCCGGCACTGGTGGTTTAGCGATGTCACGCGCCATGACCCGCTGCGCTCGCAGCAAATCGGCAGGCTGATTTACGGATTGTGGCATACGGACGATCCGCTTGCGCAAAAAGGATTACTGCTGGATCTGATTGAGACCTTCCAGCCGCTGGCCCATCACGCGCCGGTGATTCAGGAAGGCGCGCACCGCTTCGAACGCGTGCGCGAGTACCTGCACGACAACTACATGCACGCCCTGACGCTGGACGAGCTGGCCAGCGTCGTTTCGCTGAGCCCGTACCATTTCCAGCGCCAGTTCAAAGCCCATTTTCACGTTACGCCGCACCAGATGCTGATGGCCATTCGCCTCTGGCGCGCTAAAGCGTTCCTCACCCACGGCATGCCAGCCGCCGAAGTGGCAGCCGCGACCGGGCTGACCGACCAGTCCCACTTAACCCGCGCGTTTACCCGCCGCTACGGCATTACGCCCGTGCGCTACCAGAAGCAGGTCACCCGGCGCTAATGCGCAATCTCATACAATACGCACGCATTTTCCCCTCCTACACTGCATGCAGCGTAAATACCTGTGGATGGAAAAATGATTAGTGGAGTGTTGTATGCCCTGCTGGCCGGGTTGATGTGGGGGCTGATTTTTGTCGGCCCATTAATCGTGCCCGAATATCCGGCAATACTGCAGTCGACCGGACGCTATCTGGCGCTCGGGCTGATTGCTCTGCCCCTGGCGTGGCTGGGTCGCGCGCGCTTGCGTCAGCTCAGCCGTCAGGACTGGGGCACCGCGCTGGCGCTGACCATAATGGGCAATCTTATCTACTACGTTTGCCTTGCGAGTGCCATTCAGCGTACCGGTGCGCCGGTATCTACCATGATTATCGGCACGCTGCCGGTCGTCATTCCCGTCTTTGCTAACCTGCTCTACAGCCACCGCGATGGCAAACTGGCGTGGTCAAAAATGATACCGGCGCTGGTATGCACCGCCGTGGGGCTGGTATGCGTCAATATTGCCGAGCTGCGTCACGGGCAGACGGATGTTGACCTGTGGCATTACGGCTCTGGCATTGTGCTGGCGTTCATTTCCGTGGCGTGCTGGGCATGGTATGCCCTGCGCAACGCGCGCTGGCTGCGGGAGAACCCGGACAAGCACCCGATGATGTGGGCGACGGCGCAGGCGCTGGTCACGCTGCCCGTCTCGCTGGTGGGCTATGCCGGGGCGTGCATCTGGTTAGGCCATCAACAGCCAGACTTCGCCCAACCCTTCGGGCCAAGACCCTGGGTGTTTATCGGCCTGATGGTTGCGATTGCGGTGCTGTGCTCATGGGTGGGCGCGCTGTGCTGGAATATTGCCAGCCAGAAGCTGCCGACGGTGATTTTAGGGCCGCTGATTGTCTTCGAAACCCTGGCCGGACTGCTTTATACCTTCCTGATGCGCCAGAGCGTGCCGCCGCTATTCACGGCCTGCGGCATCGCGCTGCTGGTGGTAGGAGTGGTGATGGCGGTAAGAGCGAAGCCGGAAAAACCGAGGGTCGTTCCGGCGTCGGAGGTGTGATTTTTGCCGGGTGGCGGCTCCGCCTTACCCGGCCTACAAGAAGCCGTTTCGTAGGCCGGGTAAGCGCCAGCGCCACCCGGCATGATGTTAAAACGTTTCCCAGTTCCCTTCAGACGCCGCCGCTGCGGGCTGCGCTTTAGGTACATAGGTTTTCACCGGCGCCGCTTTGACCGCCTGGTTTCGGGTGATTTTGAACACCGCCACCGCTTCATTCAGGCGTGCAGCCTGATCTTCCAGCGCCGCCGCCGCGGCCGCAGACTCCTCTACCAGCGAGGCGTTCTGCTGGGTCACGCGGTCCATCTCGGCTACCGCCTGGCCCACCTGGTCAATACCGCGGCTCTGCTCGTCAGAGGCCGAGGCAATTTCGCCCATGATGTCGGTGACGCGGGTGACCGCATTGACGATCTCTGCCATCGTCTCCCCGGCTTCGTTAACAAGCTGGGAGCCCGCGTTCACGCGCTCGCCGGAATCATCGATGAGCGCTTTGATCTCTTTCGCCGCTTGGGCGCTGCGCTGGGCGAGAGTACGCACTTCTCCTGCCACCACCGCAAAACCACGGCCCTGCTCGCCCGCGCGCGCCGCTTCCACCGCAGCGTTCAGCGCCAGGATGTTAGTCTGGAAGGCAATACCGTCGATTACGTTAGTAATTTGCGCGATTTTGCTGGAGCTGGTGGCGATTTCGTCCATCGTACGCACCACGCCTTCAACCACGTTACCGCCCTTCTTCGCCGTAGAGGAGGCGTCCAGCGCCAGACGGGAAGCCTGACGCGCGTTATCGGCGTTCTGCTTCACGGTTGCCGTCAGCTGTTCCATGCTGGCTGCCGTCTCTTCCAGAGACGCGGCCTGCTGCTCGGTACGGGAAGAGAGGTCGTTGCTGCCGGCAGAAATTTCACCGGCACCGGTGTAAATGGTATCCGCACCTTCACGCACCACGCCCACGGTGTTCGCCAGCGAGGTCTGCATCTCCTGAACGTTGCGCGCCAGGATAGCCATTTCGTTCTTACCTTCAGCCTGAATCGGCTGGGTTAAATCCCCCGCCGCAATGGCGCGAATATGGTTAATCACCTCTTCCAGAGGCAGCAGCAGCACGCGGCGCATGGCTACCCAGCTGGAGATAATCACCACAATCACCAGCAGCATAACCGCAGAGAGGATCCACAGGATGCGCTTGTAGTCGCTTTCATTGTCCTGGATGCCTTTATCGGTGAGCGTTGCCTGCGCTTCACGCCATTCACGGTAAACCGCCTGCATCGCGGTCTGCTTTTGCTCCGCGTTCTGCTTGAACATGTCTTCCAGATTGCCCTGGCTCAGCAGAACGTTCATTTGCGTCAGCGTTGAGGAGTAAATGCGGTACTGCTCTTCCAGACGCTTGGCCAGGTTCTCGTCCAGGCCCGGCGTATTTGGCAGGGCATAGTATTTATCGTAATGGACCTGCGCATCGGCGAGCAGATTTTTCGCCGTGTTGACCAGCTCATTGAGCTGCCCACCGTTAATCTGAGAGGCCATGCTGCTTTGCAGACGCAGCATCCCGCGGTTCAGCGTCACGCGCGCCTGGTTCAGGCTGATCCACGCATCGGTAAACTCCGCCACGTTCTTGCTGGAGAGCTGCGACACGGTGAAGTTGTCTTTATCGTTATTCAGCGCGTTGATAAAGATACCCGCGGAAATCACTTGCATGATGCCGAGCACAAGCAGCACCGAAATCAGAAGGGTAATGACTTTTATACGTTTAAACATGCGTTGCCTTTGTTATATGCAGGTTTGTCTGACGTGGATATATCGGCAGGCGCGGCGGGTTGTTTACTGTTTCTACACCTTTAAAAAGTTTCTAAACCACTTTCCTAAGTCCATTCAGAGAGTTAAACGGGGTATTTTTTTGTGATCTGCATCTCACTTTCCCCCTTCCCTCTAAAGGGTTATAGCGCTGGCTTAAAGATGCATTTAATATGCATCTTATATTATTAATGACGAGGTAACTGCTATGGCCTTTCGCGACCAACCCCTTGGCGAGCTGGCGCTCTCCATTCCTCGCGCTTCTGCGCTGTTCCGTAAATACGATATGGATTACTGCTGCGGCGGTAAGCAAACCCTGGCGCGTGCGGCCTCACGCAAGGAACTGGACGTTGAGGTGATTGAAGCAGAGCTGGCGCAGCTGGCCGGGCAGCCCGTCGACAAAGACTGGCGAACCGCCCCGCTTGCTGAAATCATCGACCATATCATCGTGCGATACCATGACCGTCACCGTGAACAGCTGCCGGAACTGATCCTGCAGGCAACCAAAGTTGAGCGCGTTCATGCCGACAAACCTTCCGTACCGCGCGGTCTGGCGAAATACCTGACCCTGCTGCATGAAGAGCTTTCCAGCCACATGATGAAAGAAGAGCAGATCCTCTTCCCGATGATTAAACAGGGAATGGGAAGCCAGGCGATGGGGCCTATCAGCGTGATGGAAAGCGAGCACGATGATGCGGGTGAGCTGCTGGAAGTGATCAAACACACCACCCACAACGTCACGCCGCCGCCAGAAGCGTGCACAACGTGGAAAGCGATGTACAACGGCATTAACGAGATGATTGACGACCTGATGGAACACATCAGTCTTGAGAACAACGTTCTGTTCCCGCGGGCATTAGCTGGGGAATAAAAAAGGCCGCTGCGGCCTGATGCCCTCACCCCGGCCCTCTCCCACGGGGAGAGGGTGCAAAAACTAAAAACGGCAACCGAAGTTGCCGTTTTGCTTTTACCTTACGCCTGCCATACGTTTCTTACCGATAAACACCCAGCCCAGCCCCAGCGCGATAAACCACAGCGGCGTGACGATGAGTGCCTGACGGGTATCATCTTCCAGCGTCAGCAGAACCAGCACGAAGACGAAGAACGCCATGCACACCCAGCACATCAGCTTGCCCAGCGGCATCTTGTAGATCGATTTTTCATGCAGGTGCGGGCGCTGCTTGCGGTACACCAGGTATGAACAAAGGATGATGGTCCAGACGAACATAAACAGGATCGCAGAGACCGTGGTGATCATGGTGAACGCGCCAATCACGCTTGGGTTCACGTAGAGCATCACCACGCCGCCCAGCAGGCACATGCAGGAGAAGGTCAACCCTTTTGCCGGTACCGCGCGCTTCGACAGCTTGGCGAACGCGCTCGGCGCCACGCCTTCCTGCGCCAGACCAAACAGCATACGGCTGGTGGAGAATACGCCGCTGTTGGCAGACGAGGCAGCAGAGGTCAGCACCACGAAGTTAATCAGGCTCGCGGCAGCAGGCAGGCCTACCAGCACGAACAGCTCAACGAACGGGCTCTTGGTTGGCACCACGGAGCTCCACGGCGTCACGGACATAATGACGATCAGCGCGAAGACGTAGAACATGATGATACGCAGCGGAATAGAGTTAATCGCGCGCGGGAGAGACTTCTCGGGATCTTTGGTCTCCGCTGCCGTCGTGCCCACCAGCTCAATGCCCACGAAAGCAAAAACCGCGATCTGGAAGCCGGCAAAGAAGCCGCTAATGCCTTTCGGGAACCAGCCGCCGTCATTCCACAGATGGGTAAACGACGCCTGAACGCCCGTTGGCGACTGGAAGTGGGTGAGCACCATCACCAGACCCACGACGATAAGCCCGACAATCGCCACGATTTTGATCATCGCGAACCAGAACTCCATCTCACCGAACATTTTAACGGTGGCGAGGTTCAGGCTCAGCAGCAGAACAATGACCGCCAGCGAGGCGACCCAGTCCGACAGCCCCGGGAACCAGAACTGCGCGTAGGCGGTAATCGCCACGACGTCCGCCATACCGGTGACGACCCAGCAGAACCAGTAGGTCCAGCCGGTGAAATAGCCCGCCCACGGCCCGAGCAGGTCAGAAGCGAAGTCGCTAAAGGATTTGTATTCGAGGTTCGAGAGCAGCAATTCACCCATTGCACGCATCACGAAGAAGAGCATAAAACCGATGATCATATAAACGAATATGATCGACGGCCCGGCGAGACTGATGGTCTTGCCCGACCCCATAAACAGCCCGGTACCGATGGCACCCCCAATCGCAATGAGCTGAATATGACGGTTAGTGAGATTGCGCCGTAGCGACTGTTCAGACGACGCCTCTTCGTCGGCGACGACTTTGACCTGATCTACCATGTGATATTTTCCTGTTTATGCCTGTCTGTGTTGTTAAGGCTCTTCTGGCCTTTAAATACGTCAAAAGATGACGTTCCCTTGTAAGGGCTAATCGATATTAGGTAAGAATCGGCGGGATGAATACTATGATTTAGATATTATGTTAATAATATGTTGAAAGTGAGTGTCATATCACTCATACAGCGCGAAACAGCTCACAAAAATACACGCAACAGTTTCGTTTGCAAGATAAAATGTTGATAGCACCGTAACTATAGGTTTTTACACTATTTTCCTCTCCCCAACCGGGGAGAGGAAATAAGAAAATTCGATTACAGAATTTCCAGCAGCTCGACTTCAAAGACCAGGGTGCTGAATGGCGGGATGGACGCGCCAGCGCCGCGCTCGCCGTAGGCCAGGTTATGCGGGATAGTCAGTTCCCATTTGGAACCGACCGGCATCAGGGTCAGAGCTTCAATCCAGCCGGCGATCACGCCGTTGACCGGGAATTCAGCCGGTTCGCCGCGCGCCACGGAGCTGTCGAACACGGTACCGTCGATCAGTTTACCGGTGTAATGCACGCGAACGTGGTCGGTACGCGCCGGGATTGCGCCGTCGCCCTGATTGATCACGCGGAACTGCAGACCGGATTCGGTGCTGTTCACGCCTTCACGCTCGCGGTTCTCTTCCAGATATTTCACACCTTCGGCTGCCATCTCTTCGAAGCGCGCGCGACGCACGGCGTCAGCACGTTCGTGGATTTCACGCAGCGCACGGTGCACAACGTCTACCGGAACGGCAGGCTGTTTGCCTTCCAGCGCGTCAGCGATACCCGCCACCAGCGCTTCTGGTAACAGACCTTCCAGGCCGGATTCGCTCAGCTGCTGTCCTACCTGCAAGCCGATACCGTAACTTGCCTGCGCTTCGATAGTGTCAAAAGTCGGGGTGGTCATGGGTTTTCCTTCCATCACATTTAAAGTAGCGGGCAGCATATCAGCCATGCCCTTATGGGTAAAACTTTGTCTGAAGTTAAGGTGACAAACCGCGACGAAACAGAAACAATAGAGATAACCAGGATTAATCCCGAACTGATGTCACGGATGTCGGGTTTACTACGCCGTTCAGGCAGTTAGCAAACTATACTTCGGGGCACAGGATAAAAAATACGCGGAGCAGGAGGAGTGCCATGCCCGGGCGATTTGAACTGAAACCTACCCTGGCGAAAATCTGGCAGGCGCCGGACAATTTTCGCATCATGGACCCGCTGCCTCCTCTGCATCGCAGAGGGATCATCATTGGCGCGCTGATGGTGATCGTGGGCTTCCTGCTTCCTTCCAGGGGCGATGATGTCGATACCGCACCCGTCACCCGCAATGCCCAACTGGACATTCAGTCGCAGACGCGGCCGCAGCCTGACGCACAGCCGATGCAGACGCAGCTTGTGACCCCGTCTAACGATCCGGGTCAGGTCGCGCCGGTTGAGCCAGAACCTATTCAGGATGAACAGCCGCAGGATCAAGCCGCCGCCCCGTCTCAGCCTCAGACGCAACAGCCTACCGGTATTGAGCAACAGTGGCGTTCTTATCGCGTAGAGCCGGGTAAAACGCTGGCACAGCTGTTCCGCGACCACAATCTGCCGCCAACCGACGTGTATGCCATGGCGAAGGTGGAAGGTGCGGGTAAACCGCTCAGTAACCTGCAGAATGGACAGATGGTACAGGTTCGCCAGAATGCCAGCGGGGTGGTGACAGGGTTAACGATTGATACGGGAAATGGACAACAGGTGCTGTTTACCCGCCAGCCAGACGGCAGTTTTATCAGGGCGCGTTAAGGCCCGGATCTGCCGGATCTGTAAAAAGCAAAACGCCGGCACAAGGCCGGCGTTTCAACGTGAGCAGAGTAAAAAATTACTCAGCTACAACGTTAACAACCAGTTTAGCGAACACTTCGCTGTGAACCTGGAAGTCAACTTCGTGCTCACCAGTGGTACGCAGAACGCCGTTCGGCAGACGAACTTCGCTCTTAGCCACTTTAACGCCTGCTGCAGAAACTGCATCAGCGATATCGCGGGTACCGATGGAACCGAACAGTTTACCTTCGTCGCCTGATTTAGACGCGATGGTAACGGTGCCCAGTGCGTTGATTGCTTCAGCGCGAGCGTTAGCAGCCGCCAGAACGTCAGCCAGTTTGGCTTCCAGTTCAGCGCGACGTGCTTCGAAAAACTCTACGTTTTTCTTGGTAGCTGGAACAGCTTTACCCTGTGGAACCAGGAAGTTACGTGCGTAACCCGCTTTAACGTTAACCTGATCACCCAGGCTGCCCAGGTTTGCTACTTTATCAAGCAGAATAACTTGCATTACCTTATCCTCTTAAAGTCGTATTAATGGACCGTGCCCGATTACTGATGACGATCAGTGTACGGCAGCAGGGACAGGTAGCGAGCGCGTTTGATAGCGCGAGCCAGCTGACGCTGGTATTTTGCACGAGTACCGGTGATACGGCTTGGGACAATCTTACCGCTTTCGGTGATGTAGTTTTTCAGCGTTGCGATATCTTTATAGTCGATCTCTTGAACGCCTTCCGCGGTGAAACGGCAGAACTTGCGACGACGGAAATAACGTGCCATATGGCTAGTCTCCAGAATCTATCAAATCAATCTGCTCGGCATGCAGAACCATTTTGCTCAGGCCGTTCTTTGCCTTGTGGCAAGAGATGAACCCCTGAACGATTACTGCGCTACCGACCGTTAAACTGTGAGTAATGGCCTGGTTATCGTGTCCGCTAATAATAACGGGCATTTGGCACCACGCCTGCCGGTGAAACCCGGCTTCCTCTTGCACAGAACGATGCTCAAGCACGAACTGGCAATGCGGAATTCCTGATGGACTGACCTTTCGAAGGGGAGCCCTGCATACGATGCCGGACAACGCCAGACGGTTGGTCATCAGAAATTACTCTTCAGAATCCCCAGCATCAGAATCATCTGCGGTTTCGTTTGCGAAATCATCGCGACGCTCACGGCGCTCGTCTTTCGCTTTAACCATCGGAGATGCTTCGGTAACTGCGTTTTTGGTACGCATAACCATGCTGCGGATAACGGCATCGTTGAAGCGGAAGGTAGTTTCCAGCTCATCGATCACTTCCTGCGGCGCTTCAACGTTCATCAGAACGTAGTGTGCTTTGTGCAGTTTGTTGATCGGGTAAGCCAGCTGACGGCGGCCCCAGTCTTCCAGACGGTGGATCGTACCTTCTGCACCAGTGATGGCAGCAGAGTAACGCTCGATCATACCCGGAACCTGTTCGCTCTGGTCAGGATGGACCATAAAAACGATTTCGTAATGACGCATCGAATTGCTCCTTACGGATTATTCAGCCTCCTGTCTGGGTCAGCCGAGGCCCGGGGAGGCAAGGAACGTGTTAAAGGTCGGCTGAAAAATTGACGCGTCATAATACTTGCGCGCCCCTGGAAACTCAAGCTGATTGCACAAATAATTCGCACAAAGCGCGAAGCGGGTCTAAGTGGGTGATTTAAAATTGGTCACACCCGGAAGCGTTGTTTTTTTGAACAACTGCATCAGAAATGGTCACGCATCCTCACCGGATGAGTGATTACACTTTAATCAGAGATCGCCTGAATTAAAGAAGGAGCATCCCCCCTCTCGCAGCACGTAGTCGTGGAGCGCATATCATGAAAAAAATCGCATTAGCCATGATGGCGGCGCTTTTGCTCAGTGCAAACGCGATGGCAGCCATCAAGTTAGACAGCCGACAGGCCAGAAACATGGATGATGTGCAAAGCTTGGGCGTAATTTACATCAATCATAATTTCGCCACGGAAAGTGAAGCAGATCAGGCACTAAATGAAGAAACCGATGCGCAGGGCGCAACCTATTACCACGTGATGTTAACCCGTGAGCCCGGCAGCAACGGCAATATGCACGCCAGTGCAGATATTTACCGATAACGCTTTAACGCTAGCACCAGGAAAGCCAACAACGAGAACATAGCCATAGTTGACGTTGCCCCCTGCCCGGGGGCTTTTTTTTGTGAATAGCTCCGGAATACTCCCGGTAAAAGAGCCCCCAGAGATCCTCCCGAAGCGGGAAGATAAGGGCGTCAAAGTCCTGCGCGTTACAGGTGCTGGCGGAAAAACGCCACCGTAGCGTCCAGCGCCGTTGGCGTGATGCGGTGGCGGACGCCCGGTTCCCACAGGCAGGTCAGATTACCGTCCAGCCCTTCATTCATTAACGCCTGCTGCAGACGGAAGGTTCCCTCGGGCGGGACCACATCATCCGCGTCACCGTGCCACAGCAGCAGCGGACGATCGGCCACGCGCGGTAATGCCCGGGTCACTTCCCACTCTGCTAGCGTCGCCGTCATTTCCGCTAAATTCTGAGGGGGGAAAAGGGTCTTCGCCAGCGAAGTAAAGTAGCCCGAGCCCATCAGACAGGCGACAGACTTCACTTCAGGATGATGCGTCATAATCCCCAGCGCCGTCATACCGCCCATCGATGCCCCGGCTACCGCCAGACGATTGTCGGCCACCAGCCCTGCCCCATAAAGCGCATCGCGCAGCCCGGCAAACTCGGTCAGACTCCCGTGCAGAATCTGCCAGAACTGACCCAGCCGCGCCTGTTCATTACCCATAAAGCGTGCGCCGTGGTCGGGTGCATCTGGCATCACCACGCGAAAACCCGCCTGCGCCAGCGCTACCGCAAAATAACTGTAAACCAGCTTCGATGAGGTAAACCCATGATAAAAAACCACAACAGGCAGCGGTTTATCACGTTTACCCACCGGCATCGCGTGTAAAATTTCATGGTCGCCGAGGTGGCGTATTTCAATTTCAATCATTGTCGACCCTGTGCGAATCTATGATTCATAATGTTGAGAACTGGGTTACGCTTTCGCGTCATTTTCATTCGAAATATACGTCCCAGATAACACTTCGGGAACATTCCCCCAAAACTAAATTCACAGCCAACTACACTATGGCTATCAGGAAACGAGATATGGTTATGCGCAGGTTTGCTGCTTTATTGCTGGTGTTTCTGCTGAGTGGCTGTAGCGCGCTGCAGGGAACGCCGCAACCCGCTCCACCGGTCGCCGATCATCCACAGGAGATTCGTCGTAATCAGACGGAAGGATTACAACGAATGGGCACCATCTCCGCGCTGGTTCGCGGCTCTCCGGATGACGCAGAATCGGCAATAAAAGCACAGGCCGTCGCCGCCAAAGCAGATTATTACGTCATCATTATGATCGACGAAACCATCATAACGGGACAGTGGTACTCACAGGCCATTTTGTACCGCAAATAATGGTTTTCCTTTGAACGAGATTTACACTGCTTTGCGTCCATAGACATTTTCCTGTCCACAATAAACTCCACGCCCGCATCAATGGAAGGGAGTTTATTAGCGAAGGATTGCCCGGCGGATACCGGATATATGTGAAATGGAGCTGACGATGAAACGAACTCTTGCTTTGACCTCACTGTTGCTCTCAGCAGGCCTGCTGAGCACCACCGCGCAGTCAGCAGAATTCGCCAGTGCTGATTGTGTGACTGGCCTGAATGAAATTGGCCAGATCTCCGTGAATAATATCTCGGGGAGCCCGCAAGACGTTGAACGTGTCGTGGCATTAAAGGCCGATGAGCAGGGTGCTTCATGGTATCGCATCATCCAGATGCAGGAAGATAACCATATCGATCGCTGGCGGGTACAGGCCATTCTCTACGTGTAATCTCCTTCCTGATAAAAGCCACTTATTTTTAGTGGCTTTTCGTTTTTGCAAATTTTTTATCTTATATAAAACCAATAAAGAACAATTAAATAACATTTTGTTACATTAAAACAGTAAACGTAATCCCCGCTCTGCCGTTGAAGAACCATAACTTTTCAATGATGAGCAATTTATGATCAACTTTTTCCGCCGTGCGGGCCTGGGGGCGAAACTCTCGCTGCTGACTGGCGTCAGTGTCGCCACGCTGTTTCTGCTATTCACTTTTCTGCTCAGCCAAAAAGCCAGCCAGCAGCTTGAAGCCCTTGCGGTCGAAGATCTGCATAATCAGTCCACCGGCATGGTCGACATGGTGCAGATGTTTAATACCAGCCTGAGTGAAGAGGTTGAGAGCTATACCCGCCTGTTTACCACCTTTTTACCGCAGCCCCTGAACATTGATACTTCCCAACCCCAGACGATTAACGGACTTAGCGTTCCGCTTCTGAAAGGCGGAGACACCGGGCTGCATGAAAATAACACCCTTTCGGACGAGTTCCTGAACCGTACGGGAGCCATTTCGACGCTGTTTGTACGCAGCGGTAACGACTTTGTGCGCGTAGCCACTTCCCTGCGCAAAGAGAATGGCGATCGGGCAATGGGTACCGTTCTGGATAACGCCAGCCCGGCCTTTGCCGCCGTCAACAAAGGTGAAGTGTACCGCGGCCTGGCGCTGCTGTTCGGCAAACGCTACATCACCCAGTACCAGCCCGTTAAAAACGCCGAAGGGCAGATCATTGCGATCGTCTTTGTCGGGGTGGACATCACCCACTCCTGGAACGTCATGCGCGAGAAAATCCTCAACCGCCGCCTGGGCGAGAGCGGTCGCTTCTTCGTGCTGGATCGCAGTAACGGCAAAACGCGTGGGCAATACCTGTTCCACGCCAGCGAAGAGGGAAAACTGCCGAAATGGGACGGCGCGACGCAGCAACAGCTTCTGAGTGACAAACCCGGCACGCTGGAGCGTACAAGCGACGACGGCCGCACGCTGAAAATGGCCTATACCCCGCTGCCGGGCTGGAACTGGACTATCGTGGGCGAAGTGGATAAATCGGTGCTGCTCTCAAGCGTTACCGCCATGCGCGATCGCTTCCTGCTGGCCGGCGTGGCCTTATCCATCCTTTTTGCTGGCCTGTTCGTGGTCATTATTCGCCGCGTGCTGACCCGACCGCTGGGCAACGTGATCCATCTTGCCCGACAATATGCCGCAGGGGATCTCCGTTCCAGCCTGCCCGTGACGCGTCAGGACGAAGTCGGCCAGCTGATCGATGCTATCAACGGCATCGGCGGCGGCCTGCAAAAAATTGTCCTGCAGGTTCGTGAGGCCGCAGGCGAGATCCATTTGGGCACCAACGCGCTGGCCGCCGACACTGGCGAGATTTCAGAGCAGATCAACAAGCAGGCCAGCAGCGTGGAGGAGACGTCCGCCAGCATGGAGCAGCTGGCCGCCACCGTGCAGCAAAATGCCGCCAACATGGAGCAAACGCAGCAGCTGGTGGGTGAAACCTCGCTCGCGGTCCATCAGGGCGGTGAGACGGTCACTCACGCGGTGTCGACCATGGACGACATTCGCGAAGCGTCAAAACGCATCGAAGACATCACCCGCGTGATCGAGTCCATCGCTTTCCAGACCAATATTCTGGCGCTGAACGCGGCAGTGGAAGCGGCACGCGCAGGCGAGCACGGAAAAGGGTTTGCGGTAGTCGCGCAGGAAGTTCGCGCCCTGGCGGGACGCAGCGCTAACGCGGTGAAGGAGATTGAACAGCTGATTGGCGATACGCTCAGAAAAGTGAGTGAGGGTCATGCGCTGTCTGAACGGACGCGCCTGGCGATGGACGACATCATCATTCATATCGATAACATCAGCCAGCTGGTCACCGAGATTAACCATGCCTCACGCGAGCAGTCCGCCGGGATCGGCCAGGTGAACCTCGCCATGACCCATATTGGCGAAGCGTCGCATATCAATGCCGACCGCATCTCACGCAGCGAACAAACCGCTCAAACGCTGCGCGAGAAGGGTTCACACCTGACTCAGCTGGTGAGCCTGTTCCAGCTAAAAGGCTAACCGACTCTGCCCGTCGCACGCAGCAGCAGGTCGCTTTGCACCTGCTCGCTCATCAGCGTGCCGCCACGGGTATCCAGCATCATGCGGCACCACGCCTGCGCCACCGGGGGCGATGCGTGCCGCAGCATCTGGCTTCCGGCACCCAGCAAGAAAAGCTGCTGCGCGATCTCTCGCCCCTGCGCCTCCTGCGGTTTACGCAGTTTTTGCTGAAGCTGTCGCCAGCTGCGGTCGAAGTGTCTGTCCTGCCCTTTCACCTGCGCAAACTCGTCGGCAAGCAGGTCGTGAATACCCGGCTGCTTCGCCAGCACGCGCAGAACGTCCAGGCACATAATATTTCCTGACCCTTCCCAGATGCTGTTCACCGGCATCTCGCGGTACAGGCGGGGAAGTTCGCTCTCTTCGCAATATCCATTCCCACCCAGCACCTCCATCGCCTCAGCCACAAACGGGATGCCTGCTTTACAGACGCTAAATTTCGCCGCCGGGGTAAACAGCCGCGCCCAGGCGGCCTCTTGCGGATCGGCACGCTTGTCCCACGCCCGGGCCAGGCGGAACAGCAGCGCCGTTTGCCCCTCCAGCACCAGCGCCATCCGGCTTAATACCTCGCGCATTAAAGGCTGATCGATGAGGTTTTTGCCGAAGGTCTGACGCTGGTGGGCATGGTACAGCGCCACCGAGAGCGCCCGACGCATCAGTCCGTGGCTGCCCAGCGCGCAGTCAAAGCGCGTCAGACCGCCCATTTTGAGGATCTGCCGTACCCCTTCGCCCTCTTCCCCCAACAGCCAGCCGGAGGCATCGAGAAACTCCGCCTCGCTGCTGGCGTTGGAGCGGTTCCCGAGCTTGTCCTTAAGGCGCTCCAGACGCACGGCGTTGCGCTGTCCGTCAGGCAAAAAGCGCGGCACAAAAAAGCAGGATAGCCCGCCCTTCGCCTGGGCCAGCACCAGGTGCGCATCGCTTTGCGGGACGGAGAAAAACCATTTATGCCCCACCAGCCTGTAGCTGCCGTCGCTGCATTTTTCCGCTTTGGTGGTGTTGCTGAGCACGTCCGAGCCGCCCTGCTTTTCCGTCATCCCCATGCCAATCAGCAGGCCGCGCTTTTGCGCGCCGGGGGCAAGGTGCGGATCATAGCGATCGCTGAGCAGCGGCGTCAGCCAGTCGTGAAATGCTTTGGGGAGCGCCTGCTGCAACAGCGGCGTGGCGGCAAACGTCATAGTGACCGGGCAAAGCGTGCCTGCCTCTACCTGAGCATGAAGCACAAAGCGTGCGGCCCGAGCGACAAACGACCCTTTACGCGCCTCCTCTTCCCACGCCAGGTTATGCACGCGGTTGGCACAAAGCCCCTGCATCAGCAAGTGCCATGCCGGATGAAAACGCACGTCGTCCAGCCGCTCCCCGGTGGCGTCATAGCGTAACAGCTCGGGCGGGTTGACGTTAGCCAGCCGGCCCAGCTCCAGCGACTCCGCGGTGCCCAACTGCTGCCCGATGCTGGCGAGCAGCTCAATATCCCACTCGGCCCCTTCACGCGCGACCGCATCGCGCAGGGCGCAGTCCGAGAGGAAAAGGTTGCTGTTGGAAAGCGGTGCAGGTTGATTGAAAACGGTATGGGTCTGCCAGTGCATGCTGTCTCCCTCCTTCAGTGGCAATGACGATAAGTATGGACAGACCGCGCGCACGCTGCATGGGAGGGGAGTCACACGTTCACGATCCCGCTGATATCATTCGTGAAATAGCTCACAGAATATAAGAATAAACTATTTCATGACTTCGCTTTTATTGAATAATTTATTCTTACCCCTTTCAGTGAGGATCGTTATGCAACCGGACGCGCACAAGCGAGCATTAATTGCAGGCTCCATTGGTAACTTTATCGAGTGGTATGAGTTTGCGGTCTACGGTTTTCTGGCGACCGTCATTGCGAAAAACTTCTTCCAGCTTGAAGGAGAGGCGGGGCTGACCAGCCTAATCCTCACCTACGCCTCGTTTGCCATAGCCTTCTTCTTCCGCCCGCTGGGTGCGGTGGTGTTTGGCCGCATCGGCGACCGGATTGGCCGTAAGCCGACGCTAATCATTGTGCTGGTGCTAATGACGCTCGCTACCGCCGCCATCGGCGTTGTGCCGGTCTACGCCAGCATCGGGATTGCCGCGCCGCTGATTATTACGCTGCTACGCATCCTGCAGGGGCTGTTCGCGGGCGGCGAGTACGGCGGCGCGGTCTCGCTGATGACGGAGTTCGCCCCGCGCGGCAAGCGTGGGCTCTATGGCGCGTGGCAGTCCTTTACCGTGGCGCTGGGGCTGCTGGCGGGCGCAGGCATCGTGGCGCTGCTCTCCGCCCTTCTCACGCCAGAGGCATTGCACGACTGGGGCTGGCGCATTCCGTTCTTCCTGGCGCTGCCTATGGGCGTTGTGGCGCTGTGGCTTCGCGTCAGCATGGAGGAGACGCCCAGCTTTGTGCAGCAGCAGGATAAACCGGCTGTCGCTCAGGCGGATACTGCCGCTACGCTCCGGGCCATCGTGATGGGAATTGGGCGCGTCATGGTCTGGTCTGCGGCGGGGTATACCTACCTGGTGATTATGCCGACCTATCTGCAGTCGGCGCTGCACACCGGGTTTAACCAGGCGCTGCTGATAGCGGTGATTTCGAATATTGGTTTTGCGCTGACCATCATTCCGTCGGGGATCCTGAGCGACCGGATCGGGCGCCGCACGGTAATGATTCTCGCCACCGCGCTGCTGCTGATCCTCGCCCTGCCGCTGCTGAAAATCCTGCAGGCGGAGTCCAGCACGCTAGCGGTGAAGGCTGTTGTGGTGCTGATTGCGGGCGGTCTGGTGGGCATGCTGGCGGGTCCGGGTCCGGCGATGCTGTCTGAGATGTTCCCGACGCGCGTGCGCTATACGGGGCTGGGGCTGGCCTACTCGTTGTCGAACGCGATTTTCTCGGGATGCGCAGGGTTAATTATTACCGGGCTGATTAAGCAGACGGGCAACCTGGATATTCCGGCGTATTACGTGATGGCGACGGCGGTAGTGAGTATTTTCGCGCTGATGACGCTGAGGAAGGACGACCATTTGCGGTCGCTAGAGGAGTGAGGTTGTCACCGTCAGGTGCCCTCACCCCGCCCCTCTCCAACGGGGAGAGGGAGAAAACACAAAAGGCCGTCCTGTGGACGGCCTTGCTGTTTATTCTCCGCGCTGACGCACCGCTTCAAACAGGCAGATGCCCGTCGCAACGGAAACGTTCAGGGACGACACGCTGCCCGCCATCGGGATGCCGATCAGCTCGTCGCAGTGCTCGCGGGTCAGACGACGCATGCCTTCGCCTTCCGCACCCATCACCAGCGCCAGACGGCCGGTCATTTTGCTCTGGTACAGAGTATGATCCGCTTCACCGGCGGTACCGACGATCCAGATGTTCTCTTCCTGCAGCAGACGCATAGTGCGCGCCAGGTTGGTCACGCGGATCAGCGGAACGTTTTCCGCCGCGCCGCAGGCCACCTTCTTCGCCGTCGCGTTCAGCTGCGCGGAGCGATCTTTCGGCACGATCACCGCGTGCACGCCCGCCGCATCGGCGCTGCGCAGGCACGCCCCGAGGTTGTGCGGATCGGTAACGCCGTCGAGGATCAGGAAGAACGGGTTATCCAGCTCGGCAATCAGATCAGGCAGATCGTTTTCCTGATACTGACGACCCGGCTTCACGCGGGCAATGATCCCCTGGTGGACCGCGCCTTCGCTTTTCTCATCCAGGAACTGGCGGTTCGCCAGCTGAATCACCACGCCCTGCGCTTCCAGCGCGTGGATCAGCGGCATCAGACGCTTATCTTCACGCCCTTTCAGAATAAACACTTCCTGAAAACGCTCCGGTGCGCGCTCGAGAAGGGCCTGCACCGCGTGGATGCCGTAAATCATTTCACTCATTGATGGTTCTCGTAATAAGTATTTCCCCTCCCCCCGCTGGGGAGAGGGTCAGGTTGAGGGGAGAATTTACTCCGCCTGCTTTTTCTTGGCCGCGCGCTTCGCTTTGGTGGCGGCAGCGATTTTCTGCGTTTTCGCGGAAGGTTTTTTCGCTGAACGGGCTTCTTTCTTCGCCGCCTTCGGCTTCTGTTTCTTCTCGCCGCGGAACGCGCTGTCCGGCTCGAAGTTTACCTTCTTGCCCGCCTGACGACGTTTACCGCCGCCCGGTTTACCGTTACCGTTTTTTTTCGCCCTTTCACGCTCGGTTTTACCGACGTTACGCGGCGCGCGCTCGCTGGAGATCAGGCTGAAGTCGATCTTACGGTCGTCCATATTCACGGCTTCGACCTTCACTTCCACACGGTCGCCCAGACGGTAGGTCTGGCCGCCAGATTCGCCAATCAGGCGCTGGCCGACCTGGTCGAAGCGGTAGTAGTCGTTATCCAGGCTGGAGACGTGCACCAGACCGTCGATGAACAGCTCGTCCAGACGAACGAAGAAACCAAAGCCGGTCACGCTGGCAATCACGCCTTTAAAGACGTTACCGACCTGATCGAGCATAAAGTCACACTTCAGCCAGTCCGCCACGTCGCGTGTTGCTTCATCGGCACGACGTTCGGCCATGGAGCAGTGCTGACCCAGCTGCAGCATCTCTTCCATCGAATAGTGGTAGCCACCGGTTTCGGTGGTGTTCCCTTTATGGCCCTGCTCCTGCGCCAGCAGATACTTGATCGCACGGTGCAGAGAGAGGTCAGGATAACGACGGATCGGCGACGTAAAGTGGGCGTAAGACTGCAGCGCCAGGCCGAAGTGTCCGCGGTTTTCCGGATCGTAAATCGCCTGCTTCATAGAGCGTAACAGCATCGTCTGCAGCATTTCTGCGTCAGGACGGTCGCCAATAGACTCCAGCAGCTCAGCGTAATCGCGCGGCTCTGGCTTGTTGCCCCCGGGCAGTTCCAGACCCAGTTCAGCCAGCACGGAGCGGAACGACGTAATGGCTTCCGTGGTCGGCTTATCGTGAATACGGAACAGCGCAGGCTCTTTGGCTTTCTCGACGAAACGTGCCGCCGAGATGTTCGCTAGGATCATACACTCTTCGATCAGCTTGTGCGCATCGTTACGCTGGGTCTGCTCGATACGCTCAATGCGGCGTTCGGCGTTGAAAATGAATTTCGCTTCTTCACTCTCAAACGAGATCCCGCCGCGCTCTTCGCGCGCCTGATCCAGCGTTTTGTAGAGGTTATGCAGCTCTTCGATGTGTTTGACCAGCGGCGCGTATTGTTCGCGCAGATCCTGGTCGCCCTGCAGCATATGCCAGACCTTGGTATAGGTCAGACGCGCGTGCGAGCTCATCACCGCTTCGTAGAACTTGTAGCCGGTTAAGCGCCCTTTGGTGGAGATGGTCATCTCGCAAACCATACAGAGGCGGTCAACCTGCGGGTTCAGGGAGCACAGGCCGTTAGACAGCACTTCCGGCAGCATCGGCACGACCTGAGACGGGAAGTAGACCGAGGTACCGCGGCTGCGGGCTTCGTTATCCAGCGGGGTGTGCGGACGGACGTAATAGCTTACGTCAGCGATAGCAACCCACAGACGCCAGCCACCGCCGCGTTTTTTCTCACAGTATACGGCGTCATCGAAGTCGCGGGCGTCTTCACCGTCGATAGTGACCAGCGGCAGGGAGCGCAGATCCACGCGGCCCACTTTGGACTCTTCCGGCACTTCTTCGCGCAGGCTTTCGATCTGCTCTTCAACCGCTTTCGGCCAGATGTACGGAATTTCATGGGTGCGCAATGCCATATCAACGGCCATCGTGGTGCCCATATTATCGCCAAGCACTTCGACGATTTTACCTACCGCTTTGGTGCGACGGGTTGGGCGCTGGGTGAGTTCCACCACCACCACAAAGCCCATGCGGGCGCCCATCACCTCTTCAGGTGGGATGAGGATGTCGAAGCTCAGACGGCTGTCGTCCGGCACCACGAAGCCCACGCCCGCGTCGGTAAAATAGCGGCCGACGATCTGGCTGGTTTTTGGCACCAGAACGCGTACCACGCGCGCTTCGCGGCGACCTTTACGGTCAGCGCCCAGCGGCTGCGCCAGGATCTGGTCGCCGTGGATGCACATCTTCATCTGCTCAGATGAGAGGTACAGATCGTCTTTACGGCCTTCCACGCGCAGGAAGCCGAAACCATCGCGGTGACCAATGACGGTCCCTTTCAGCAGATCGAGGCGTTCTGGCAGCGCGTAGCACTGGCGGCGGGTAAAGACCAGCTGCCCGTCACGCTCCATCGCGCGCAGGCGGCGGCGAAGGGCTTCAATTTGCTCTTCACCTTCAATGTTTAATTCAACGGCAAGTTCTTCACGATTGGCGGGTTTTTCGCGTTTTGTTAAGTGTTCAATGATGAACTCGCGGCTGGGAATAGGATTCGCGTATTTTTCGGCTTCGCGTTCCTGGAAAGGATCATGTGACATGTCGGTTCCTCCGTTGTCAGCTCCGGTGGAAATTTTCTTCATTCCACCAGCAATAATTTATAAAGCGGTTGATTCTCTTCAACCAAATCGGCCAGCGTGTAGTTATCCAGTTCCATGAGAAAACTTTGCACGGCCTTTGAAAGCGCCTTTTTCAGGCGGCAAGCGGGCGTGATGTGGCAGAACTCGCTGCTGCAGTTCACCAGAGACAGCGGCTCCAGTTCACGTACCACATCGCCAACACGAATACTCTGTGCCGGTTTACCGAGACGGATCCCACCATTCTTCCCGCGGACGGCAGCAACGTATCCGGCACGACTAAGTTGATTGATTATTTTGACCATATGATTACGGGATACGCCGTAGACCTCTGTCACTTCAGAGATACTGGTCATCTTCCCCTCGGGTAACGACGCCATGTAAATCAGCGCACGTAAGCCGTAATCGGTGAAACTTGTTAACTGCACATCAACCTCAGGAAAAAGGGAAAACGCGGTCAAACCGCAGAGATATTCATTAATGATGATAAACCAGCCAGATAGTTAGCGGCTAATTTATTTGACAGACGGGGCGAAAAAGCGGAGATCCAGGAGCGGTCGCCGGATGGCGCTACGCTTATCCGGCCTACGGGTCTCCCCGCAGGCCAGCAGTCACGAAGATTATGCGTCGAACGGGTCGCGCAGGATCATCGTTTCAGTACGATCCGGGCCGGTAGAAATAATATCGATCGGCACTTCGGTCAGTTCTTCAATACGCTTGATGTAATCCAGCGCCGCCTGCGGCAGGCCACTACGCTCTTTCACACCGAAAGTGGTCTCAGACCAGCCCGGCATGGTTTCGTAGATTGGCTCAATGCCTTCCCAGTCGTCAGCAGCCAGCGGAGTGGTGGTCACTTCGCGGCCATCTGGCATACGGTAGCCTACGCAGATTTTCACTTCTTTCAGGCCGTCCAGTACGTCCAGCTTGGTCAGGCAGAAGCCAGACAGGGAGTTGATCTGCACTGCACGACGCACTGCAACCGCATCCAGCCAGCCGGTACGACGACGACGACCGGTGGTCGCGCCAAACTCGTTACCCTGCTTGCACAGGAACTCGCCGGTTTCATCAAACAGCTCGGTCGGGAATGGACCCGCACCCACGCGAGTGGAGTACGCTTTGATGATGCCCAGTACGTAATCCACATAACGTGGACCCAGGCCAGAGCCGGTCGCCACGCCACCTGCAGTGGTGTTAGAGGACGTTACGTACGGATAGGTACCGTGGTCGATGTCCAGCAGCGTACCCTGCGCACCTTCGAACATGACGAAATCGCCACGCTTGCGCGCCTGGTCCAGCAGATCGGACACGTCAACAACCATACCGGTCAGAATGTCAGCGATCGCCATGACGTCATCCAGCACTTTCTGGTAGTCAACAGCGTCAGCTTTGTAGAAGTTCACCAGCTGGAAGTTGTGATATTCCATCACTTCTTTCAGTTTTTCAGCGAAGGTTGCTTTGTCGAAGAGGTCGCCCACGCGCAGACCGCGACGTGCAACTTTATCTTCGTAAGCCGGACCGATACCACGACCGGTGGTGCCGATCGCTTTCGCGCCGCGCGCTTTCTCACGCGCTACGTCCAGCGCCACGTGATAATCCAGGATCAGCGGGCAGGCTTCGGAGAGCAGCAGACGCTCACGAACAGGGATACCACGGTCTTCCAGACCTTTCATCTCTTTCATCAGCGCAGCAGGAGACAGCACAACGCCGTTACCGATGATGCTGGTGACGTTATCACGAAGAATGCCTGATGGAATAAGATGGAGGACGGTTTTTTCACCGTTGATTACGAGAGTATGGCCTGCGTTGTGACCGCCCTGGTAGCGTACAACATATTTAGCCCGTTCAGTCAGAAGATCAACAATCTTCCCTTTACCTTCGTCACCCCATTGGGTGCCCAGTACGACGACGTTGTTACCCATTTTTTTCAAAATCACCGTTTGCTTAAAAATGGATTCTACCATCGCTTTTTCAGATATACAGCACTTTTTGACCTCAAAATACGCCGATTGCGTCTACTTTTTGATCAGCCAATCGTTTTCCTCAACATGTAGTAGATCACGATGCCCGCAACCACAAGACCGCCGCCAAAACGACGCAAAATATTATCCGGCAGCTGGCTCATCGTGGCGATCATTCGGCGCCAGGCGCGCGGATAAAGCATCGGTCCAAGACCTTCCAGCACCAGGACCAGAGCCAGTGCGAGCCAGATCGTTGAATTCATTTTTATTCCTTATAAAAGAAAACCACCGCTCCGTTGAGAGCGGTGGTTTGAATACTCAAACGAGCCTGAGTTTATCGCGTTGCGTTAGTCGGCGTCTTCATATAACGGAAGAAATCGCTGTCCGGGCTGAGCACCATCACATCCTGGTTGCTCTGGAAGCTATTCTCGTAAGCGCGCAGGCTACGGATAAAGGCGTAGAAGTCAGGATCCTGGCTGAAGGCATCGGCGAACAGCTTCGCCGCTTCGGCATCGCCTTCACCGCGCAGGATACGGCCCTGACGCTCAGATTCCGCCAGCGTCTTGGTGACTTCGTAGTCCGCTGCGGCACGCAGCTTCTCAGCCTCTTCCTGGCCCTGTGAACGGTGACGACGGGCTACCGCTTCACGCTCGGCGCGCATACGGTTGTAAATCGCCTCGGACACTTCAACTGGCAGGTTGATCTGCTTGATACGCACGTCAACCACTTCGATACCCAGCGCAGCCATACTGTTCGGGTTGATCACCGGCACTTTACCGTTGGTCTCCGCCTGAACGCGTTCAGCCGCTTTGGCAATCGCATCATCTGCTGCCGGCGTTGAAACTTCATCTTCAGTGCCCGCTGTACCGGAGTTCAGCGCATCGCGAACTTCCAGGGTCAGACGACCACGGGAGTCGGTCACGATGTCTTTCACATCCAGACGACCAATCTCGGAACGCAGACGGTCAGAGAACTTACGTTTCAGCAGCACTTCTGCCTGAGAAACGTCGCCGCCGCCCGTTGCCAGGAAGTAACGGCTGAAATCGCTGATGCGCCATTTGATATAGGAATCAACGATCAGGTCTTTCTTCTCTTTGGTCACGAAACGGTCGGCCTGGTTATCCATGGTCTGGATACGCGCATCAAGCGTTTTCACGGACTGAATAAACGGTACCTTGAAGTGCAGACCCGGCTCGTAAATCACCGGGCGTTTGTCGCCATCACGCACGACGCTGCTGAACTGGAACTTGATCCCACGCTCGCCTTCTTTCACCACAAAGATCGAGGTATAAAGCGCGACCAGTACGATGACGATGATCGCAATAACTGACTTACGCATCCTTATTCCCCCTGACGCTGGTAGTCGTTACGCTGCGCGTTAGCACGGCGTTGGTCCATAATGTCACCATCGTTCGAAGAAGGCGTTGTGTTCGTGCTGGCGCTGCCTGTTGAGGCTGGCGGCAGACGCAGCAGGTTGTTCGCGCCGCTGGTGTCGCCTTTCGCTGCTGGTGCAGAACCGCCTTTCAGCATCTGATCCAGCGGCAGAACCATCAGGTTTCCGCCTTTACTGTCGTTAACCAACACTTTGCGGGTGTGGCTCAGCACTTTTTCCATGGTCTCGATATAGAGACGCTCACGGGTAATTTCCGGTGCCGCTTTATATTCCGGCAGGATTTTCGCGAAGCGGGCCACTTCACCCTGAGCTTCCAGGATGGTCTGCGTCTTATACGCGCGCGCTTCTTCCAGAATACGCTGCGCCTGACCGTTAGCGCGTGGCTGAACTTCGTTGGTGTACGCTTCTGCTTCACGGATGTACTGCTGTTCGTTTTCACGGGCAGCAATCGCATCGTCAAATGCGGCTTTCACCTCTTCCGGCGGACGCGCAGCCTGGAAGTTGACGTCCAGCAGGGTAATACCCATGTTGTACGGACGAATGGTCTCTTCCAGCTCGCGCTGGGTATCGCTACGAATAACGGTACGACCTTCGGTCAGAATACGGTCCATGGTGTATTTACCGATCACACCGCGCAGGGCGCTGTCGGTCGCCTGACGCAGGCTGTCATCGGCGCTGGTCACGCTAAACAGATAACGCTCAGGATCGGTCACGCGGTACTGCACGTTCATCTCAACGCGCACCACGTTTTCGTCAGAGGTCAGCATCACGCCAGAGGCGGCCAGTTCACGGACGGATTCCACGTTTACCGCGGTCACATCGTCAATGAAGGTCGGCTTCCAGTTCAGACCCG
Organism: Enterobacter sp. Y17; assembly: GCF_019730495.1. Classification (NCBI taxonomy): domain Bacteria; kingdom Pseudomonadati; phylum Pseudomonadota; class Gammaproteobacteria; order Enterobacterales; family Enterobacteriaceae; genus Enterobacter; species Enterobacter sp. Y17. The sequence continues at coordinate 3,025,306 of NZ_JAASKP010000001.1, forward strand.
GCTCAACCAGATGGCTGAACTTACCGAAACGGGTGACTACGCCGCGTTCTGCTTCTTTAATGGTGTAGAACCCGCTGGCTGCCCAGATGATGACTACCGCAGCGGCCACGATGCCCACTACGCGGCCACCCATTGGCGGGCGCGAACTCTGAGTGGAATTACCACCCGAGCCAGAACCTTTTCCTCCGCCAAGGCCACCAAGCTTCTTGCTCAGTTTGCGGAAGATATCATCCAGATCCGGCGGCCCCTGCTCGCGACCACCTTTGTTGCCATTTCCCTCAGAGTTGCCGCCAGGTTTGCTGCTTCCCCACGGGTCGCGGTCTTGTCCGTTATTACCGGGCTGATTCCACGCCATGTATATGCTCCATATTTGTTATGCAAGGGCGAATTATTCAGGCATCCCCTTTCTGATCAGACGATGTAGTCGACCAGCGCAGGTTCTTGTTTACAGAGGCGACGCCAGTCAACGATCGGCATACGCACCTGCATCCCCACGCTGCCGTCATCCTCCATCCACTCTTTTTCTATCGCCTGAAGCTGATAAAACCGGCTGCGCAGCCTGCCTTCCTGTGGCGGCAGTCGCAGCGTGTGCTGAGCTACCTCACCGGAAAGACGTTCTGTCAAAGCCTGGAAAAGCAGTGGCACACCAATACCGGTCTGGGCAGAAAGCCAGACCCGAATCGGTTTGTTTTCTTCATCTCTGTCGATACGCGGTTCGAAATCGTCCAGCATATCGATCTTATTCATGACCAACAGCGTTGGGATCTCGTGGGCGTCGATCTCTTCGAGCACCACGTTCACCGCGTCGATGTTCTCCTGCACGCGCACGTCTGCCGCATCAATCACGTGCAGCAGCAGAGTCGCCTGTCGCGTCTCCTGCAGGGTGGCTTTAAACGCCGCCACCAGGTCATGCGGCAGGTGGCGGATAAACCCTACGGTATCCGCCAGCACCGTTTCACCGACGTCTGCAACGTCAATACGGCGCAGCGTAGGGTCCAGGGTCGCAAACAGCTGGTCTGCGGCATACACCTGGGCCTCGGTTATCTGGTTAAACAGGGTGGATTTACCGGCGTTGGTATAGCCCACCAGCGACACCGTCGGGATGTCGGCTTTGGTTCGCGCCCGACGCCCCTGTTCACGCTGTTTCTCTACACGTTCCAGACGTGAAAGGATCTGGGTAATTCGGCCACGCAGCAAACGACGGTCGGTTTCGAGCTGGGTTTCACCCGGGCCGCGCAAACCAATCCCGCCTTTTTGTCTTTCAAGGTGTGTCCAGCCACGCACCAGACGCGTTGCCAGATGGCGCAGCTGCGCCAGCTCAACCTGCAGTTTCCCTTCGTGGGTACGTGCACGCTGAGCAAAAATATCTAAAATCAAACCCGTGCGATCGATAACACGGCATTCGCAAAGGGCTTCCAGGTTGCGCTCCTGGGCTGGAGACAGCGCATGATCAAACAACACGACTGACGCGCCGGTTGCTTTTACGGCATCCGCAATTTCGACTGCTTTACCTTCACCAACAAAATACTTTGGGTGCGGCGCTTTACGGCTACCGGTAATCACCTGCATTGCTTCGACACCGGCGGAAGATACCAGAGATTCAAACTCCTGGAGGTCTTCCATATCTTTGTCTTGCGAAAAATAGATGTGTACCAGCACCGCCTGCTCACCGGCATCATAACGGTCAAACAAGCGTAAACCTCTCTAAAAAGATCAGCGGGGAACGCAGGATCCCTGGCTCCCCGTGTGGATAACAGTGCGAAACCTTATTCGGTCTCGTCGCTGTCCTGCGCCGGCGTTGAAGAACCCTGCGCGCTGCTGCCATGATGGTAGTTACTACCAGTGCCGCCGCCAGCGTTATTGCTGTGATGAGATACCGGACGGGACGGAACAACAGTAGAAATAGCGTGCTTGTAGACCATCTGACTGACCGTGTTTTTCAACAGAATCACAAACTGATCGAAAGACTCAATCTGACCTTGCAGCTTAATACCATTCACCAAATAAATAGAAACTGGAACACGTTCCCGACGCAATGCGTTCAGGAACGGATCTTGTAAAGATTGCCCCTTAGCCATTCTATCTTTTCCTTATATGCTTGTTTTGTACTTAGAACCTTGCGATTCTGAAAAATTGCGCACGATACGTCTCAATTGTACACATTCAGTGAGCGATATCACCAACAACCTCAATCACTTCGTTTAACGCCTGTTGCGGTTTTTCACTGTCTAACCAGTGAACCCCCTCCCAACCGCGCAACCAGGTGATCTGGCGCTTCGCTAACTGTCTCGTGGCGCAAACACCTCTATAAACCATTTCATCGTATGAAATCTCACCTTCAAGATACGACCACATCTGGCGGTATCCCACACAACGAATGGAAGGCATGTCCGTATGCAAATCTCCACGGGCAAATAGCGCCCGCACTTCTGCTTCAAAATCTGAAGCTAACATCTGATGAAAACGCTGCTCAATTCGCTGATGGAGCAGTTCACGGCTCGCCGGGGCGATGGCGAACTGATGCACCTGATACGGCAGAGCGTCTCCTGACGTTTGCGTCAGTTCCGTTAAAGTTTTACCCGAAATGAAAAAAACTTCCAGTGCCCGGGAAAGCCTTTGCGGATCATTTGGATGGATCCGTGCTGCAGCAACCGGGTCAATCTCCGCCAGTTGCTGATGCAAAACGTCCCAACCCAGCTCTGCCGCCTGCTGCTCAATTTTCGCTCTTATTTCCGGATCCGCGGATGGCAGAGGTGACAACCCCTCCAGCAACGCCTTGAAATAGAGCATGGTTCCGCCAACCAACAGCGGTATACGTCCCGCCGCCGTTATCTCGGCCATCTCGGCTAAGGCATCCCGGCGGAAATCCGCTGCGGAGTACGCCTGAGCCGGGTCGAGAATATCCAGCAAACGGTGCGGTGCCGCACGCAACTCTTCTGCGTCAGGCTTCGCCGTGCCGATGTCCATCCCCCGGTAGATGAGGGCGGAGTCGACGCTAATCAACTCTACAGGCAAAACTTTACGCAACTCAATGGCTAGCGCCGTTTTGCCGGAGGCCGTTGGGCCCATTAAAAAAATTGCCTTAGGCAGGCTCGCCTTACTTGCGTCAATCATGTTTCAGGGCGTTCATCGCCGTTTGTAAATCAACAGGTTGTAATAACCCACCCGGCGGCGTTTTCACCAGATGCGGACAGAGGCGTTCCACCTCCGCCAGCACGCTAATGGCCTGCGCCATACTCCACGGCGCGTGTTCGCTTGCCAGATGGCGGGCGATCCACTGCGCGGTGTTGGCGGCATCAAACGACGTTTGCTGCGCCAGGTAGCCTATCAGTTCAGGAATCAAGTTTTGTAAATTTTGTTGGCGTAAGGGTAAAGGCACTGCACGAATTGTCACATGTTGTGGTTCGAGCACGGTTTCAATACCCATTTGCGCCAGCTGCGGCTCTGCGCGCTGCAATACCCTCGTTTCATCAGGGGATATTTTAAGGCGAACCGGAATTAATAACGGCTGCGCGCAGGCTGCATTTTCGCCTGGCGTAAGCTGCACCTGCTTGAGCCAGCGTTCGGCGACCGGCAGGGCCAGAAGCATCAGTTTGCCGTCACGCTCAAGCAGCGCCATATCCGGCGCGATAATCGTCAGCACCCGGCCAAAACTCTGGCTATGGCCGTCCAGAGAAGGCTGAGCTGGCGGAATGTGCTCTTTTCGCTCCACGGCGGGCGTTTCCAGCAGCTTGCGGTACAACGCTCCCTGCTGCTTCTGATAGCCCGGCTGGGCATTCGGGTAGTTCGCGCCCGTTGGACGCTGTGCGCTCCCGGCCTGGGAGAAACGCGGAGCTTCCGGTTCACGCGCGACGGCAGGCTCAGCAAAATGGTTGCGCCCTGCCGCTACACGGTTTTCAGGCAGCGGACGCGGCGCAGGGGCGTCCTTCTCCAGCGGCAGAGTTGGCGCTGCCTGCTGCTGTAACACGGCGGCCACGCCCTGATAAATGAAGTCGTGAACCAGACGCGACTGGTGGAAACGCACCTCATGCTTGGCAGGATGAACGTTTACATCCACCTGATGGGGGTCGATTTCCAGATAAAGGACGAAAGCTGGCTGCTGATCGGCCCCGAGTTTGTCTTCGCAGGCCTGGCGAATCGCGTGATTGATGAGACGATCGCGCATCATGCGCCCGTTCACGTAGCAATACTGAATTTCAGAGAACGCAGCACTGCTCGCGTTTGGATCGGCAACCCAGCCGCGTAAAGCCAGATCGCCGTGCTGCCACTCAATGGCCAGAGCCTGTTCCAGAAACGGCGTCCCGCAGATAGCGCCCAGGCGACGCTCTTTCTGTCCACCTTCCGCCACCGCGCGGTACTGGCGCATCACCTTACCGTTATGGCTGAGGTTGATGGCGACATCGAATCGGGCGAGCGCGATACGGCGAATGATCTCGTCGATATGGCCGAACTCGGTCTTCTCGGTACGCATAAACTTGCGTCGGGCGGGGGTGTTGTAGAACAGATCCAGGACTTCCAGCGTCGTGCCGACAGGGTGCGCCGCGGGTTTGACCGTCACATCCATATCGCGCCCTTCGGCGTAAGCCTGCCAGGCTTCCTGCTGTTCTGCGGTACGGGAGGTCAGCGTTAAGCGCGAAACCGAGCTAATACTGGCCAGCGCTTCGCCGCGAAAACCGAGGCTAATAATCGCTTCCAGATCGTCCAGAGAGGCGATTTTACTGGTGGCGTGACGAGCCAGCGCCAGCGCCAGCTCCTCTTTTTTAATGCCACAGCCGTTGTCGCGAATGCGGATAAGCTTCGCGCCACCGCGTTCGATATCAATATCGATGCGGGTTGCGCCCGCATCGAGGCTGTTTTCCACCAGCTCCTTCACCACCGACGCAGGGCGTTCCACCACCTCACCGGCGGCGATTTGGTTCGCGAGCTGCGGCGGTAGAACCTGAATCGGCATGAATGCTCCTTAGTTGGTCGCGGTCATCTCACCCGGCAGCGCTGCGCTGGCCGTCTGTGCTGAGCCGCTCTGCGGCGCAGACTGCAGAGGATGCGCCTCAAAATATTTACGTAAACCGTTATAAATCGCTTCGGCAATTTGCTGCTGGTAACTGTCGCTTCCCAACAGACGCTCTTCACCGTTGTTACTGATAAAGCCCGTCTCTACAAGGATGGACGGAATATCCGGGGAGCGCAGAACGCCGAGGCTTGCATGTTCCGGACGGCGCTTATGCAGCACGCCAACGCTTTGCAGCTGGTTCAATACGTTAGTGGCGACATCATACCCGACGCGCTGCGAATGACCGAACTGTAAATCCAGCACCGCCTGGCTGAGGTACGGATCGGACTGGCTGTTCGCCAGCACGTCGCCCGCGCCGCCTAACAGTTCAGACTGCTTCTCGTGCTCTTCCAGCCAGTTGGCCATTTCGCTGTTAGCGCGACGGTTCGACAGCACCCAAACCGAGGCGCCGGTGGCGCTACGATTCGGTGCGGCGTCCGCATGAATAGAGACCAGGAAGTTCGCGTTTTGCTTACGCGCCACGTCCGAGCGTCCCATTACGGAGATAAAGTAGTCCCCGTCGCGGGTCAACACGCCTTTAAACATGGGGTCGTCATTGAGTAGCGAACGCAGTTTACGCGCGATAGCGATAGTGACGTTTTTCTCTCGCGTGCCGCCAGGGCCAATCGCCCCCGGGTCTTCCCCGCCGTGGCCCGCATCAATGGCGATAATCACTTTGTCACCGCTGACCGTCGCGCGTCGCGCGCTGGCCGCCGGACGCGTCACCGTATTGCTGCTGGTTGCCGCAGTAATGCGATCGTTCTGCGATTTAAACGGATTACGCGCAGGTTCAGAAGGACGCGGCGTATACACCGGTTCTTCCACGCGCTTCGCTACGACCGGCGGCGGTGGAGGCGGTGGCGGCGCGTCGGCATTGATGGTAAACACCACCGTATAGTTCGCCCCGTTTTGCTGCTTCACCGCCTTCGTTTTGCCCTTTTCGGTCAGATCAACCACCAGGCGTAACGACTGGCTATCCTGCGGCGTTCCCGAACGGATACTTTTCACCAGATTATTACCGCTGAACCGCAGCGGTAACCCCTGGATCACGCCTGTTTGTTTGATATCCAGCGCCACGCTGTGGCTGTCTGGCTGTGAGAACGCATATTCAGGATCGCCCATAAAGCTGAACGTGATCCGGGCCTGGCTTTCGCCGTTTGATACCTGAATATCTGAGAGGTTTGCCGCCCCGGCCTGCGCGCACAGCAGCACGGTGGCAGCCAACAACCAACCTTTAACGCGATTTATCATCCCGTCATCCCTACGCTTAACCGGCCAGTCGCGCCAGTAAGGAACTGCCTGATGAGGAAACAGCACTGATGCGCGCCTCACGCCCTTGTGCCTGGTAATCTAAGTGAATTTCGACATCCGGGTCAGGCAGCACACCCGCACCTTGTTGCGGCCACTCCACCAGGCAAATGGCGTCGTTGGCAAAATAATCACGGATCCCCATAAATTCCAGCTCCTCAGGATCCGCAAGGCGGTATAAATCGAAGTGATACACCATGAGATTTTCAAGGGTGTACGGTTCTACCAGCGTGTAGGTTGGGCTTTTCACATTCCCGTTATGCCCTAACGCCTGCAAAAAACCCCGGCTGAAGGTGGTTTTACCCGCACCTAAATCACCATACAGATAAATGACGGTTGCCCCCTGACAGGCCTGCGCCACGCGCTTGCCGAGTTCTAAAGTGGCTTGTTCATCAGGTAAAGGAATCGCTCGATTAGTCATTTTCTACGTCAATCACATCCGGGTTAACAACACGCCGCAGCGTGCAAAAAAGATCGGTGGCCAGCATGCCGCGTGTACCGTAACGCGCGGCCAGTTTATCCGCCGCGACACCGTGGGCCACGCAGCCCGCGCAGGCTGCATCATAAAGGGGAAGTTTCTGTCCAAGCAATGCGCCAATGATGCCGGAAAGCACATCGCCCATGCCGCCGCTTGCCATGCCCGCATTTCCGGCATCAATAATGCCCTGCGTCTCGTCACTGGCGACAACGGTTCCAGCCCCTTTCAAAACAGCAACACCTCCGTAACGTTTTACCAGACGCTGAGCAGAAAGTAAGCGATCGCTTTCAATTTCTGCCACGCTGCAGTTAAGCAGGCGCGCGGCTTCGCCGGGGTGTGGCGTCAGAATGCGATTGTGACGCTTATCGGGGTTTAATGCCAGAAGGTTAAGCGCGTCGGCATCCCACAGCATCGGTTTACGAAAATTCTCGACCTTTTGCAGGGCCTGTTTGCCCCATGCCTGCTGCCCAAGCCCGGGGCCGATCACCACCACGTCCGCCCATTCCAGGCTTTCTTCAAGCGACTGAGGCGTAAGCTCATGGACCATCAGCTCCGGTCGGGCCGTAACGATCGGCGCAATATTCTCAATGCGAGTGAGTACTCGCACTAATCCGGCACCGCAGCGCAGGGCCGCTTCGCCGGTCATGCGAATTGCACCTGCCGTACCATGGTCGCCGCCAATAATCACCAGCCTACCGTGATCGCCCTTATGGGACGTCTGCCGGCGCGGCGGGAGCCACGCCGCAAGCTGCGAAGCATCAAAACGCGCGAGGTGCGTTTCCTGCCCGGACAGCCAGCTCTCCAGCCCCAGCGCATGGTGGTGCAGGACGCCAACAACGTCTCGTGCTTTACCGGTCAGTAGCCCCGGCTTGAGGGCAATGAAGGTTACCGTATGTGCAGCCTGAATGACCGCCCCCGGCGTCGCGCCGGTTTGTGCAATCAGGCCAGAGGGAATATCCAGGGCAACTACCGGCGCGGAATGTCTGTTAGCGTGTTCAATAAGGGCGGCAATGTTCTCGCGAGGCGCACTGCGTAGCCCGGTACCCAGCAGACCGTCAACAATCAGATCCACCTCTTCCGGCCAGACGATATCAGGCGCATGAATCACGCCGCCTGCGTTAAGCCACGCCTCCCGCGCCGCGCTGGCCTCTTCAGGCAGCGGTTTATCACTCTCCAGGGCCAGCAACGTCACGCGGATACCTGCCGCAACCGCGAGACGGGCGACGACGTAGCCGTCGCCGCCGTTATTGCCGTGACCGCACAGAATCATCCAGTGGGCGGCCTGAGGGTACGCGCTGCGGGCAACGTTAAACGCCGCCTCCCCCGCGCGCAGCATCAGTTCATAAAGGGTAATCCCGAGGCTGTCTGCGGCCTCTTTTTCGGCGCGCCGGAGGTCATCCGCATGCCAGATGGAATGTGGTATACTTGCGGGGTTTTTCTTCACCGTATGGTCCGTCATGTCACAGCCCCTCGATCTCAATGAATTAGCGCAAAAAATAAAACAGTGGGGTGCTGAGCTTGGCTTCCAGAAGGTGGGCATTACCGATACCGACCTTTCCGCCAGCGAGCCAAAACTGCAGGCCTGGCTGGACAAACAATACCACGGCGAAATGGAGTGGATGGCGCGTCATGGCATGATGCGCGCCCGCCCTCACGAGCTTTTGCCGGGCACGTTACGCGTCATCAGCGTGCGCATGAATTATCTGCCCGCCAACGCGGCCTTTGCGCGCACGCTAAAAAATCCCTCTCTGGGTTACGTCAGCCGGTACGCCCTGGGACGTGATTACCATAAGCTCTTGCGTAACCGTTTAAAAAAACTCGGGGAAACTATTCAGCAGCACTGTGTTTCGCTGAATTTTAGACCCTTTGTCGATTCTGCGCCTATTCTTGAGCGCCCGATCGCCGAAAAAGCCGGGCTTGGCTGGACAGGTAAGCACTCACTTATCCTTAGCCGCGACGCCGGATCGTTCTTCTTCCTGGGTGAACTGCTGATTGATTTACCGCTGCCGGTAGACGGCCCGGTAGAAGAAGGCTGCGGACGCTGCGTGGCCTGCATGACCATCTGCCCGACGGGTGCCATCGTCGAGCCTTACACCGTTGATGCGCGCCGCTGCATCTCCTACCTCACTATCGAACTGGAAGGGGCCATTCCAGAGGAATTTCGACCGCTTATCGGCAACCGCATCTACGGCTGCGACGACTGCCAGCTGATCTGCCCGTGGAACCGCTATTCGCAGCTCACGGACGAAGAGGATTTCAGCCCGCGTAAGGCGCTGCATGCGCCGCAGCTGGTTGAGTTATTCGCCTGGACCGAAGCCTGGTTCCTGAAAGTGACGGAAGGTTCGGCCATTCGCCGTATCGGTCATTTGCGCTGGCTGCGTAATGTTGCCGTCGCGCTGGGTAATGCCCCGTGGGATGAAGCCAATATTCAGGCGCTTGAAAGCCGTAAAGGTGAGCACCCACTTCTTGATGAACACATAGAATGGGCGATTGCGCAGCAAATAGAGAAGCGTAATGCCTGCACGATCGAGGTGCAGCTACCGAAGAAACAGCGTCTGGTGCGGGTGATTGAAAAAGGGCTTACGCGGGATGCCTGAACTATTCACAGCCTGTGAATAAAATTACAAACTCAAGCGCCATCTGGGCTGGAGAAGAGGTCAAGTGATCTCAATAACATTTTGAAATGAAAATTTATTTACTAAATACAGCGCGTTACAAAGATATTATTCACCCTGCTAAGTTTTAACCCTGTTACGGTTAAGCGTAGTTTCTGTGGATAACTCTGTTCACAAGAGTATTTCAGAGACAATAGAAAACGTCCCCAACGACTCTTTTCGCTGTGGATATTTTAGAGATTAAGAAGAATTTGGAGCGGGAAACGAGACTCGAACTCGCGACCCCGACCTTGGCAAGGTCGTGCTCTACCAACTGAGCTATTCCCG
>NZ_JAASKP010000010.1:0-81600 GCF_019730495.1 Enterobacter sp. Y17
AGTTCAGTCGGTTAGAATACCTGCCTGTCACGCAGGGGGTCGCGGGTTCGAGTCCCGTCCGTTCCGCCACTTATTAAGACATTAAGCCTGCCTTGTTGGCAGGCTTAATGGCAAAAAACTTTAGGGGCGTAGCTCAGTTGGTAGAGCACCGGTCTCCAAAACCGGGTGTCGCGAGTTCGAGTCTCTCCGCCCCTGCCATATAGAATCCTTTGCTTCGGCAAAGGATTTTTTTTGCCTGAAACACGGCAGATAATTCTCTTCTTAATTTCAGCCAGCATCCCTGCTGGCTGATGCATCAATCCATTACATTGATTTTTAAAAGATCTTTTATCTGTGATTGCTTATCACTGTTTTGCAGCCAAATTGCATACAGCGGCCTGGTAAGCGTGGTGGAATCCAGCACGGTGTGCAGCCCTGCTTTAGCGTCTGCCCAGCGAACAGGTAACCAGGTACAACCTTTCAGCAGGGGCAGCTGCTGACAGGCGATCTCTGCCGAGCTGGTCGTTAACTGCGGAACATCATCAGGTGCAATCAGTCCCGTCTCGTGCTGCTGAAAATCCGGTCCCCATTCCAGGCGTAAATAAGTCAGGTCTGCCTTCATCATCGAAGGTTCGGACGCATAAAGTGCCAGGCCAAACTGGCCCACAATCTGGCTGCTAAATTCGTCCATCTTGGGGGCTTCGGTTGTGATCAGAAGATCAAGCTGGCGCTCATGAAGTTGCTTAACAAGCGACTGCCGTTGCGCAATTCTGGCCTCAAATTGCAGGTGGCCATGTGAATGATACAGTCGGGTAAGCCACTGACTTAGCATGCATTCCCACAGAGAAGCGCTGGCTCCTATCGAGAACTCATTATGCCTCGAAGTATGTGCCACCTCTTTACGTGCCGCCTGCCAGGTATTCATGAGCGTTTCTGCGTACGGCAGCAGTTTCTCACCGGCAGGCGTTAAGCGAATATTGTTGCGATGGCGGGTAAAAAGATTCACACCCAGTTGATTCTCCAGCTGTCGAATACGAAAACTGACTGCTGACTGCGTCAGGTAAAGGGCTTCAGCTGCTCGCCCAAAGTGGCGTGTTCTGCTCACTTCAAGGAAAGTTTTAAGCAATTCCGTATCCACATCTTTCTCCGCAAAATTATTTGTCGTTATGATTTAAATGTTTTGTTTTACACTCTGTCAAGCGTAACTAATACTCCGCGCCATAAATAGCTCGGCCAAAGAATTAGGAGCGTGTAGGATGGCGGAAAGCTTTACGACGACTAATCGTTTTTTCGACAATAAACATTATCCGCGCGGGTTCTCTCGTCACGGCGATTTCACCATCAAAGAAGCTCAACTGCTTGAGCGCCATGGTTATGCCTTTAACGAGCTGGATCTGGGTAAGCGTGAACCTGCAACCGAAGACGAAAAACAGTTTGTTTCTGTTTGCCGTGGTGAGCGTGAGCCGGAGTCTGAAGCGGAACGCGTATGGATCAAGTACATGGCGCGCATTAAGCGTCCTAAGCGCTTCCATACGCTGTCTGGCGGCAAGCCACAGATGGAAGGTGCAGAAGACTACACCGAGTCTGATGACTAAAGAGAAGAGAAGGGGCTACGGCCCCTTTTTTTATGCCAGCAATTTCTGCAAATGCAGCAGCAAACGATCGATAGCGCGGTAGCTCAGCGCCTCCTGCAAATGTTTCCTCTCAATGTCATTGCACCCCTCTACGTCAGCAATGGTTCTGGCCACCTTCAGCAAACGCTGCCACGCACGTATGGACAGCCCGAACCGCGTAAACGTCTCCTCCAGCCATCCCGCATCCTCAACATTAAGTGAACAAAACTGCCGGATCCCGGCATTATCCAGCCGTGCATTCAGCCTGTTCTGACGAGCGTACTGCCGCGTCTGAGCAGCAATCACCCGTTCGCGTACCTCCGCTGAGCTTTCACCCGTTATGCCCGTTTGCCTGAGCAGACCCGGCGGGGGAAGGGGAACTTCGAGGGATAAATCGAAACGGTCGAGGAACGGGCCGGATAACTTACCCAGATAGCGCAACGTCTGCTCTGGCGTACAGCGGTTATGGTTGCCCTGGTAGTGACCCGTCGGGCTGGGATTCATCGCCGCGACCAGCTGAAACTGTGCGGGATAGCTTATTTTGGCTCGCGTGCGTGAGATATGTATCTCACCGGATTCAATGGGCTCTCTTAGTGCATCCAGTACACGGCGCTCAAATTCAGGCAGTTCATCAAGAAACAGAATGCCATTGTGTGCCAGCGAGATCTCTCCCGGCCCCGGAATCGCCCCGCCGCCGACCATTGCCGTCAGTGAAGCGCTATGATGCGGGGAACGAAAAGGACGACGGCGCCACTGTTTTTGCAACGACGTCGAACTGATAAGGCTATATATGGCGGCGCTTTCCAGCGCTTCATGATTATTGAGCGGTGGAAGTAACCCACTCAACCTGCTTGCCAGCATGGTTTTACCCGTACCTGGCGGCCCAATTAACAGAAGATTGTGTCCACCTGCAGCCGTAATCTCCAGCGCCCGTTTCCCTTGCTCCTGTCCCATAATCTCGCTGAGATCCTCTGGTGCATCCGCTATAACATCATCACACTCCTCCGGCTCGGACAGTTCATGTCGCCCTTCCAGCCAGGCACAAACTTCCTGTAAATGCCCGGCGATGAGACACCCCTTCTCGGCGATAAGACTCACTTCTGATGCGTTTTCATTGGCGACAATGATTTGCCGCCCTGCTCGTATGGCTTCCAGCGCTCCCGATATCGCACCGGGAACGCCTCTTAACGCGCCTGTGAGCGCGAGTTCGCCAACGAACTCATACGAGCCTAGCCGTGTCGTATTAAGCTGCTCAGAAGCCGCGAGAAGGGCAATTGCGATAGGTAAATCGTATCGTCCCCCCTCTTTAGGCAAATCGGCGGGGGCAAGGTTGATGGTGATCTTCTTCGCGGGGAAGGTATAACCGCTATTTATTATTGCGCTGCGAACGCGATCCCTGGCCTCTTTAACCGTCGTTTCAGGTAACCCGACAAGCGTGAGTCCGGGTAGCCCATTGCTCAAATGAACCTCGACGGAAATAAGCGGTGCCTTTACCCCGAGAGCCGCACGCGTATAAACAACTGACAGTGACATTTGCACTACCTCCTGGCGTGACTATGCCAGCACCTGCTTTGTCTGTTTAGCGTCATTTTGCGAATTTACGCCGCCTGTTCAGGGATTTTAAGCGCACACTGAAACCCTTGCATAACCGTGGAAGCCTCCTCGCAGAATGTAAAAAGCCCCGTTTTGACGCTAAGAACCGCAGTGAAAAAATGAAAAATATTCATTTTCTAATTTCCGTATATAAAACAACGGTTTTAAGAAATATGATTCGCGGCCTAATCAAATCCGTCATAAATAAATCTTGTGTTTGATTTAAAAACTGTGATAACTCTTTAGGTATTCCTTCGAACAAGATGCAAAAAGAACTGAAAATGACAGCCCTTCTACGAGTGATTAGCCTGGTCGTGATTAGCGTGGTGGTGATTATTATCCCACCGTGCGGGGCTGCACTTGGACGAGGAAAGGCTTAGAAATCAAGCCTTAACGAACTAAGACCCCCGCACCGAAAGGTCCGGGGGTTTTTTTATGACTAAAAAATGTAAATGAGGAGCAGAGAATGACGACTAGCACAAAATTCTGTTTCTCCCGATTTATGACGGGGAACTAACTATGAATGGGGCACAGTGGGTAGTACATGCGTTGCGCGCGCAGGGAGTCGAAACCGTATTCGGTTATCCGGGTGGCGCAATTATGCCGATTTACGATGCACTGTATGACGGCGGCGTGGAACATCTCTTGTGCCGACACGAGCAGGGCGCAGCGATGGCAGCCATTGGCTACGCCCGCGCGACCGGTAAAACCGGCGTGTGTATGGCGACTTCAGGCCCGGGCGCAACGAACCTGATCACCGGCCTGGCTGACGCGCTGCTGGATTCCGTTCCCGTTGTCGCCATCACCGGGCAGGTGGCGTCGCCGTTCATCGGTACCGATGCTTTCCAGGAAGTTGACGTCCTCGGTTTATCGCTGGCCTGCACCAAACACAGCTTCCTCGTCCAGTCTCTGGAAGAGCTGCCGCGCGTAATGGCAGAAGCGTTCGACGTGGCAAACTCCGGTCGTCCCGGTCCGGTTCTGGTTGATATCCCGAAAGATATCCAGGTGGCTCTCGGCGATCTGGAACCGCACTTCTCTACCGTTGAAAGCGACGATGCGTTTCCGGAAGCGGAAGTTGAAGAGGCCCGTCAGATGCTGGCCCAGGCGAAACAGCCGATGCTGTACGTCGGCGGTGGCGTAGGCATGGCGCAGGCCGTTCCTGCCCTGCGCGAATTTATCGCAACAACGCAGATGCCAGCGACCTGCACGCTGAAAGGTCTCGGTGCAGTCGACGCGGATTACCCCTACTATCTGGGCATGCTGGGGATGCACGGCACCAAAGCGGCAAACCTGGCGGTGCAGGAGTGCGATCTGCTCATCGCCGTCGGTGCCCGTTTTGACGACCGCGTCACCGGCAAGTTGAATACCTTTGCGCCGAACGCCAAAGTCATTCATATGGATATCGACCCGGCGGAGATGAACAAGCTGCGTCAGGCGCATGTCGCCTTGCAGGGCGATCTCAACGCGCTGTTACCGGCATTGCAGCAGCCGCTGGATATCAGCGCATGGCGTCAGCACACCGCAGACATGCGCGCCGAGCACGCCTGGCGTTACGACCATCCCGGCGAGGCCATCTACGCGCCGCTGCTGTTGAAGCAGTTGTCCGACCGTAAACCGGCTGACAGCGTCGTCACTACCGACGTAGGCCAGCACCAGATGTGGTCCGCGCAGCACATGACCTACACCCGTCCGGAAAACTTCATCACCTCCAGCGGGTTAGGGACGATGGGCTTCGGTCTGCCGGCAGCCGTTGGCGCGCAGGTTGCCCGCCCGAACGATACCGTTATCTGTATCTCCGGTGACGGCTCCTTCATGATGAACGTTCAGGAGCTCGGCACCGTTAAGCGTAAGCAGTTGCCGCTGAAAATCGTCTTGCTCGACAACCAGCGTTTAGGGATGGTTCGCCAGTGGCAACAGCTGTTCTTCCAGGAGCGCTACAGCGAAACGACTCTCACCGATAACCCAGATTTCCTCACCCTGGCCAGCGCCTTCGGCATCCCTGGTCAGCACATCACCCGTAAAGATCAGGTTGAAGCGGCGCTCGACACCATGCTGAACAGCGATGGGCCTTACCTGCTTCATGTCTCAATCGACGAACTCGAGAACGTCTGGCCGTTGGTACCGCCTGGTGCCAGTAACTCACAAATGATGGAGAAATTATCATGATGCAGCATCAGGTCGCCGTACAGGCTCGCTTCAACCCGGAAACCTTAGAACGCGTTTTGCGTGTGGTGCGTCATCGTGGTTTTCAGATTTGCTCTATGAATATGGAGACGGCCACTGACGCCCGGAATATCAGTATCGAATTAACCGTTGCCAGCCCGCGGTCGGTCGACTTACTGTTTAGTCAGTTATCAAAGCTGGTAGACGTTGCCCATGTTGCCATCTGCCAGAGCACAACCACATCACAACAAATCCGCGCTTAAGCGTGACAGGACGAAAAAATGACGACAAAAAAAGCTGATTACATTTGGTTCAACGGTGAGATGGTTCGCTGGGAGGACGCGAAGGTCCACGTGATGTCCCACGCGCTGCACTACGGTACCTCCGTATTTGAAGGCATCCGCTGCTACGATTCTCACAAAGGGCCAGTGGTGTTCCGCCATCGCGAACACATGCAGCGTCTGCATGACTCAGCCAAAATTTATCGTTTCCCGGTTTCACAAAGCGTTGATGAGCTGATGGAAGCCTGCCGCGACGTGATTAGCAAGAACAACCTGACCAGCGCCTATATTCGTCCGCTGGTCTTCGTAGGCGATGTCGGTATGGGCGTGAACCCGCCAGCCGGCTATACCACAGATGTGATCATTGCCGCATTCCCGTGGGGTGCCTACCTGGGTGCTGAAGCCCTGGAGCAGGGGATCGACGCAATGGTCTCTTCCTGGAACCGCGTGGCGCCAAACACTATTCCGACCGCCGCGAAAGCAGGCGGTAACTATCTCTCCTCATTGCTGGTCGGTAGCGAAGCGCGCCGCCACGGCTATCAGGAAGGTATCGCCCTGGATGTGAATGGCTACATCTCTGAAGGTGCGGGTGAAAACCTGTTTGAAGTGAAAGACGGCATTTTGTTCACGCCGCCGTTCACCTCGTCCGCGCTGCCGGGCATCACCCGCGACGCCATCATCAAGCTGGCGAAAGATCTGGGTATCGAAGTGCGCGAGCAGGTGCTGTCCCGCGAATCCCTGTATCTGGCGGATGAAGTGTTCATGTCCGGTACGGCGGCTGAAATCACGCCGGTACGCAGCGTGGACGGTATCCAGGTGGGCGAAGGCCGCTGTGGCCCGGTCACCAAACGTATTCAGCAAGCGTTCTTCGGCCTCTTCACCGGCGAAACAGAAGATAAATACGGCTGGTTGGATCAGGTTAATCACTAAGCATAAATTTGGGACGGCACGCACCGTCCCATTAAATAGTCAGACGGGAGTCAATAAAGCATGCCTAAGTATCGTTCAGCCACCACCACCCACGGCCGTAATATGGCGGGAGCCCGCGCGCTGTGGCGCGCCACCGGAATGACCGACGCCGATTTCGGCAAGCCGATTATCGCCGTGGTGAACTCCTTCACCCAGTTTGTACCGGGCCACGTGCACCTGCGCGATCTCGGTAAGCTGGTTGCCGAGCAAATCGAAGCCTCCGGCGGCGTGGCAAAAGAGTTCAACACCATTGCGGTGGATGACGGTATCGCGATGGGGCACGGGGGCATGCTCTATTCACTGCCGTCGCGCGAGCTGATCGCCGACTCCGTAGAATATATGGTTAACGCCCACTGCGCCGATGCGATGGTCTGCATCTCCAACTGCGACAAAATCACCCCGGGGATGCTGATGGCCTCCCTGCGCCTGAACATTCCGGTGATCTTCGTCTCCGGCGGCCCGATGGAAGCGGGGAAAACCAAGCTCTCCGACAAAATCATCAAGCTCGACCTGGTTGATGCGATGATCCAGGGCGCGGACCCGAAAGTCTCTGACGAGCAGAGCGACCAGGTGGAACGCTCCGCGTGTCCGACCTGCGGCTCCTGTTCCGGTATGTTCACCGCCAACTCCATGAACTGCCTGACCGAAGCGCTGGGCCTGTCTCAGCCGGGCAACGGTTCGCTGCTGGCGACCCACGCCGACCGTAAGCAGCTGTTCCTCAACGCCGGTAAGCGCATCGTTGAGCTGACCAAACGCTACTACGAGCAGGACGACGCCAGCGCGCTGCCGCGCAACATTGCCAGTAAAGCCGCGTTCGAAAACGCCATGACGCTGGATATCGCCATGGGCGGCTCCACCAACACCGTACTGCACCTGCTGGCCGCCGCGCAGGAAGCCGAAATCGACTTCACCATGAGCGACATCGATAAGCTCTCCCGCAAAGTCCCGCAGCTGTGTAAGGTCGCGCCGAGTACCCAGAAGTACCATATGGAAGACGTACACCGCGCGGGCGGCGTGCTGGGCATTTTGGGCGAGCTGGATCGCGCCGGGCTGCTGAACCGTGAAGTGAAAAACGTGCTCGGCCTGACGCTGCCTGAGTCGCTGGACCAGTACGACGTGATGCTGACCAAAGACGACGCGGTGAAAAAGATGTTCCGCGCCGGTCCTGCCGGGATTCGCACCACCCAGGCGTTCTCGCAGGATTGCCGCTGGGACACTCTGGACGACGACCGCGCCGAAGGCTGCATCCGCTCGCTGGAACATGCCTACAGCAAAGACGGCGGTCTGGCCGTGCTGTACGGTAACTTTGCGGAAAACGGCTGCATCGTGAAAACCGCAGGCGTGGACGACAGCATCCTGAAATTCACCGGTCCGGCGAAGGTATACGAAAGCCAGGATGAAGCGGTAGAGGCGATTCTCGGCGGCAAAGTGGTGGAAGGCGACGTGGTTGTCATTCGCTACGAAGGGCCGAAAGGCGGCCCGGGCATGCAGGAGATGCTCTACCCAACCACCTTCCTGAAATCCATGGGACTCGGTAAGGCGTGTGCGCTGATCACCGACGGACGTTTCTCCGGCGGCACCTCCGGCCTCTCTATCGGCCACGTTTCGCCGGAAGCGGCAAGCGGCGGCAACATCGCCATCATCGAAGATGGCGACCTGATCGAAATCGACATTCCGAATCGCGGCATTCAGCTGAAGCTGAGCGACCAGGAAATTGCGGCCCGTCGTGAAGCGCAGGAAGCCCGCGGCGACAAAGCCTGGACGCCGAAAGACCGCCAGCGTGAAGTCTCCTTCGCTCTGCGCGCCTACGCGAGTCTTGCCACCAGTGCAGATAAAGGCGCGGTGCGCGATAAATCTAAACTTGGGGGCTAATGATGGCCGAGTCACAACCCTTATCCGCCGCCCCTGAGGGGGCGGAATACCTGAGAGCGGTGCTACGCGCGCCGGTCTATGAAGCCGTGCAGGTCACGCCCCTGCAGAAAATGGAAAAACTCTCTTCGCGCCTCGACAACGTCATTCTGGTGAAGCGCGAAGACCGTCAGCCGGTGCACAGCTTTAAGCTGCGCGGCGCCTACGCGATGATGGCCGGGCTGACTGACGAGCAGAAAGCGCGCGGCGTGATTACCGCGTCTGCGGGCAACCACGCCCAGGGCGTGGCGTTCTCGTCTGCTCGCCTGGGGTTGAAAGCGCTGATCGTGATGCCGGTTGCTACCGCAGATATCAAAGTCGACGCGGTGCGCGGTTTCGGCGGCGAAGTGCTGCTCCACGGGGCTAACTTTGACGAAGCCAAAGCCAAAGCGATCGAGCTGGCGCAGCAGCAGGGTTTCACCTGGGTGCCGCCGTTCGACCACCCGATGGTGATTGCCGGGCAGGGCACGCTGGCGCTGGAACTGCTGCAGCAGGATGCCCATCTCGACCGCGTCTTCGTCCCGGTAGGCGGCGGTGGCCTGGCCGCAGGCGTGGCGGTGCTGATCAAACAGCTGATGCCGCAGATCAAAGTCATTGCCGTTGAAGCGGAAGACTCTGCCTGCCTGAAAGCGGCGCTGGATGCGGGTCATCCGGTAGATCTGCCGCGCGTCGGGCTGTTTGCCGAGGGCGTGGCGGTGAAGCGCATTGGGGATGAAACCTTCCGCCTGTGTCAGGAGTATCTCGACGATATCGTCACGGTTGATAGCGACGCCATCTGCGCGGCGATGAAGGATCTGTTCGAGGATGTGCGTGCGGTGGCGGAACC
This sequence comes from Enterobacter sp. Y17, assembly GCF_019730495.1. Classification (NCBI taxonomy): domain Bacteria; kingdom Pseudomonadati; phylum Pseudomonadota; class Gammaproteobacteria; order Enterobacterales; family Enterobacteriaceae; genus Enterobacter; species Enterobacter sp. Y17. Next base: position 9,333 of record NZ_JAASKP010000010.1, read on the forward strand.
GTCAGGCGCGCTGGCGCTGGCGGGGATGAAAAAATACATCGCGCAGCACAACATTCGCGGCGAGCGGCTGGCGCACGTGCTGTCTGGTGCCAACGTGAACTTCCACGGCCTGCGCTACGTTTCCGAGCGCTGCGAGCTGGGCGAACAGCGGGAAGCGCTGCTGGCGGTGACGATTCCGGAAGAGAAGGGCAGCTTCCTGAAGTTCTGCCAGCTGCTGGGCGGTCGTTCGGTGACGGAGTTTAACTACCGTTTTGCCGATGCCAAAGACGCCTGTATTTTTGTCGGCGTGCGTCTGAGCCGCGGCGTGGAGGAGCGCAAAGAGATCCTCAACCTGCTGCATGAGGGCGGCTACAGCGTGGTCGATCTTTCTGACGATGAGATGGCGAAGCTGCACGTGCGCTACATGGTCGGCGGGCGCCCATCGAAGCCGCTTAAGGAACGTCTGTTCAGCTTCGAGTTTCCGGAATCGCCGGGCGCGTTGCTCAAGTTCCTGCACACGCTGGGCACGCACTGGAACATCTCTCTGTTCCACTACCGCAGCCACGGCACCGACTATGGCCGCGTGCTGGCGGCGTTCGAACTGGGCGAGCACGAGCCGGATTTCGAAACGCGGCTGAACGAGCTGGGCTATGAGTGTCACGACGAAACCCATAACCCGGCCTTCCGCTTCTTCCTGGCAGGCTAAGGGCTGAGCTGCGTGTAGGCCGGGTAAGCGCAGCGCCACCCGGCTTTAGTGGTTTGGCAATATCTGCCAGAACGCATCAATAAGCGGCTCATGCAGCCGCTTTTTTTGTGCGCACACGCCAAGCTCAAACGGCGTCTTCTCGTCGCTGCGCTCCAGAATCATCACGCGATTGCGCACCGGTTCGGGGCTGTTTTCCAGCACCACTTCCGGCAGCAGCGCCACGCCGCAGCCCAGCGCCACCATCGACACCATCGCCTCATGGCCGCTGACCGTGGCGTAAATCGACGGGTTGCTGATTTTCTGACGGCGGAACCACAGCTCGATACGGCGGCGCACCGGCCCCTGATCGGCCATGATAAACGGCACCGTCGACCAGTCCGGTTTTTCCACCGACACCTGGTTACGCACCGGGCAGGGCAGCGCCGGCGCGATCAGCACCACCGCCAGATTCTCCAGCATTGAGAATGCCACCGCGCCCGGCAGGGTTTCGGGTTTCCCGGCAATGGCGAGATCCGCTTCGCCCGTCACCACTTTTTCCATTGCGTCGGAGGCGTCGCCGGTGGTGAGCTTAATTTCAACCGACGGATGCGCCGCGCGGAAGCGGTCAAGAATGGGCGGCAGATGGCTGTAGGCGGCGGTCACGGAGCAGAAAATATGCAGCTCGCCGGAAAGCGACGGCCCCTGCTGGTCAATTGAGTGCCGCAGCTGCTGGTACTGTAGCAGCGTCTGCTGGGCAAAAATGCGCAGCTCTTCACCTGCTTCCGTGAGGGTGACGGTGCGGTTATCGCGCACGAACAGCGGCTGGCCGAGGTCCTCCTCAAGGCGCTGGATCTGGCGTGAAAGCGTGGAGGGGCTAACGTGCATCGCCCGGGCGCTGCGGCCAAAATGGCGGCTTTCCGCCAGGTGCAGGAACATTTTCAGATCGCGTAAATCCACCGATTCCACTCCCTCTTTTTACATTGCAAAAATTGCAATATGACGTTGTGAATATATCAATTTCCGCAATAAATTTCCTGTTGTAATGTGGGTACATTCTCGCTGAAACGCGAACCGAACAATAAGACACACAACATCACGAGGTATCACCCATGGCTAACTACTTTAATACACTGAACTTGCGCCAGCAGCTGGCGCAGCTGGGCAAATGCCGCTTCATGGCGCGCGATGAATTTGCCGATGGCGCGAGCTACCTTCAGGGTAAAAAAGTGGTCATCGTCGGCTGTGGCGCACAGGGTCTGAACCAGGGCCTGAACATGCGTGACTCCGGTCTGGATATCTCCTACGCCCTGCGCAAAGAAGCAATTGCCGAGAAGCGTGCTTCCTGGCGCAAAGCGACCGAAAACGGCTTCAAAGTGGGCACCTACGAAGAGCTGATCCCGCAGGCGGATCTGGTGGTTAACCTGACCCCGGACAAACAGCACTCTGACGTTGTGCGTTCCGTACAGCCGCTGATGAAAGACGGCGCCGCGCTGGGTTACTCCCACGGCTTCAACATCGTTGAAGTGGGCGAGCAGATCCGTAAAGACATCACCGTGGTGATGGTGGCACCGAAATGTCCGGGTACGGAAGTACGCGAAGAGTACAAACGTGGCTTCGGCGTGCCGACGCTTATCGCAGTTCACCCGGAAAACGATCCAAAAGGCGAAGGCATGGCGATTGCCAAAGCGTGGGCAGCGGCGACCGGTGGCCACCGTGCGGGCGTTCTGGAATCGTCCTTCGTTGCCGAAGTGAAATCTGACCTGATGGGCGAGCAGACCATTCTGTGCGGTATGCTGCAGGCCGGTTCTCTGCTGTGCTTCGACAAGCTGGTGGAAGAAGGCACCGACCCGGCCTACGCGGAAAAACTGATCCAGTTCGGCTGGGAAACCATCACCGAAGCGCTGAAGCAGGGCGGTATTACGCTGATGATGGACCGTCTGTCCAACCCGGCAAAACTGCGTGCTTACGCGCTGTCTGAACAGCTGAAAACCATCATGGCACCGCTGTTCCAGAAACACATGGACGACATCATCTCCGGCGAATTCTCTTCCGGCATGATGGCGGACTGGGCGAACGACGATAAAAACCTGCTGACCTGGCGTGAAGAAACCGGTAAAACCGCGTTCGAAACCGCGCCGCAGTATGAAGGTAAAATCGGCGAGCAGGAGTACTTCGATAAAGGCGTACTGATGATCGCGATGGTGAAAGCAGGCGTTGAGCTGGCGTTCGAAACCATGGTGGATTCCGGCATCATCGAAGAGTCCGCGTACTACGAATCTCTGCACGAGCTGCCGCTGATCGCGAACACCATCGCCCGTAAGCGTCTGTACGAAATGAACGTGGTGATCTCTGATACCGCAGAATACGGTAACTACCTGTTCTCTTACGCCTGCGTACCGCTGCTGAAAGAGTTTATGACTACTCTGCAGACGGGCGATCTGGGTAAAGCGATTGCGGAAGGTGCCGTGGATAACGCGCAGCTGCGTGATGTGAACGAAGCGATTCGCAGCCACCAGATCGAGAAAGTGGGTCACAAACTGCGTGGCTACATGACCGATATGAAGCGTATCGCGGTAGCGGGTTAACACCAGGTGCGGGCTGATGCCCTCACCCCGGCCCTCTCCCACGGGGAGAGGGTGAAACATTAAAGGCCTTCTCTTAGAGAAGGCCTTGCTGTTTATTTCCGATACAGCACTTTGATAATGTGGTAGCCGAACTGCGTGTGCAGCGGGCCGGTTGGCTCCAGCACCGGGCAGGAGAACACCACTTTATCGAACGCCGGAACCATCTGACCCTGGCGGAACTCACCCAGATCGCCGCCGCGTTTGCCTGACGGGCAGATGGAATGCTTCTTCGCCAGCTTGCCGAAGTCGGCACCGTTTTTAATCTGCTCCAGAAGATCTAAAGCCAGTTTCTCTTCTTTAACGAGGATGTGCACTGCTGCTGCTGTTTTTGCCATGATCGTGCCTTGAATAGGTTGAAATAAATCGGGGCGCAATATACCACGCGTCAGCGGCGATAAAGCACCTTAATGATATGGTAGCCAAATTTGGTTTTTACCGGGCCGTAGGGCTTCAGAAGCGGGCAGCTAAAGACCGCCCGATCGAACGGGCCGACCATCGCACCTTGTTGAAACTCGCCGAGATCCCCGCCATTGCGCCCGGACGGGCATTTAGAGTAGCGCTTTGCCAGATGATCAAAGCTGATGCCGCGCTCCAGCTTGGCCAGGATCTCCTGGGCCAGTTTCTCTTCTTTTACCAGAATATGCAGGGCTGCTGCGGTCTTTTTCATGGTTCTGCTCTACGGGTTAAACGCGATTTCTCCACTTTATCATTAGCCGGTAAATCTGCGCCCGGCTTTCTGCTACAATCCACTCCCCGTTCGAAGATTGAGCAACACTCCCATGCGTTTAAACCCTGGACAACAACAAGCGGTCGAATTCGTTACTGGACCATGCCTGGTGCTGGCAGGGGCCGGATCGGGTAAAACCCGCGTGATCACCAACAAAATCGCCCATTTGATCCACAATTGCGGATATCAGGCGCGACACATTGCGGCGGTCACCTTTACCAATAAAGCGGCGCGCGAGATGAAAGAGCGCGTCGGCCAGACGCTGGGCCGTAAAGAAGCGCGTGGCCTGATGATCTCCACCTTCCACACGCTGGGGCTGGATATCATCAAACGCGAGTACGCGGCGCTGGGAATGAAGTCCAACTTCTCGCTCTTCGATGACACCGATCAGGTGGCGCTGCTCAAAGAGCTCACCGAGGGGCTGATCGAAGATGATAAAGTGCTGTTGCAGCAGCTGATCTCGACGATCTCGAACTGGAAAAACGATCTGATGACGCCGGCCCAGGCCGCGGCGATCGCCAAAGGCGAACGGGATCGGATCTTCGCCCACTGCTACGGTCTGTACGATGCGCATATGAAAGCGTGCAACGTGCTGGACTTTGACGACCTGATCCTGCTGCCCACGCTGCTGCTGCAGCGTAATGAAGAGGTGCGCGAGCGCTGGCAGAATAAAATCCGCTACCTGCTGGTGGATGAATATCAGGACACCAACACCAGCCAGTACGAGCTGGTGAAGCTGCTGGTGGGGCAGCGCGCGCGTTTCACCGTGGTAGGCGATGACGACCAGTCAATTTACTCCTGGCGCGGTGCACGCCCACAAAACCTGGTGCTGCTGAGCAAAGATTTCCCTGCCCTGCAGGTGATTAAGCTGGAGCAGAACTACCGCTCCTCCGGGCGTATCCTGAAGGCGGCAAACATCCTGATTGCCAATAACCCGCACGTATTTGAGAAGCGTCTCTTCTCCGAACTGGGCTACGGCACGGAGCTGAAAGTGCTCAGCGCCAACAATGAGGATCATGAAGCGGAGCGCGTGACGGGCGAACTCATCGCTCACCACTTCGTCAACAAAACCGAATATAAGGATTACGCGATCCTCTATCGCGGCAATCACCAGTCGCGCGTCTTTGAAAAGATGCTGATGCAGAACCGCATTCCGTACAAAATTTCGGGCGGCACGTCGTTCTTCTCACGGCCAGAAATCAAAGATCTGCTGGCCTATCTGCGGGTGCTAACTAACCCGGATGACGACAGCGCGTTTCTGCGCATCGTGAATACGCCTAAACGCGAGATTGGTCCGGCGACGCTGCAAAAGCTCGGCGAGTGGGCGATGACCCGCAACAAAAGTATGTTTACCGCCAGCTTCGACATGGGGCTGAGCCAGACGTTAACCGGACGCGGGTATGACTCGTTAACCCGCTTCACCCACTGGCTTGGCGAAGTGCAGCGTCTCGCGGAGCGCGAGCCGGTGGCGGCAGTGCGCGATCTCATTCACGGCATCGACTATGAGTCCTGGCTGTATGAAACCTCAGCCAGCCCGAAGGCGGCTGAGATGCGCATGAAAAACGTTAACCAGCTCTTCAGCTGGATGACCGAAATGCTTGAGGGCTCTGAAATCGACGAGCCGATGACCCTGACGCAGGTGGTCACTCGCTTTACCCTGCGCGACATGATGGAGCGCGGCGAGAGCGAAGAAGAGGCCGATCAGGTTCAGCTGATGACGCTGCATGCGTCAAAAGGGCTGGAGTTCCCGTATGTGTATCTGGTCGGCATGGAAGAGGGATTGTTGCCGCACCAGAGCAGCATTGATGAAGACAACGTCGACGAGGAGCGCCGTCTGGCCTACGTGGGGATCACCCGCGCGCAGAAAGAGCTGACGTTCACGCTGTGTAAAGAGCGCCGCCAGTACGGTGAACTGGTACGCCCGGAGCCGAGTCGTTTCCTGCTGGAACTTCCGCAGGATGACGTGATCTGGGAACAGGAGCGCAAAGTGATTACCGCAGAAGAGCGGATGCACAAGGGTCAGGCTAACGTGGCGAACATCCGCGCTATGCTGGCAAAAGCCAAAGAGAAAGGATGAGTTCGAAGGGGTTGTAGGCCGGGTAAGGCGAAGCCGCCACCCGGCAATGTTCAGCGTATTACTTTACCTCAAGCACCCAGTGCACGTAGCTCTGCCACTGGCACTCCTGCTCGATCATCTCTGCCCCTAACGGGTGACGATCAATCCATTTCTCCGGCAGCGCCAGCGAAAGCTTCTCGTCATCGGCCACCAGATTAATGGCAGGCAGCAAATCATCGCGGCGGCGGCTGGCAAACAGGATCGCCAGACGCAGCAGGCGGCACAGATGCTCGGCCACGCGAGGCGGTACGGCGTTTTGCTGATGCAAAGAGGAGAGATCGACGGCGTTGGTCTGGTTCAGCAGCAGCGTGGCCAGCAATTTTTTCTGCGCAGGCGTATAGCCCGGTAAATCCAGGTTTCGCACCAGATACGCTGCATGAGCCGGTGCCTGCTTAAAATCAATGCTCAGCCCCACTTCATGTAGCGCACAGGCGCTCAGCAGTAAATCCCGGCTCAGATGGTCAAGATCCCAGACGTTAGCAACCTGATCGGCGAAGCGTGACGCCAGCTGCGATACGCGTCCTGCCTGATCGATATCAACCAGAAAACGACGCTGAACGTTGCGCAGGGTACGGCTGCGGATATCCTGATCGACCGACAGATGTAACATCCCGTAGACCAGACCTTCGCGCAGCGCGCCGCCGGCCAGGGTCATACACTGGATGTTCAGCTCGGTGAAAATGGCGATAAGAATAGCCAGCCCGCTCGGGAAGACCAGCGCGCGTTCCAGCGTCAGGCCTTCAATTTCCAGCTCTTCCAGGCGTCCGCACTGAATGGCGCGCTGTTTCAGCTGCTGAAGTTTGGCTAGCGTAATCCGCTCGTCCATTCCCTGCGCCATCATGATTTCCTGCAGAGCCTGCACGGTACCCGAGGCACCCACGCAGACTTTCCAGCCGTGATAGCGCAGCTCGTCCATCACCGGGCGTAATACCTCGCGCGCGGCGTTTTCTGCCTCGTCGAAGTTCTCTTTCGCCAGGTTCCGATCGGTAAAGTAGCGCTCAAGCCAGGTCACGCAGCCCATCGACAGGCTGAACAGCGACGTTGCCTGCGCGCCGGTGCCGGTCACAAGCTCGGTACTGGCACCGCCGATATCCACCACCAGACGGCGATCGTCACCTCCCGTGGTGTGCGCAACGCCCTGGTAAATCAGGCGAGCTTCTTCTTCACCGCTGATAACCTGTACCGGACAACCCAGAATTTCCTGCGCTCTGGCGATGAAATCCACGGCGTTGACCGCCAGGCGGAGTGTCGCAGTGGCGACCACGGTAATTTGGGCGTGCGGGATATCCTGCAGACGTTCGGCAAAGAGCCGCAGACACTGCCAGCCACGTTCCATGGCTTCAGGGGAGAGGTGATTATCGCTGCTCAGGCCCGCCGCGAGGCGGACCTTGCGCTTGATGCGCGTCAGCGTTTGTATGCTTCCCGCCACCTCGCGCACAACCAGCATATGAAAACTATTCGAACCGAGATCAATTGCCGCATAAAGCGAGGTGGAGCTGAGCATATTTTCTTAACCTGAACGACGACGATTACGCGGCGCGCCACCTGAACGACGCGGACCATTGCCGGAGCGTGGGCGGGTTAGACGCTTAGGCGGCGGCAGTTCGCTTAACAGCGCTTCCGGATTGTATTTGCTCTGCGGGATAGAGTGACCGATATACGTCTCAATGGCTGGAAGATTCAGCGCATACTCTTCACACGCAAGGCTAATCGAGTGACCGCTTGCGCCCGCACGACCGGTACGACCGATACGGTGTACGTAGTCTTCGCAGTCGTCTGGCAGATCGTAGTTAAAGACGTGCGTCACGGCCGGAATGTGCAGACCACGAGCAGCAACGTCGGTTGCGACCAGAATATCGAGATCGCCACGGGTAAACTCTTCCAGAATACGCAGGCGTTTTTTCTGCGCCACGTCGCCGGTCAACAGGCCAACACGGTGACCGTCTGCAGCCAGATGGCCCCAGATGTCTTCACAACGGTGTTTGGTGTTCGCGAAGATAATGGCGCGATCTGGCCACTCTTCTTCAATCAGCGTTTGCAGCAGACGCATTTTCTCTTCATTGGAAGGGTAGAAGAGCTCTTCTTTAATGCGGTGACCCGTTTTCTGCTCCGGTTCCACTTCTACATATTCGGCGTTGTTCATCTGTTCGAACGCCAGCTCGCGTACGCGATAAGAAAGGGTAGCGGAGAACAGCATGTTCAGACGCTGATTGGCCGGCGGCATGCGGCGGAACAGCCAGCGAATGTCTTTAATGAAGCCCAGATCGTACATGCGGTCAGCTTCATCGAGCACCACAACCTGGATTGCGCCGAGGTTAATGTGGTTCTGTTTGGCGTAATCGATAAGACGGCCGGTGGTACCGATCAGGATATCCACACCGCTTTCCAGCACTTTCAGCTGTTTATCGTAGCCGTCGCCGCCATAGGCCAGGCCAAGCTTCAGTCCGGTAGACTGCGCCAGGGGTTCAGCGTCTGCGTGGATCTGTACCGCCAGTTCTCGCGTCGGTGCCATAATTAGCGCGCGCGGCTGGTTAACTTTGCGGTCTGCAATCGCTGGGTGAGAAAGTAAATAATGAAACGTTGACGTTAAAAACGCCATCGTTTTGCCGGTACCGGTTTGCGCCTGCCCGGCAACATCGCGACCGGCCAGCGTCAGCGGCAGCGCGAGGGCCTGAATGGGCGTGCAGTTATGAAACCCTTTATTTTCAAGGGCTTCAATCACCTTCGGGTGCAGCGCGAAGTCGGAAAACTTCTGTTCTGTTAAATGTGTTTTGCTCATAGTGTGGTAGAATATCAGCTTACTATTGCTTTACGAAAGCGTATCCGGTGAAATAAAGTCAACCTTTAGTTGGTTAATGCGACATCAACACGTCGTTGGTGGAGACAAAACCAACGTACCAGGCTTATTCCTGTGGAGTTATATATGAGCGATAAAATTATTCACCTGACTGACGACAGTTTTGACACGGACGTACTTAAGGCTGACGGGCTGATCCTCGTCGATTTCTGGGCTGAATGGTGTGGTCCTTGCAAAATGATCGCCCCGATTCTGGATGAGATCGCTGACGAATATCAGGGCAAACTGACCGTTGCCAAGCTGAACATCGACCAGAACCCGGGCACCGCACCAAAATACGGTATCCGTGGCATCCCAACCCTTCTGCTGTTCAAAAACGGCGAAGTGGCAGCGACCAAAGTGGGCGCGCTGTCCAAAGGTCAACTGAAAGAGTTCCTGGACGCTAATCTGGCGTAAGGTTTCTCCGCTGTGCGTTCAGGGCTCCCGGCTAAATGATGTGGAACTCTGGACGCCCGGCTGAAGTCGTGCTAAGTTAGCTATGACTTCGTTTTAAACATATCTTGTTGTTTGAATCTTGTTTTACCCGATACTTCCCGTTGTTAACATGAACAGTGCGTGAAGTGGCTAAATTCCGGGCTTGTCACTCAATCCGTCTTGTCGTTTCAGTTCTGCGTTCTTTCCCTGTGACCAGACAGCGAACAGACATGAGTTGATGGCCGCTAAACAGGCATGGATGACCCTGCCATACCATTCACAACATTAAGTTCGAGAATCACCCCGAGTTTAAGAACCCACACCATTATGAATCTTACCGAATTAAAGAATACGCCGGTTTCTGAGCTGATCACTCTCGGCGAAAATATGGGACTGGAAAACCAGGCCCGTATGCGCAAGCAGGACATCATTTTCGCCATCCTGAAGCAGCACGCTAAGAGTGGCGAAGATATCTTTGGCGACGGTGTGCTGGAGATATTGCAAGACGGATTTGGTTTCCTCCGCTCTGCAGACAGCTCCTACCTCGCCGGCCCTGACGACATCTACGTATCCCCCAGCCAAATCCGCCGTTTCAACCTCCGCACTGGTGACACCATTTCAGGTAAGATTCGTCCTCCTAAAGAGGGTGAACGCTACTTTGCGCTGTTGAAAGTCAATGAAGTTAACTTCGACAAACCGGAAAACTCGCGTAATAAGATCCTCTTCGAGAACTTAACGCCGCTGCACGCGAACTCTCGCCTGCGCATGGAGCGTGGTAACGGTTCAACTGAAGACTTAACCGCGCGTGTTCTGGATCTGGCATCACCAATTGGTCGCGGCCAGCGTGGTCTGATTGTGGCACCGCCAAAAGCGGGTAAAACCATGCTGCTGCAGAACATCGCGCAGAGCATCGCTTATAACCACCCAGACTGCGTGCTGATGGTGCTGCTGATCGACGAACGTCCGGAAGAAGTGACCGAGATGCAGCGTCTGGTTAAAGGTGAAGTGGTTGCTTCTACCTTCGACGAACCGGCATCTCGCCACGTTCAGGTTGCGGAAATGGTTATCGAGAAGGCGAAACGCCTGGTTGAGCACAAGAAAGACGTGATCATCCTGCTTGACTCCATCACCCGTCTGGCGCGTGCCTACAACACCGTCGTTCCGGCGTCAGGTAAAGTACTGACCGGTGGTGTGGATGCTAACGCCCTGCATCGCCCGAAACGCTTCTTCGGTGCCGCACGTAACGTGGAAGAGGGCGGTAGCCTGACCATCATCGCCACGGCGCTGATCGATACCGGTTCTAAAATGGACGAAGTAATTTACGAGGAATTTAAAGGTACAGGTAACATGGAACTGCACCTTTCTCGTAAAATCGCTGAGAAACGCGTCTTCCCGGCTATCGACTACAACCGTTCCGGTACCCGTAAAGAAGAGCTGCTCACCACGCAGGAAGAGCTGCAGAAAATGTGGATCCTGCGCAAAATCATCCATCCAATGGGTGAAATTGACGCGATGGAGTTCCTCATTAACAAACTGGCGATGACCAAAACCAACGACGATTTCTTCGACATGATGAAACGCTCGTAACGCAAATAAAGCCAGCGAACGCCACGTTTTTACGTGGCGTTTTTCTTTTATGGACTATACGCTAGTACCATCTACTCCCAATTTTGACCGGTCGGTGCGACAATAGGGTCGTTTGTGCAGCTAAAGAAATAATTGATTGAAAAATATACAAAGGGAGTAGTCAGAAGCCATCTTTATTACTTCTGAGGCTGTGGCTTCATGGTTATACTTCCGGGACTAACATTTGTTGAGAGCAATCCATTGTGAATCTATTCACCGCCGTTACTGAACTGATCAGTATTTTTTTATTCACAACCTGTTTTTTGTTCATTGCGCGCAAGGTGGCAAAACGAATAGGGTTGGTGGATAAGCCAAATTTTCGTAAACGCCATCAGGGACTTATTCCTTTAGTCGGCGGGATTTCTGTTTACGCAGGGATTTGCTTCACGTTTGGTATTGCCGATTATTATATCCCGCATGCCGCCCTCTACATCGCCTGCGCCGGTGTTCTGGTGTTAGTCGGGGCCCTTGATGACCGGTTCGATATTGCGGTGAAAATACGCGCTACCGTTCAGGCGGCGATTGGCGTGGTGATGATGGTAGTGGGCGGACTGTATCTGCGAAGCCTAGGCTATGTATTTGGCCCCTGGGAGTTAGTCCTGGGTCCATTTGGCTTCTTCCTGACACTCTTTGCCGTCTGGGCGGCAATCAATGCTTTCAACATGGTGGATGGCATTGACGGCCTGCTCGGTGGGTTGTCGTCCGTCTCGTTCGCCGCAATCGGCATTATTTTATGGTTTGATGGTCAGTACAGTCTGGCAATGTGGTGTTTTGCCATGATTGCCGCCATTCTGCCTTATATCCTCCTAAACCTCGGTGTGCTGGGCCGTCGTTATAAAGTCTTTATGGGTGACGCGGGCAGTACGCTGATTGGTTTTACGGTTATCTGGATCCTGCTTGAAACCACACAGGGTCAAACCCATCCGATAAGTCCCGTAACCGCGCTGTGGATTATTGCCATTCCATTAATGGATATGGTTGCGATTATGTATCGCCGCCTGCGCAAAGGGATGAGTCCTTTCTCTCCTGACCGCCAACATATTCATCATCTCATCATGCGTGCGGGTTTTACTTCTCGTCAGGCGTTTGTGCTGATTACTCTGGCCGCCGCTATTTTGGCCGCGATTGGTGTAGCTGCAGAATATTCTCATATTATTCCTGAGTGGGTTATGTTGGCATTATTCTTGCTGGCATTTTTCCTGTACGGCTACTGCATTAAACGCGCATGGAAAGTGGCGCGATTTATTAAACGTCTTAAACGCAGGATGCGTCGTAACAGTGGCAAAAACACAACATTAACTAAGTAAAACCGGGACTATGATGACTCAACCGTTGGCGGGAGCGAAATCAGTGGTAACTGAGAATGAACTGGATATTCGGGGTTTGTTTCGCGTGTTATGGGCAGGCAAACTTTGGATTGCGGGGATCGCGCTGGGGTTTGCACTGTTAGCGCTGGCCTATACGTTCTTTGCAAAACAAGAGTGGAGCGCCACGGCAATCACAGACAAGCCAACGGTTAACATGCTCGGGGGATACTATTCCCAGCAGCAATTCCTGCGTAACCTGGACATCAAAGCCAGTCTTGCAACGCCAGACCAGGCTTCCGTTATGGATGAAGCCTATAAAGAGTTTGTGATGCAGCTGGCTTCGTGGGATACCCGCCGCGATTTCTGGTCCCAGACGGATTACTACAAGCAGCGCCGGGTTGATAATACAAAAGCCGACGCCGCCCTGCTGGACGATCTGATTAACAATATTCAGTTTATGCCGGGCGACGCGCTGCGTAACGTGAATGACAGCGTCAAGCTGATTGCAGAAACCGCGCCGGATGCCAACAACCTGTTGCGTCAGTACGTCGCGTTTGCCAGCCAGCGTGCCGCAAGCCATCTTAACGAAGAGCTTAAAGGTGCCTGGGCGGCTCGTACCATCCAGATGAAAGCCCAGGTGAAACGTCAGGAAGAGGTGGCGAATACCATTTTCGGTCGCCGTGTGCATAACATTGAGCAGGCGCTGAAAATTGCAGAACAGCGCAATATTTCCCGTACTGAGACTGACGTGCCGGCCGATGAGCTGCCTGATTCAGAGATGTTCCTCCTTGGTCGCCCTATGTTGCAGGCGCGTCTGGAAAACCTCCAGGCCGTCGGTCCTGATTTTGACCTCGATTACGATCAAAATCGCGCGATGCTCAATACGCTTAATGTCGGTCCATCTCTGGACCCGCGTTTTCAGACCTATCGTTATTTGCGAACGCCTGAAGAACCTGTAAAACGCGATAGTCCGCGTCGTGCATTCCTGATGATTATGTGGGGGATTGTAGGCGCACTGACGGGCGCTGGCGTGGCGTTAACGCGTCGTCGCAAAAACTAAGAACGCCGTCTACGATGAAGGCTGCGGCCTTCATCGCCTAATCGAAGAGAATCGATGTGAAAGTACTAACCGTATTTGGCACCAGGCCGGAGGCCATTAAGATGGCACCTCTGGTTCATGCGCTGGCCTGCGATCCTGATATTGAAGCGAAAGTGTGCGTCACTGCCCAACACCGTGAGATGCTCGATCAGGTTTTAACGCTCTTCTCCATCGTCCCGGATTACGACCTTAATATTATGAAACCGGGGCAAGGATTAACGGAAATAACCTGTCGCATTCTGCAAGAGCTAAAGCCGATCCTGGAGTCATTCAAGCCTGACGTGGTGCTGGTTCACGGTGATACCACCACAACCGTGGCGACAAGCCTGGCCGCGTTTTACCAGCGAATTCCCGTGGGGCATGTTGAGGCGGGTCTGCGTACCGGCAATCTTTATTCGCCGTGGCCGGAGGAGGCCAACCGCACGTTAACGGGTCATCTGGCGATGTTCCACTTTGCGCCAACGGAAAACTCGCGTCAGAACCTGCTGCGTGAAAATATCGCCGATAACAAAATCTTTGTGACCGGCAATACGGTCATTGACGCGTTAATTTGGGTACGTGACCGCGTCCTGGCAAATAGCGAGCTTCAGAAAGAGCTCGCTGCCCGCTATCCGTTCCTTCACAACGGTAAAAAAACCATTCTGGTTACTGGCCACCGTCGCGAAAGCTTTGGCCGGGGTTTCGAGCAAATCTGTCACGCGCTGGCTGAAATCGCCGCGCAGAACGATGATGTGCAAATTGTCTATCCAGTACACCTTAACCCTAACGTCAGCGAGCCGGTTAACCGGATCCTGGGCCATGTCGACAATGTCCTTCTGATTGAACCTCAGGACTACATGCCGTTTGTCTGGCTGATGAACCACGCCTGGCTGATCCTCACCGATTCCGGCGGAATTCAGGAAGAAGCGCCATCCCTCGGCAAACCGGTGCTGGTGATGCGTGAAACGACCGAACGTCCGGAAGCCGTCAAAGCCGGTACGGTGCGGCTGGTCGGCACCAACGCGCAGCTCATCGTCGAAGAGGTCACGCGCCTGCTGCATGACGATGAAGCGTATCAGGCGATGAGCCGGGCCCATAATCCGTACGGAGACGGGCAGGCTTGTGGCCGTATTTTGCAAGCACTTAAACACAATCGGGTATCGCTATGAGTTTTACTACCATCTCGGTCATTGGTCTTGGCTACATTGGCTTGCCTACTGCGGCCGCGTTTGCCTCTCGTCAGAAACAGGTTGTCGGTGTGGATATCAACGCACGGGCGGTAGAAACCATTAACCGTGGCGAGATTCATATTGTGGAGCCCGATCTTGACCGCGTGGTGAAAGAGGCGGTGGAGGGGGGCTTCCTGCGTGCCAGCACGACGCCAGTTGAAGCGGATGCCTACCTGATTGCCGTCCCCACTCCATTTAAAGGCGACCACGAGCCCGACATGGCGTTCGTCGAGGCGGCGGCAAAATCCATCGCGCCTGTGCTGAAGAAAGGGGCGCTGGTGATCCTGGAATCAACATCTCCGGTCGGCGCTACCGAGCAGATGGCACAGTGGCTGGCCGACGCGCGCCCTGATTTAAGCTTCCCGCAGCAGGCGGGTGAACAGGCGGATATCAACATCGCTTACTGTCCGGAGCGCGTGTTACCGGGTCAGGTGATGGTCGAACTGATTAAAAACGACCGCGTCATTGGCGGTATGACGCCCGTCTGTTCCGAACGTGCCAGCGCGCTGTACAAGATTTTCCTGGAAGGTGAATGCGTGGTGACCAACTCCCGCACCGCCGAGATGTGCAAGCTGACGGAGAACAGCTTCCGCGACGTCAATATCGCCTTTGCGAACGAACTGTCGCTGATCTGTGCCGATCAGGGGATTAACGTCTGGGAGCTGATTAGTCTGGCGAATCGCCATCCGCGCGTGAATATTCTCCAGCCAGGTCCGGGCGTGGGCGGACACTGTATCGCCGTCGACCCGTGGTTTATCGTGGCGCAAAATCCGGCGCAGGCGCGTCTGATTCGCACCGCGCGTGAAGTGAACGACAGCAAGCCTCACTGGGTACTCAATCAGGTTAAAGCGACGGTAGCGGATTGTCTGGCAGAGAGCGGCAAGCGCGCCAGCGAGCTGAAAATTGCCTGCTTTGGTCTGGCATTCAAACCCAATATTGACGATCTGCGTGAAAGCCCGGCGATGGAAATTGCTGAGATGATTGCCGAATGGCACAAGGGTGAAACGCTGGTGGTTGAGCCGAATATCCATCAATTGCCGGCAAAACTGGCGGGACAACACTGCACGCTGACGGCGCTGGACGACGCGCTGGCGACGGCGGACGTGCTGGTGCTGCTGGTGGATCATAAAGAGTTTAAAGCAACGTCCGGCGATGCCGTTCGTCAGCAGTATATTGTGGATACCAAAGGTGTCTGGCGTTGAACAGCCTGAATGGGGTGCTCGAGTCCCTGCAGTGGGAGAGTGCCTTTTTCGGCCTGCCGTCGGCCATCGTGCGTCTGCGTGATGATGCGTCGGTGCTGGCTGAACCGGATTTTATCGCCTGGCAACGGGTGCAGGCTAAGATCCCGGCGGAGCGAGCCGATCTGCTTGATGCGCTCCAGCAACACGGCTTTCAACTGGTTGAAGGTGAGGTAGACCTTTCCATTAACCTTACCCGGCACGATGCGTCCGGCGCGGAAATTGCAACAGAGCAGGACATCCCCGCGCTGCGTCAGATGGCGGCCCAGGCATTTGCTCAGAGCCGCTTTCGTGCTCCCTGGTATGCACCTGACGATAGCGGACGTTTCTATGCCCAGTGGATAGAAAATGCGGTCAAAGGCACCTTTGACCACGTCTGCCTGGTTTTCCGTGCAGGGGACGGTCAAATCCAGGGGTTCGTCTCGCTGCGTAAGCTCAACGAGCGCGAGGCGCGTATCGGCTTATTAGCCGGGCGCGGCATGGGTGAGAAACTCATGCAGGCGGCGCTGCACTGGGCGCAGCAGCAACAGCTTGTGACGCTGCGGGTCGCGACCCAACTGGGCAACACCGCCGCGCTTAAACGTTACATTGCGAGTGGTGCCAACATCGACGCCACCGCCTACTGGTTATACAGGTGACAAGATGATTCCATTTAACGCACCACCCGTTGTCGGAACTGAACTCGACTATATGCAGTCTGCCATGGGCAGCGGCAAACTCTGTGGTGACGGCGGTTTTACCCGTCGCTGTCAGCAGTGGATGGAACAGCGTTTTCGCAGCGCCAAAGTGCTGCTGACCCCATCCTGTACGGCATCGCTGGAAATGGCGGCGCTGCTGCTGGATATCCAGCCCGGTGATGAAGTGATTATGCCGAGCTATACCTTCGTTTCCACCGCAAACGCCTTTGTCCTGCGCGGAGCGAAAATCGTCTTTGTGGATATCCGCCCGGACACCATGAACATTGATGAGACGCTGATTGAAGCGGCGATCACCGACAAAACGCGCGCGATCGTGCCGGTTCACTACGCGGGCGTGGCCTGTGAAATGGACACCATCATGGCCATCGCCAAAAAACATAATCTGTTCGTGGTGGAAGATGCGGCGCAGGGCGTGATGTCCACCTACAAGGGACGCGCGCTGGGCACGATCGGCCACATTGGCTGCTTTAGCTTCCACGAAACCAAAAACTACACGGCGGGTGGAGAAGGTGGCGCGACGCTGATTAACGACCGGGCTCTCGTGGAGCGTGCGGAAGTGATCCGCGAAAAAGGCACCAACCGCAGCCAGTTCTTCCGGGGACAGGTAGATAAATACACCTGGCGCGATATCGGCTCCAGCTATCTGATGGCGGATCTGCAGGCGGCGTACCTGTGGGCGCAGCTGGAAGCGGCGGAACGTATCAACCTTCAGCGTCTTTCCCTGTGGCAAACGTATTACGATGCGCTTGAGCCTCTGGCCAAAGCCGGGCGTATTGAGCTGCCGACCATCCCGTCAGATTGCGTCCACAACGCGCATATGTTCTACATCAAGCTGCGCGATAACGACGACCGCAGCGAGCTCATCGCCTGGCTGAAAGAGGCCGAAATTATGGCGGTGTTCCACTACATCCCGCTGCACTCCAGCCCGGCCGGCGAAGCGTTTGGCACGTTCGCGGGTGAAGATCGTTACACCACCAAAGAAAGTGAGCGTTTGCTTCGCCTGCCACTGTTCTACAACCTCGCGCCTGTTAACCAGCGTACGGTGATTAATACCCTTCTGAGTTATTTCGGCTGATATGTCTCTGGCAAAAGCATCGGTGTGGACCGCCGCGTCCACGCTTGTAAAAATTGGCGCCGGGCTGCTGGTCGTCAAGCTGTTGGCCGTCTCATTTGGCCCCTCTGGTGTGGGGCTGGCGGGTAATTTCCGCCAGCTTGTCACCGTCCTTGGCGTGCTGGCCGGTGCCGGTATCTTCAACGGCGTCACCAAATACGTTGCGCAGTATCACGATGATGCGGCTCAGCTGCGCAGAGTGGTGGGTACCTCTTCGGCGATGGTCACGGGTTTTTCGACCCTGATGGCGATTGTCTTTCTGCTGGCGGCGGCGCCCATCAGTCAGGGATTGTTCGGTCATACCCATTATCAGGGGCTGGTGCGTCTGGTCGCGTTGGTTCAGATGGGTATTGCCTGGGCTAACCTGCTGCTGGCGCTGATGAAAGGTTTTCGTGATGCCGCCGGGAACGCGCTTGCCTTAATCCTGGGCAGCGTCATCGGCGTGATTGCCTATTACTTTTGCTATCGCCTGGGCGGCTATGAAGGCGCACTGCTGGGGCTGGCGCTGGTCCCGGCACTGGTTGTTGTACCTGCGGCATTTATGCTGATGCGTCGGGGCGTCATCCCTCTGAGCTACCTGAAACCGCAATGGGACACGATGCTTGCCAGCCAGCTGGGTAAATTTACCCTGATGGCGCTCATCACCTCCGTCACGCTGCCGGTAGCCTACGTGATGATGCGAAATTTGCTGGCGGCGCATTATAGCTGGGATGAAGTGGGGATCTGGCAGGGCGTAAGCAGTATTTCCGACGCCTATCTCCAGTTTATTACGGCTTCCTTTAGCGTTTACCTGCTGCCAACCTTGTCGCGTCTGACGTCCAGACAGGATATTACCCGTGAGATTTTCCGATCGCTGCGCTTTGTGCTGCCAGCCGTCGCGGCGGCCAGCTTTACCGTCTGGCTACTGCGCGATGTCGCCATCTGGCTGCTGTTCTCGGCGAAGTTCACCGCCATGCGCGATCTCTTTGCCTGGCAGCTGGTGGGTGATGTACTGAAAGTGGGTGCTTACGTTTTTGGCTATCTGGTGATTGCAAAAGCGTCCCTGCGGATGTATATCCTGGCGGAAATTAGCCAGTTTGCGTTACTGACAGCATTTTCACACTGGCTGATACCCGCGCACGGTGCGCTGGGGGCGGCTCAGGCCTACATGGCAACCTATATCGTTTATTTCGCCGCCTGTTGCGGCGTATTTTTATTGTGGCGTAAACGCGCATGACTGCACTGATTCACATCCTGGGATCGGATATCCCACACCATAACCAGACCGTTTTGCGGTTCTTCAACGGCGAGCTCGCATCGGGTAATCCTGATGCGCGTGAGTTTATGGTTGCAGGTCAGGATAAGGGCCTGAGCGAGGCGTTTCCGGCGCTGACGATTCGCTTCTGGCCGGATAAGGCCGCGCTGGCGAAGGCGGTCGTTGCCAGAGCCAAGGCGGATCGTAAGCAACGTTTCTTTTTCCACGGGCAGTTCAATACCGGCCTGTGGCTGGCGCTGCTCAACGGGGGGATTAAACCCTCCCAGTTCAGCTGGCATATCTGGGGAGCCGATCTCTACGAAGTCTCCCGCGGCTGGAAATTCCGTCTTTTCTATCCGCTGCGCCGCATGGCGCAGGGGCGCGTGGGCTGTGTGTTTGCCACCCGTGGCGATCTCAACTATTTTGCTAAACAGCACCCGAACGTGCGCGGAGAACTGCTCTATTTCCCAACCCGCATGGATCCGGCGCTGAACGCCATGGCGAATGACGCGGTGCGTGAAGGCAAGCTAACGATCCTGGTGGGGAATTCCGGCGATCGCAGTAATGAACACGTCGCAGCGCTCAGGGCGGTGCATCAGCAGTTCGGCGACACGGTGAACGTGGTGGTGCCGATGGGCTATCCTGCCAACAACGACGCCTATATTGCTGAGGTTCGCCAGCAGGGACTTGCGCTGTTTAGTGCAGAAAATCTGCACATCCTCAGCGATAGGCTGGAATTTGATGAGTATCTTGCGCTGCTGAGAAAATGCGATCTTGGCTATTTCATCTTTGCCCGACAGCAGGGAATCGGCACGCTGTGTCTGCTGATTCAGGCGGGTGTACCGTGCGTGCTCAACCGCGACAACCCGTTCTGGCAGGACATGGCCGAGCAGCATATTCCGGTGCTGTTTACCTCAGACACGCTGAATGTCGAGGTGGTACGGGAAGCCCAACGCCAGCTCACGCTGGTGGATAAAAATAGCATCG
This sequence comes from Enterobacter sp. Y17, assembly GCF_019730495.1. NCBI lineage: Bacteria > Pseudomonadati > Pseudomonadota > Gammaproteobacteria > Enterobacterales > Enterobacteriaceae > Enterobacter > Enterobacter sp. Y17. The sequence goes on from NZ_JAASKP010000010.1 coordinate 29,243, forward strand.
ATTTTTTCAGCCCGAATTACCTCACGCCGTGGCACCGTGCGCTGCGTATCGCTTCAGGAGACAAAGCATGAGTCAGTTGCAATTCAGCGGCTTACTGGTTGTCTGGCTTCTGAGCGCCCTGTTTATCGCCACGCTTACCTGGTTTGAATTCCGCCGGGTGCGGTTCAACTTTAATGTATTCTTCTCGTTACTGTTTCTGCTGACCTTCTTTTTCGGCTTCCCGCTGACCAGCATTCTGGTCTTCCGTTTTGACGTGAGCGTCGCACCGCCGGAAATCCTGCTCCAGGCGCTTCTGGCGGCGACCTGCTTCTATGCCGTCTACTACGTCACCTATAAAACGCGTCTGCGTTCAGCGCAGGCTGCTGTCCCGCGTCGGCCGCTTTTTACCATGAATCGGGTGGAAACCCACCTGACGTGGGTGATGCTGATGACCATCGCCCTGGTCAGCGTCGGTATCTTCTTTATGCATAACGGCTTTCTGCTGTTTAAGCTCCACTCCTACAGCCAGATTTTTTCGGCCGAAGTCTCGGGCGTGGCGCTTAAGCGTTTCTTCTACTTCTTCATCCCTGCGATGCTGGTGGTCTTTTTCCTGCGCCAGGACAGCAAAGCGTGGCTGTTCTTTCTGGTCAGCACCGTCGCGTTTGGCATTCTGACCTACATGATTGTGGGCGGCACGCGCGCGAACATCATCATCGCCTTCGCCATATTCCTGTTTATCGGCATCATCCGCGGCTGGATCTCGCTGTGGATGCTGGTTGCGGCAGGCGTGTTTGGCATTGTCGGGATGTTCTGGCTGGCGCTGAAGCGCTACGGGATGAACGTGGCGGGCGATGAGGCGTTTTACACGTTCCTCTACCTGACGCGCGATACCTTCTCGCCGTGGGAAAACCTGGCATTGCTGCTGCAAAACTACGACAAGATTGATTTCCAGGGGCTGGCGCCGATTGTTCGCGACTTCTACGTCTTTATCCCTTCCTGGCTATGGCCGGACCGGCCCGGCGTGGTGCTTAACACGGCGAATTACTTTACCTGGGAAGTGCTGAACAACCATTCCGGTCTGGCAATCTCGCCAACGCTGATTGGTTCCCTGGTGGTGATGGGGGGGGCGTGGTTCATTCTGCCCGGGGCGGTTGCCGTGGGGCTGATTATCAAGTGGTTCGACTGGCTTTACCTGCGCGGCAACGAAGAGACCAACCGCTATAAAGCCGCCATTTTGCACAGTTTCTGCTTTGGTGCCATTTTCAATATGATCGTTCTGGCGCGCGAAGGGCTGGACTCGTTCGTTTCGCGCGTGGTGTTCTTCATGGTCGTTTTCGGCCTCTGCCTGTTGCTGGCCAAACTGCTGTACTGGCTGTTTGACAGCGCAGGGCTCGTGCACAAGCGCGAGCGGCAGGGCAGCACAACGCTGTCGCAAGTCTGAGTAAGGATAGTAATGACTGATAAAATTTCTGCACCGCGCTACGCGCTACGTGGCCTGCAGCTTATTGGCTGGCGCGACATGCAGCACGCGCTGGACTTTCTGTTCGCCGACGGCCAGATGAAATCCGGTACGCTGGTGGCCATCAACGCGGAAAAAATGCTGGCGGTTGAGGATAATGCGGAAGTCAAAAGCCTGATTGAAGCGGCTGAATTTAAATACGCGGACGGGATCAGCGTGGTCCGCTCTATCCGTAAAAAGTATCCTGACGCTAATGTATCCCGCGTGGCGGGGGCCGATCTCTGGGAGCAGCTTATGGCCCGCGCAGGTGCGCAGGGTACGCCCGTGTTCCTGATTGGCGGAAAGCCGGAGATACTGGCCCAGACGGAGGAGAAACTGCGTCGTCAATGGAATGTTAATATTGTCGGCAGCCAGGATGGTTACTTCAAACCGGAAGATCGACAGGCTCTGTTTGAGCGCGTTCGTGACAGCGGGGCGAAAATTGTCACCGTGGCGATGGGCTCCCCGCGCCAGGAGATCCTGATGCGCGACTGCCGTCTGGTCTGTCCTGATGCCCTCTACATGGGCGTCGGCGGCACGTACGACGTCTTTACCGGCCACGTTAAGCGTGCGCCAAAGGTCTGGCAAAATCTGGGGCTGGAGTGGCTGTACCGCCTGCTATCGCAACCGACGCGCATTAAACGACAGATCCGTCTGCTTCGCTACCTCGCCTGGCATTACACCGGGAAAATGTAATCAAAATGTAGCGCGATATGCTATTCGCGCTGCAACTCGCCTGCAAAACTGCTGATAATCTGTGCAATGCATTCATTTTTTTAATGCATCGTTTGCCATTTGGCAGATTTTAGGAAACCATTCGCTCCGTATTTTAGTACCCCTAAAAAACAATACCCGGTATTAAGCCGGGAAACAGCAAACACAATCGAGGATCTATGGCAGAGAAACAACCGGAGCTACAGCGTGGGCTGGAAGCTCGTCATATTGAACTGATAGCGCTGGGCGGCACTATCGGCGTGGGCCTGTTTATGGGCTCCGCAAGCACGCTCAAATGGGCAGGCCCTTCCGTATTACTGGCGTATATTATCGCCGGGCTGTTTGTTTTCTTCATCATGCGTTCCATGGGCGAAATGCTCTTCCTGGAGCCGGTAACCGGCTCGTTCGCCGTTTACGCGCATCGCTATATGAGCCCCTTCTTCGGCTACCTGACGGCCTGGTCATACTGGTTTATGTGGATGGCGGTGGGCATCTCAGAGATCACCGCGATAGGGGTCTACGTCCAGTTCTGGTTCCCGGACATGGTCCAGTGGATACCCGCGCTCATTGCCGTGGGGCTGGTGGCGCTGGCAAACCTGGCCGCCGTGCGCCTTTACGGTGAAATTGAGTTCTGGTTCGCAATGATCAAAGTCACCACGATTATCGTGATGATTGTCGTCGGCCTGGGCGTGATTTTCTTCGGCTTTGGCAACGGTGGACACGCTATCGGCTTTGGCAACCTGACCGAAAACGGCGGCTTCTTCGCCGGCGGCTGGAAGGGCTTCCTGACGGCGCTGTGTATCGTTGTGGCCTCGTATCAGGGCGTGGAGCTGATCGGTATTACCGCCGGTGAAGCGAAAAACCCGCAGGTCACGCTGCGTAGCGCGGTGGGCAAAGTGCTGTGGCGTATCCTGATTTTCTATGTGGGCGCGATCTTCGTCATCGTGACCATCTTCCCGTGGAACGAAATTGGCACGACGGGTAGCCCGTTTGTATTAACCTTCGCCAAAATTGGTATCACGGCGGCGGCGGGTATCATCAACTTTGTGGTCCTGACGGCAGCGCTGTCAGGCTGTAACAGCGGGATGTACAGCTGCGGGCGTATGCTCTATGCGCTTTCGAAGAATAACCAGCTGCCTGCGGCGATGAGTAAAGTTTCACGTGCCGGCGTACCGGTGGCGGGTGTGGCGGTCTCCATTGTAATCCTGCTGATTGGCTCTTGCCTGAATTACATCATTCCTAACCCGCAGCGCGTGTTCGTTTACGTCTACAGCGCCAGCGTACTGCCGGGCATGGTGCCGTGGTTTGTTATCCTCATCAGCCAGCTGCGTTTCCGTCATGCGCATAAAAAAGCGATTGAAAGCCATCCGTTCCGCTCAATTCTGTTCCCCTATGCGAACTATTTGACGATGGCGTTCCTGATTTGCGTATTAATCGGCATGTACTTTAATGAAGATACCCGCATGTCGCTGTTTGTCGGGATGATCTTCCTGGCGGCTGTAACGGCTGCATATAAGCTTTTTGGCCTGGGTCGCCGCGGCACAACGCAGAAAGTGGAGGAATAAGCGGCAAAATGTGCAAACCATAACCAAACGCGCATTTTTTTCAAAAAAGCACTAGACAGCGGGGACGGAGGTACGTAATATCCAGCCCCGCAACGGCGCTAAGCGCCCGTAGCTCAGCTGGATAGAGCGCTGCCCTCCGGAGGCAGAGGTCTCAGGTTCGAATCCTGTCGGGCGCGCCATTTTAGTCCCGGCGCTAGAGCTGCGGTGGTCTGAGAAGTAGTCAGTACCGCGTGAAAGAATACAGTGGTGGCTATAGCTCAGTTGGTAGAGCCCTGGATTGTGATTCCAGTTGTCGTGGGTTCGAATCCCATTAGCCACCCCATTATTTGAAAGAGTTGTGAATTGCGAAGGTGGCGGAATTGGTAGACGCGCTAGCTTCAGGTGTTAGTGTCCTTTGGATGTGGGGGTTCGAGTCCCCCCCCTCGCACCACGACTTTTTAAATGAATTGAACTAAAAATTCAAAAAGCAGTACATCGGCGAGTAGCGCAGCTTGGTAGCGCAACTGGTTTGGGACCAGTGGGTCGGAGGTTCGAATCCTCTCTCGCCGACCAATTTTGAACCCCGCTTCGGCGGGGTTTTTTGTTTTCTGCGGCTTCTCATCCCTGTAGTCATGCCCCGACAGCGTCCTTTTTCTTTGTCGCAATCCAGCGACATGCAACTCATTGAAAATTAAATAAATAACTATTTATGGGTTTTGCTGTCTCCTCCTGGCGACATATTCCCGCCTTTTCCCGATACGTTGTAAAGCCTAAGACGGTGCCAGGCAGCATAATTTCCTTTTATCTTAAAATGTTGCGTCATGTAAAAGTTCTGGGTGTCATGTTGGCACGTTACGTGCAATAATATGCGTGTAGATGCTCATTCCATCTCTTATGTTCGCCTTAGTGCCTCATAAACTCAGGAATGACGCAGAGCCATTTACGGTGCTTATCGTCCACTGACAGATGTCGCTTCGGCCTCATCAGACACCATGGACACAACGTTGAGTGAAGCACCAAATATGTTGTCTTACAGACCTGTTTTAACGCCTGCTTTTATAGCAGGCGTTTTTTTATGCCTTATTCCCGATACAGGCGCATGATCAGGGCAACCATCAGCAGGGCCGATGCAGAGACAGCATAGAGCGCCTGTACGGAGCCAAACGCTGAAGCTACCGCCGCTGCAATGCCGGTGAAAAGAGAGGCGCTAAGCGTTTGCCAGCGCCAGGCTTTACCGCTGGCCGAAGCGGTTTGCGTGAGAGGAAAACTACTGAGTACGCCAAACGTGCCCGCTGCGAAGAGAACATTCGAGGCCAGATGTGCGATAAAGATCATCCCCAGCGCGCATACCGTCCACCCGGACAAAAAAGGCAGCATGCCATAAGCGGCCAGAAAGATGCTCAGGCAAACGATTATTCGCGGCGTGTGGGCCGCAATGTGCGTCAGGCTCTCTTTTTTTAGCAGCAGGGGGCCACAAAGCTGCCCCAGACTCCTCGCGAAAAGCAGAGGCAAAGCAAGGCCCGCCGCATCCTGAGGACTAAGCTGCTGGGCCAGTGCTGGAAGAAGCGCCATCGCCGGTGAGCCGACGGCAGCCAGCGCCGGCAGGATGAGCAGGCTGCGTTTTTGCCGAACGGTCAACGCCTGCCAGCGTAATGTTGCAGAAACTCCCCTTTCCATAGCGGTGGGATGTGGTGCCGGAGAAAACCGGCGCCCAGCCAGCCATAGCAGTACCACTGACCCGAGAAAGCTGGCGGCATCAATAGCCAGCAGGGTAAACACGGATGTCTTCTGAAACAGCACCACGCCCAGGCCGGTCCCTAACAACACCTGAGAAGCAAAAATCACATTTTCCAGACAGGTTGCAGCGGGCAGCTCCGCTTCGCTAAGTCCGCGCTTAAAGAGCAAAGTCAGCGCGGGCCAGCTCATCCCGCTGAGCAGGGCTTCGGTGGATTGTACGGCGAGCAATGCGGCAACGCTGTGGTAACCCACACCAAGCAGGGGAAAGAGCAGGGCGAGCAGGCCCAGCCCCTCGGTCAGTATCAGCAGGGATATCGGCGAAAAGCGTGAGCATAGCTTTTCGCCGAAGATACTGCCGATGAACCCTGGTACCGTAGCGAAAAGAAAAGCGAGAGTGAGCAGAGCGGGCGGGGCTGACCACGCCAGCAGCAAACCGAAGACCACGACCTGGGTTAAGCCATTCCCCAGCGAAGAAAAGATAAAAGCACAGGCAAGCAGGCGCAGCCAGAGGTGGCAACGCAGCGCCTGGATAAGCGCATACAAAAGCGAGTTCATGGAGATTTCCTTTCAAAAACGATTTAGTCCACGCTGCAAAATGTGCGCGTGTGTGAAAAAAGGTTAATGAAAAGACATCGTTACATTGGCAGGTTCGTTTGCAGATGTGGGTGTAAAGAATGTAGCAGGAGAAATGCGATAAAAAAAGGAGGCCCTCTGGCCTCCTTTTATTTACGGCTGCGTACCGTTATTTTGCAGCGTTAACAGCAACCCATCACGCCGCATGGCGGCTGCCTCTTCCGGCTTGTGCTGCTTGTCCAGCGTATCGGCAAGCCACGCGTAGTCAAACGCGTCCGGACGCTGCTTCAGCGCCGCGCGGAAGGCGAGGCTCGCCTCCTGCCATTCTCCGTGCTTCATCAGCGACTGACCGAGCGTGCTCCACAGCAGCGGGCGGTCACCGACGGTTTTAATCTGCTGACGCAGCACTTTTTCGATTTGCTCAGGATTATTGGTTTTCAGACGCGGGATCACCATCACCAGACGATCGTCATACTGGCGCTTCAGGCCATCGAGGAGGATCTCCTGAGCCGTGTCATGATCGTCACATTCAATAAGATGTTCCGCCATGGCGACCTGCAGAGGAACCTGCTGGCGCGTCTTACGGCTCTGATTCTTCCACCACGTTTTCAGACCGTCGCTGCCCAGGTCGGCGCGCGCCTGATCCATCAGGCCAATCCATGCCAGACGCTGAAGCTCATCACGATGTTCATCGTCGCCCACCTCGGCCTTCGCCATCGACGGAATGATGTCCAGCAGCGAACCCCAGGCGCCGGTACGAATATACGCCTGCTCGGCAAGACGCAGCACTTCCGGATGACGTGGCGCAACTTCCAGCAGGCGATCGATACCGTGACGCGCCGCGTGATTTTCATTGCGCGCCAGCTGCAGGCGAACGCGCGTGATTTCTACAGGAATCGGGTCGCCGTGGGCCAGCTCTGCCGCCCGCTCCAGATGCTGATTGGCGCGGGCTTCGTCACCGCGCTGCTGCGCCGCTTCGGCAGCGAGCAGATAATTCACCACCGGCTGTTCGGCATGGTCGGCGTTTTTCGACATCAGCTTTTCAACCTGCTGATAGTCACCCTCGGCAAGCTTAAGCAGCGCCTGTTCGGTCTGCTTGCGGGCGCGGCGGCGTTTACGGCCAACGAACCAGCCGCGCGTGTGGGCACCGGTGCGGAAAATACGGCGCAGGATCCACTCGATCGCAAACAGCACCACCACGCCGAGGATCAGAATGATCGTCAGGCCGGTTACGCTGGTTTCAATGTTGTAGTTATCCGTCTGGATCAGGACGTAACCCTGATGACCCGCAAGCATAGGTCCCAGCACGATCCCGGCGATCAGCAGGATGAAGAGTAAGAGAACTTTTAGCATCATTACTCTCCTTGCGGTGCGCTTTCAGGCGCCGGAGCCGGGGCAGGTGCCGCTCCGTCCGTCGGCTCTGCCGGTACGCCCGGCTGCGCCAGCAGGTTACGTACGCGCGTCTGCATCAGTTTCTCCAGAATCGGCTGGCTGGCCAGCTTATCCGGCACGTTCATGGTGATGTTCTGCTGGCTCAGCTTATCAATGTCTTCGAGGAAGGCTGTGGTGGTCGCATCATCGGTGTTGTAGTAGGCGCGTACCCACGTTGAGACATTATCCAGCGCCTGTTTGTACGTCTCTTCCTGATGACGCGGCACGGCCTGAGCCGCCACCAGCAGGCGGGAACGAATGTTCTCGCGCAGATAGATATCCTGGTTCGGCGCCAGCAGCGGCACGGCGGTTTCGTCGCGACGGCGGATAGTGATGAAGCTGTCCATAAAGTTCTGCCAGCTTTTCTGCAGGTTTATGCGCCATTCGCTCAGGGAGCTGGAAAGCTCGGTACCGTCGGAATCCATCGGGGAATCGTCGTCGTTGTTATCCGCCAGCTGCAGGTTATCAATCTGATTCGACAGCTGGTTCACCTTAAGGATAATGCCGTCGTAATCCACCTGCGAGACGGCGGAGAGGCTGGCGATGTCCTCGGTGATCGCGCGACGGGCCGTGATAAGGCTCGGGTCGTTCATGTCTGCCAGGCTCGCGTCGGCGCTTTTCAGCAGCGCGGCGGCAGTGGTGACGTCCTGATCGCTCCAGAGCTTACGTCCGGCGAGCTTCACCAGGAAGTCAGCCTGCGAGAGCAGCCAGGTTTTGGCATCGGTACCGGAAATCGTGGCGACTTTCTGCTGCACGTCGCCCAGCTGTTTAGCCAGCTCTTCCTGTTTGCTGTTCGCCTCGGCAAGCGCGGCGGCCTGCTGCTTAATCACCGTTTCCAGCTCGGTTTTCTGCGTCTCCTGCGCTTTTTGCAGGGCAGTGAGCTGATTCACCAGCGCATCGCTGGTGGACGTCTGATTCGCACCCTGTTGCTTCACCAGACCGTACAGGCCAACCCCTGCTGCCAGCGCAATGGCGATGGCAATCGCGCTCAGCGCGAGGCTCGTTTTGTTGCTGCCGTTTTTCTTCTCAGCGGTTTTCTCAGTCGTCTCTGGCTGTGGCGTCGTCTCCACAGTCTCCCTGGTCTCTTCAACCACGGCGGAGGATTTGTCGTGTTCCGTCATTATGGCTTCCCATTTGAGAGTTATTGTAATGCGCGCAGCAGCGCATCGTTGTCGGCGTTATCAGCGATCCGAATATCCTGCCAGCCCAGTTCCCGGGCCTGGTTCGCCAGACGCTCACTGACGACCAGAAGCCGACAGCGGAGTAACCAGTTTTCGCGATACCAGAGCGGTATCAGCGACCAAAGCTGTTGTAACATTTCACCGCTGGTGACCACCAGCGTATTAATGCCGCGCGCGTGCCAGCGCATCGCCTCTTCCGCGCCATCGTAGTGTTTTGCACAGCGCTGATAGCACTCAACGAACGTCACGTCTGCACCGCGTTCACGCAGCGTTTCGCCCAGCAGCTCGCGACCACCGTTGCCGCGCAAAATGAGCGCACGTTTTCCGGCAATAGTTTGTAATTCAGGTAATTGTAGCAAGACTTCGCTGATTTCCCGATCTAACGGGTAACGAACGTCCGCGCTACTTACGGTATGCAGCGCCAGTGCCGTTGTGCGGCCAATCGCGAAATAGCGGGGGGCAAGTGGCCAGGCTAAACCCTGCTGTTGCAGCTGCGCGTGGGCAAATTCCACGGCATGTTGCGACAGCGCAAACAGCAGGTCGCCTTCCTGAAGGGTATTCATCTGGTCGGCGAGCGCGGAGAGCTCCCGACCGGGGGAGAATTCAATGAGCGGAAAACTCCAGGCCACCTGCCCCAGTGTGCGCAGACGGCTCACTAACTGCTCTCCTGCGGGAGAAGGGCGGGTGACAAGAATACTCATGCAGGGGGCTCTCCATTATAAACGTCAGCCAGAATCTCGCGGGCGCCGTTATCCAGCAGCTCTTCCGCCAGCGACACGCCAAGCTGCTCGGCATCTTGCGCTTTACCGCGACGTTCGCCGCGTACCATCTGGGAACCGTCCGGAGCGCCCACCAGCGCGCGCAGCCACAGCTCACCTTCTGTTAATTCAGCATAGCTGCCAATCGGTACCTGACATCCTCCTTCGAGGCGGGTATTCATCGCACGCTCGGCTTTTACGCGGATAGCGGTCTCGTCATGGTTCAGCGGTGCGAGCAGTTCGCGGGTACGCGCATCGTCCAGACGGCACTCGATGCCGACGGCACCCTGGCCCACGGCCGGAAGCGACAGCTCTGGCGGCAACGCCACGCGAATGCGCGACTCCAGCCCCAGACGCTTGAGGCCGGCAACGGCGAGGATAATGGCATCGTAATCGCCGTTATCCAGCTTGCCCAGACGCGTGCCGACGTTACCGCGCAGCGAGCGAATGATCAGGTCAGGACGGCGCTCTGCCAGCTGACACTGACGGCGTAAACTGGACGTGCCAACCACGCTACCCTCCGGCAGCGCGTCGAGGGAGTCATAGTGGTTAGAGACAAACGCATCGCGCGGATCTTCGCGCTCGCAGATGGTCACCAGCCCCAGCCCTTCCGGGAACTCGACGGGCACGTCTTTCATTGAATGTACGGCGATATCGGCGCGGTTCTCAAGCAATGCCAGTTCCAGCTCTTTGACAAACAGGCCTTTGCCGCCCACTTTCGCCAGGGGCGTGTCGAGGATCACGTCACCGCGCGTGACCATCGGCACCAGCTCGACGCGCAATCCACTGTGGCAGGCTTCAAGGCGCTGCTTCACATAATGTGCCTGCCAGAGCGCGAGGGGGCTTTGGCGTGTGGCAATTCTCAAAACATTGTCTAACATGCTTGTTACCGTCATTATCAATCGCTAACCATCCTAACATTGTTGACTCTGGGATGGCAGTTTTACGGTTGATGAAGCGTGAGAGGGACAAGGCGGCGTATTCGTCAGCCATAGCCGTATTCAGGAATTTACACGTACAGAACGGTGCTACACTTGTATGTAGCGCATCTTTCTTTACGGTCAACCGGCAAGGTGTTAAATTGATCACGTTTTAGACCATTTTTTCGTCGCTACCGCCAAAAATGATAAGGGCGAAAAAGGGTAACGGTTATCTTTTTGAAATACTGCGGGTCCGCTGTTATTCGTGTTTTGAATAGCTTGCGACACCCGGAAACATCAGGCGATACGTCTTGTACCTCTATATTGAGACTCTGAAACAGAGACTGGATGCCATTAATCAACTGCGTGTGGATCGCGCGCTTGCTGCCATGGGCCCTGCTTTCCAGCAGGTATACAGTCTGCTGCCGACATTATTGCACTATCACCATCCGCTGATGCCTGGCTACCTTGACGGTAACGTTCCCCAGGGCATTTGCCTTTTCACGCCTGATGAAACCCAACAGCATTACCTGAACGAGCTGGAACTCTACCGCGGCATGCCGCCACAGGAGTCTCCAAAAGGTGAACTGCCGATTACCGGCGTTTACTCTATGGGGAGCACCTCATCGGTAGGGCAAAGCTGTTCTTCGGACCTGGACATCTGGGTCTGCCATCAGTCCTGGCTCGATAACGACGAGCGTCAGCTGCTGCAACGCAAGTGCAGCCTGCTGGAGAGCTGGGCGGCCTCGCTCGGCGTGGAAGTAAGCTTCTTCCTGATTGATGAAAACCGTTTCCGCCATAACGAAAGCGGCAGTCTGGGTGGTGAGGACTGCGGCTCGACTCAGCACATCTTACTGCTGGATGAATTTTACCGTACTGCCGTGCGTCTGGCCGGGAAGCGTATTCTGTGGAATATGGTCCCGTGCGAAGAAGAAGAGCATTACGATGACTACGTCATGTCGCTTTACGCGCAGGGTGTACTGACGCCAAACGAATGGCTGGACCTCGGCGGCCTCAGCTCTCTGTCAGCCGAAGAATACTTTGGCGCAAGCCTCTGGCAGCTCTATAAGAGTATCGACTCACCGTACAAAGCGGTGCTGAAAACGCTGCTGCTGGAAGCCTATTCCTGGGAATACCCTACGCCGCGCCTGCTGGCGAAAGATATCAAGCAGCGTCTGCACGACGGGGAGATCGTCTCCTTCGGGCTGGACGCCTACTGCATGATGCTGGAGCGCGTGACCGAATACCTGAAAGCCATTGATGACACCACGCGTCTTGACCTGGTGCGTCGATGTTTCTATCTCAAAGTCTGTGAGAAATTGAGCCGCGAGCGCGCCTGCGTGGGCTGGCGTCGTGAAGTGGTCAGTCAGTTAGTGAAAGAGTGGGGATGGGACGAAGCGCGTCTGTCCATGCTCGACAACCGGGCCAACTGGAAAATCGATCAGGTGCGTGAAGCGCACAACGAACTGCTCGATGCGATGATGCAAAGCTACCGTAACCTGATCCGCTTTGCGCGCCGTAACAACCTCAGCGTTTCCGCCAGCCCGCAGGACATCGGGGTCTTGACCCGTAAGCTGTACGCCGCGTTTGAAGCGCTGCCGGGCAAAGTCACCCTGGTTAATCCGCAGATTTCGCCAGACCTGTCAGAACCGAATCTGACCTTTATCTACGTGCCGCCGGGCCGCGCAAACCGCACCGGGTGGTATCTGTATAACCGTGCGCCAAGCATGGACTCAATCATCAGCCATCAGCCGCTGGAGTATAACCGCTACCTGAACAAGCTGGTGGCCTGGGCCTGGTTTAACGGCCTGCTGACCTCGCGCACGCGCCTGTTTATCAAAGGTAACGAGGTGGTAGATCTCGCTAAGCTGCAGGAGATGGTCGCGGATGTGTCGCACCACTTCCCGCTGCGTCTGCCTGCCCCAACGCCGAAAGCGCTCTACAGCCCGTGCGAAATTCGCCATCTGGCGATTATCGTCAACCTGGAATACGACCCGACGGCGGCCTTCCGCAATCAGGTGGTTCACTTTGACTTCCGCAAGCTGGACGTTTTCAGCTTTGGCGAGCAGCAAAACTGCCTGGTGGGCAGCGTGGATCTGCTGTACCGCAACTCGTGGAACGAAGTGCGTACCCTGCATTTCAACGGCGAGCAGGCGATGATCGAAGCGCTGAAAACGATTCTCGGCAAGATGCACCAGGATGCCGCACCGCCGGACAGCGTTGAGGTGTTCTGCTACAGCCAGCACCTGCGCGGTTTAATTCGTACCCGCGTGCAGCAGCTGGTTTCTGAGTGTATCGAACTGCGTCTGTCCAGCACCCGTCAGGAAACCGGGCGCTTTAAAGCGCTGCGCGTCTCCGGTCAGACCTGGGGCCTGTTCTTCGAACGTCTGAACGTGTCGGTACAGAAGCTGGAAAACGCCATCGAGTTCTACGGCGCGATTTCACACAACAAGCTGCATGGCCTGTCGGTGCAGGTGGAAACCAACCACGTTAAGCTCCCGCAGGTGGTGGACGGATTCGCCAGCGAAGGGATTATTCAGTTCTTCTTTGAAGAGTCGGGCGACGATGCCGGGTTCAACATCTACATTCTGGATGAAACCAACCGCGCCGAGGTGTATCACCACTGTGAAGGCAGTAAAGAGGAGCTGGTGCGCGACGTCAGCCGCTTCTACTCCTCTTCGCATGACCGTTTCACCTACGGCTCAAGCTTTATCAACTTTAACCTGCCGCAGTTCTACCAGATTGTGAACGTCGACGGACGTACGCAGGTGATCCCGTTCCGTACACAGGCCGTAACGCCAGCCGCGCCTGCCAATCAGGACACCGCGCCGCTGTTGCAGCAGTATTTCTCCTGAGCCTTTTCGCTCGCCCGGTGGCGGCTACGCCTTACCGGGCCTACAACAGCTCGAACCCGTAGGCCGGGTAAGCGCAGCGCCACCCGGCAACAAAACTACCTGAAACTCACAGCCTCACCCGCCTGCGCGGTCGCCGCCTGTTCCAGCAGATCCCAGAACGGTACGCCGCTACGGTCGCAAACCCATTCCCCGTCCTTCAGATCGAAATGATAGCCGCCCTGTTTCGCGGCCAGCCACACCTGGTGAAGCGGCTCCTGGCGGTTAATAATAATTTTGCTGCCATTTTCGAAGCTCAGGGTCAGAATGCCGCCGTTGATTTCACAATCGATATCGCTGTCGCCGTCCCAGTCGTCAAGACGCTCTTCGATGGTCATCCACAGGTTGTCGGCAAGGCGATGGAATTCACTGTCGTTCATGGTTTTGTTCCTGTTTTTCGTGATGCCGGCAGTATAACCCTAAATAATTCCCGTTGCAGGAAAGCGGCAAACTCTTGCTTTTGTGTCTTCTCCTGCGATGATAGAAACAGATTTGAACTTACGGGCAACTTTATAATGAAAAACGCTTTCCGAACGCTTGCCGTTCTCATCACGCTGTTTAGCCTGACTGGCTGCGGACTGAAGGGACCACTGTACTTCCCACCTGCGGATAAAACCGCGCCGCCGCCGACGAAACCCGTGCAAAGCGGCATTGAGTCCACCACGCCAAATACTAACGATCGTGGCGACAACGGTGGCCCGACTCAGGTTAATCTCTGACGACAACGTTCTGTACCCGCGCAATGGAGCAAATGATGCAGTTCTCTAAAATGCATGGCCTTGGCAACGATTTTATGGTCGTCGACGCGGTAACGCAGAATGTGTTTTTCTCCCCGGAACTGATCCGTCGCCTGGCGGATCGGCATCTGGGCGTGGGGTTCGATCAGCTGCTGGTGGTCGAGCCACCGTACGATCCCGACCTCGATTTCCACTACCGTATTTTTAACGCGGACGGCAGCGAAGTTAACCAGTGCGGCAACGGCGCGCGCTGTTTTGCCCGCTTTGTCCGCCTGAAAGGGCTGACCAACAAGCGTGATATTCGCGTCAGCACGGCCAATGGCCGCATGGTGCTCAGCGTCACCGATGATGAGCTGGTGCGCGTGAACATGGGCGAGCCTAACTTCGAGCCCTCCGTCGTGCCGTTTCGCGCAAACAAAGCGGAAAAGACCTATATTATGCGTGCGGCCGAGCAGACAGTATTGTGCGGCGTCGTCTCAATGGGTAACCCACACTGCGTGATTCAGGTTGATGATGTGGAAACCGCCGCGGTCGAAACGCTCGGCCCGGTGCTTGAAAGCCACGAACGTTTCCCGGAGCGCGCGAACATCGGATTTATGCAGGTGGTGAAGCGCGAGCACATTCGCCTGCGGGTTTACGAGCGCGGCGCGGGCGAGACTCAGGCCTGCGGAAGCGGTGCCTGTGCAGCGGTGGCCGTGGGCATCTCCCAGGGGTTACTGGCTGAAGAGGTTCGCGTGGAATTACCGGGCGGTCGGCTTGATATCGCCTGGAAAGGACCGGGTCATCCACTGTATATGACTGGCCCGGCGGCACATGTCTATGACGGGTTTATCCATCTATGAAACAACCAGGGGAAGAACTGCAGGAAACAGTGACGGAACTGGACGACAGAGCTGTTGTTGATTATCTGCTGCGCAATCCTGAGTTTTTTATTCGTAATGCACGCGTCGTCGAAGAGATGCGCGTGCCGCATCCGGTTCGCGGGACCGTGTCGCTGGTCGAATGGCACATGGCGCGCTCGCGCAACCACATCAATCAGCTAGAAGAGAACATGACGCTGCTGATGGAGCAGGCCAGCATCAACGAAAGCCTGTTCTATCGTCTGCTGCATCTGCAGGCGCGTCTGGCGTCGGCGCACAGTCTTGACGAGTTCCTCAGCCGCTTCCACCGCTGGGCTCGCGAGCTGGGGCTGGCGGGCGCAACGATTCGGCTTTTCCCTGACCGCTGGCGCATTGGCGCACCGTCGGGGTTCACCCATCTGGCGCTCAGCCGTCAGGCGTTTGAACCGCTGCGCATTCAGCGTCTGGGCCATGAGCACCACTATCTGGGGCCGCTGAACGGGCCTGAGCTGCTGGTGGTGTTACCGGAAGCCAAAGCGATTGGCTCGGTGGCGATGTCGCTGATGGGGCGCGATGGCGATCTGGGAGTCATGTTATTTACCAGCCGCGATGCGCATCACTATGAGCAGGGGCAAGCCACGCACCTGCTGCAGGAGATCGCCCTGATGCTGCCCGAGCTGCTGGAGCGCTGGATTGAGCGCGTATGATGGACGGACTGCTCGCCACTGACGTCTCGCGCTTTCTGCGCTATCTGGGCGTGGAGCGTCAGCTTAGCCCCATTACCCTGCTCAACTACCAGCGTCAGCTTGATGCCATCATGCAGATCGCCGACGAAATCGGCCTGAAAAGCTGGCAACAATGTGACGCTGCGACGGTACGCGGGTTCGTCGTGCGTAGCCGTAAAAAAAATCTCAGCCCGGCGAGCCTGGCGCTCAGGCTCTCAGCGCTTCGCAGTTTCTTCGACTGGCTGGTCAGCCAGGGGGGCTTAAAAGCCAACCCGGCAAAGGGGATCGCCACGCCGAAAGCGCCGCGCCATCTGCCTAAAAATATCGACGTCGACGACGTAAACCGCCTGCTGGATATCGACCTTAACGATCCGCTCGCCGTGCGCGACCGCGCGATGCTGGAGGTGATGTACGGTGCCGGGCTGCGTCTGTCCGAGCTGGTTAATCTTGATATCAAACACCTCGATCTGGAGTCCGGTGAAGTGTGGGTAATGGGTAAGGGCAGCAAAGAGCGCCGCCTGCCGATTGGCCGCAATGCGGTTTCCTGGATTGAGCACTGGCTTGACCTGCGCGGGCTGTTTGGCAGCGAAGAGGATGCGCTGTTCCTGTCGAAGCTCGGCAAACGGATCTCGGCGCGTAACGTCCAGAAGCGCTTTGCGGAGTGGGGCATTAAGCAGGGGCTGAACAGCCACGTTCACCCGCACAAGCTGCGCCACTCCTTTGCGACACACATGCTTGAGTCGAGCGGCGATCTGCGCGGCGTGCAGGAACTGCTTGGCCACGCGAACCTGTCGACCACACAAATTTATACCCACTTAGACTTCCAACACCTTGCCTCGGTGTATGACGCGGCGCATCCACGCGCCAAACGGGGGAAATAATGCGTTTTTACCGCCCACTCGGTCAGATCTCAGCTCTGACGTTTGACCTTGATGACACCCTTTATGACAACCGCGAGGTGATCCTGCGTACCGAGCAGGAGTCGCTGGCGTTTGTGCAGAACTACCACCCCGCGCTGAAAGCGATACAGAACAAGGACTTTCAGAAGCTCCGTCAGTCCCTGCGGGAAACCGAGCCGGACATTTACCACGACGTGACCGAATGGCGTCGTCGTGCGGTCGAGCAGGCGATGCTCAATGCTGGCCTGAGCGCGCAGGACGCGGCCATCGGTGCCGAAGCGGCCATGGAAAACTTTGCCAAATGGCGCAGCCGTATCGACGTGCCGCAGGAGACCCACGACACGCTGGCGAAGCTTGCCGAAAAGTGGCCGCTGGTGGCCATCACCAACGGCAATGCCCAGCCCGAGCTGTTTGGCCTCAGCGATTACTTTGAATTTGTGCTGCGCGCGGGCCCGCACGGGCGCGCGAAGCCGTTTAATGATATGTACCATCTGGCGGCGGATAAGCTTAACCTGCCGCTGGGTAACATTCTGCACGTGGGAGATGACCTGACCACGGACGTGGCCGGTGCTATTCGCTGCGGGATGCAGGCCTGCTGGATCAAGCCTGAAAATGCGGAGCTGATGACCGCAACCGACAGCCGTCTTCTGCCGCACGTGGAAATTTCACGGTTGGCATCCCTCACGACGCTGATATAATCACCAGTAATATTGTATAAATTACCAGGGGTTTGCAGTTGTAGGCCCGGTAAGCGAAGCGCCACCGGGCGCTTCGCTGTGTTCCTGAATACTATGTGACGGTGCCAATGGACGTTTCTTACCTGCTCGACAGCCTTAATGACAAACAGCGTGACGCGGTTGCCGCCTCGCGCACCAACATGCTGGTGCTGGCTGGGGCGGGCAGTGGTAAGACGCGCGTGCTGGTTCACCGTATCGCCTGGCTGCAGAGCGTGGAGAACTGCTCCCCGTACTCCATCATGGCGGTGACGTTTACCAACAAGGCGGCAGCAGAGATGCGCCACCGTATCGCTCAGCTGATGGGCACCAGCCAGGGCGGCATGTGGGTTGGCACCTTCCACGGCCTGGCGCACCGCCTGCTGCGCGCGCACCATATGGACGCCAACCTGCCGCAGGATTTCCAGATCCTCGACAGCGAAGACCAGCTCCGCTTGCTGAAGCGCCTGATCAAGGCGATGAACCTCGACGAGAAGCAGTGGCCGCCGCGTCAGGCGATGTGGTACATCAACGGCCAGAAGGACGAGGGGCTGCGCCCGCACCACATTCAGAGCTTCGGCAACCCGGTCGAGCAGACCTGGCAGAACGTCTACAAGGCCTATCAGGAAGCGTGCGATCGCGCCGGTCTGGTGGATTTCGCCGAGCTGCTGCTGCGCGCCCACGAGCTGTGGCTGAACAAACCGCACATCCTGCAGCACTACCGCGAACGCTTCACCAATATCCTGGTGGACGAGTTCCAGGATACCAACAACATCCAGTACGCGTGGATCCGCCTGCTGGCCGGTGATAACGGCAAGGTGATGATCGTGGGCGATGATGACCAGTCGATCTACGGCTGGCGCGGGGCGCAGGTGGAAAACATTCAGCGCTTCCTTAACGATTTCCCCGGCGCGGAAACCATCCGTCTGGAGCAGAACTACCGTTCAACCAGCAACATCCTGAGCGCGGCCAACGCCCTCATTGAGAACAACAACGGGCGTCTGGGTAAAAAGCTGTGGACCGATGGCGTCGACGGCGAACCGATTTCGATTTACTGCGCCTTCAACGAGCTCGACGAAGCCCGCTTCGTGGTGAACCGCATCAAAACCTGGCAGGACAACGGCGGCGCGCTGGAGCAGTGCGCCATTCTCTACCGCAGCAACGCCCAGTCGCGCGTGCTGGAAGAGGCGCTGCTGCAGGTGAGCATGCCGTACCGCATTTATGGCGGCATGCGCTTCTTCGAGCGCCAGGAAATCAAAGATGCGCTGTCGTATCTGCGCCTCATTGCGAACCGCAACGACGACGCGGCGTTTGAACGCGTGGTCAATACGCCGACCCGCGGGATTGGCGACCGCACGCTGGACGTTGTGCGTCAGGCCTCGCGCGATCGCCAGCTGACGCTGTGGCAGGCGTGCCGCGAGCTGCTGCAGGAAAAAGCGCTCGCCGGACGTGCCGCCAGCGCATTACAGCGCTTCCTTGAGCTGATTGACGCTCTGGCGCAGGAAACCGCCGACATGCCGCTGCACGTGCAGACCGACCGGGTGATTAAAGACTCCGGCCTGCGAACCATGTACGAGCAGGAGAAAGGCGAGAAGGGCCAGACCCGTATTGAGAACTTAGAGGAACTGGTCACGGCAACGCGCCAGTTCAGCTACAACGAAGAAGACGAAGACCTGATGCCGTTGCAGGCGTTCCTCTCCCACGCCGCGCTGGAAGCGGGTGAAGGGCAGGCGGACACCTGGCAGGATGCGGTTCAGCTGATGACCCTGCACTCCGCCAAAGGCCTGGAGTTCCCGCAGGTGTTTATTGTCGGGATGGAAGAGGGGATGTTCCCGAGCCAGATGTCGCTGGATGAAGGCGGACGTCTGGAAGAGGAACGTCGTCTGGCCTACGTGGGCGTGACGCGCGCAATGCAAAAGCTGACGCTAACCTACGCCGAAACCCGCCGTCTGTACGGCAAAGAGGTTTATCACCGTCCGTCGCGCTTCATCGGCGAACTGCCGGAAGAGTGCGTGGAAGAGGTGCGTCTGCGGGCGAGCATCAGCCGTCCGGTCAGCCATCAGCGCATGGGCTCGCCGATTGCGGAAACCGACACCGGCTACAAGCTAGGCCAGCGCGTGCGCCATTCGAAGTTTGGCGAAGGCACCATTGTGAATCTGGAAGGCAGCGGCGAGCACAGCCGTCTGCAGGTGGCGTTCCAGGGGCAGGGGATCAAATGGCTGGTGGCGGCCTATGCGAAGCTGGAAACAGTCTAACATTCAGAAAAATATCATTATTTTGTAATAATCTGCTAGCCTTATACAGCGAAGGTCAATTAATGCCCTTCAGCGTTCCGTTGCGTGTTGACGCCATAGTTATAGCTGGCGTAACATGCGCGCACGATTACGCTAAGAGGACATTCGCCTTGGACACACCCAGTAGATACTGGCTCAATTCCCTGTCATCCAGGAACAACTCCTAAGGCTATCTCCTCTTGCTGATGGCCTTAGTGGTTGTCAGCGACCTGCATTATTCCCGTCGCGCTGAGTCAGGCTGTTTAATGGTCTGAAACCCAATTTGTTTCTGTGTGCCCACCGAACTGTCCGATATTTTTTGCATTGGGAGTCCCGGTCATGTTGAGCGCATTTCAACTCGAAAATAACCGACTGACTCGGCTTGAAGCCGAAGAGTCACAGCCCCTCATTGATGCCGTATGGGTGGATCTGGTCGAGCCGGACGACGATGAACGCCTTCGCGTACAATCTGAACTGGGGCAAAGCCTGGCAACCCGCCCGGAACTGGAAGACATCGAAGCATCCGCGCGTTTTTTTGAAGACGAAGACGGTCTGCATATTCACTCCTTCTTCTTCTTTGAAGATGCGGAAGACCACGCGGGTAACTCCACCGTGGCGTTTACCATTCGCGACGGCCGTCTGTTTACCCTGCGCGAGCGCGAGCTGCCGGCATTCCGCCTCTACCGCATGCGCGCCCGCAGCCAGGCAATGGTGGACGGTAACGCTTACGAGCTGCTGCTCGATCTGTTCGAGACCAAAATTGAACAGCTGGCGGACGAAATTGAAAACATCTACAGCGATCTGGAAAAGCTGAGCCGCGTGATCATGGAAGGCCATCAGGGCGATGAGTACGACGAAGCGCTCTCCACGCTGGCGGAGCTGGAAGATATCGGCTGGAAGGTGCGCTTGTGTCTGATGGATACCCAGCGCGCGCTGAACTTCCTGGTGCGCAAGGCGCGTCTGCCGGGCGGTCAGCTGGAGCAGGCGCGTGAGATCTTACGCGATATCGAATCCCTGCTGCCGCACAACGAATCCCTGTTCCAGAAGGTGAACTTCCTGATGCAGGCGGCGATGGGCTTTATCAACATCGAGCAGAACCGCATCATCAAGATCTTCTCGGTGGTGTCCGTGGTGTTCCTGCCGCCGACGCTGGTGGCGTCCAGCTACGGGATGAACTTTGAGTTTATGCCGGAGCTGAAGTGGAGCTTTGGCTACCCGGGGGCGATTATCTTCATGATCCTCGCGGGGCTGGCGCCGTATCTGTACTTTAAGCGCCGGAACTGGCTGTAAAAATCTGGCGGGTGGCGCTTCGCTAACCCGCCCTACGATCGAATTCCCTCTCCCAGTGGGAGAGGGTTAGGGTGAGGGCAACATCACAACCCTTTGCGCACCCTGCGCTGGGTATAAATCGCATCCGCAACAAAGATTGCCAGCGCCACCCAGATAAAGGCGAACGTCACCATCTTATCCGCCCCCGGCACCTCACCGTAGAACACCACCGCCAGCAGGAACATCAGCGTCGGGCCAATGTACTGGAAGAAGCCCAGCGTGGAGAGACGCAGGCGCGTCGCGGCACCGGTGAAGCACAGCAGTGGAATGGTGGTCACCACGCCCGCCGCCATCAGCATCAGGTTCAGCGACCACGGGTTGCTGCCCATATGGCTGGTGGCGCTGTCGGCGATGCCGAAGAGATAAATCGCCGCCACGGGCAGCAGCCACAGGGTTTCAAACAGCATCCCCGTCTGCGCTTCCACCGCAATCTTCTTACGCACCAGGCCGTAGAATGCAAAGCTGAACGCCAGACCGAGGGCAATAATCGGCAGCGAGCCGAAGGTCCAGAGCTGCACCAGTACGCCGCAGAAGGCCAGAATCACCGCCACCCACTGCATCCGGCGGAAGCGCTCACCGAGGAAAATCATCCCCAGCACGATATTCACCAGCGGGTTAATGAAGTACCCCAGGCTCGCTTCGAGCATGTGATGGTTATTCACCGCCCAGATAAACAGCAGCCAGTTGCCGCCAATCAGCACCGCGGAGAGCGCCAGCAGGAAAATCTTTTTCGGGGTTTGCAGTAGCGTTTTGACGCCCGACCACTGACGGCTGAGGCTCATCAGTGCAATCATAAAGAAGAATGACCAGATAACACGGTGAGTCAGGATCTCATCGGCCGGAACGTAGGCGATAAGCTTGAAATACGCCGGGGCGATACCCCAAATAAAATAAGCGGCAAGGGCGAGTAAAACGCCCTGCCGCGTCTGTTTAGCATCCATCGGGAAAATCCGTTACAAAAAAGTGAATTAATTTTACCCGATTTTGCCGCCTCAACCCACCATATAAGTGGCGGTTGCGCTGGCGATATATACCTGCTCTTCGTTGTGTAATTCAACGCGTGCCACGGCAACTTTATTTCCCGCGCGCAGCAGGCTGCTGGTACAGGTAAAGCGATTTCCGCGCCCCGGGCGAAGATAGTCGACGCGCAAATCAATGGTGCCCATGCGCGCCAGACGCTGGCGGAGTTCGTCTTCGTTGATGGTGTCATGGCGGGTCAGCGTGCTGCCCACGCAGACCAGACCTGCCGCCACGTCCAGCGCGGAGGCAATCACGCCGCCGTGCAAAATACTTTGCGCCCAGTTACCCACCATCATCGGCTGGTTGTTAAAGCTCAGCTGGGCAAAATCTTTCTCGTAACGCTCCAGCTCCAGTCCCAGCGCGCGGTTAAACGGCATATGGTAAACAAAAATCTCGCCCACGAGTTTTAACACTTCTTCGGCGGTAAGCATGGCTGACATGAGGCATCACATCCTTATTGTTAACGAAATGTTGATTTTATGCCTCAGCAACAAGGAATTCCACTTTCAGAAACGAGGATGCAGCAGTTGTCGCAGAAGTCTGTAGAATGTTCGCCACATAACTATTCAGCTAATTTTACTCTTTTGCAGGAGAACACCACCGATGCGGACGTATCTGGCCTGGTTACTGGCGGCGGTTGCGCTGCCCCTCACAGCATATGCGCAGGAAGCGACGATCAAAGAGGTGCATGATAAACCTGCCGTTCACGGTAGCATTATCGCGAACCTTCTTCAGGAGCATGACAATCCGTTCACGCTCTATCCGTATGACACCAACTACGTGATTTACACCCAGACCAGCGATCTCAACAAAGAGGCGATAAGCTCCTATAACTGGTCTGATAATGCGCGTAAAGATGAGGTGAAGTTCCAGCTCAGCCTCGCGTTCCCGTTCTGGCGCGGTATTCTGGGGCCAAACTCGGTGCTCGGGGCGTCTTACACGCAGAAATCCTGGTGGCAGCTGTCTAACAGCGGAGAGTCCTCGCCGTTCCGTGAAACCAACTATGAGCCGCAGCTGTTCCTCGGTTTTGCAACGGATTATGAGTTTGCGGGCTGGACGCTGCGTGACGTCGAAGTGGGCTTTAACCACGATTCCAACGGTCGCTCTGACCCTACCTCGCGCAGCTGGAACCGTGCCTATACGCGTCTGATGGCGCAGAACGGTAACTGGATGGTGGAAGTGAAGCCGTGGTATGTGGTGGGCGAAACCGATGACAACCCGGATATCACCAAATATATGGGCTACTACCAGCTTAAAGTCGGCTATCAGTTGGGTGATGCCGTGCTCAGCGCCAAAGGCCAGTACAACTGGAACACCGGCTACGGCGGTGCGGAAGTGGGCTTAAGCTATCCAATGACGAAGCATGTCCGCATCTATACTCAGGTGTACAGCGGTTACGGCGAGTCGCTTATCGATTACAACTTCAACCAGACCCGCGTCGGCGTGGGCGTGATGCTGAACGATATTCTCTAGGCTGTTCGAATGTTTTTGCGTTAAACGTTGAAGTTTCTCTCTCAGGCGCTGAAAATAGCGCCTGTTTCATTTCTGGCATATGGGGTTAACGTGGCGCAGGCGGAAGTATTGAATCAGGAGTCGCTGGCTAAACAGGTTTTGCATGAAACCTTTGGCTACCAGCAGTTCCGCCCCGGCCAGGAAACCATCATTGAAACGGTGCTGGAAGGTCGTGATTGCCTGGTGGTGATGCCGACCGGTGGCGGCAAGTCCCTTTGTTATCAGGTGCCCGCGCTGGTGCTTAACGGCCTGACGGTCGTGGTATCCCCCCTTATTTCTCTGATGAAAGACCAGGTTGACCAGCTGCTCGCCAACGGCGTGGCGGCGGCCTGTCTCAACTCGACCCAAACCCGGGAGCAGCAGCAAGAGGTGATGGCCGGTTGTCGTACCGGGCAGATCCGCCTGCTGTATATCGCCCCGGAACGCCTGATGCTGGATAACTTCCTCGACCACCTGGCGCACTGGAACCCGGTCCTGCTGGCGGTGGACGAAGCGCACTGTATTTCCCAGTGGGGACACGATTTCCGCCCGGAATACGCCGCTCTTGGCCAGCTGCGTCAGCGCTTCCCCGAGCTGCCGTTTATGGCGCTTACCGCCACGGCGGATGACACCACCCGTCTGGACATCGTTCGTCTGCTCGGGCTGAACGACCCCTATATTCAGGTCAGCAGCTTCGACCGCCCTAACATCCGCTATATGCTGATGGAAAAATTCAAGCCGCTGGATCAGCTCCTGCGCTACGTCCAGGAGCAGCGCGGCAAGTCCGGCATCATCTACTGTAACAGCCGTGCGAAGGTGGAAGACACCGCCGCGCGTCTGCAAAACCGCGGCTTTAGCGCCGCCGCCTATCACGCCGGATTAGAGAACCACATCCGCGCCGACGTGCAGGAGAAATTCCAGCGCGATGACCTGCAGATCGTGGTCGCAACGGTGGCGTTTGGGATGGGCATCAACAAGCCAAACGTGCGCTTTGTGGTGCACTTCGACATCCCGCGCAATATCGAATCCTACTATCAGGAAACCGGCCGCGCCGGGCGTGACGGTCTGCCTGCGGAAGCGATGCTGTTTTACGATCCGGCCGATATGGCGTGGCTGCGCCGCTGTCTGGAAGAGAAGCCGCAGGGACAGCTGCAGGATATCGAGCGCCACAAGCTCAACGCGATGGGCGCGTTTGCCGAAGCGCAAACCTGCCGTCGTCTGGTTCTACTCAACTACTTCGGTGAAGGGCGCCAGGAGCCGTGCGGCAACTGCGATATCTGCCTCGATCCGCCGAAACAGTACGATGGCCTGATGGACGCGCGTAAAGCGCTCTCGACCATTTACCGTGTGAATCAACGCTTCGGGATGGGCTACGTGGTGGAGGTGCTGCGCGGGGCTAATAACCAGCGTATCCGCGATATGGGCCACGACAAGCTGCCTGTCTACGGTATTGGCAAGGAGCAGAGCCACGAACACTGGGTGAGTATCATTCGTCAGCTGATCCACCTCGGCTTCGCCACGCAGAACATTGCCCAGCACTCCGCCCTGCAGCTGACCGAGGCGGCACGTCCGGTCCTGCGCGGTGACGTTGAGCTCAAGCTCGCCGTGCCGCGCGTCATCGCCCTGAAGCCACGCGTGATGCAGAAATCCTACGGCGGCAACTACGACCGCAAGCTGTTCGCCAAACTGCGCAAGCTGCGTAAGGCCATCGCCGACGAAGAAAACATCCCGCCTTATGTGGTGTTCAACGACGCGACGCTGATCGAGATGGCCGAGCAGATGCCGCTCAGCGCCAGCGAAATGCTCAGCGTCAACGGCGTGGGAACGCGCAAGCTGGAGCGCTTCGGTAAAGAGTTTATGGCGCTCATCCGCTCTCACGCCGATGGTGATGATGAGGAGTAGTCAGCCGGGCGAAAAAGTGCCAGGATGATGACTCACTGAATTATTTCCCCGCGAGCTAATTATGTTAATGCTATTTCTCACCGTGGCGTTAGTGCACATCGTTGCGCTGATGAGCCCCGGCCCGGACTTTTTCTTCGTATCACAAACGGCCGTCAGCCGCTCCCGCAAAGAGGCGATGATGGGCGTGCTCGGTATCACCATGGGCGTTATGGTCTGGGCGGCCGTTGCGCTGCTCGGTCTGAACCTAATCCTGGCGAAGATGGCCTGGCTGCATAACATCATTATGGTCGGCGGCGGGCTGTACCTGTGCTGGATGGGCTACCAGATGCTGCGCGGGGCGCTGAAGAAAGAAGAGAAAAAACCGCAAGAGCCGAAGGTGGAGCTGGCTACGGGCGGCCGCAGCTTTGTAAAAGGGCTGCTGACCAATCTGGCGAACCCAAAAGCGATTATCTATTTCGGCTCGGTGTTCTCGCTGTTTGTCGGCGATAGCGTCGGCGCGGGCGCACGCTGGGGCATCTTCCTGCTGATCGTCGTTGAAACCTTTGCCTGGTTTACCATCGTAGCCAGCCTGTTCGCCTTACCGGCAATGCGCCGCGGCTACCAGCGTATCGCGAAGTGGATTGACGGCTT
This sequence comes from Enterobacter sp. Y17, assembly GCF_019730495.1. Classification (NCBI taxonomy): domain Bacteria; kingdom Pseudomonadati; phylum Pseudomonadota; class Gammaproteobacteria; order Enterobacterales; family Enterobacteriaceae; genus Enterobacter; species Enterobacter sp. Y17. The sequence continues at coordinate 55,027 of NZ_JAASKP010000010.1, forward strand.
CGCCGGCGCGCTGTTCGCCGGCTTCGGCATTCATCTCATCATTTCTCGCTAAGCATGACGCGCTGACGCAAGCAGCGCGCCAACCAGCATAAACAGCGAACCAAAGACTTTATTCAGGGCCTTCATCTGCTTAGGCCCTTTAATCCATGCCGCAATTCGCTGCGCCAGCGTCGCGTAACCAATCATCACGATGATATCGACAATAATGGTGGTCGCGCCCAGCACCACGTACTGCATCACCTGCGGCTGATGCGGAACGATAAACTGCGGGAACAGCGCGGCGAGGAAAACGATGCTCTTCGGGTTGGTCAGGTTGACGAACACCGCACGTTTAAACAGATGGCCGCGGTTTTGCGTCTGAGCCAGCGTATTCAGGTTGATGGAGCCTGCCGCGCGCCACTGCTGGATGCCGAGCCAAATCAGATACGCTGCCCCGGCCCATTTCAGCACCTCAAAGGCCAGCACGGAGCGGGAGAACAGGGTCCCCAGACCGATCCCGACCAGCACAATATGAATGCCCAGCCCGGTCTGCAAACCGGCAATCGACGCTGCCGCACCGCGGTAGCCGTGGTTGATGGAGGTGGTCATGGTGTTAATAGCACCCGAACCCGGAGAAAGGCTGAGGATAATGGATGTCAGCAGGTAGGCGAACCACCATTCGAAGGTCATTTGAAACTCCCGAACCGTCTATTTTTATGCCACAATACGCTATTATTGAGTCATTTTGTGACCGGTGACGAAAAAAACGATATTCCCTGGATTACGTGAGTGGAAACCCAATGTTTCAGCAGAAAAAGGACTGGGAAACACGAGAAAACGCTTTTGCTGCTTTCTCTATGGGGCCGCTGACCGATTTCTGGCGGCAGCGTGAGGAAGATGAGTTTACGGGCATCGGGGGCGTCCCGGTGCGTTTCGTTCGTTTCCGAAATGAAAAAAATGACCGGGTGATTGTGGTCTGCCCTGGGCGTATTGAAAGCTACGTTAAATACGCCGAGCTGGCCTATGACCTGGTCCATATGGGGTTCGATGTCCTGATCATCGACCATCGTGGACAGGGGCTGTCCGGACGTATGCTGCCGGACACGCACCGTGGGCACGTCGATCGCTTCAGCGATTACGTCGACGATTTTGCCGCGTTCTGGCAGCAGGACGTTCAGCCCGGTCCCTGGCGCAAGCGGTATATTCTTGCGCACTCCATGGGCGGCGCCATTTCGACGCTGTTTTTGCAGCGTTACGCGCACCAGTGCGACGCCATTGCGCTCACCGCGCCGATGTACGGTATCGTCATCCGTTTTCCTGACTGGATGGTGCGCCATCTTCTTGACTGGGCTGAGGGCCATCAGCGCATTCGTGAAGGTTACGCCATTGGCACAGGACGCTGGCGCGCGCTGCCGTTCGCCATCAACGTCTTAACCCACAGCCGGCAGCGTTATCGCCGCAACCTGCGCTTTTATGCCGATGAACCGCGCTTGCGCGTCGGCGGCCCGACCTGGCACTGGGTGCGGGAGGGGATTCTGGCCGGTGAGCAGGTGCTGGCGGGCGTAGGCGATGATGACACGCCGACGCTTCTGATCCAGGCGGAAGAAGAGCGTGTGGTGGATAACCGCATGCATGACCGCTATTGTGAACTGCGCGCTGCAGCCGGTCACCCCTGTGAAGGGGGTAAACCGCTGGTCATTAACGGCGCGTTCCATGAGATCCTTTTTGAAAAGGACGCTATGCGCTCAGTCGCGCTTAACGCCATTGTTGAATTTTTCAACAGGCATAATTGATTCTTGTTTTCCACCAGAGGTTGAAATCCCTATGTACCAGGTTGTTGCATCTGATTTAGATGGCACGCTGCTTTCCCCCGACCACACCCTGTCGCCTTATGCGAAAGAGACCTTAAAACTCCTGACTGCCCGTGGCGTGAACTTTGTGTTCGCCACCGGCCGCCACCACGTGGATGTGGGGCAGATCCGCGATAATCTTGAGATCAAATCGTACATGATCACCTCCAACGGTGCGCGCGTGCATGATACCGACGGCAACCTGATCTTTACCCACAATCTGGATCGCGATATTGCCGCCGATCTGTTCGGCGTGGTGCATAACAACCCGGCTATCGTCACTAACGTTTACCGCGACGACGACTGGTTCATGAACCGCCACCGCCCGGATGAAATGCGTTTCTTCAAGGAAGCGGTATTCAACTACTCCCTCTACGAACCGGGCCTGCTGGAGCCGGAAGGGATCAGCAAGGTGTTCTTCACCTGTGACAGCCACGAAGAGCTGCTCCCGCTTGAACAGGCGATCAACGCCCGCTGGGGCGATCGCGTCAACGTGAGCTTCTCAACCCTGACCTGTCTGGAAGTGATGGCGGGTGGCGTCTCTAAAGGTCACGCGCTGGAAGCCGTTGCGAAACGTCTGGGCTTCGGGCTGAAAGACTGTATCGCCTTCGGTGACGGCATGAACGACGCCGAGATGCTTTCGATGGCGGGCAAGGGCTGCATCATGCAGAACGCGCACCAGCGTCTGAAGGATCTGCACCCTGAGCTGGAAGTGATTGGTTCTAACGCTGACAACGCGGTACCGAAGTATCTGCGCAAACTGTTCCTTGAATAATCTTCATTTGGTTGTTTATTGCTCAGTTGTCAACTAAAGAGTTCGCTACAATGCCTCTCCTTCTTTCTGAGAGACAAGCATTGTGGCGCTACTCATTATCACCACTATCCTGTGGGCCTTCTCCTTTAGCCTGATTGGCGAATACCTTGCCGGTTCGGTCGACAGCTACTTCTCGGTGCTGATGCGCGTGGGGCTGGCGGCGCTGGTTTTCCTGCCGTTTCTGCGCAAGCGCGGGCAATCGCTGAAAACGATTGTGCTGTATATGCTGGTGGGGGCGATGCAGCTCGGCATCATGTATTTGTTCAGCTTCCGGGCCTACGTCTACCTGTCCGTCTCTGAATTCCTGCTCTTTACCGTGCTGACGCCGCTCTATATCACGCTGATTTACGACCTGCTCAGCAGACGCCGTCTGCGCTGGGGATACCTGCTGAGCGCCGCGCTGGCGGTGATCGGCGCGGCGATTATTCGCTATGACAAAGTCAGCGATCACTTCTGGACCGGACTGATGTTCGTCCAGCTCGCCAACATCAGCTTCGCCATCGGCATGGTGGGCTACAAACGCCTGATGGAAACCCGTCCGATGCCGCAGCATAACGCGTTTGCTTGGTTCTATATGGGCGCCGCGATTGTCGCGGTGGCGGCGTGGTTTATGCTCGGCAACCCGCAAAAACTGCCGACCACCGCCGTGCAGTGGGGCGTTCTGGTCTGGCTGGGCGTAGTGGCGTCAGGGCTGGGATACTTCATGTGGAACTACGGCGCTACGCAGGTAGACGCCGGTACGCTGGGGATCATGAATAACGTGCATGTCCCGGCAGGGCTGCTGGTCAATCTCGCCATCTGGCAGCAACAGCCGCACTGGCCGAGCTTCCTTATTGGGGGAGCGGTGATCCTGGCTTCGCTGTGGGTCCATCGCCGATGGGTCGCTCCGCGCTCCGCACAAACGGAAGATGGTCGCACGCGTGGTTCCGCGCTGAGCGAATAAACGCCTCCGTAATCGGCTGACGCTGCTCGCCATCGCGCACGGCGGCGTACAGTCGGCTCCACAGTCCTTCACCCAGGGTTTTGGTCTGCACCAGACCCTGGCGTTCAAAACTCTCCACCACCCAGTGCGGCAGCGCCGCGATACCCATTCTGGCCGCCACCATCTGAATCAGCAGCAGGGTGTTATCCACGCTTTTCAGCTGCGGGCTAATGCCTGCCGGCTGCAGGAAGTGGCGCCAGATATCCAGGCGGCTGCGCTGCACCGGATAAATCAGCAGCGTCTCTGTCGCCAGGTCTTCCGGCGTGATGCGCGTTTTGGCGGCCAGCGGGTGATCCGGCGCCAGCACCAGGCGCACTTCATAATCAAACATCGGCGAATAGTGCAGGCCGCTGCGCGGCAGGATATCAGAGGTCATGACCAGATCCAGCTCGCCCTGCTGCAGCGACGGCTGCGGGTCAAAGGTCACGCCGGATTTGAAGTCCATCTCCACCTGCGGCCACTTCTGGCGGAAGTTCTCAAGCGCGGGGGTCAGCCACTGAATACAGCTGTGGCACTCAATGGCGATGCGCAGTTTGGTCTGCTGCGGTTCGTTACACGCCTGCAGCGCGCTCGCGATTTGCGGCAGTACCTGATTCGCCAGCTGAAGAAGAATTTCACCCTGCGGCGTAAAGCGTAGCGGCTGGCTCTTACGCACAAAAAGACGGAAGCCGAGGCGTTGTTCCAGATCGCTGAACTGGTGAGAAAGGGCGGACTGGGTCTGGTGCAGCGTGGCCGCAGCCGCCGCGAGCGAACCGCAGTTCCGCAACGCTTGTAGCGTTTTCAGGTGTTTAATCTCGATCATGAAAGTCCTTCACTTCGCCATGAACATATTGCGCTTGAGGAATATACAGTACCTGCCAATTATAGAAGTGTAAACATCTGGACGTCTAAATAACGAATTTCACAAGGGGCACACCATGACAATCCGCAATCACACTCTCGGTTTCCCTCGCGTCGGCCTGCGTCGCGAGCTGAAAAAAGCGCAAGAAAGCTACTGGGCGGGTAATGCCACCCGCGAAGAACTGCTGGCGGCAGGACGCGAGCTGCGCGCCCGCCACTGGGATCAGCAAAAACAGGCGGGCATTGACCTGCTGCCGGTGGGCGATTTCGCCTGGTACGACCATGTTCTGACGACCAGCCTGCTGCTTGGCAACGTGCCGGCTCGTCATCAGAACAAAGATGGATCGGTAGATATCGATACCCTGTTCCGCATCGGCCGTGGCCGCGCGCCGACGGGTGAGCCAGCGGCAGCGGCGGAAATGACCAAGTGGTTTAACACCAACTATCACTATATGGTGCCGGAGTTCGTCAAAGGTCAGCAGTTCAGGCTGGCCTGGACGCAGCTTCTGGACGAAGTGGATGAAGCGCTGGCGCTGGGCCACCAGGTGAAGCCGGTGCTGGTCGGGCCGGTAACGTACCTGTGGCTGGGCAAAGTAAAGGGCGAGCCGTTTGACCGACTCAGCCTGCTGAAGGATATTCTGCCGGTCTACAAACAGGTGCTGAGTGAGCTGGGCAAACGCGGCATTCAGTGGGTGCAAATCGACGAACCGGCGCTGGTGCTTGAGCTGCCGCAGGATTGGCTCGATGCCTTAAAACCGGCGTATGACGCGCTCACCGGTCAGGTAAAACTCCTGCTGACGACCTATTTTGAAGGCGTGACGCCGAACCTGAAGACCATTACCGCGCTGCCGGTTCAGGGCCTGCACGTTGACCTCGTACACGGTAAAGATGATGTGGCGGAGCTGCACAAGCGTTTGCCAGCGGACTGGCTGCTCTCCGCTGGTCTGATCAACGGCCGTAACGTCTGGCGCGCCGATCTCACCGAGAAATACGCGCAAATCAAAGACATCGTCGGCAAACGTGAGCTGTGGGTGGCCTCGTCCTGTTCGCTGCTGCACAGCCCGATCGATCTGAACGTAGAGACCCGTCTGGATGCCGAGGTGAAAAGCTGGTTTGCCTTCGCCCTACAAAAATGTGAAGAGCTGACGCTGCTGCGCGACGCGCTGAACAGCGGCGAAACGGCGGCGATTACCGAATGGAGCGCCCCGATCCAGGCGCGTCGTCACTCGGCGCGCGTGCACAACCCGGCGGTGGAAAAACGCCTGGCGGCCATCACCGCCCGGGACAGCCAGCGCCAGAGCCCGTACGAGGTGCGCGCCGAAGCGCAGCGCGCCCGCTTCAACCTGCCCGCGTGGCCAACAACGACGATCGGCTCTTTCCCGCAGACTACGGAGATCCGCGGCCTGCGTCTGGACTTCAAGAAGGGCAATCTGGATGCGAATCACTACCGCACCGGCATCGCGGAACACATCAAGCAGGCGATTATCGAGCAGGAACGCCTGGGGCTGGACGTGCTGGTGCACGGCGAGGCCGAGCGTAACGACATGGTGGAATACTTCGGTGAGCACCTGGACGGCTTTGTCTTTACCCAGAACGGCTGGGTGCAGAGCTACGGCTCCCGCTGCGTGAAGCCGCCGGTGGTTATCGGTGACGTCAGCCGCCCGGAAGCGATTACCGTGGAGTGGGCGAAGTATGCCCAGTCCCTGACCGATAAACCGGTAAAAGGGATGCTGACCGGTCCGGTGACCATTCTCTGCTGGTCGTTCCCGCGTGAAGACGTGACTCGTGAAACCATCGCCAAACAGATCGCCCTGGCGCTGCGTGATGAGGTGGCGGATCTGGAAGCGGCAGGCATTGGCATTATTCAGATTGACGAACCGGCCCTGCGCGAAGGCTTGCCGCTGCGCCGCAGCGACTGGGATGCCTACCTGCAGTGGGGCGTGGAGGCGTTCCGCATCAACGCCGCGGTGGCGAAGGACGACACCCAGATCCACACCCACATGTGTTACTGCGAATTCAACGACATCATGGATTCGATTGCCGCGCTGGATGCCGACGTGATCACCATCGAGACCTCGCGTTCAGACATGGAGCTGCTGGAGTCGTTTGAAGAGTTCGACTACCCGAATGAAATCGGGCCGGGCGTGTACGACATTCACTCCCCGAACGTGCCGAGCGTGGAGTGGATTGAAGCCCTGCTGAAAAAAGCGGCCCAGCGCATTCCGGCAGAGCGCCTGTGGGTGAACCCGGACTGCGGACTGAAAACCCGCGGCTGGCCGGAGACGCGCGCGGCGCTGGCGAACATGGTGAAGGCGGCGCAAAACTTGCGTCAGGCTTGATGATGCGTAGGCCCGGTAAGGCATAGCCGCCACCGGGCTTTTTTTATTACGCTTTCTTACCGCCGTACTGGCTAAACCACGCCAGCATTCTTTGCCAGCCATCTTTGGCTGATTCTGCGTGATAGCTCGGACGATAATCGGCGTTAAACGCGTGCCCGGCATCCGGATACACCACGATCTCTGCCTTCGCATTGGCCGCACGGAGCGCATGGCGCATGGTCTCTACCGAATCCAGAGAAATACCGGTGTCCTGACCGCCGTATAGCCCTAACACGGGGGCGTTTAGCTCCGTGGCGATATCGACGGGATGTTTCGGTGAATTCAGCGTTTTTTCACCCACCAGTTTGCCGTACCAGGCGACAGCGGCTTTGAGCTGCGGGTTATGCGCGGCATACAGCCAGCTAATGCGTCCACCCCAGCAGAAACCCGTGACCAGCAGACGATGCGGATCGCCGCCGTTGCGCGCCGCCCAGCTGGCGACGTGGTCGAGATCGGCCAGCACCTGCGCGTCCGGGACTTTACTGACCAGGTTGCTGAGCAGTGTTGGAATATCGCTGTAGTCGTTCGGATCGCCCTGACGGAAGTAAAGCTCTGGCGCAACGGCCAGATACCCTTCCAGCGCCAGTCGGCGGCAGAGGTCGCGAATGTGTTCGTGAACACCAAATATCTCCTGAATCACAATCACGATGGGCAGCGGACCGTCTGCCGATTTTGGCCGTGCGTGATAAGCAGGCATATTCTCCCCCTGCGAGGGAATGGAGGTCTCGCCCGCGGTAATTGCCGCTTCTGGCGTCGACACGATGGTTGAAGCATGTGGGGCCGCAGCAGGTGCAAAACCGGTTTTTTCAGTCATGGCATTCTCCGTACCAATGAGTTAGCGCAAAGGTAAATATAGACACCAGGTTAACAACTCACAGTGCCTTAAACGGTCTATCTTTTGTGCAGCACCTGGCGTTATAACTTGTTAATGTGATGTGAATCACTTTTTTATGGAAATTCAATGTAATCATTTTCATTCATGGTGAGGTGTGTCACGAAAATATGCTTACTGCTTCTGTAAAGTACCGTTTTACTTCTTCTGACTAACCGACCCACAGAGGAGTCACCTATGTCTAAGTCTGATGTTTTTCATCTCGGCCTCACCAAAAACGATTTACAAGGGGCTACGCTCGCTATCGTCCCTGGCGATCCTGAGCGTGTGGAAAAGATCGCCGCGCTGATGGATAAGCCGGTCAAGCTGGCTGCCCATCGTGAGTTCACCACCTGGCGCGCAGAGCTGGATGGCAAAGCGGTGATCGTGTGCTCTACCGGTATTGGTGGTCCGTCTACGTCTATTGCTGTTGAAGAGCTGGCACAGCTGGGCATCCGTACTTTCCTGCGTATTGGTACCACTGGCGCTATCCAGCCACACATCAACGTCGGAGACGTGCTGGTCACGACCGCGTCCGTTCGTCTGGACGGCGCAAGCCTGCATTTTGCTCCGATGGAGTTCCCGGCAGTGGCTGATTTCGAATGCACCACCGCGCTGGTTGAAGCCGCGAAATCCGTGGGCGCGACCACCCACGTGGGCGTCACCGCCTCTTCCGACACCTTCTACCCGGGCCAGGAGCGTTACGACACCTTCTCAGGCCGCGTGGTTAGCCGTTTCAAAGGCTCAATGGAAGAGTGGCAGTCCATGGGCGTGATGAACTACGAAATGGAATCCGCAACGCTGCTGACCATGTGCGCAAGCCAGGGTCTGCGTGCCGGTATGGTGGCGGGCGTTATCGTCAACCGCACCCAGCAGGAGATCCCGAACGCCGAAACCATGAAGCAGACCGAAAGTCATGCAGTGAAAATCGTGGTGGAAGCAGCGCGTCGCCTGATCTAATCCTCTCTTCTGAAATCAAAGGCCGACGCGTTCGGCCTTTATTTTTTGCGTAGCGCCTCGCAGGAAAACCCTTTCAAACTGGACGTTTATACAGCACAATTCTATTTTGTGCGGGTAATACGTTGATGCAGGGGGCATTGTGGATATCTCGATCCTGATTTACGCGGTGATTGCGCTGGTGGGCTTAGGGATTGGCTGGCTGATTTCCAGCTACCAGCATGCGCAGCAGAAGGCCGACCAGCTGGCCGAGCGAGAAGAGATGGTCGCCGATTTAAGCGCGACAAAACAGCAGCTTGCTTTGAGCGAACACTGGCGCGACGAGTGCGAACTGCTCAACAACGAGCTGCGTAACCTGCGAGACATTAACACCTCGCTGGAGGCCGATCTCCGCGAAGTCACTACCCGCCTTGAATCCACCCAGCTGCATGCGGAAGACAAAATCCGCCAGATGATCAACAGCGAGCAGCGCCTCAGCGAACAGTTTGAGAACCTCGCCAACCGAATTTTTGAGCACAGCAACCGCCGCGTTGACGAACAGAACCGCCAGAGCCTGAACAGCCTGCTGACGCCGCTGCGCGAACAGCTGGACGGTTTTCGTCGTCAGGTGCAGGACAGCTTTGGTCAGGAAGCCCGCGAGCGACACACGCTGGCGCATGAGATTCGCAATCTTCAGCAGCTGAATGCGCAAATGGCGCAGGAAGCGGTCAACCTGACCCGCGCGCTGAAAGGGGATAACAAAACCCAGGGCAACTGGGGAGAAGTGGTGCTGACCCGCGTGCTGGAGGCCTCTGGTCTGCGCGAAGGATACGAATACGAAACGCAGGTGAGTATCGAAAACGATGCCCGCTCTCGCATGCAGCCGGATGTGATTGTGCGGTTGCCGCAGGGTAAAGATGTGGTGATTGACGCCAAAATGACGCTGGTGGCGTATGAACGCTACTTTAATGCGGACGATGACTACACCCGCGAGTCTGCGCTGCAGGAGCACATTGCCTCCGTGCGTAATCATATTCGCCTGCTTGGCAGAAAAGACTACCAGCAGCTGCCGGGTCTGCGCTCGCTGGACTATGTCCTGATGTTCATCCCGGTAGAACCCGCGTTCCTGCTGGCACTCGACAGACAGCCTGAACTTATCACCGAAGCGCTCAAAAATAACATTATGCTGGTCAGCCCCACCACGCTGCTGGTGGCGTTACGCACCATTGCGAACCTGTGGCGCTATGAGCACCAGAGCCGCAACGCGCAGCAGATTGCCGATCGCGCCAGCAAGCTGTACGACAAAATGCGCCTCTTCGTGGACGACATGTCTTCAGTCGGTCAGAGCCTGGATCGTGCGCAGGATAACTACCGCCAGGCGATGAAAAAACTCGCCTCCGGACGCGGCAATCTGCTGGCACAGGCTGAATCATTCCGCAGCCTGGGGGTTGAGGTTAAACGCGAGATTAATCCGGAATTGGTCGAACAGGCCACCGCCCAGGACGACGAATTTCGCCTGCGAGAAGGTTCTGATGAACAAAATACAAACAGTGAAGACAACACGTTAGCGGCGGATTTGTCACCAGACGAGACTCCAGCGCGTTTCATTTGCGGTGGTTGAAACGTAGGGCAAACGCGCCCAATCTGTTACACTTCACGAACATTTTACTGATAAGCAGGCTCTGAGATGGCTGACGATTCACAAGACACAACGCACTTTGGCTTTCAGACTGTCGCCAAAGCGCAGAAAGCTGACATGGTGGCCCACGTATTTCATTCCGTGGCGGCGAAGTACGATGTGATGAATGACCTGATGTCGTTCGGCATTCATCGCTTGTGGAAGCGCTTCACCATTGACTGCAGCGGCGTACGTCGTGGACAAACGGTGCTGGATTTAGCCGGTGGCACGGGCGATTTAACCGCGAAATTCTCCCGTCTGGTGGGCGAAACCGGTCGCGTAGTTCTCGCCGATATTAATGACTCCATGCTGAAAATGGGACGCGAAAAGCTGCGTAACATCGGCGTGGTGGGGAATGTGGAGTATGTACAGGCAAATGCTGAAGCGCTGCCATTCCCGGACAATACTTTTGACTGCATCACGATCTCTTTCGGTCTGCGTAACGTGACCGATAAAGAAAAAGCGCTGCGCTCCATGTACCGCGTGCTGAAGCCGGGTGGACGTCTGCTGGTGCTCGAGTTCTCTAAACCGATCATTGAGCCGCTGAGCAAAGCCTACGACGCCTATTCCTTCCACGTGCTGCCGCGTATTGGTGAGCTGGTGGCTAACGACGCTGAAAGCTACCGCTATCTGGCGGAATCTATCCGTATGCACCCGGATCAGGACACATTAAAAGCCATGATGCAGGACGCGGAATTTGAGAACGTTGAATATTTCAACCTGACGGCGGGTGTCGTCGCGCTGCATCGCGGTTACAAATTCTGAGTGGAGGTGTCCCGTGCCCTTTAAACCCTTAGTCTCCGCAGGCATCGAGAATGTACTGAACGCTTTTCTGTATCGCGCCCCTGCGCTGAAAGCTGCACGTCAGCGGCTTAACGGAAAGGTATTACGTATTGTTTTAAAAGAGTTCTCGACGCCGCTTGTGCTGGTATTCAGCGAACGCCAGCTTGACGTTCTGGGGGCGTGGGAAGGTGAAGCCGACTGCTCGGTCATCACGCACATGAGCGTGCTGCCAAAACTGCGCGATCGCCAGCAATTAACGGCGCTTATCCGCAGCGGTGAGCTGGAAGTGGAAGGCGACATTCAGGTCGTGCAGAACTTCGTTGCGCTCACCGATCTGGCGGAGTTCGACCCGGCAGAGCTGCTCGCGCCTTTTATCGGCGACATTGCCGCCGAAGGCATCGGGAAAGTCCTTCATGGCGGCGCCTCCTTTGCGCGTAAAAACCTTCAGCGCCAGCAACGCTATGCGGCGGAAGTGCTGACTGAGGAGTGGCGAATGGCGCCCGGGCCACTGGAAGTTGCATGGTTTGCGGAAGAGACCGCTGCTGTTGAACGTGCGGTTGATGCGTTAACCAAACGGCTGGAAAAACTGGAGGGCAAATGACGCCTGGTGAAATTCGGCGCCTCTATTTTATTATTCGCACCTTTTTGAGCTACGGGCTCGACGAGCTTATCCCCAAAATGCGTATCACGCTGCCGCTTCGTATCTGGCGGCGGATGCTCTTCTGGATGCCCAATCGCCATAAAGGTCAACCGCTGGGTGAGCGTCTGCGCCTGGCGCTGCAGGAGCTCGGCCCGGTTTGGATTAAATTCGGACAGATGCTGTCGACCCGCCGCGATCTCTTCCCGCCTCTGATTGCCGATGAGCTTGCGATGCTGCAGGATCGCGTCGCACCGTTTGACGGCGCGCGCGCGAAAAAGCAAATTGAAGAGGCGATGGGAAATGTCCCCGTCGAGACCTGGTTTGACGATTTCGACATTAAGCCACTGGCATCGGCCTCTATCGCGCAGGTGCACACCGCGCGTCTGAAAGAAAACGGCAAAGAAGTCGTTATTAAAGTCATTCGTCCGGACATCCTGCCAGTCATCAAAGCGGACATGAAGCTGATTTATCGGCTGGCGCGCTGGGTGCCACGCCTGCTGCCGGACGGGCGTCGCCTTCGTCCACTGGAAGTGGTGCGGGAATATGAAAAAACGCTGATTGATGAGCTTAACCTGCTGCGTGAATCGGCGAATGCCATTCAGCTGCGTCGCAACTTTGAAAACAGCCCGATGCTCTATGTACCTGAAGTCTATTCTGACTACTGCAGCCAGAACATGATGGTGATGGAGCGTATCTACGGTATTCCGGTTTCGGATGTGGTGGCCCTGGAGAAACAGGGAACGAACATGAAGCTCCTGGCTGAACGTGGCGTACAGGTCTTCTTTACCCAGGTGTTCCGCGACAGCTTTTTCCATGCGGACATGCATCCGGGCAATATCTTCGTAAGCTACGAGCATCCTGAGGATCCGAAGTATATCGGTATCGACTGCGGGATTGTGGGGTCGCTGAACAAGGAAGATAAACGGTATCTGGCTGAGAACTTCATCGCGTTCTTCAACCGCGACTACCGTAAGGTGGCCGAGCTGCACGTCGATTCCGGCTGGGTGCCGCCGGACACCAACGTCGAAGAGTTCGAGTTCGCGATCCGGACCGTTTGTGAACCTATTTTTGAAAAACCGCTGGCGGAAATTTCCTTTGGGCATGTGCTGTTAAACCTGTTCAACACGGCTCGCCGCTTTAATATGGAAGTTCAGCCACAGCTAGTTTTACTCCAGAAAACATTACTTTACGTTGAGGGTGTAGGCCGACAGCTCTATCCTCAGTTAGACTTGTGGAAGACCGCGAAACCTTTCCTTGAATCCTGGATTAAGGATCAGGTTGGCATTCCGGCGCTGGTGCGCTCGCTGAAAGAGAAAGGCCCGTTCTGGATAGAAAAAATGCCTGAAATTCCTGAACTGGTTTATGACAGTTTGCGTCAGAGCAAGAACCTTCAGCACAGCATGGATAAAATCGCCCGCGAACTTCAGTCCAGCCGTGTTCGCCAGGGACAGTCACGCTATCTCTTTGGGATTGGCGCAACGCTGCTGCTGAGCGGTACGCTGCTGCTGATCAACCGTCCGGACTGGCAGATGATGCCCGCCTGGCTGATGGCTGGCGGAGTGGTAGTCTGGCTAACAGGCTGGCGAAAAACGCGCTGAGCGTGCGTCGCTATCGACGGGTCGCATACGTATAATGCGGCCTGACTCTTTAATCATCTATCCCTGAGGAACATGTATGGGTGGTATCAGTATCTGGCAATTGTTGATCATTGCCGTCATCGTCGTGCTGCTGTTTGGCACCAAAAAGCTCGGTTCTATTGGTTCCGATCTGGGCGCGTCTATCAAAGGCTTCAAGAAAGCGATGAGCGATGATGAGAGCAAGCAGGATAAAACCAGCCAGGACGCTGACTTTACTGCTAAATCCATCGCCGACAAGCAAGAAGAAGCCAAAAAGGAAGACGCTAAACGCCACGATAAAGAGCAGGTGTAAGTCGTGTTCGACATTGGTTTTAGTGAGCTCCTGCTGGTCTTTGTGATTGGCCTGATTGTGCTGGGGCCGCAGCGTCTGCCGGTGGCAGTGAAAACCGTTGCGGGCTGGGTTCGTGCGCTGAGATCGCTGGCATCGACCGTTCAGAATGAACTGGCGCAGGAACTTAAGCTGCAGGAATTTCAGGAAAGCCTGAAAAAGGTCGAGAAGGCGAGCATGGATAACCTGACGCCGGAACTGAAAGCGTCAATGGATGAGCTGCGCGAAGCGGCAGAATCGATGAAGCGCTCCTATAGCGTTAACGATCCTGAAAAAGCGAGCGATGAAGCGAACACCATCCATAACCCGGTGGTGAAGGGCAGCGAGGAGCAGCGCGAGGGCGTAACGCCTGCCAGCGCTGAACATCAGGCTGCCGCGCCAGAACAGACGCCGCAGGAAACCGAAGTGAAAAAACAGGCGCAGCCGGAAGAGCCGGTAGCAAAAACGGCGGAAGTGAAGCCCGCTGCGTCCGTTTCCGAATCATCCCCCTCGTCGAGTGATAAAGCGTAAACATGGCAGTAGATGATACTCAACCGCTGATTACGCACCTCATTGAGCTGCGTAAGCGCCTGTTAAACTGCATTATTGCGGTTTTACTTATATTCCTGTGCCTGGTCTATTTTGCCAACGATATCTATCAGGTGGTCTCTGCGCCGCTGATCAAGCAGATGCCGCTGGGCGCAACGATGATTGCAACAGACGTTGCTTCGCCGTTCTTTACCCCCATCAAGCTGACCTTCTGGGTGTCGTTGATTGCTTCTGCACCTGTCATTCTTTACCAGGTGTGGGCGTTTGTGGCGCCCGCGCTGTATAAGCATGAACGCAAGCTGGTGATCCCGCTGCTGGTGTCCAGCTCGCTGCTGTTCTATATCGGCATGGCGTTTGCCTATTTCGTTGTCTTCCCGCTGGCCTTCGGCTTCCTGACGCATACCGCGCCGGAAGGGGTCCAGGTGTCGACGGATATCGCCAGCTACCTCAGCTTTGTGATGGCGCTGTTTATGGCGTTTGGCGTGGCATTCGAAGTGCCGGTGGCTATTGTGCTGCTCTGCTGGGTAGGAGTAACGACCCCGGATGACCTGCGTAAGAAGCGTCCGTATATCCTTGTGGGCGCATTTGTTGTTGGCATGCTGCTGACACCGCCGGATGTGTTCTCGCAGACGCTGCTGGCCATACCGATGTACTGTCTGTTTGAGGTCGGCGTTTTCTTCTCGCGTTTCTACGTGGGTAAAGGACGTCGAGCGGATGACGAAGACGATACGTCCGACAAGACCACTGAAGAGTAAAACCAGCCGCCCGTCAGGGCGGTTGTTATATGGGGATTTGCATGTTTGATATCGGACTCAACCTGACCAGCTCGCAGTTTGCGAAAGATCGTGATGAGGTGGTTGCGCGCGCTTTTGCCGCCGGGGTGAAAGGACTGCTGCTGACGGGCACCAACCTGCATGAGAGCGAGCAGGCGCAGCAGCTGGCGCAACGATACGATCGCTGTTGGTCTACTGCTGGCGTGCATCCTCACGACAGCAGCCAGTGGACCGCGGAAAGTGACGACATCCTGTACAGGCTGGCGAAGACGCCAGACGTTGTGGCGATCGGCGAATGCGGTCTCGATTTCAACCGTAACTTTTCCACGCCTGAAGAGCAGGAAAAGGCGTTTACTGCCCAGCTTGCGCTGGCGGCAGAGCTTGGAATGCCCGTATTTATGCACTGCCGCGACGCGCATGAGCGTTTCCTGGCACTTCTGGATCCGTGGCTGGAGAAACTGCCCGGCGCGGTATTGCACTGTTTCACCGGTTCACGGCAGGAAGCGCTGGATTGCCTGGCGCGAGGGCTTTATCTGGGTATTACCGGCTGGGTGTGCGATGAGCGTCGCGGGCTTGAACTTCGTGAGCTATTGCCGGTAATCCCGGCTGACCGGCTGCTCCTCGAAACCGATGCGCCTTATCTGCTACCGCGCGACATGAAACCCAAACCGGCATCGCGGCGAAATGAGCCCGCGTATCTGGGGCACATTGTTGAGAGCGTCGCGAAGTGGCGCGGAGAGGATCCGCACTGGCTTTCGGCGCAGACGGATGACAACGTGCGTAATCTGTTCGGGATAAACGTTTAAAGCTTGCGGAAGTCGGTGTTTTTAACGCTCTGCAGCACCTGCTTGTTCAGCAGATTGAGCAACAGCATAGAGCGCGCTTCCCCGTCCGGCTCGGCAAAAATCGCCTGCAGGCCTTCGAAAGCGCCTTCGGTAATCACGACGCTATCGCCGCTGTAAGGGGTTTCGGGGTCGGTGATCCCTTCAGGTTGTTGATAAATTGACAGCTGATGAATGACCGTCGACGGAACCGTTGCCGGGTGGGCACCAAAACGAACGAAGTGGCTGACGCCGCGCGTTGCGCTGATGGTGGTGGTGTGGATGACTTCCGGGTCGAACTCCACAAACAGGTAGTTCGGGAACAACGGCTCACTGACGGTTGTGCGCTTCCCGCGCTGCATTTTTTCAAGCGTGATCACGGGTGTCAGGCAATTTACAGACTGACGTTCAAGATGTTCCTGCGCGCGCTGAAGTTGCCCGCGTTTGCAATACAGTAAATACCAGGCCTGCATAATCACTCTTTCCCTTAGTTCGGGGCGCAAGCATATCAAAACCCTGGCGGGATCGCTAAGTTGATTATAATGGGGGAAAATGGAACAGAACGCATAAGTTCACGCTTATTTAACAAAATTACAGCATCAAGCAGGCTTACGCCGTATAATGAAGCGCTTACAGAGAGGCCATGATTAACTGCATGAAATACCACGATCTCCGCGACTTCCTGACGCTGCTGGAAAAGCAGGG
Organism: Enterobacter sp. Y17; assembly: GCF_019730495.1. Lineage (NCBI taxonomy): Bacteria > Pseudomonadati > Pseudomonadota > Gammaproteobacteria > Enterobacterales > Enterobacteriaceae > Enterobacter > Enterobacter sp. Y17. The sequence continues at coordinate 71,570 of NZ_JAASKP010000010.1, forward strand.
TGAACTCAAACGTATTACACTTCCTGTCGATCCTTATCTGGAGATGACAGAAATTGCTGACCGCACCCTGCGTGCCGGTGGCCCCGCATTACTGTTTGAAAATCCGAAAGGTTACTCCATGCCGGTGCTGTGCAACCTGTTTGGTACACCGCGTCGTGTTGCACTGGGAATGGGGCAGGAAGACGTCTCTGCGCTGCGTGAAGTCGGTAAACTGCTGGCGTTTCTGAAAGAGCCGGAGCCACCGAAAGGCTTCCGCGATCTGTTCGACAAGCTGCCGCAGTTTAAGCAGGTGCTGAACATGCCCACCAAACGCCTGCGCGGTGCGCCGTGCCAGCAGAAAGTGCTCGAAGGCGATGCGGTTGATCTGACTAAAATCCCCATCATGCAGTGCTGGCCTGAAGATGCCGCTCCGCTTATCACCTGGGGGCTGACCGTTACGCGCGGCCCGCACAAAGAGCGGCAAAACCTCGGTATTTACCGCCAGCAGTTGATTGGCAAGAATAAACTCATCATGCGCTGGCTGTCGCATCGCGGCGGCGCGCTGGATTTCCAGGAGTGGTGCGCTGCGCATCCGGGGGAGCGTTTCCCGGTGTCTGTCGCCTTAGGCGCCGATCCGGCCACCATTCTGGGAGCCGTCACGCCGGTGCCGGATACGCTCTCTGAATATGCATTTGCAGGCCTGCTGCGCGGAACGAAAACCGAAGTCGTGAAGTGTATCTCTAACGATCTCGAAGTTCCGGCCAGTGCGGAAATTGTGCTGGAAGGTTACCTTGAGCAGGGTGAAATGGCGCCAGAAGGCCCTTACGGCGACCACACCGGCTATTACAACGAAGTGGATAACTTCCCTGTGTTTACCGTGACGCACATTACGCAGCGTGAAGATGCGATTTATCACTCCACGTATACCGGACGTCCACCGGATGAACCGGCGGTGCTGGGCGTGGCGCTGAATGAAGTGTTTGTGCCGATCCTGCAAAAGCAGTTCCCGGAAATTGTTGATTTTTATCTGCCGCCTGAAGGATGCTCGTATCGCATGGCGGTGGTCACGATGAAGAAGCAGTATCCTGGTCATGCTAAACGCGTAATGATGGGCGTATGGTCTTTCCTGCGCCAGTTTATGTATACCAAATTTGTTATTGTCTGCGATGATGACGTTAACGCCCGCGACTGGAATGACGTAATCTGGGCCATTACCACGCGAATGGACCCGGCGCGCGATACGGTGTTAGTCGAAAACACGCCGATAGATTACCTGGATTTTGCCTCGCCGGTTTCCGGCCTTGGCTCAAAGATGGGACTGGATGCCACAAATAAATGGCCTGGCGAAACCGACCGTGAATGGGGTCGCCCGATCAAAAAAGATCCTGCAGTGACCGCGCGAATTGACGCGATCTGGGACGAGCTGGCCATAATGAATAACGGTAAACCCTGAGCTAACCGTTAAGCCCTATAGACTTCCCGACAGAGAGAGCGAATGACAACCTTAAGCTGTAAAGTGACCTCGGTAGATGCCATCACCGACACCGTATATCGCGTCCGTTTAGTGCCTGAAGCGCCATTCTCTTTCCGCGCGGGTCAGTACCTGATGGTTGTGATGGATGAGCGTGATAAGCGTCCTTTCTCTATGGCCTCAACGCCAGCGGAGCAGGAATTTATTGAGCTTCATATTGGTGCGTCAGAGCTTAACCTGTATGCGATGGCGGTGATGGATCGGATCCTGAAGGAACGTGAAATCGTGGTGGATATTCCGCACGGTGATGCGTGGCTGCGCGATGACGAAGACCGTCCGCTGATCCTGATCGCGGGTGGTACGGGCTTCTCGTACGTGCGCTCTATTCTGTTGACCGCACTGGCGCGTAACCCTGACCGCGACATCACCATTTACTGGGGTGGCCGCGAAGAGAAACATTTGTACGACCTGTCTGAGCTGGAAGCGCTGAGCGTAACCCATCCTAACCTGCGCATTGAGCCGGTAGTTGAGCAGCCGGAAGAGGGCTGGCGTGGTCGTAGCGGGACGGTGCTGACGGCGGTACTGCAGGATCACGGCACGCTGGCAGGGCACGATATCTACATTGCTGGCCGTTTTGAGATGGCGAAAATTGCCCGCGACCTGTTCTGCAACGAACGTGACGCGCGTGAAGACCGCCTGTTTGGCGATGCGTTTGCCTTCATTTAAATAAAAAACCCGCCCCTGACAGGCGGGAAGAACGGCAACTAAACTGTCTCTCTTCGCCAATGACGCCATAACTGCGTTGGCTGCGCTCGTTCACCCGAATCACTTACTTGAGTAAGCTCATCGGGATTCGCTCGCTTGCCGCCTTGTTCTGGCGCCATTGGCTTTGAGATACTTTTCCTGATTTACACTCTCTCAAACACCGTCGCGATACCCTGACCCAGCCCGATACACATCGTTGCCAGACCAAACTGGGCATCTTTGCGTTCCATCAGGTTGATAAGCGTCGTGCTGATACGCGCCCCGGAGCAGCCCAGCGGGTGGCCGAGGGCGATCGCGCCGCCGTTGAGGTTAATCTTCTCGTCGATCTGCTCCATCAGCCCCAGATCTTTAATGCACGGCAGGATCTGCGCGGCGAACGCTTCGTTCATTTCAAACAGGTCGATGTCGCTGGCGGTTAATCCCGCTTTTTTCAGCGCCAGCTTCGAGGCCGGAACCGGGCCGTAACCCATGATTGAAGGATCGCAGCCCACGACCGCCATCGAACGTACCCGTGCGCGAGGCGTTAAGCCCAGCTCGCGGGCACGGCTTTCGCTCATCACCAGCATCGCGGCGGCACCGTCGGACAGCGCCGACGAAGTACCTGCCGTTACCGTACCGGTGACCGGATCAAACGCAGGGCGCAGGGTAGAAAGCGCTTCTACGGTGGTTTCCGGGCGGATGACTTCGTCGTAGCTGAACTGCTTCAGTACGCCGTCTGCGTCGTGGCCGCCGGTCGGGATGATCTCATTCTTAAAGGCACCGGACTGCGTCGCCGCCCATGCGCGAGCGTGAGAGCGCGCGGCAAAGGCATCCTGCATTTCACGGCTGATGCCGTGCAGACGAGAGAGCATCTCGGCGGTCAGGCCCATCATCCCCGCGGCTTTCGCCACGTTACGGCTCATGCCTGGGTGGAAATCGACCCCGTGGCTCATCGGCACGTGGCCCATGTGCTCAACGCCGCCCACCAGGCAGGCCTGCGCATCGCCGGTCATGATCATGCGCGCCGCGTCGTGCAGCGCCTGCATTGACGAACCGCACAGACGGTTCACGGTGACGGCCGGAACCGAGTGCGGGATCTCCGCCAGCAGCGACGCGTTACGGGCGATGTTGAAACCTTGCTCCAGGGTCTGCTGCACGCAGCCCCAGTAGATATCGTCCAGCGCAGCAGGATCCAGCGCTGGGTTACGCGCCAGCAGGCTACGCATCAGATGCGCGGAGAGGTCTTCCGCACGCACGTTACGGAATGCACCGCCTTTAGAACGGCCCATCGGGGTGCGAATCGCATCAACAATGACAACCTTTTCCATTGTGACTCCTTAAGCCGTTTTCAGCTCGCCAACCGGACGGGCTGGCTCAACTGCTGGATAGTAGGGTTCGTTATGGCGCGCTTTGTTACGCAGCCCTTCCGGCACCTCATAAAGCGGGCCGAGGTGCTGATACTGCTGAGCCATATCGAGATAGCGGGCGCTGCCGAGCGTGTCCAGCCAGCGGAACGCGCCGCCGTGGAACGGAGGGAAGCCCAGGCCGTACACCAGCGCCATGTCGGCTTCTGCCGGGCTGGCGATGATGCCTTCTTCGAGGCAACGCACCACTTCGTTGATCATCGGGATCATCATGCGGGCGATGATTTCATCGTCGGTGAAGTCGCGTTTTGGCTGGCTAACGTTGGCCAGCAGGCCATCCACCACGGCATCTTCTTCTTTCTTCGGTTTGCCTTTGTTGTCTTCTTTATAGCGCCAGAAGCCCAGGCCGTTTTTCTGGCCGAAGCGGTTAGCGTCGAACAGAGCGTCAATGGCGTCGCGATAATCTTTCTGCATACGCTGCGGGAAGCCTGCCGCCATCACCGCCTGAGCGTGGTGAGCGGTATCAATGCCGACCACGTCCAGCAGATACGCCGGGCCCATTGGCCAGCCGAACTGTTTCTCCATCACTTTATCGATTTTGCGGAAGTCCGCACCGTCGCGCAGCAGCTGGCTGAAGCCGGCGAAGTAAGGGAACAGCACGCGGTTGACGAAGAAGCCCGGGCAGTCGTTAACAACGATCGGCGTTTTGCCCATCTTGCTGGCCCATGCCACCACTTTAGCGATGGTTTCGTCAGAGGTTTTTTCCCCGCGGATCACTTCGACCAGCGGCATACGGTGTACCGGGTTGAAGAAGTGCATCCCGCAGAAGTTTTCCGGACGCTTCAACACGCTCGCCAGTTCGCTGATTGGAATGGTGGAGGTGTTAGAGGCCAGCACGGTCTCAGGACGAACTTTATCTTCCGTTTCTGCCAGCACCGCTTTTTTGACTTTCGGGTTCTCGACGACGGCTTCGACTACTACGTCCACACGGTCGAAACCGCTGTATTCCAGCACGGGCTGAATGGTGGAGATCACGCCTGCAAGCTTCAGCCCGTCAATTTTTCCGCGCTCCAGCTGTTTATTCAGCAGCTTGGCCGCTTCGGTCATGCCCAGCGTCAGGGATTTCTCGCTGATGTCTTTCATCACTACCGGCACGCCTTTCCACGCGGACTGGTAAGCGATACCGCCACCCATAATGCCGGCGCCGAGTACCGCCGCATGTTTTGGCGTCTCAACGTTTTTGGTCAGCTGCTTGGCTTTACCCTTCACGAACTGATCGTTGAGGAAGATACCGACCAGCGCGCGAGCTTCATTGGTGTGCGCCAGCGGGACAAAGCTCTGATTTTCGAGCTTCAGCGCTTCATCGCGTCCGAGACGAGCAGCCGCTTCAATGGTTTTCACCGCCGTGATCGGCGCCGGGTAGTGTTTACCCGCCGTCTGCATCACCATGCCTTTGGCGATGGTGAAGCTCATGGTGGCTTCAATCTTGCTGAGTTTTAACGGCTCCAGCTTCGGCTGGCGTTTGGCTTTCCAGTCGAGATCGCCGTTAATGGCCTGACGCAGAATGGCGAGTGCGCCTTCAACCAGTTTCTCTGGCTTCACGACGCCGTCGACCAGGCCGATTTTCTGCGCCTGTTCTGCGCCGACGTCTTTACCTGCGGCAATGATCTCCAGCGCGCTGTCGGCACCCAGCATGCGCGGCATACGCACGGAGCCGCCAAAGCCCGGCATGATGCCCAGCCTGGTTTCCGGCAGGCCGATGCGCAGGTCCGGCGTCGCCAGACGGTAGTCGGTCGCGAGTACGCATTCGCAGCCGCCGCCCAGCGCGTAGCCGTTAACGGCGGAAATGGTCGGGACAGGCAGATCTTCCAGACGATTAAAGACGCTGTTGGCAAAGTGCAGCCACTGGCTCAGCTGTTCTTCCGGGACCAGGAACAGCGAAAGAAACTCGGTGATATCGGCACCGACAATAAAGGCCGCTTTGTTCGAACGCAGCAGCAGCCCTTTTAATTCAGGTTGTTTTTCAAGAACATCCAGCGCCTGGCCAAGACTGGCCACCGTCGCGGTATCAAGCTTGTTCACTGAGCCGGGAGCATCGAACACCAGTTCGGCAATGCCATCTTCCAGCCAGTTGAGGTACAGGGTGTCGCCTTTGTAGAGCATGTCAGTCTCCTGAATCCAGCAATTGGATCTGGTCATACCAGATGAATCGGAGTGTGGGATTTATGTTAATAAAATGCAAATTACTCATTAAGAAAATGCTGCATTGATCACGGTCGGTGGAAATCACGCAGCCGGAGTGAGGTGTGCTAAGATGCGATGACTTGAGGTCAAAAAAACGAAAGGAAGAATGATGGACTCACTGGCTTCGCTTTATAAAAATCATATCGTTACCCTACAGGAACGTACCCGCGATGTACTGGCCCGCTTTAAGCTGGATGCGCTGCTGATCCACTCCGGCGAGCTGATGAATACCTTTCTGGATGACCACGCTTATCCGTTTAAGGTGAACCCGCAGTTTAAAGCCTGGGTGCCGGTGACTCAGGTTCCAAATTGCTGGCTGCTGGTGGATGGCGTGAACAAGCCGAAGCTGTGGTTCTACCTGCCGGTCGATTACTGGCACAACGTAGAACCGCTGCCGACCTCTTTCTGGACGGAAGAGATTGATGTGATTGCACTGCCGAAAGCGGACAGCATTGGCAGCCAGCTGCCTGCCGCGCGGGGCAACATCGCCTATATTGGACCTGTTCCGGAGCGTGCGCTGGGTCTGGATATTCCGGCAGACAAACTCAATCCGAAAGGGGTGCTGGATTACCTGCACTATTACCGCGCGTATAAAACCGACTACGAACTTTACTGCATGCGTGAAGCGCAAAAAACGGCGGTGAATGGCCACCGTGCCGCGCACGAAGCGTTCCAGTCGGGGATGAGCGAGTTCGACATCAATCAGGCCTATCTGACCGCGACAGGCCACCGTGATACCGACGTGCCGTACAGCAATATCGTCGCGCTGAATGAGCACGCGTCCGTGCTTCACTACACCAAGCTGGATCACCACGTGCCGTCGGAGATGCGCAGCTTCCTGCTTGACGCAGGCGCCGAGTACAACGGTTACGCGGCCGACCTGACCCGTACCTGGGCGGCGAATGCGGATACCGATTTCGCGCAGCTGATTAAAGACGTGAACGATGAACAGCTGGCGCTGATTGGCACCATGAAGGCCGGAACCAGCTATGTGGATTACCACATCCAGTTCCATCAGCGCATCGCAAAACTGCTGCGTAAACATCAGATTGTGAAAGACATGAGCGAAGAAGCGATGGTCGAGAACGATCTGACCGGGCCATTCATGCCGCACGGTATCGGCCACCCGCTGGGCCTGCAGGTTCACGACGTTGCGGGCTTTATGCAGGATGACACCGGCACGCACCTGGCGGCACCGTCTAAATATCCTTACCTGCGCTGCACCCGTATTCTGGAGCCGCGTATGGTGCTGACGATTGAACCGGGGATCTACTTTATCGAATCCCTGCTGGCGCCGTGGCGTGAAGGTCAGTTCAGCAAACACTTCAACTGGGAAAAAATTGACGCGCTGAAGCCGTTTGGCGGTATTCGCATCGAAGATAACGTAGTGGTTCACGAAAACGGTATCGAGAATATGACGCGAGACCTGAAGCTGGCCTGATGGAAAGCTGGCTGATACCGGCTGAACCGGTCACCTTTGTTGAGGAAATCAAGAAAAGCCGCTTTATTACGCTGCTGGCGCATACCGACGGCGTAGAGGCGGCAAAGGCGTTTGTCGAATCCGTTCGGGCTGAGCATCCTGACGCGCGTCACCACTGCGTGGCGTGGGTGGCAGGACCGCCAGACGATTCGCAACAGCTGGGGTTTTCCGACGACGGTGAACCGGCGGGCACGGCCGGTAAACCCATGCTTTCGCAGCTTATGGGCAGCGGCGTGGGTGAAATTACCGCCGTGGTGGTGCGCTACTACGGCGGCATCCTGTTAGGCACGGGTGGGCTGGTAAAAGCCTATGGCGGGGGAGTTCAGCAGGCGCTGAATATGCTCACAACTACCCGCAAAACGCCGCTCACCGAATATACTTTACTGTGCGATTACGCCCAGTTATCCGGCATCGAGGCGCTGCTGAGGCAGTTTAACGGCGTGATTGCGCACAGTGATTACCAGGCAATGGTGCAATTACGCGTGGCGCTTCCGCAGGCGGAGCTGGCTGCTTTTTCAGCAAAACTGGCTGATTTTAGTCGTGGTTTGTTGCAATTGCTGCCGATTGAAGAATAATCCCCACCTCACTTTTTTGAATACCAAAGGAAGCGGCAGAGATGCATTTTCGTGCCATAACCCGAATCGTTGGACTGCTGGTCATACTTTTTTCCGGGACGATGATTCTCCCAGGACTGGTGGCGCTTATCTACCGGGACGGCGCGGGGCGGGCATTTACCCAAACCTTCTTTGTCGCGCTGGCGATCGGCTCGCTGCTATGGTGGCCAAACCGTCGTCAGAAAGGTGAACTGAAATCTCGCGAAGGATTTTTGATTGTGGTCCTGTTCTGGACGGTGCTGGGGAGCGTCGGTTCGCTGCCCTTTATCTTCTCTGAACAGCCTAACCTGAGCATTACGGATGCCTTTTTTGAATCGTTCTCCGGTTTAACAACCACCGGGGCGACGACGCTGGTGGGGCTGGATTCACTCCCGCACGCCATTCTCTTTTATCGTCAGATGCTGCAGTGGTTCGGGGGGATGGGGATCATCGTCCTGGCAGTGGCTATTCTTCCTATTCTGGGCGTTGGCGGCATGCAGCTTTATCGCGCCGAAATGCCCGGGCCGCTGAAAGATAATAAAATGCGCCCGCGTATTGCCGAGACGGCGAAAACCCTCTGGCTTATCTATGTCTTACTGACGGTGGCCTGTGCGCTGGCGCTATGGTTTGCCGGGATGCCCGCTTTCGACGCCATCGGACACAGCTTTGCGACGATCGCTATCGGCGGGTTCTCCACCCATGATGCCAGCGTCGGCTACTTCGACAGTCCAACGATTAACACCATTATTGCCATTTTCCTGCTGATTTCAGGCTGTAACTATGGCCTGCACTTTTCTTTACTGAGCGGGCGCAGCCTGAAAGTGTACTGGCGTGACCCGGAGTTCCGCATGTTCATTGGCGTCCAGCTTACGCTGGTGATCATCTGTACCCTGGTGCTGTGGTTCCATGATGTCTACAACTCCGCGCTGACCACGCTAAATCAGGCGTTCTTCCAGGTGGTATCGATGGCGACGACCGCCGGGTTTACCACGGACAGCATCGCGCGCTGGCCGCTGTTCCTGCCGGTGCTGCTGTTATGCTCGGCATTTATTGGGGGCTGTGCGGGTTCTACGGGCGGTGGCCTGAAGGTAATTCGTATTCTGCTGCTGTTTAAGCAGGGGAACCGTGAGCTGAAGCGCCTGGTCCACCCGAACGCGGTTTACAGCATTAAGCTGGGGAACCGCGCGCTGCCGGAACGTATCCTCGAAGCGGTGTGGGGATTCTTCTCGGCGTATGCGCTGGTCTTTATCGTCAGTATGCTGGCGATTATCGCGACGGGGGTGGATGATTTTTCCGCCTTTGCGTCCGTCGTAGCAACATTGAATAACCTCGGGCCCGGCCTGGGCGTTGTGGCGGATAACTTTGCCAGCATGAACCCGGTCGCGAAATGGATCCTCATCGCCAATATGCTGTTTGGTCGTCTTGAGGTCTTTACGCTGCTGGTGCTGTTCACCCCTACATTCTGGCGCGAGTAAGGAGCCGTTGATGAAAACATTGATTCTTTTCTCTACGCGAGACGGGCAAACGCGTGAGATTGCCGCCTGTCTGGCGTCGGAATTAAAAGAGCTGGGTATTTACTCGGATGTGGTGAACCTGAACCGTGCGAAGCAGATAGCCTGGCAGGAGTACGATCGCGTGGTGATTGGCGCGTCAATTCGTTACGGGCATTTCCATCCGGCGCTGGATCGCTTTGTGAAAAAGCACACGGCGGTGCTCAACAAATTGCCCGGTGCGTTTTATTCGGTCAACCTGGTCGCACGTAAAGCCGAGAAGCGTACGCCGCAGACCAACAGCTACACGCGCAAGTTTTTACTCAGCTCGCCGTGGCAGCCAGACCTGTGCGCCGTCTTTGCCGGCGCGCTGCGCTACCCTCGCTACCGCTGGTATGACCGCTTTATGATCCGCCTGATTATGAAGATGACCGGGGGTGAAACCGATACGCGTAAAGAAGTGGTTTATACCGACTGGTCGCAGGTGGCCAGTTTTGCGCGGGAAATCGCACATTTAACGGGCGATTCGCGACATAAATAAGCGTTAAGTTTGAAAAGTGAGCGAACGAAAAGTTTTTTGTATTTTATGCTTGTCACGTCGGAATAACTCCCTATAATGCGCCTCCACTGACACGGAACAACGGCACACACGCCGCCGGGTCAGCA
>NZ_JAASKP010000011.1:0-29207 GCF_019730495.1 Enterobacter sp. Y17
TTGGAGCGGGAAACGAGACTCGAACTCGCGACCCCGACCTTGGCAAGGTCGTGCTCTACCAACTGAGCTATTCCCGCAAATCTGCACTGCTTTTGTTGCTGTCGTAACGTGTAATTCTCTGTCGTTACGGGAGGCGCATTATACGAGAAATCCTTTTAGCTGCAACCCCCCTTAAAGCGATTTTTTCGAAATTAAGTTCAAATGCTTAATTAATCGGCAAGCTGAACAATTTAACGACAAAAACCCGGCCACGCAAGGCGCCGGATCGCAAAATCACAGCTTAATAAAGTTTTCGCGGTAGTAGGAAAGCTCCGCCACGGACTCACGGATATCGTCCATCGCCTGGTGAGTCCCCTGCTTTTTAAAGCCGTCGAGGATTTCAGGCTTCCAGCGACGCGCCAGCTCTTTCAGAGTGCTGACATCCAGATAGCGGTAGTGGAAATATGACTCCAGCTCCGGCATGTACTTAAACAGGAAACGGCGATCCTGGCCGATACTATTCCCACAGATAGGCGATTTGCCTGCCGGAACCCACTGTTTCAGGAACTCAAGCGTCGCCAGCTCCGCCTCGCGATCGCCGAACGTGCTCGCCTTCACGCGCTCTACCAGGCCACTGCCGGTGTGGGTGCGCACGTTCCATTCATCCATCAAAGCCAGCTGGTCGTCGGACTGATGCACCGCAATCGTTGGCCCTTCAGCCAGGATATTCAGGTTAGCGTCCGTCACCAGCGTTGCAATTTCAATGATGCGATCGCGCTCGGGATCCAGCCCGGTCATTTCGAGATCGATCCAAATCAGGTTGTTTTCATCCGCGCTCATGTTATTTTCCACCCTTCTCGCATAACCGGCAGTAGCAGGTTAACTAGTATTAATTAGAGTGTATCATAGAGGTTTTGCCCCTTACGGGCGACCAGGAGCCAGCGCGATTGAGTAAAAATAAACTCTCCAAAGGGCAGCAGCGCCGCGTAAACGCCAACCACCAGCGCCGTCTTAAAACCACTTCGGAGAAGCCGGATTATGACGACAACCTGTTTGGTGAAGCGACAGAAGGCGTAGTTATCAGCCGTTTCGGTATGCATGCCGATGTCGAATCCGCCGACGGGGATATCCACCGTTGCAATATCCGTCGCACCATCCGTTCACTGGTTACCGGCGATCGCGTGGTCTGGCGACCGGGTAAAGAGGCGGCGGAAGGCGTTACGGTAAAAGGTATCGTTGAAGCGGTTCATGAGCGCACGTCCGTGTTAACCCGTCCCGATTTCTACGACGGGGTCAAACCCATTGCCGCCAACATTAACCAGATTGTTATCGTATCGGCGATTTTGCCCGAACTTTCGCTCAACATTATCGACCGATACCTCGTCGCCTGCGAAACGCTGCAGGTTGAACCGATTATCGTGTTGAACAAAATCGATCTGCTGGATGACGACGGTATGGCCTTCGTGAATGAGCAGATGGATATCTACCGCAAGATTGGTTACCGCGTGCTGATGGTCTCCAGCCACACCAAAGATGGCCTTAAACCGCTGGAAGAGGCGCTGACCGACCGCATCAGCATCTTTGCGGGCCAGTCCGGCGTAGGTAAATCGAGCCTGCTGAACAACCTGCTCGGCCTCCAGCAAGAGATCCTGACCAACGATGTGTCCAACGTCTCTGGCCTGGGCCAGCACACCACCACCGCCTCGCGTCTGTATCATTTCCCGCACGGCGGCGACGTGATCGACTCCCCGGGGGTGCGTGAGTTCGGTTTGTGGCACCTTGAGCCGGAACAAATCTTTAACGGATTTGTCGAATTCCATGATTATTTAGGCGCCTGTAAATACCGCGACTGTAAGCACGATAACGACCCAGGCTGCGCTATTCGTGAAGCGGTTGAGAAAGGTGAGATCGCGGAAACCCGCTTCGAGAATTACCACCGCATTCTTGAGAGCATGGAAGACGTAAAAACGCGTAAAAACTTTTCTGATTCTGATAACTGACAACTAAGCTAAGCATCGCTAAAATCGTCCCCTTTTTTCAGGTTCCGGCGGCTTAACGCCGGATCAGGAACGACAAAACAATGGCCTGGAGGCTACCTTGTTAAACGCATTTAAACTTTCGCTTCAATACATTCTGCCAAAACTGTGGCTCACTCGCCTGGCGGGCTGGGGCGCAAGCAAACGCGCGGGCTGGCTGACCAAACTGGTCATCGACCTTTTCGTAAAATATTACAAGGTCGATATGAAAGAGGCGCAGAAGCCGGATACCGCCAGCTACCGCACCTTCAACGAGTTCTTCGTACGCCCGCTGCGTGACGAAGTGCGCCCGCTGAACACCGACCCTAACGTCCTGGTGATGCCGGCAGACGGCGTGATCAGCCAGTTGGGTGATATCGAAGACGACAAAATCCTGCAGGCGAAGGGCCATAACTACAGTCTGGAAGCGCTGCTGGCGGGTAACTACCTGATGGCGGACCTGTTCCGTAACGGTACCTTTGCCACCACCTATCTTTCACCGCGCGACTACCATCGCGTGCACATGCCGTGTAACGGTATCCTGCGTGAAATGATTTACGTCCCGGGCGACCTGTTCTCCGTAAACCACCTGACCGCGCAGAACGTGCCGAACCTGTTTGCCCGCAACGAGCGCGTCATCTGTCTGTTCGATACTGAATTTGGCCCTATGGCGCAGATTCTGGTGGGTGCGACCATCGTAGGCAGCATCGAAACCGTCTGGGCGGGCACCATCACCCCACCGCGCGAAGGCGTGATCAAACGCTGGACCTGGCCTGCCGGTGAAGCAGAAGGCTCGGTGGCCCTGCTGAAAGGTCAGGAGATGGGTCGCTTCAAGCTGGGCTCTACCGTAATCAACCTGTTTGCGCCGGGCAAAGTGAAGCTGGCTGAACAGCTCGAAAGCCTGTCGGTCACCAAACTGGGCCAGCCGCTGGCGGTCTCTACCGAAACCTTCGTTACGCCGGATGCAGAACCAGCGCCGCTACCGCAGGAAGAGATCAACGCCGAGCACGACGCCAGCCCGCTGGTTGACGACAAAAAAGACGAAGGCTAACAACAGAAGGATCGCTGACGTGCGCCCGATTATCGTTCTACTGATGGCCTGGTGCCTCAGCATGGGGGCGTACGCAGCGACAGCCCCCGACGCCAAACAGATAACCCAGGAACTGGAGCAGGCAAAAGCGGCTAAACCCGCTCAGCCAGAGACCGTCGAGTCGCTCCAGGCTGCCCTGAACGCGCTTGAGGAGCGAAAAGGCTCTCTTGAGCGCGCTCAGCAGTATCAGCAGGTTATCGACAATTTCCCCAAACTCTCGCAGACGCTGCGCGCGCAGCTCAATAATTTGCGTGACGAACCGCGCGATGTGCCAGCAGGCATGACCTCCGACGCCCTGAACCAAGAGATCCTGCAGGTCAGCAGCCAGCTTCTGGAAAAGAGCCGCCTTGCCCAGCAGGAGCAGGAGCGAGCGCGTGAAATTGCCGACTCCCTCAGCCAGCTTCCGCAGCAGCAAACCGATGCCCGCCGCCAGCTTAATGAAGTTGAGCGTCGCGTGGGTACGCAAAGCGGCAATACGCCACAGGCTCAGGCTCAAAATCTGGGCCTGCAGGCAGAATCTGCTCGCCTGAAGGCCCTTGTCGATGAGCTGGAGCTGGCGCAGCTTTCCGCCAATAACCGCCAGGAGCTGTCGCGGATGCGCTCTGAACTCGCTCAGAAGCAGAGCGAGCAGCTGGATGCGTATCTCCAGGCCCTGCGCAATCAGCTTAACAGCCAGCGTCAGCGCGAAGCCGAGCGTGCCCTTGAAAGCACCGAACTGCTGGCGGAAAACAGCGAAAACCTGCCTGCCGGTATCAACGAACAATTCAGGGTCAACCGCGAGCTTTCTGCCGCGCTGAATCAGCAGGCGCAGCGCATGGATCTGGTTGCATCCCAGCAGCGTCAGGCCACCAATCAAACCCTGCAGGTTCGCCAGGCGCTCAACACCCTGCGCGAGCAGTCCCAGTGGCTCGGGTCATCAAACCTGCTGGGCGAAGCGTTGCGCGCCCAGGTCGCGCGCCTGCCTGAAATGCCGAAGCCGCAACAGCTGGATACCGAGATGGCCCAGCTGCGCGTTCAGCGACTGCACTTTGAAGATCTTCTCAATAAACAGCCGCAAATCCGCCAGATCCGTCAGGCTGACGGCCAGCCCCTGACCAGCGAGCAAAACCGCATTCTGGAAGCCCAGCTGCGTACCCAGCGTGAGCTGCTGAACTCCCTGCTCCAGGGCGGGGATACGCTGATTCTGGAGCTGACCAAGCTAAAAGTCTCCAATAGCCAGCTGGAAGATGCGCTGAAAGAGGTGAACGAGGCTACGCACCGTTATCTCTTCTGGACGTCCGACGTGCGTCCGATGACCTTCTCGTGGCCGATTGAGATTGTCCAGGACCTGCGCCGCCTGATTTCGCTGGACACCGTCAGCCAGCTGGGACAGGCCAGCGTGATGATGTTTACCAGCAAAGAGACCATTTTCCCGCTGCTCGGGGCGTTGATTCTGGTGGGCTTCAGCATTTACTCGCGCAGACATTTCACCCGCTTCCTGGAGCGTTCCAGCTCCCGGGTCGGGAAAGTCACCCAGGATCACTTCTGGCTGACGTTGCGCACCGTATTCTGGTCGATTCTTGTCGCCTCTCCGCTGCCGGTGCTGTGGATGACGCTGGGGTATGGCCTGCGGGAAGCCTGGCCCTATCCGCTCGCGGTCGCGATTGGCGATGGCGTCACCGCCACGGTGCCGCTGCTGTGGGTGGTCATGATTTGCGCCACCTTCGCGCGCCCCAATGGCCTGTTTATCACCCACTTTGGCTGGCCGCGTAATCGCGTTGCGCGCGCCATGCGTTACTACCTGATGAGCATCGGGCTGATTGTGCCGCTGATTATGGCGCTGATCATGTTCGATAATCTCAACGACCGGGAATTCTCAGGCTCGCTGGGCCGCCTCTGCTTTATGCTGATATGCGGGGCGCTGGCCATCGTTACGCTCAGCCTGAAACGCGCGGGTATTCCGCTCTATCTCGATAAATCCGGCAGCGGCGAAAACATGTTCAACCGGCTGCTCTGGAACCTGCTGCTTAGCGCGCCGCTGTTTGCGATGCTGGCAGCAGCGGTAGGCTATCTGGCAACCGCGCAGGCGCTGCTGGCGCGGCTGGAAACCTCGGTGGCCATCTGGTTCCTGCTGCTGGTGGTGTACCACGTGATCCGCCGCTGGATGCTGATCCAGCGCCGCCGTCTGGCCTTTGACCGAGCCAAGCATCGCCGGGCGGAGATCCTCGCCCAGCGCGCGCGGGGTGAGGAAGAGCCAAACCACGTCAACAGTACGGAAGGCACAACGGAAGCGGACGAAGTCGAACTGGATCTGGATGCCATCAGTACCCAGTCCCTGCGCCTGGTTCGTTCCATCCTGATGCTGATTGCCCTCCTGTCGGTGATCTTCCTCTGGTCAGAGATCCACTCCGCGTTTGGCTTCCTGGAGAACATCTCGCTCTGGGACGTGACGTCTACGGTGCAGGGTGTTGAAAGCCTGGAGCCGATTACCTTAGGGGCGGTGCTGATTGCCATTCTGGTGCTGATCATCACCACGCAGCTGGTACGCAACTTCCCGGCGCTGCTGGAGCTTGCGCTGCTGCAGCATCTGGATTTAACGCCGGGTACAGGCTATGCGATTACGACCATTACCAAATATCTGATCATGCTGTTTGGCGGGCTGGTTGGCTTCTCGATGATCGGTATTGAGTGGTCGAAGCTGCAGTGGCTGGTGGCGGCCCTTGGTGTAGGGTTAGGTTTTGGTTTACAGGAGATCTTCGCCAACTTCATCTCTGGCCTGATCATTCTGTTCGAAAAACCGATCCGTATTGGCGATACCGTAACGATCCGCGATTTGACCGGCAGCATCACGAAGATCAACACCCGCGCGACGACGATCAGCGACTGGGATCGCAAAGAGATCATCGTGCCAAACAAGGCGTTTATTACCGAGCAGTTCATCAACTGGTCGCTGTCAGACTCCGTTACCCGCGTGGTGCTGACGGTACCGGCGCCGTCGGACGCCAACAGCGAAGAGGTCACCCAGATCCTCTACACTGCCGCTGAGCGCTGTTCGCTGGTAATCGACAACCCGGCGCCGGAAGTATTCCTTGTGGATTTACAGCAGGGGATCCAGATTTTCGAGCTGCGCATCTACGCCGCCGAAATGGGACACCGTATGCCGCTGCGCCATGAGATCCACCAGCTGATTCTGGCGGGCTTCCGCGAGCACGGTATTGATATGCCGTTCCCACCGTTCCAGATGCGTCTCGAAAGCCTGGACGGGCGTAAAACGGGAAGAACGCTGACGTCAGCGGCGCGTACGCGCCCGGCGGGAAGTTTGTAAGGTAAGCGGGGCAACCCTCTCCCGCGGGAGAGGGTAAACTGCCGTCAGGCGCGATCTACGGTAAACGCAATCACATCGCCAAGCTGCTCTGCGCCCAGGGCCAGCATCACCAGACGGTCAACACCCAGCGCCACGCCGGAGCAATCCGGCAGACCTGCTTTTAATGCTTCAAGCAAATTCACATCAATAGGCTGCTGCGGCAGACCGCGCGCGGCGCGCTTGCGGTTATCCTGCTCGAAGCGCTGCTGCTGCTCGCGGGCATCCGTCAGTTCGTGGAAGCCGTTCGCCAGCTCGATGCCTTTGTAATAGACCTCAAAACGCTCTGCGACACGATGATCTTCGGTACTGATCTGCGCCAGCGACGCCTGGCTTGCCGGGAAGTGATAGACAAAGGTCGGACGGTCTTTGCCAATCTGCGGTTCAACGCCAAAAGTGAACAGCAGCTGCAGCAGCGTGTCGCGATCCTCTTCGGTATCCGCCACGTTGCTCAGATCCAGTTTTGCTGCCACTTCGCGCAGCTGGGTTTTGTCCGCCGACAGCGGATCGATTTCCAGATGGCGCTGGAAAGCCTGCTGATAGGAGAGCGTTTCGGCTTCCGAGCAGTCCAGCACCTGCTGGAGCAGATCGTCCACCTCATTCATCAGGCGGTACATATCATAATGCGGGCGGTACCACTCCAGCATGGTGAATTCCGGGTTGTGGTGACGCCCCATCTCTTCATTACGGAAGCTGCGGCACAGCTGATACACCGGGCCACATCCCGCCGCCAGCAGGCGTTTCATGTGGTATTCCGGGCTGGTCATCAGATACAAATTCATGCCCTGAGAGTGGCCGGGGCCAACAAAACGGGTTTCAAACGGCACCAGATGAATATCCGTTACCGTTGCCTGACTCATGCACGGCGTTTCCACCTCCAGGACTCCGCGGTCGGCAAAGAAACGGCGGATCTCCGCCATAATTGCAGCGCGTTTTAACAGATTAGGGATGGATGCGCTCGGCTGCCAGGTGGCCGTTTCGCTCATGAGTTGTTCTCCGATTTCAGACAAGGGCACGAAGTCTACTCGTTAGCAGGGGCAGAGACAAATTTTGCGCAGTAAAAAAGGGCATTTCATTTAGGTGAACTTTTTCGTGACGTATTTCATCAATCTTCATAATAAATCGCCGTACAGAACAGCAAAAAAATCGAACACGTCAAATTTCCCTGACATCTACACGGTTATACTGTTTTACCCATAAAGGAGCAGTGGAAACGCTTTCGCAATCGTCCTTTTGGACGGGTGAACTACCTTTAGTTTGTCGCGTTGCGAAATAACAAAAATCTGGAGGAATGTCGTGCAAACTTTTCAAGCCGATCTTGCCGTAATAGGCGCTGGCGGGGCTGGATTACGTGCTGCGATTGCTGCAGCACAAGCTAATCCCAACGCTAAAATCGCATTGATTTCAAAAGTCTATCCAATGCGTAGTCACACAGTGGCAGCAGAAGGAGGGTCCGCCGCCGTTGCGCAGGATCATGACAGCTTTGAATACCATTTCCACGACACGGTTGCAGGGGGCGACTGGCTTTGCGAGCAGGATGTCGTTGACTACTTTGTGCATCATTGTCCCACGGAAATGACCCAGCTTGAGCAGTGGGGATGTCCGTGGAGCCGCCGCCCGGACGGCAGCGTCAACGTTCGCCGCTTTGGCGGTATGAAGATTGAACGCACCTGGTTCGCCGCCGATAAAACCGGCTTCCACATGCTGCACACCCTGTTCCAGACCTCCCTTCAGTTCCCACAAATTCAGCGCTTCGATGAACACTTCGTCCTCGACATTCTGGTTGATGACGGACAGGCGCGTGGCCTGGTGGCGATGAACATGATGGAAGGCACGCTTGTCCAGATCCGCGCCAACGCGGTAGTGATGGCAACGGGCGGTGCGGGTCGCGTTTATCGTTATAACACCAACGGCGGCATCGTCACCGGTGACGGCATGGGCATGGCGCTCGGTCACGGCGTACCGCTGCGCGATATGGAGTTCGTGCAGTATCACCCAACCGGTCTGCCGGGCTCCGGCATTTTGATGACGGAAGGCTGCCGCGGTGAAGGCGGTATTCTGGTCAATAAAAACGGCTACCGCTATCTGCAGGATTACGGCATGGGCCCGGAAACCCCGCTCGGCGAGCCGAAGAACAAATACATGGAACTCGGCCCGCGCGACAAAGTCTCTCAGGCCTTCTGGCACGAGTGGCGCAAAGGCAACACCATCTCCACGCCGCGCGGCGATGTGGTCTATCTCGACCTGCGTCACCTTGGCGAGAAGAAACTGCTGGAACGTCTGCCGTTCATCTGCGAGCTGGCGAAAGCTTACGTCGGCGTCGACCCGGTGAAAGAGCCGATTCCGGTGCGTCCTACCGCGCACTACACCATGGGCGGGATCGAAACCGACCAGCAGTGCGAAACCCGTATTAAAGGCCTGTTCGCCGTCGGCGAGTGTTCCTCCGTGGGTCTGCACGGCGCCAACCGTCTCGGGTCTAACTCGCTGGCAGAGCTGGTCGTCTTTGGCCGCATGGCGGGCGAGCGCGCGATGGAGCGGGCAGCTACCGCAGGTGAAGCCAACGGTGCCGCGCTGGATGCGCAGGTCGCAGACGTTGAAAAACGCCTGAAAGATCTGGTGAACCAGGAGGGGAACGAGAACTGGTCTAAGATCCGCGACGAGATGGGCCTGTCGATGGAAGAAGGCTGCGGTATTTACCGTACGCCAGAGCTGATGCAAAAAACCGTCGATAAGCTGGCGGAACTGCAGGAGCGCTTCAAGCGCGTACGCATCACCGATACCTCCAGCGTATTCAACACCGACCTGCTCTACACCATTGAGCTGGGCCACGGTCTGAACGTCGCGGAATGTATGGCGCACTCTGCGCTGGCGCGTAAAGAGTCGCGTGGGGCCCACCAGCGTCTGGACGAAGGCTGTACCGAACGTGACGACGTCAATTTCCTGAAACACACTCTCGCCTGGCGCGATGCAGATGGCACCACACGTCTGGACTACAGCGACGTGAAAATCACCACGCTGCCGCCGGCTAAACGCGTGTACGGTGCAGAAGCAGAAGCCGCCGAGAAGAAGGAGAAGGCGAATGGCTGAGATGCAAAAAATGAAGGTTGAAGTGGTGCGCTACAATCCGGAAGTGGACGCCGCACCGCACAGCGCTTTCTATGAAGTCCCTTATGACGAGCAAACATCCCTGCTGGATGCGCTCGGCTATATCAAAGATAACCTGGCGCCAGACCTGAGCTACCGCTGGTCCTGCCGCATGGCAATCTGCGGCTCCTGCGGCATGATGGTCAACAAGGTGCCGAAGCTGGCCTGTAAGACTTTCCTGCGCGAGTACACCAAAGGCATTAAGGTCGAAGCGCTGGGCAATTTCCCGATTGAACGCGATCTGGTGGTCGATATGACCCACTTTATCGAAAGCCTGGAAGCCATTAAGCCGTACATCATCGGTAATCCGCGCTCGCCGGATCAGGGGCCAAATACCCAGACGCCGGCTCAGATGGCGAAATATCATCAGTTCTCCGGCTGCATCAACTGCGGCCTGTGCTACGCAGCCTGTCCACAGTTTGGCCTGAACAAGGAGTTCATCGGCCCGGCCGCCATTACCCTGGCACACCGCTATAACGAAGACAGCCGCGACCACGGCAAAAAAGAACGTATGGCGCAGCTTAACAGCCAGAACGGCGTCTGGAGCTGTACCTTTGTGGGTTACTGCTCCGAAGTGTGTCCGAAGCACGTCGACCCGGCCGCCGCAATTCAGCAGGGTAAAGTAGAAAGCTCGAAAGACTTTCTTATCGCTACCCTGAAACCACGCTAAGGAGTGCATGATGACGACTAAACGCAAAGCCTATGTGCGGCCTGTGCCGTCCACCTGGTGGAAAAACCTGCCGTTTTATCGCTTCTATATGCTGCGTGAAGGCACGGCGGTACCGGCGGTCTGGTTCAGCCTTGAGCTGATGTACGGCGTTTTTGCCCTCAAGCATGGCCCGGAAGCCTGGGCCAGCTTTGTCGGTTTCCTGCAAAACCCGATCATTGTTGTTCTGAACCTGATCGTGCTCGCGGCCGCGCTGCTTCATACCAAAACCTGGTTTGAGCTGGCGCCAAAAGCCGCGAACATCATCATAAAAGACGAGAAAATGGGGCCAGAGCCGGTGATTAAAGGGCTCTGGGCAGTGACGATTCTGGTCACTGTGGTCATTCTGTTTGTCGCACTGTTCTGGTAAGGAGACACCTGTGATCAATCCAAATCCAAAACGTTCTGACGAGCCGGTCTTCTGGGGCCTGTTTGGCGCAGGCGGCATGTGGAGTGCCATCATCGCCCCCGTCATCATTCTGCTGGTCGGCATTATGCTGCCGCTGGGGCTGTTCCCGGGCGATGCGCTGAGCTACGAGCGCGTACTGGCGTTCGCGAGCAGCTTTATCGGCCGCGTGTTCATCTTCCTGATGATCGTCCTGCCGCTGTGGTGTGGCCTGCACCGTATTCACCATGCGATGCATGATCTGAAAATCCATGTACCGAGCGGTAAATGGGTGTTCTACGGTCTGGCGACCATCCTGACCGTGGTGACGCTGATTGCCGTGGTCACCATCTAACGCTTCTGGCCCGCCATCCGGCGGGCCTTTTATTTCTGCATCTTCCCCACCAGCCACTGGGCAAACTCGCGCATTGCGGGCGTTTCTGTCCGTGACTGTAGTCTTGTCAGCCAGTAGCTGCCGAGGTCAATCTGCGTTGCAAACGGCTGCACGATGCGTTCGCTGCTGAGTAAATGGGTAAACATGTCGACAGGCGCAATGGCAATCCCTGTGCCTGCCTGCGCGGCTTCCAGCATGGTCACGGACGAATCAAACACCATCACCCGGTGCGTCGGTGAGGGAGGATGCTCACCCGCGGCCTGCATCCACGCCGCCCACTCGTCGCGCCGGTAGGAGCGCAGCAGGGTAAACTTCAGGATATCTGCCGGGCTTTTTAGACAGGAGGCAATGTCAGGCGTACAGAGCGGAGACAGCGGCGCAGGGCAAAGGAATTCAGCATCGGTTCCATGCCACGCGCCGCCACCGTAGCGAATAGTGTAATCAAGCCCTTCGGCCGCCGGATCGACGCGATTGTTATGGGTGGAAAGCTGAAGATCAATATGCGGATAGCAGCGGCGAAAGTCCGCAAGCAGCGAGAATAAAACACCCGTGGCAAAAGTCCCTACCACACCTATTTTAAGCTTCTCCTGAGCGCGCTGGCTGGCAAAACGATCCAGCATTCCGGCGATGCGATCGAACGAGTCATTCAGCACCGGCAGCAAATTCTCGCCTTCGGTGGTCAGCATCAGCCCTCGCGAAACGCGGACAAACAGCTGGCAATTAAGGTGCTGCTCCAGCGCCTTGACGTGCTGGCTAATCGCGGAATGGGTGACGTTCAGCTCGATAGCGGCATGCGTAAAACTGAGATGCCTGGCGGCTGCTTCAAACGCCCGAAGGGAATTAAGAGGGAGATAGCTGCGCGTCATGGTCTCGTCCGTTAGAAAAATTAACAGCTAATGCTAAATTTAACCGTTTGTCAGCCATAGTCAAATCCAACAGACTACAGCGGTCTGACGGGCCCGGACACTCCCTTGAACTGCTATTACGGAAGATAACTGATGATGACTAAATCCCTTTGCTGCGCCCTGCTGCTCAGCACCTCCTGCTCGGTATTGGCTGCACCGATGTCAGAAAAACAGCTGGCTGAGGTGGTGGAACGTACCGTTACGCCGCTGATGAAAGCGCAGGCCATTCCGGGTATGGCGGTGGCGGTGATTTATCAGGGTCAGCCGCACTACTTTACCTTCGGTAAAGCCGATGTTGCGGCGAACAAACCTGTCACCCCACAAACCTTATTCGAGCTGGGTTCTATAAGTAAAACCTTCACCGGCGTACTCGGCGGCGATGCCATTGCTCGCGGTGAAATATCGCTGGGCGATCCGGTGACAAAATACTGGCCTGAGCTGACAGGCAAGCAGTGGCAGGGGATCCGCATGCTGGATCTGGCAACCTATACCGCAGGTGGTTTGCCGTTACAGGTACCGGATGAGGTCACGGATAACGCCTCTCTGCTGCGCTTTTATCAAAACTGGCAGCCGCAGTGGAAGCCGGGCACCACGCGTCTTTATGCCAACGCCAGCATCGGTCTTTTTGGCGCGCTGGCGGTCAAACCTTCCGGCATGAGCTATGAGCAGGCCATAACGATGCGGGTCTTTAAGCCGCTCAAGCTGGACCATACATGGATTAACGTTCCGAAAGCGGAAGAGGCGCATTACGCCTGGGGATACCGCGACGGTAAGGCGGTACACGTTTCGCCAGGAATGCTGGACGCTGAAGCCTATGGCGTAAAAACCAACGTGAAGGATATGGCAAGCTGGGTGATGGTCAACATGAAGCCGGACTCGCTTGAGGATAGTTCACTCAGGAAAGGCCTTACCCTGGCGCAGTCTCGCTACTGGCGCGTGGGTGCCATGTATCAGGGGTTGGGCTGGGAAATGCTTAACTGGCCGGTCGATGCAAAAACCGTGGTTGAAGGTAGCGACAATAAGGTGGCGCTGGCACCGCTGCCTGCGAGAGAAGTGAATCCACCGGCGCCCCCGGTCAATGCGTCATGGGTCCATAAAACAGGCTCTACCGGTGGGTTTGGCAGCTACGTGGCATTTATTCCTGAAAAGCAGCTCGGCATTGTGATGCTGGCGAATAAAAGCTATCCGAACCCGGCACGCGTTGAGGCGGCATACCGTATCCTCGACGCGCTGCAGTAAAACATTGCCGGGTGGCGCTAACGCTTACCCGGCCTACAAAATCCACGGGGTGACCACCCGGCGAAACACACCGCACAAAAACCACATTTTCCTTGCCGTCATCTACACTTAACAAAAAACAGTAAGGAAACTCCTATGCGCATTCTGCCTGTTATCGCCGCGGTGACAGCCGCGTTTTTAGTGGTTGCCTGCAGTTCCCCTACCCCACCTCCAGGCGTTACCGTCGTCTCGCCTTTTGATGCACAACGCTTCCTTGGAACATGGTATGAAATCGCGCGCCTCGACCATCGGTTTGAGCAGGGCTTAGAGAAGGTCACTGCGAATTACAGCCCGATGGATGATGGCGGTATTCAGGTGATCAACCGGGGCTATAATCCCGATCGGGAGATGTGGCAGCAGTCGATTGGGAAAGCGTACTTCACGGGCGACCCGCGACGGGCCGCGCTCAAAGTCTCTTTCTTCGGCCCGTTTTATGGCGGCTATAACGTGATCGCGCTCGACAGAGAGTACCGTCACGCGCTGGTCTGCGGGCCGGATCGCGACTATTTGTGGATACTTTCCCGCACGCCAACTATTTCGTCAGAAATGAAACAGCAGATGCTGGACGTCGCGACCCGACAAGGGTTTGATGTGTCAAAGCTCATCTGGGTAAAACAGCCCCATTAATGGGTGCTGAGCTTCAGCCCAACGATGCCGGCCACAATCAAGGCGAGGCTGGCGATACGCGCCAGACTCGCTGACTCTCCCAGCAGCAGAATGCCGGTGATGGCGGCCCCCACCGCACCAATGCCCGTCCAGACGGCATAAGCCGTTCCCACAGGCAGCGAGCGCATCGCCCAGGATAACAGGACAATACTCACGATCATTGCGGTGACGGTTATGACGCTGGGCGTCAGGCGGGTAAATCCGTGGGTGTACTTGAGACCAATTGCCCATACCACTTCGAGCAGGCCAGCAATAAAAAGAATGATCCAGGACATTTCAGGCTCCTTAACTTAATTCAAGTTGGGGCCGTCCCCGGTGAAAGAAACGCTTACGGGTCGTCCCGTAAGGCAGAGATTACGCCCCATATTGTGGTTAGCGTGCTATTTTTTTTCAATCATTTTTTGCTGAACACGTTAAGGCAAGAAATAGCCGCAGTATGGCGCGTAGTTCCGGCATTTAGCACTCATCCGACTTCTCTATGATGATGTGCTTTCTGATGGCAGGAAGCCAAACCACTAGCCGACTGCGAATAAAATATGTTCAAAATTCTTTTGATTGACCGTTGTCACTTCACCCGCACGGGGTTTGAAGCATGGCTCAATCATTCCGGTTTGTTCCCAGGACACTACGTTGTGACCGGACTAAATAATCTGTTCCTTGCCAGGGAGCACATTCTGCAATGGAAACCCACGCTGGTCATCGCCGACCTGTACGGCTTCAGGCAGGATATTCATCATTTTCAGCAGCTCTCGTCCTTGCTTAACGCCAGTGAACGATTACCGTTTATTATGCTGCAATCGGGAGAGGACCGCGGCATGACCGACTGGCTCGGACAGTTCCCGGTGTGGTCGTCGCTGTTGAAAAACGCCAGTCTCGGAGAAGTGGCAACGACTATCAACGACGCATTAAACTCGCGCGCCAGCGCTGAAAGGCCAACGGCAGCCGCCCCCTTGCTGACCCGGCAGGAAGAGAAAGTGCTGACATTGTGGATGGACGGGGCAAGCAATCAAAAAATTGCCGCTCACCTGAGTATCAATGGAAAAACGGTCTATACCTACAAACGCAATATCCGCATGAAATTGCATATGGATACGCGTTTTTCTCCGTTTTTATCCCTGCAGGAATCAGAAAGCTGACGGTACGAAACCCGCTGGTCTCGTACCGTATGTTAATTACTGCTGAGCTTTAGTTGCCGCACCAGAGATTGCGCTACCACCTTCAGAAATATCCTGACCGACGCCACGCGTGGTATTACAGGCCGTTAACACTGAAGAAAGTACCAGGACTGAAAAGATCGCTGCAATTGTCTTCTTAACCATAATATCTTCCTTTTATAGCCAAAGTTGTTTTGTGTATAGCAACTTAAGAATAGACAAGATCCCGCCGGTTGACGGAAAAGGAAGCATTTTTTAGGAAAATTAGACGAACTTAGCTGGCGGCGTGAGAAATGATATGACCGAGATCCTGGATATCTTGTCCCATTCCACGGGTGGTGTTACAGCCGGAAAGCAATGCACTGGAAAGCGCTAACAGAAGCAGAATTTTAACGGTACGTTTCATCATCCCTGCCTGCAAAAATCAGGCGCAGCGGGCGCTGCGCCTTCAATCGTGACGTAAATTACTTCACGCGGGATACGTATTCGCCGGAGCGGGTATCCACTTTGATCACTTCGCCAGTCTGTACGAACAGTGGAACTTTAACCACTGCGCCGGTAGACAGTTTGGCTGGTTTACCGCCGGTACCTGCGGTATCACCTTTCAGACCTGGATCGGTTTCAACGATTTCCAGTTCTACGAAGTTTGGTGGGGTCACAGCGATAGGCTGGCCGTTCCACAGGGTCACGATGCACTCAGCCTGATCCAGCAGCCATTTAGCGCTATCACCTACCGCTTTCTCATCAGCAGACAGCTGTTCGAAAGTGGAGTTGTTCATGAAATGATAGAACTCACCGTCGTTGTACAGATAGGTCAGGTTCATATCAACAACATCAGCGCCTTCAGCGGAGTCAGTAGACTTGAAGGTTTTCTCAACACGGGTACCGGTCAGCAGACGGCGCAGCTTAACGCGTGCGAATGCCTGGCCTTTACCTGGTTTAACGAATTCGCTGGCTTCAACCGCGTACGGTTCGCCGTCCATCATGATTTTAAGACCAGCACGAAAATCGTTGCTATAGTACGTTGCCATAAGGCCCTCTAAATTTGTTAACTGGTAGCTAAGCCACAAAATGGCGCATATTGTAACCCTAAACACCCCGTCCAGAGAAGATTGGTTATCGCAACTTGCCGATGTAATCACCAGTCCTGATGAATTGCTGCGTCTTTTAGACCTCGATCAGCACCCAGAGTTGCTTGCAGGCCGCGAGGCAAAGCGTCTTTTCGCCCTGCGCGTTCCCCGTGCGTTTGTGGCGCGAATGGAGAAAGGCAACCCCGACGATCCACTTTTAAAACAAACGCTTACTTCGCAGGATGAGTTTGTCACCGCACCGGGATACAGCACCGATCCGCTGGAAGAGCAGAACAGCGTGGTGCCGGGTTTACTGCACAAGTATCTCAACCGCGCCCTGCTGCTGGTAAAAGGCGGTTGCGCGGTAAATTGTCGTTATTGCTTCCGTCGGCACTTCCCGTATGCCGAAAACCAGGGCAATAAACGCAACTGGCAGGTCGCGCTGGACTATATCGCCGCCCATCCGGAGCTGGATGAGATTATTTTTTCCGGCGGTGACCCGCTGATGGCAAAAGATCATGAGCTGGACTGGCTGTTGACTCAGCTTGAAGCCATCCCGCACGTTAAGCGCCTGCGTATTCACAGCCGTTTACCGATTGTCATTCCGGCACGTGTCACTGACGGACTGGTGTCACGCCTGGAGCAGTCAAGATTGCAGGTGCTGCTGGTGAACCATATTAACCACGCGAATGAAATTGACGATGACTTTCGCGCGGCGATGGCGCGTCTGCGTAAAGCGGGCGTGACGCTGCTGAACCAGAGCGTGCTGCTGCGCGGCGTCAATGACAGCGCCCGCGTGCTGGCCGACCTGAGCAATGCCCTGTTTGATGCGGGCGTGATGCCCTATTACCTGCACGTGCTGGATCGCGTTCAGGGCGCGGCCCATTTCATGGTGACGGATGAAGAAGCCCGGCAGATTATGCGCGAACTGTTAACGCTGGTTTCAGGCTATATGGTGCCGAAGCTGGCACGCGAGATTGGCGGAGAGCCGAGCAAGACGCCGCTGGATCTGCAGCTGCGGCAGCGCTAGTTTCCCCGCACCCTAACCCTCTCCCACAGGGAGAGGGAAAAAGGCAATCAGTTCGGGCACTTGTAGACCTGGCCGTTCATCTGGCTGGCGGTCGGCACGAAGCTGGACAGCATACTCTGCGTTGGGCTGCTCACGCCGTAAATCACGTTACCGCCCATTGCCGCAGCCTGGTTACGCAGGGCATTCGCCGCACCGCGCATCGAGCCACCTTCTTCGCCATGCTGACCTGACATCCAGTTACTTTGCTCACCGGTTGCCGTGCCTAACAGCTGGCATTCACTGCCAGGCTTATCTTCCACAAAGCGAACGCCCTGGCCCGCTGCCGACAGCTCATTGCTGGAGCTACAACCCGCCAGCAGCAATGCTGCCCCTACAATCCCTGCACAGACTTTTACGCGCATGTTATTCCTCGTTTTCAATAAGCTGGACAGTAGTTGTCCGTGTGTAAATCTTATACCTAAAAGATGACCAAAAGAAAAACCCCCGAGCATTTCTGCCCGGGGGTTTTTCACATTCTACGACGTAGAACGCACGATTACATCATGCCGCCCATACCGCCCATGCCGCCCATGCCAGCAGCACCTAAGTCTGGTGCATCGCCTTTAGGCATATCGGTGACCATGCACTCGGTGGTGATCATCAGGCCAGCGACAGATGCCGCGTACTGCAGAGCAGAACGGGTCACTTTCGTTGGATCCAGGATACCGAAGTCGATCATGTTGCCGTATTCTTCAGTTGCTGCGTTGTAACCGTAGTTACCTTCGCCCGCTTTCACGTTGTTCGCAACCACAGATGGCTCTTCACCGGCGTTAGAAACGATCTGACGCAGAGGAGCTTCCATTGCGCGCAGCGCAACTTTGATACCCACGTTCTGATCTTCGTTCTGTGCGGTCAGGCCTGCCAGTTTAGCGGCGACACGCACCAGCGCAACACCACCACCAGCAACCACGCCTTCTTCTACCGCAGCACGGGTCGCGTGCAGGGCATCGTCAACGCGTGCTTTTTTCTCTTTCATTTCAACTTCGGTCGCTGCACCGACTTTGATTACCGCAACGCCGCCAGCCAGTTTCGCTACGCGCTCCTGCAGTTTTTCACGGTCGTAATCGGAAGTCGCTTCTTCGATCTGCTTACGGATCTGACCCACGCGGCCCTGAATAGCGGCTTCTTCACCCACGCCATCAATGATGGTGGTGGTGTCTTTGTTGATCACAACGCGTTTCGCCTGGCCCAGGTCTTCCAGGGTCGCTTTTTCCAGCTCCATACCGATCTCTTCAGAGATCACGGTACCGCCGGTCAGGGTAGCGATATCCTGCAGCATCGCTTTACGGCGATCGCCGAAGCCAGGTGCTTTAACCGCAGCCACTTTCACGATGCCGCGCATGGTGTTAACCACCAGGGTCGCCAGCGCTTCGCCTTCAACGTCTTCAGCGATGATCACCAGCGGCTTGCCTGCTTTCGCAACGGCTTCCAGCACTGGCAGCATTTCGCGGATGTTGGAGATTTTCTTGTCAGCCAGCAGGATGAATGGGCTTTCCAGCTCAACAGCGCCAGTCTCTGGCTTGTTGATGAAGTATGGGGACAGGTAACCGCGGTCGAACTGCATACCTTCAACCACGTCCAGCTCGTCTTCCAGACCGGTACCGTCTTCAACGGTGATCACGCCTTCTTTACCGACTTTGTCCATCGCTTCAGCGATCAGTTTACCTACGGTTTCGTCGGAGTTAGCGGAGATAGTACCAACCTGAGCAATGGCTTTAGAGTCAGAGCACGGTACGGACAGCGCTTTCAGCTCTTCAACAGCGGAGGCGACAGCTTTGTCGATACCACGTTTCAGATCCATTGGGTTCATGCCCGCAGCAACGGCTTTCAGACCTTCGGTGATGATTGCCTGCGCCAGTACGGTCGCGGTGGTGGTACCGTCACCAGCAGCGTCGTTCGCTTTAGAGGCAACTTCTTTCACCATCTGCGCGCCCATGTTTTCGAACTTGTCTTCCAGCTCAATTTCACGTGCTACAGAAACACCATCTTTGGTGATGGTTGGCGCGCCGAAGGATTTATCCAGCACTACGTTGCGGCCTTTCGGGCCCAGAGTCACTTTAACTGCATCTGCCAGTACGTTTACGCCGCGGAGCATTTTTACACGAGCGTCGTTACCGAATTTTACGTCTTTAGCTGCCATGTTCTTATTTCCTCAAATTCTCGTGCGTAAATTACGCTTCAACAATTGCCAGAATGTCGCTCTCGGACATGATCAACACTTCTTCATTGTCGATCTTCTCGGATTTCACGCCGTAGCCATCGTTGAAAATTACGATGTCACCAACTTTAACGTCCAGTGGCTGCACAGTTCCGTTTTCCAGGATGCGGCCCTTACCGACAGCGATGATTTCGCCACGCGTTGATTTGGCTGCTGCAGAACCGGTCAGAACGATGCCGCCAGCAGACTTGGTTTCAACTTCTTTACGTTTGACGATCACACGATCATGTAACGGACGAATACTCATTGATAGCTCTCCTTTGAGAAAGTCATTATCAGTTATGGATGACGCCGGCCCGCATGCGGTTTTCCGACTAGTGCCCTGAGAGATGGGGATAGCTTTTTCCCCCTTCAAGGGGGAGTCGAAAAAAAAATTTGCGAAAGTGTTACCATCGCCTCTCTTTTGGTACTGGCAGGGCGATGTGAATGAGTGGACTCAAGCAGGAGCTGGGGCTGGCGCAGGGCGTCGGACTGCTCTCAACCTCCTTGTTAGGTACGGGCGTGTTTGCCGTACCCGCACTGGCGGCGCTGGTGGCTGGAAATAACAGCCTGTGGGCGTGGCCAGCGCTGATTGTATTGGTTTTCCCGATAGCCATTGTGTTTGCCATCCTGGGGCGGCATTTCCCCAGCGCGGGCGGTGTGGCGCACTTTGTCGGACTGGCCTTTGGCCCGCGGCTGCAGCGCGTTACCGGCTGGCTGTTTCTCTCCGTCATTCCGGTTGGCCTTCCTGCGGCGTTGCATATTGCGACCGGCTTTGGTCAGGCGCTGTTTGGCTGGCATAACGAGCAGTTATTGCTGGCCGAGCTGGGTACGCTGGCGATCGTCTGGTGGGTGGGCTCTCGCGGCGCCAGCTCCAGCGCCAACCTGCAGACGCTGGTTGCGGTGCTGATTGTCGCGCTCGTTGTCGCAATCTGGTGGGCGGGCGATATCACAATAAAGGAAATTCCCTTCCCTGCGGTGACAGACGTCGACCATTCCCAGCTTTTCGCCGCGCTCTCCGTCATGTTCTGGT
Organism: Enterobacter sp. Y17; assembly: GCF_019730495.1. NCBI lineage: Bacteria > Pseudomonadati > Pseudomonadota > Gammaproteobacteria > Enterobacterales > Enterobacteriaceae > Enterobacter > Enterobacter sp. Y17. The sequence continues at coordinate 20,426 of NZ_JAASKP010000011.1, forward strand.
GTTTTGTCGGCCTGGAAGCCTTTGCCCATCTGGCCTCTGAATTTAAGCAGCCTGAACGCGATTTCCCCCGCGCGTTGATGATAGGCCTGCTGCTTGCTGGCACGGTCTATTGGGCGTGTACCGTGCTGGTCTTACACTTCCACGCGTTCGGAGCGGATCTCGCCGCCGCGGCATCGCTGCCGGGTATCGTGGTGGAACTGTTCGGCGTGAAGGCGCTATGGATCGCCTGTGTCATCGGCTATCTCGCCTGTTTTGCCAGCCTCAATATTTATATCCAGAGCTTTGCCCGGCTGGTGTGGTCGCAGGCGCTCGACAAACCTGAGAATCGCCTCGCACGCCTGTCTAAACGCCAGCTTCCGCTGAATGCCCTGAATGCCGTACTGGGCTGCTGCGTGGTGAGCACGCTGTGTATTTACGCACTGAAGATCAATCTGGACGCGCTGATCGTCTACGCCAACGGCATTTTCATCATGATCTACCTGCTGTGCATGCTGGCGGGATGTCGTTTGCTGAAAGGTCGCTATAAAGCTCTGGCGGTCGTCGGGGGTTTGCTTTGCCTGCTGTTGCTGGCGATGGTGGGATGGAAGAGTCTGTACGCGATTGTCATGCTGGCAGGGCTGTGGGTGTTTTTGCCGAAGCGCGGTGCGCTACCGGAAGCCCGGTAGGCGAAGCGCCACCGGGCAACAAAATCACCGATCGTCTTTATGGTCTAAACGGTCGTGCTGTTCATCCTTACGCTGATACTCCCCTTCAAAGGTATCGCCCGGCCCGGTGCTGAATCCGCCCCCCGGCATACGGCTAAAGCGCAGATGCGGCAGCAGCTTCATGGTCAGGTGTTTTTGCACCGGCGGCAGAAGCAGCAGAAGGCCGAGGAAATCAGTGAAGAACCCCGGCAGGATCAGCAGCAGCCCCGCAATAATCAACGACACGCTTTTGATCATCTCTTCCGCTGGGCTTTCCCCTGCGGCCATCTTCTGCTGCATTATCAGGAAATTTTTGAAACCCTGATTACGCACCAGCGACATGCCGATGACGGAGGTGAAAATCACCAGAATCAGCGTCAGCAGGACGCCCAGCACATGGGCAACCTGGATGAAAATGGAAATCTCAATGTAAACATAGAGAAAGAAAGCAATAAACGGTATCCAGCGCACTGGCATCTCCTGTGTGGCAGAGGCCATCGGGCCCCTGTCTGAATGTGTTCGCGACGCGCGTTTGTATGAAATGGTGACGGTTAGCGAAAATTCAATCAGTTTGCACGGATATTTTTTTTGGAAATTATAAAGCGGTGACCCATTTCACAGATTAATAATTATCATGGAATCGGCTCGATAATAAGTGATCCAGCTTACGGCAATTCGCTATCATCAGCATATGATCTCGAACATCTGGCTGATTGAGGGAATAATCGTCGGCCAGAAAATATTCAAAACCACATAAATACTGTGTGTTTAGTACAATCCATCGGCAGCTTGAAAAGAAGGTTCACATGTTAAACAACATTCGTATCGAAGAAGACTTGTTGGGTACCAGGGAAGTTCCAGCGGATGCCTACTACGGTGTCCACACTCTGAGAGCGATTGAAAACTTCTACATCAGCAACAGCAAAATCAGCGACATTCCTGAGTTTGTCCGTGGCATGGTGATGGTGAAGAAAGCCGCAGCACTGGCCAACAAAGAGCTGCAAACCATTCCTAAAAGCGCGGCAAATGCGATTATCGCAGCCTGCGATGAAGTGCTGAACAACGGCAAATGCATGGACCAGTTCCCGGTTGACGTCTATCAGGGCGGCGCGGGCACCTCCGTCAACATGAATACCAACGAAGTACTGGCAAACATTGGCCTGGAGCTGATGGGTCACCAGAAAGGTGAATACCAGTACCTGAACCCGAACGACCACGTAAACAAATGCCAGTCTACCAACGACGCCTACCCTACCGGCTTCCGTATCGCGGTGTATGCCTCTGTAGTGAAACTGGTGGACGCGATCAACCAGCTGGGTGATGGCTTCCAGCGTAAAGCGGTTGAGTTCCAGGACATCCTGAAAATGGGTCGTACCCAGCTGCAGGACGCGGTGCCGATGACGCTCGGCCAGGAATTCCACGCGTTTAACGTACTGCTGAACGAAGAGACCAAAAACCTGCTGCGCACCTCCGAGCTGCTGCTGGAAGTGAACCTGGGCGCCACCGCCATCGGTACGCGTCTGAACACCCCGGATGGCTATCAGCAGCTGGCGGTACAGAAGCTGGCTGAAGTCTCTAACCTGCCGGTTGTGCCTGCAGAAGACCTGATTGAAGCCACCTCCGACTGCGGCGCCTACGTCATGGTACACAGCGCCCTGAAACGTCTGGCGGTGAAACTGTCCAAAATCTGTAACGACCTGCGCCTGCTCTCTTCCGGTCCGCGCGCTGGCCTGAATGAAATCAACCTGCCAGAGCTGCAGGCCGGTTCATCCATCATGCCAGCCAAGGTGAACCCGGTTGTGCCAGAAGTGGTGAACCAGGTTTGCTTCAAAGTCATCGGTAACGATACAACCGTGACCATGGCCTCGGAAGCGGGTCAGCTGCAGCTGAACGTGATGGAGCCAGTGATTGGCCAGGCGATGTTTGAATCCATCCACATTCTGACCAACGCCTGCTACAACCTGCTGGAAAAATGCATTAACGGCATCACGGCGAATAAAGAAGTCTGTGAGGGTTATGTCTATAACTCCATCGGGATCGTCACCTACCTCAACCCGTTCATCGGTCACCACAACGGTGATATCGTCGGTAAGATTTGCGCCGAAACCGGTAAGAGCGTACGTGAAGTGGTGCTGGAGCGCGGGCTGTTGACCGAAGCTGAGCTGGACGATATCTTCTCGGCCCAGAACCTGATGCACCCGGCATATAAAGCGAAACGATATACCGATGAAAGCGAACAGTAACCGTTCTGGCTAGGCTTCTTAAGGCACGTCACTTGTGACGTGCCTTTTTTCTTTTTAGGCGTTACCTAAATACAACAATTCAATATCAACTTGTTAATAAGCAAGGCAGGTCCTTATGTTTGGAGCAGAACTCGTCATCGTCTTGTTGGCGATTTATTTGGGAGCAAGACTCGGGGGTATCGGCATCGGTTTTGCCGGCGGTCTCGGGGTGCTCGTTCTTACCCTTATCTTTCAGATTAAACCCGGCGCAATCCCGTTCGACGTTATCGAAATCATCATGGCAGTTATTGCCGCTATCGCCGCTATGCAGGTGGCAGGCGGTATGGACTACCTGGTAAGCCTGGCGGAGCGTATGCTGCGCCGCCATCCAAAATACATCACCTTCCTTGCCCCGCTGGTGACCTGGTTTATGACCATTCTCGCCGGTACGGGCCACACCGCCTTCTCTACGCTGCCGGTGATTACCGAAGTGGCGAAAGAGCAGGGTATCCGTCCGTCTCGTCCACTCTCTATTGCCGTCGTCGCGTCCCAGATTGCGATTACCGCCTCACCGATTTCCGCTGCGGTGGTCTTCTTCGCCGGTATTCTGGAGCCGATGGGCGTGAGCTACCTGACGCTGCTGGCGATCTGTATCCCGGTGACGCTGATTGCGGTGATGATTACTGCCGTGCTGTGTAACTTCCTCGGCGCTGAACTGAAAGACGATCCGGTTTACCAGGAACGCCTCGCCAAGGGTGAAGTGAGACTGCGCGGCAGCCAGGTCTTCGAGCTGAAGCCGCACGCAAAGCGCTCCGTGCTGCTGTTCCTAATCGGTATTGTCGCGGTGATGTTCTACGCGACCGCCATCAGCGACACCGTGGGCCTGATCCAGAACCCTGTCCTGCCGCGTAACGAAGCGATTGTAGTGTTTATGCTGACCATCGCGACGCTGATTAGCATCACCTGTAAAATCGACACCAGCGAAGTGCTGAACGCCAGCACCTTTAAATCCGGTATGAGCGCCTGCGTATGCGTACTGGGCGTGGCGTGGCTCGGTGATACCTTCGTGAAAGCGCACATCAGCGACATTCAGACCGTCGCTGGAGATCTGCTTCACAACTACCCGTGGCTGCTGGCGGTGGTGCTGTTCTTTGCCGCTACCCTGCTTTACTCCCAGGCTGCGACCACCAAAGCGCTGATGCCTGCGGCACTGATGCTGGGCGTGACGCCACTGACGGCGATTGCCTCTTTCGCAGCGGTTTCTGCCCTCTTCGTTCTACCAACTTACCCAACCCTGCTGGCGGCGGTGGAGATGGACGACACCGGCTCAACCCGTATCGGTAAGTATGTGTTTAACCACGCGTTCCTGATCCCGGGCGTGGTCGCCATTTCACTTTGCGTGATCCTCGGCTTTATCATTGGCGGCGTGGTGCTGTAAACGGTGAGTGGTTGTAAAAATAGTTAAAATCGGGCCGCACTGCGGCCCGTTTCATTAATGACCAACCGCCTTGCGTGATATAGTGAAGCCTTTCGTGATGAGGAGGTCGACTTGTGAACACGCCTGATGCTGTTGTCGTACTGTGTACCGCCCCTGATGAAGCCTCTGCCCAGGATCTCGCCGCCAAAGTGCTGGCCGAAAAACTGGCCGCCTGCGTGACGCTCCTCCCCGGTGCCACCTCCCTTTATTACTGGGAAGGCAAGCTGGAGCAAGAGTACGAAGTCCAGATGTTGCTCAAAACCAATCTGGCGAATCAGCAGGCTCTCCTGGACTGCCTCAAATCTCATCATCCTTACCAAACCCCGGAGCTGCTGGTATTGCCAGTGGTCCACGGCGATAACGACTATCTCTCATGGCTCAACGCTTCCTTACGCTGATCCTGCTGCTGTGCAGCACGTCAGCTTTTGCCGGGTTGTTTGACGCGCCCGGCCGTTCGAACTTTATTCCTGCCGACCAGGCGTTTGTTTTCGATTTTCAGCAGAACCAGCACGATCTGACGCTCACCTGGCAGGTGAAAGAGGGCTATTACCTCTATCGCAAGCAGGTGAGCATTACCCCTGCCCAGGCAAACGTGGCCGCATTACAATTACCCGCTGGCGAATGGCACGAGGACGAGTTCTACGGTAAGAGTGAAATCTACCGCCAGCGCCTGAGCGTGCCCGTTACGGTGAATCAGGCCGATAAAGGCGCGACGCTGACGGTGACCTACCAGGGATGCGCGGACGCAGGATTCTGCTATCCACCGGAAACGAAAGTCGTGCCGCTCAGCGAAGTAAAAGCGTCTGCTGCTGTAACGCCGGCCCCCTCGGTTGAGAAAGCCAACGATAGCGCTGACCTTCCGTTCTCAGCGCTGTGGGCGTTACTGATTGGTATCGGCATTGCCTTTACGCCGTGCGTGTTGCCGATGTATCCGCTCATCTCTGGCATCGTGCTGGGCGGCAAACAGCGTCTTTCTACCGCCCGCGCGCTGCTGCTGGCTTTTATATACGTGCAGGGAATGGCGCTAACCTACACGGCGCTCGGCCTCGTGGTTGCCGCTGCCGGGTTACAGTTCCAGGCAGCACTCCAGCACCCTTATGTTCTCATTGGCCTGTCAGCGGTGTTTATCCTGTTGGCGCTGTCAATGTTTGGCCTGTTCACGCTACAGCTGCCCTCTTCGCTGCAAACGCGCTTAACGCTGATGAGCAACCGTCAGCAGGGCGGCTCCGCAGGCGGCGTGTTCGCGATGGGTGCCATTGCCGGGCTGATTTGCTCTCCCTGCACTACCGCACCGCTGAGCGCTATCCTGCTGTACATCGCACAGAGCGGCAATATGTGGCTCGGCGGCGGAACGTTGTACCTGTATGCCCTGGGCATGGGCCTGCCGCTGATTCTGGTCACGGTTTTCGGCAATCGACTTCTGCCGAAGAGCGGCCCGTGGATGGAGACGGTGAAAACCGCATTTGGTTTTGTCATCCTCGCGCTGCCGGTGTTCCTTCTTGAGCGTATCATCGGCGACGCATGGGGTCTGCGCCTGTGGGCGATACTCGGCGTAGCATTCTTTGCCTGGGCGTTTATCGTCAGCCTGGGGGCGAAGAAGCCATGGATGCGCCTGGTGCAAATCCTGCTGCTGGCTGCCGCACTGGTGAGCGTACGCCCTCTGCAGGACTGGGCGTTCGGCACACCGGTGAGTCAGACCCAGGCGCATCTGAACTTTACCCAGATTAAAAACGTGGATGAACTTAACAGCGCTCTGGCAGAGGCGAAAGGCAAACCGGTGATGCTCGATCTCTATGCCGACTGGTGTGTCGCCTGCAAAGAGTTTGAAAAATATACTTTTAGCGATCCACAGGTGCAAAACGCCCTGAAAGAGACCGTTTTGCTCCAGGCTAACGTGACCGCCAATAATGCGCAGGATAAGGCTCTGCTGAAGCAGCTTAACGTACTCGGGCTGCCAACCATTCTGTTCTTCAATCAACAGGGCCATGAGCAGCCAGAACAGCGTGTAACCGGGTTTATGGATGCTGCGGCATTTAGCGCGCATTTGCGCAATCGCCAACCGTAAACAACACTTTAAGCGGGACAAACCGTTGGGAATAGCGGAGGAGATAACCATGCAACGTGAAGACGTACTGGGACAAGCCCTGCAACTACTTGAGATTCAAGGGATCGCCAGCACCACGCTTGAGATGGTAGCCGACCGTATCGATTATCCCCTGGACGAACTTAAGCGCTTCTGGCCGGATAAAGAGGCGCTACTCTATGATGCCTTGCGCTATCTCAGCCAGCAGGTTGATGTCTGGCGCAGACAACTGATGCTGAATGAAGAACTGACCGCGGAGCAAAAGCTGCTGGCGCGCTATACTGCCCTGACGGAATGCGTCAGCAACAACCGCTACCCGGGTTGTCTGTTCATCGCCGCCTGCACTTATTTTCCTGACCCTGGCCATCCTATTCACCAGTTGGCGGATCAGCAAAAACGGGCGGCGCATGACTTTACCCACGAACTGCTGACCACGCTGGAAGTCGATGACCCTGCGATGGTGGCTAAACAGATGGAGCTGGTGCTGGAAGGTTGCCTCAGCCGCATGCTGGTGAACCGTAGCCAGGCCGATGTGGATACGGCACACCGCCTGGCGGAAGATATTCTACGCTTTGCCCAATGCAGAATGGGTGGAGCACTGACCTAAGCCAGCATGCCCGCCCAGGCGGAGACGAGCAGACACAGCGCCATCAGGCGCTGAAACCGCACCATCGCCACGGTGGTGCGAAAAATTCGGTTCACCGCTTTACCCAACCACGCCCAGCACATCAAACAGGCTATCGAGATCAGCAGAAACCATAGCGCCATTAGCGCAATATCCCGCAATGCATGGTCGCCAGCTGGGGCAAACAGGCTGACGACTGCCAGCGCCATCATCCAGGTTTTGGGGTTCACGACCTGCAGCAGCGCCGCCGCCCGAGCGGTGAATCGGATACGGTTCTCAGCGGAGAGACGGGCAGCCGGGGCGCGAAACAGCTGCCAGCTCATCCAGCTTAGCCACAGCACGCCTGCCCAGCTCATTATCTGACGTATCAGAGGATACTGCCGCAGCACTTCCCCCGCGCCCGCGCCTGATACCAGCACAATCGCACTGGCCGCGATACATCCGCCCAGAATAGCAGGTACGGTATTTTTTACGCCAAAGTGCTGGCTGTTCGTCAGCACGAGAATATTGGTCGGCCCCGGCGTAATGGAGGCGACAAATGCGAACAACAGAAAGGGTATCAAACTCACAGGTGGCTCCTTTTTATTAGAGCCATGAATGTGCCGTTATTTTTTGGAAACGTCTGGAAGGTTTGTGCACAACCGTCGGTAGTGTGCAGGAGAGATGCGGTAAGCACGCTGAAACCAACGTCCCAGATGGCTTTGATCGGCAAATCCCACTGCGGCAGCCACATCAACGGGCTGGTCGCCACGCGCCAGCAGCTGTCGGGCCTTTGCCAGACGAAGCTGAATAAGCCATGCGTGTGGCGCCAGGTTGAACTCGCGCTTAAAACAGCGCGTCAGGGTAAAGCGATCCGTGCCCGTCTCGCGCGCAAGGTCTGACAGCCCTACGTTCTCGCCGATATGAGCAAAGAGATAGTCGCGCGCACGGTGCGCCACGGCAGCGCTTTGTAACTGCGACGGCAGTTTTTTACGCCAGTGGCAATGGGCGGTGATCCGGGAGAGCAGATTATCCATAGTGCTCTGCTGAACGATTTTCATCTCGTCATTATGCAGGGTGGAGAATGTCTCACCGATAGCGCGCACCAGCTGCGGCTCCCGCGTTAGCGTTCGGGCAAAGTGGAGTGAATAACTCCCGGGAGTAGATTCGTAAAGCCCTTGTAGCGCACGGGTAAGCCAGCGCTCATCCAGATAGAAGGTCAAATAGGTAAAGCCGCCCTCTACAGGCGCGTCACCGTCGTGGATCTCGCCAGGTTCGAGCAGAAATGCGTCGCCCGGCTGGCTACGATGACGCTCACGGCGGCAGTGAAACTGCTGCGTGCCGGAGAGGGTTATCCCTACCAGATAGCTATCGTGCCAGTGCGGATCAAAGGCATGCCCTTCGAAATGCGCTTTAATCGTCTCAATACCCGTATCTGCATGCTGACGCAGTTCAAGCCAGTCATTCGCCATACTGTCCTCCTCTTGCTATCAGCATTGCCGTATTACGCTGGTTGTGTCTGGAAGATTTGTGCATTTTCACGGCGAAAGCGGACAGATTGCCGCAAACTTAAGCAGTTGAACAGCTTTTCCCGAAATAATGTTGACGATCGAGCGTGATTGCGGTTTAATGCGCTCCGTTGCCCGGATAGCTCAGTCGGTAGAGCAGGGGATTGAAAATCCCCGTGTCCTTGGTTCGATTCCGAGTCCGGGC
>NZ_JAASKP010000012.1:0-5406 GCF_019730495.1 Enterobacter sp. Y17
TCACCACAGGAGAAAACCAGGATGCACACACGAAACGTCAACGTCAAAACCGCCGCTCAAGAATCTTCCAGGAAGATGGGGGAAGAACAAAACCCTGTTTCTGTCGCACGGGAGTGGGTGGCTCAGGCCACTTCGCTGAAAGCGGGTGTCACCGTCACCCTGTCCGATGTGTCCCGATACGGCGACGTGCAGGTGGAGATCCGCACCAACGGAACGCTTAACTGGCGCGCCTGGTCGTTTGAGCCTGATTTTCTTTTTGAACTGAAACGCAACCTGCAATACGTGCAGTTTTAACCGGAGGCCGGATGTCCGGCCTTAACCCAGAGAAGGAGGAAACATGCAGAACCTTAACACCCGTCCGGCGACCCGTAAGGTCGGGCAGAGCACCGAAATCGTGAAGCTGCTGCGCATTCAGGCCAGCGACACCCACGTAGTCGAGTTTGACAACGTGGACACCCGATTTAATGACTGCAACAACTGGCAGGTTATGGCAGGAGGTAAACGCGTCCTGTTCAGCAACCGCATGTATGAGCGTTTTTCAGATGTGAAATCGGGGATCGTGGCAACGATCAACGTGTGTGAAAACAGCGGCAGCGTAACGGATAAAGCGATGCTGGAAGGGGCAAAAGTCATGATGCAGGTTCTTGATGGCTATCCGTCCTTTGCAGCACTGGCAGCACACCCGAGACGTATTACCGGTTAACCGAGTGCCGTGACCGGAGGGCAATCCGGCCACGGCTAACCACAACTATCACTGAGAGGTAAAAATCATGGTCGCCACCAATACTACGGCAAAAAAACCAGCCAAGACCACCCGTCAGACAAAATCTGCGGAAAAAATCGCGCAGTCTACCGAGCAGAAGCTCGTCCAGCTGCTCGCTGATACGCCTGTGCAAATCTTCCCGTACTCCCGCCTGTCACACACGGGCTTAAACACGCGCATCATTCCGCATACCGATCAGGAAGTGGAAGAGATGGCAGACAGCATTCAGGCAATGGGCATCCTCCAGAACCTGATCGGTGCAGAACTGCCGGACGGTACGATCGGCATTGTCGGCGGGGAAGGTCGTCGCAGAGGCACAGGCATTCTGGTGATGCGCGGTGTGCTCGATGCAGACACGCCGTTTGTTCCGGTGAAAGTCCTGCCCGTTGAGATGGCTGTGGCGGCCTCGATGATCGAGAACGGTCGACGTAAAAACATGCATCCCGCCGAGCAGATTATCGGTTTTCGTACTCTTCAGCAGGAAGGTAAAACGGCCTCTCAGATCGGCGCACTGATGGGCTATCACCCGCGCCACGTTCAGCGCTGCCTGAAACTGGCGAATCTTGCCCCCTCCCTGCTGGATGCGCTGGCGTGGGATGAAATCTCCCTTGAACAGTGTGAAGTCCTGACACTTGCTGATACCCATGAACGTCAGGAGCAGGTCTGGAAAGAGGCTGTTGAACAGTGGCGCGATCCAGCCGTACAGACCCTGCGCAAAATGGTGACTGACGACAAGATGGCCATCAGTCACCCGATGTTTGAGTATGTGGGCGAGGAAGCCTATACCGCCGCTGGCGGTACGCTGACCGCCGACCTGTTCAGCGACAAGGACAGCACCTTTGCCGATGCTGCGCTGGTGAAATCTCTGTTGGCTGGCAAGCTCACCGTGCTCGCCGCCCGTGTTAAGCAGGAGCAGGGCTGGGGCTGGGCTGAGTTCCGTATGACGGAACTCAGCTTCAGCGGTGAGGACGGTGAACTGTACCGTTTTGCCATGCCAAAAGCTGTCCTCACGGAAGAAGAACAGAAGCGCGTCAGTGAGCTGGAAGAACAAAGGGAAGCCACTGAAACCTGCGATGACGAATACGAGCTTCAGCAGCAGATCGATGACATTTACTGCGAGGCGAAGTACCGCGAAGCCACGCCGGAATTTCGCGCCGCCCACGGTATCTGGGTGTCATGGGACGGTAGCAATTTTCAGGTTCAGCCTGGTATCCGCAAGCTGACCGACGAAGACCGGGCAGAAGAAGAACAGGCGCGTCAGGAACGTGAAAAGAACGTGATTAGATACACCACGCCTGACATTCCCGCTGACGCCTATCCGGCAACGCTGGTTAAGGCCATGTCAGCCGAACGTACTCTGGCTGTTCAGGCCGAACTGGCGGGGCGTCCTGACGTGTCGGTGGCGCTGCTGACGTGGACGCTGTGTCTTGCGCTCTTTGATCGCACCCACGGCAAGCGCAGCCAACCGCTGAAAGCCTCCGTGTCCTCGAATCAGTATCACCTTGCATCACTGGCTCCATCCGGTGACGAAGGGAAGGCGCTGACGGCGCTCAATGCACAGAAAATAGCGCTTCAGGCAACGCTGCCAGAAAACTGGCATCTCGATTTCACCTGGCTGCTGTCATGGTCAGCAGAGCAGGTGAACACCCTGCTGGGATTCTGTGCAGCGCACGGTATCAACGGTATTCAGGAACGTATGTATAACCATACGCAGAAAAGTGAACTGGACAGGCTGGAAGCGGCGCTGGACTTTGACCTGCGCAAATGGTGGCAGCCGGATGCTGAGAGCTACTTCGGTAAGCTCACTATTTCCCAGATTGGCAAAGCCTATGAAGAAGCCGGACTCAGCGCCCGTGCGGGTGAAGTTGTGAAGCTCAAGCGCCGCGATGCGGCGAAGGCCGCCGAGCAGGATCTGAATGCTCAGGGCTGGCTGCCTGACTGGATGGTGCGCCCAGCGCCAGCCGCTGAGGCTGAAGAAGCCACCGAATCCGACGCTAACACCACTGACCACGCTGCTTAATACAGGAGGCCGCCGCCTTCGGGCGGCGGGAACAGACATGACCATGCAATATGACCTGAACCGAATCAACACACTGACCGCCACAGACCTGGAGTTTATCCGTCAGCAGGGCGAGGACGCGCGCCGCGCCCTCAGCGATGCCGTGACCGGCCTTCTGTCGACACCTGAAGGATGGTGCGTCTGCGCCGAGTTCCGCACCGAGTTTGGCGGCTTCTTCCCCGTCCAGTGCCGCTTCAGCGCGGACGGCAGCGATGACTGGCATCTGCTGTGCGTGTGCAGCCCCGGCGAAGTCTCGCCTTACTGGCTTCTGGTGCTGCTCTCCTCCGGCGGTGAAGTGGTGCGTACCCTTTACCAGAGCGACAAGCTCCAGCCTGACCGGATAAACCAGCTGATCGCGCAGCTGGCAGGTATGCGCCGCTTTAACTGCACAGCCAGCACCGTGGTGAACCTGATGAGCGTGGAGGTGACAGCATGATCCCGTCCTCACACGCGCTCGTTTCCCTGAAGCCCGCCCGTCAGGCTGCAATAAAGGCTATCAGCCATGTTGAGTCTGCCCGCGAACGCGGCGCACGACTTCCCGCCATGCCGTATGTGCGTACTTTTCTGCGCCTTCTCACGGGCAGCGGGCGTCTCAACGCCACGGTGGCCAATAAAATACCTGGCCTGCACTGGGTGCCAAATAACCGTCATTCGAACCTGAAACAGGTCGAGGAGGCGCTTAACACGATGATCGCCACCAGTGGCGAAGCCTGCCCGCTGCCGCTCACGATTGACGTACAGGCCGAACTGTTTCCTGAAGTCATGCACACCCGCACGGGTCGACGGCTGCACAGGTCTGGCATTAAGACCACGCGCCAGCTGCGCCGCCAGTCCCGCGAGTACGAACAGCGCTGGAAACTGCGCCAGAACCTGCTGGAGCAGGCGAAAATCGACCTGAATTTTCAGTCACCGGAAACCGTCTGCACCTGGTACACCCGGTGGAGCGACGAGTTTGACGCGGCAGAGCTTGCCGCACCGTTCTGGCGCTGGCAGTCGCGGTTCACGTCGCTGAAGGAACTTGACTGGCTTCGCATGAGCGGCGATCCGCTGTATTCGGTCATGTACCAAATTCCGTTTATTGTCCGGGAGACGCCGGAGCATATCCGTACTGCTGAACGCTGGCAGGTACCGAACAAGCTGCGTTATCAGCAGGTGGCAGAATGAGAAATAACCCCTGCAAGACGGAGCTGAAAGTCGCCCGCAGCCAGCGTAACAAGCTCCGCACCATGTCGGCAAAGCTGAAAGAGATGTGCTGCGAGTGGGACGGACTCAGCGGCTGGCTGGAAACCGAAAGCGAGCAGCTGGCTGAGAGTATAGACAGGCATCTTGAGGCGCTCGAAGACCAGATCCGCGAGTGGTCAGAAGGTACGGATAACCGGGAGGGATATTGAGTATTATCAGCCGCAGATTCGACAAAAAAGAAACGGGTACCGTGTTCCGGCATGCTGAAAGCGGGAAGATCCTGTACCGCCTTGATGCCCGGCTGGAGCGGGATGACTGGGAGATAGTGCAGGCGATAATCAGCCTTGTTTATAACGCCGGCGTGGCCGCCGGAAGCAAACAGCGAGCCGCTGAAATTCGTGAGGCGCTGGGGATTTCAGGGGCTGAATGACGCGGAAAAACGATGAGGATTTATACAGTTTTCAGACTGTTATTCCTGGGCAGATGATCGACAACGGGATATAATGGCGATGGCGCTTGAGGCTTTTTGCCTCATGACGTGAAGGTGGTTTGTTACCGTGTTGTGTGGCAGAAAGCAGAAAGCCCCGAGTAATTTTTCAATTAACCCGAGGCTTAATCTGTATGCCTAGACAACATCAGATTAGCCGCTTACCTGCCGAAAGGCAAGGAGAAGTCAGCTATGAAACTGCCACGAAGTACCCTGCTCTTGTGTGTGTTGATAGTGTGTCTCACACTGCTGATATTCACTTACCTGACACGGAAATCGCTCTGCGAAATCCGTTACAGGGACACGAACAGGGAGGTGGCGGCTTTTATGGCCTACGAATCCGGTAAGTAAGCTACCTGAAGGCGGGGGAAACCCCGCCTTTTCAGGAGCTGAGTTGGTCTGACATGCCTGAAGCGCCTTTATGAAGGGGTTGCCGGTTTACCGGTAGCCCCTTTTTCCTTCCTGACGCGACCGCACGCCTGAACTTCCGGGAAGGGCTGTTCCCCTGCGGGGAACGGGGTACGGGGGAAGGGGGACGCGCCTTCGGCGCTGCCCCTCTGCTCCCTCCGCCTTGTCCACACTCCAGCCTTTCCCGCCTGATTTTGCTGAAGTCAGCGCGCCATGAGTTACCTGCCTGTGCCTGGCATCAGCCTGGTTTTCCCTGTGTTCTTCATTCCGGGCATCATATACGGCGTCCTGCTGGTTAACTTTCTCAGCTGCAGCTCCGTGGCTATAACCCGAAAACAGGGCAGGGCGATGGCCCCCTTCGGCTCCCGGCCAGCGCTGCTGTCCGGTCGTCGAGCCCCACTCCGCCAGGGCGGCTGCTGCGCACCCGCCAGGCTCCGCCGAACCCCTCCGGGGTTCGTGCCATACGGCTAGGGTCTGATGGCTAAGGTCAAGGGCTGCGGCTTCTCC
>NZ_JAASKP010000013.1:0-720 GCF_019730495.1 Enterobacter sp. Y17
GGGGTGAAGTCGTAACAAGGTAACCGTAGGGGAACCTGCGGTTGGATCACCTCCTTACCTTAAAGAACCTGCCTTTGCAGTGCTCACACAGATTGTCTGATGAAAAACAGCAGTAAAAAATCTCTGCAGGCTTGTAGCTCAGGTGGTTAGAGCGCACCCCTGATAAGGGTGAGGTCGGTGGTTCAAGTCCACTCAGGCCTACCAAACTCCTTTTAAAGGATGAGCGGTACAGAGATTGCAAACGATGGGGCTATAGCTCAGCTGGGAGAGCGCCTGCTTTGCACGCAGGAGGTCTGCGGTTCGATCCCGCATAGCTCCACCATCTTTTACTGCGAACACAAGAAAACTTCAGAGTGAACCTGAAAAGGTGCACTGCGAAGTTTTGCTCTTTAAAAATCTGGATCAAGCTGAAAATTGAAACGACACACATGTTATGTGTGTTCGAGTCTCTCAAATTTTCGCAATCAGAAGTGAAACATCTTCGGGTTGTGAGGTTAAGCGACTAAGCGTACACGGTGGATGCCCTGGCAGTCAGAGGCGATGAAGGACGTGCTAATCTGCGAAAAGCGCCGGCGAGGTGATATGAACCTTTGACCCGGCGATGTCCGAATGGGGAAACCCAGTGCAATTCGTTGCACTATCGTTAACTGAATACATAGGTTAACGAGGCGAACCGGGGGAACTGAAACATCTAAGTACCCCGAGGAAAAGAAATCAACC
>NZ_JAASKP010000002.1:0-393021 GCF_019730495.1 Enterobacter sp. Y17
TGATATGGCTCAGTTGGTAGAGCGCACCCTTGGTAAGGGTGAGGTCCCCAGTTCGACTCTGGGTATCAGCACCACTTTATACTTAGGTTAAAGTTCGGCAAGAAGTAAAAGAATTTGCCTGGCGGCTTTAGCGCGGTGGTCCCACCTGACCCCATGCCGAACTCAGAAGTGAAACGCCGTAGCGCCGATGGTAGTGTGGGGTCTCCCCATGTGAGAGTAGGGAACTGCCAGGCATCAAATAAGTGAAAAGGCCATCCGAAAGGATGGCCTTTTTGCGTTTATGCGCGAAAAAAGGTAGGCCGGGTAAGGCGAAGCCTCCACCCGGCAGAGCAAACAACTAATGAATTACCTGTGACAGGAATGCTCGCGTACGTTCTGACTTCGGATGGGCAAAGAACTCATCCGGCGGCGCCTGTTCGACAATCTCACCGCGGTCCATAAAGATCACCCGGTCGGCCACGGTTCGCGCAAACCCCATCTCATGCGTCACACACAGCATGGTCATGCCGGATTGTGCCAGCCCAATCATGGTGTCCAGAACCTCTTTCACCATTTCTGGATCGAGGGCAGATGTCGGTTCATCAAACAGCATAATTTTCGGCTTCATACACAGCGAACGGGCGATAGCCACACGCTGCTGTTGGCCACCCGATATCTGGCCAGGGAACTTATTGGCATGCTCTGCGATACGTACGCGTTCCAGGTAGTGCATTGCCAACGCCTCCGCTTCCTTTTTCGGCATCTTTCGTACCCAAATCGGCGCAAGCGTACAGTTCTGCAGAACGGTCAGGTGCGGAAACAGATTAAAGTGCTGAAATACCATTCCTACTTCCTGACGTACGCGTTCGATATTGCGGATATCTTCATTCAGCTCGATACCATCAACCACAATGCGTCCTTGCTGATGTTCTTCAAGATGATTAATACAGCGAATGGTTGTGGATTTTCCGGAGCCCGAAGGGCCGCAAAGGACGATGCGTTCTCCCTGCTTTACCTTAAGATTAATGTCCCTCAGGACATGAAATTGTCCGTACCATTTATTCACATTTTCCAGCGTAATCATCGCGTCGGCGGGTGTCATAGTTATTTGGCTCATAATTTCCTCAGTGCGGTGTACGCCCGGTGTTAAAGCGCTTTTCCAGATGCTGGCTGTAGCGCGACATGCTAAAACAAAAGATCCAGTAGATCAGGGCAGCAAAGACATATCCTTCGGTGGACATACCCAGCCAGACAGGGTCAACGGTTGCCTGTTGCACGCTGCTAAAGAGATCGAACAATCCGATAATGATCACCAGGCTGGTATCCTTGAAGAGGGCAATGATCGTGTTGACCAGACCCGGAATGACCAGCTTGAGTGCTTGTGGAAGAATGACCAGTCCCTGCGTTTTCCAGTAACCGAGAGCCAGTGATTCCGCCGCTTCGTACTGGCCCTTAGGCAACGCTTGCAGACCACCACGTACAACTTCAGCGACATAGGCGGACTGGAAGAGAATCACCCCCACCAGGGCACGGATCAGCTTGTCGATGGTTGTTCCCTCTGCCATAAACAGCGGCAGCATGACTGATGACATAAACAGAACGGTGATAAGCGGTACGCCGCGCCAGAACTCAATGAAGATAACGGAGAGCACGCGGACGATCGGCATTTTTGAACGCCGTCCCAGGGCCAGTAAAATCCCCCACGGTAAAGCACCGGCTATCCCCACTGAAGCGATAATCAGCGTCAGCGTCAGCCCGCCCCACTGGCGTGTTTCAACGCGTTCCAGTCCCAGGAAACCGCCATACAACAGTACCCAGACAATAATCGGATAAACCACGGCCCAGCCGGCAATATAGCGTCCTCGATGTGGCAGCTTTTTCCAGAACATAGCCGCGACAGAGAGCAGGCCGACAACCAGCGCCAGATTTATCCGCCAGCGCTGTTCGTGCGGATACAATCCATACATGAACTGGCCGAAGCGCTCATGAATAAACACCCAGCAGGCGCCGGCTTTTGTGCAGTCAGCTCGGGTTGAACCGACCCAGTTGGCCTGTAAAAACGCCCAGTTCAGCAGGGGAGGAATCAATTCCCACATGAGCCACAGGCAGACAATCGTCAGCAGGCTGTTGCTCCAGCTGGAGAAAAGATTCTTACGCGCCCAGAGAATGAAACGTCCACCTGTCGAGTTGGCAGGGCGCGAGGAGTGCGACAGTATCGCTTTTGTCATCATAGATCCTTAGCGCTCGACCAGTGCTATACGGCGGTTATAAAGGTTCATCAGCAGTGAAATCACCAGGCTGATGATCAGATAGACAGACATCGTGATGGCGATGGTTTCAATGGCTTGTCCGGTCTGGTTAAGCACGGTTCCGGCGAAGAGTGACACCATATCCGGATAACCAATCGCAGCGGCCAGCGACGAGTTTTTGACAATATTGAGATACTGGCTGGTCAGGGGTGGAATGATGACCCGTAAAGCCTGCGGAATGATGACCTGGCGAAGCGTCACGGTATGGGGTAATCCCAGCGAGCGTGCCGCCTCATGCTGTCCATAAGGAACGGCCTGGATCCCTGCACGGATAATCTCTGCGATAAACGCGGACGTATAAATCGAAAGCGCCAGCGTCAGGGCCGCCAGCTCGGGAATTAATACCATCCCGCCCTGAAAGTTAAAGCCACGCAGATGTGGAATATCCCAGTGCAAAGCGGCCCCAAACAGCCAGTGTGCAATTAGCGGCAGGCTAACGATCAGAACAACTGCCGTGGGCCAGGTTCTACGAAGCTGACCGGTTTTGATCTGATGCTTGCGGTTAAAACGGAATACCCCCGCAGAGAGCGCAAGCGCTATCACAATCGCGCCGATAAAAGCGTACAGTCCTTCACCCGGTTGAGGAGAAGGAATGGACAACCCACGGTTACTGAGGAAAAACAGCTCAAACGCGTCGACGGCCTGGCGGGGACCGGGAAGGTTACGCAGTACGGCGAAATACCAGAAGAAGATCTGCAGGAGCGGGGGGATATTGCGGAACGTCTCGATGTAAACAGTCGACAGTTTCCGCAGAAGCCAGTTTTCAGAAAGACGCGCCAGGCCAATAAAGAAGCCCAGTATCGACGCGAAGACGATACAAAGCGCCGATACCAACAGCGTATTCAGTAAACCGACCACGAACACGCGTCCGTACGTGTCACCTTCCTGGTAATCAATAAGGTGCTGAACAATACCGAACCCCGCGCTGCGATCTAAAAACGCGAAACCGGAAGTAATGCCGCGGTTATTCAGGTTGGTGATGGTGTTATGGATGAGATACACGGCGATGAGAACAACCGCAACAATAGCAATAATCTGGAATAGCCAGGCGCGGACCGCGGGATGAGAAAAGGATAGCGATCCTTTTACGGCTGAGCGGCGATGGGACATAAAGAAACCTCAGTAACCATGACTCTGGAGTGGGCACTGCCGGAGCAGTGCCCGTTACAGCTATGACTTAACGTACTGGTGGTGCGTACTGAATACCGCCGTTGTTCCAGAGATTGTTCTGGCCGCGTTTGATCTTCAGCGGGCTTTCCGATCCCACGTTGCGCTCAAAGATCTCAGAGTAGTTGCCCACCTGTTTGATGATGTTGTAAGCCCACTTGTTATCCAGCTTCAGATCCTTGCCGAAATCACCTTCTTTACCGAGCAGGTGTGCCATATCCGGGTTGGATGGCTTAGCGGCTTTTTCATCAACGTTTTTAGAGTTGATGCCCATCTCTTCTGCGTTCAGCATAGCAAACAGCGTCCAGCGAACGATGGAGAACCAGTCTTCATCGCCACGACGAACGACGGGGCCGAGAGGCTCTTTGGAGATGACTTCAGGCAGGACAATCCACTCTGCCGGGTTGCTCAGCTTAATGCGTAAGGCATACAGCTGTGACTGGTCAGAGGCCAGCGTGTCGCAACGGCCGGATTCCAGCGCTTTGGCCGATTCATCCGAGCGGTCGAATGTCACCGGGGTGTATTTCATGTTGTTTGCTTTGAAATAATCCGCGACGTTCAGCTCGGTATCGGTGCCCGCCTGGATACAAACGGTGGCGCCATCCAGTTCCTTAGCGCTTTTCAGGCCCGCTTTATTGTGGGTCAGGAAGCCGATGCCGTCATAATAGGTCACGCCCGTAAATGACATCCCCATGCCGGCATCACGGGAGGAAGTCCAGGTGGTATTACGGGAGAGCATGTCGACCTCGCCGGACTGCAGCGCCGTAAAGCGTTCTTTCGCCGTCAGCGGGGTGTATTTTACTTTGCTGTCATCGCCAAAAACGGCGGCTGCAACGCCACGGCAGACATCCACATCAATACCGGTAAATTTGCCGTTCGCATCGGCATAAGAGAAGCCAGGCAAACCGTCACTGATACCACATTGAACAAAACCTTTCTTTTTAACGGCATCCAGTGTCGTTCCCGCATGGGCTTGACCGGCTACGGCAAACAACATGCCTGCAGCGGCCAGGCTGGCTATCATCGTCTTTTTCATAATGCATCCTGTGTGGCGAAATTTATCGTTATAGAGGCGTTTTTAAACGCTTTACCTGTCTGTGGCTTTGGCCAACGTTTATAAAGCAAACGTAATGCCAGTTTTGCGTTCGACAAAATAAGAGACGAGTGAACGCTTAATGCTGAGTGTAGACAGGCTTAAATAAAATGAGCGCCCCAGAACGGTGCGAAATTACAACCTGTGCCACAAATCGGAGCAAAAGTTGCGAGTTGGGTCAGGAAAAAGAAGAGATAGTTTTCAGCGTGAATATTGGCAGGGTATTCAATAATCTTAATGTGTGAAAATCATCACGATAGAATAAGTAATTTGAATGAATATGCGAAAAAGTTGTGACTGACTTCAGGCTTAGATTAATTTAGTGAATATTTACAGGGCTATTTTTTTACTTATTTGAAAATATTGCACTCATTAAAAGCAAAAGCGCGGCCAGAGCCGCGCTTTCTCAACAGATGTTACTTCGTGAGGGCAACAATACCCAGTGTTAAACCCGCTACTGCGGCAGCACCGCCGGCGATAGCACCCGCAGTCTCCCAGTTATCCTGGGTGGTGCCTTTCATACAGGTATTGGTATGAACCAGTCGGCCCTGGTCGTCGTAAACCGGTACACATGGAGAATCGTGCGCGCAACCAGCAAGCAGCGCAGCGAGAAGTGCAACGGAAATGAATCTTTTCATGATGTTACCTCAGTATTATTTC
This sequence comes from Enterobacter sp. Y17, assembly GCF_019730495.1. NCBI lineage: Bacteria > Pseudomonadati > Pseudomonadota > Gammaproteobacteria > Enterobacterales > Enterobacteriaceae > Enterobacter > Enterobacter sp. Y17. Next base: position 5,209 of record NZ_JAASKP010000002.1, read on the forward strand.
TCATCCGCTATAAAGCCAGGAGGGCTATTAACGAACTGGAGGTTATTTTACCACCGGGGTAAGTCCTCGTTACACGAGGAATAATCTCAAATTATGTAGTTTGTAAAAATCGTGGAGAAAAGTCGGTTTCAGGAGGAATTAATGGAGACATTATGGAGTTGCAAGAGACTGTTTTTACTTAATGCAAATCATCATATTCTTAATGCTTCCTTTATGTAAAACCTAATTGGTTGTTTAAGTTAAAAATAAAAAGGCACCAGAGGTGCCTTTTCAGGGAAACATTAACCTTTATGGTGCGTAAACCGTCGCCGAACAACCACAAAGAAAACGGGCACGAAGAAAATCGCCAGAAGCGTTGCGGAAAGCATTCCCCCCATAACGCCCGTACCGACGGCGTTTTGCGCGCCGCTCCCGGCCCCGGTGCTGATCACCAGCGGCATGACGCCAAGAATAAAGGCCAGAGACGTCATCAGGATCGGTCGAAGGCGCATCCTGGAAGCTTCCAGCGTGGCTTCAATAATGCCTTTGCCTTCTTTATCCATCAGGTCTTTAGCAAATTCGACGATCAGGATGGCGTTTTTCGCCGATAAACCAATCGTCGTCAGCAGGCCGACCTGGAAATAGACGTCATTGTTTAACCCGCGCAACGACGCTGCGAGAAGAGCCCCAATGACCCCAAGCGGCACAACCAGCATAACGGAGAACGGAATGGACCAGCTTTCATACAGCGCAGCCAGGCACAGGAACACCACGATCAGTGAAATGGCGTACAGGGCAGGCGCCTGGTTACCCGAGAGCCGCTCCTGATAAGACATCCCCGTCCAGTCATAGCCGATGCCGGAAGGCAGTTTTGCCGCGAGACTTTCCATCATAGCCATGGCCTCACCGGTACTTTTACCCGGGGCTGATTCACCCAGTATCTCCATAGCGGGCATCCCGTTATAGCGTTCCAGACGAGGTGAACCATACACCCAGCGAGCGTTGCTGAAGGCTGAAAACGGGACCATTTCCCCATTCGCGCTGCGCACGTAAAGGTTGTTAATATCTCCCGGCAACATACGGAATTTTGCGTCGGCCTGTACGTAGACCTTTTTCACTCGGCCATGATCGATAAAGTCATTCACATAGGTGCCACCTAAGGCCGTCGAAATCGTCTGGTTGACGTCAGAAAGGTTGACGCCCAGCGCCTGCGCTTTCTCCTGATCGACATCCAGCTTGAACTGAGGCGTATCTTCAAGACCGTTAGGGCGCACGCGAACCAGCAGGTCAGTGTGCTCATGCACCATGCTGAGCAGTTGGTTACGCGCCTGCGTCAGCTGGGTATGCCCCAGGTTGGCCTGATCGATCAATTCAAAATCGAAGCCCGTGGCGGTACCCAGTTCGATAATTGCAGGCAGGTTAAACGGGAACACGAGGCCATCTGTAATTTGACTGAAGGCTTTTGTCGCGCGACCCACAATGGCTTCGACGCCGTTTTCCGCCCCCGGGCGCTCCTCCCAGGGCTTCAGGCTGACGAAGGCGATACCGGCGTTCTGACCCTGGCCGCTAAAGCTAAAGCCGTTTACGGTAAAGACGGATTCCACGTTCGCCTTTTCGTTGTTCAGATAGTAGTCCTGAACCTGATCGAGGACCTGCTGAGTACGCGTCTGGGTTGCACCCGCCGGGAGTTGAACCATCGTCATAAACACCCCCTGATCCTCTTCGGGCAGGAAGGAGGTAGGCAAGCGCAGGAAGAGCACCGCCATCCCTCCGACGATAATGACGTATACCGCCAGATAGCGCCCTGTCTTACGCAAAATACCGCTCACGCTGTTGCTGTAGTGCTCCACGCTTTTATCAAAGAGCGCATTAAACCAGCCGAAGAAGCCGCCTTTCTTCTCATGATGGTCGCCGGATACGGGCTTAAGCAACGTTGCGCAGAGTGCGGGCGTCAGGATTAGCGCAACCAGTACGGACAACGCCATCGCGGAAACGATAGTCAGCGAGAACTGGCGATAGATCGCCCCCGTTGAGCCGCCAAAAAAGGCCATCGGAATAAAGACCGCCGAGAGCACCATGGCGATCCCCACCAGTGCACCCTGGATCTGCTCCATCGACTTCTGCGTGGCCTCTTTCGGCGGCAGTTTGTCTTCGACCATGACGCGTTCAACGTTCTCAACGACCACGATAGCGTCATCGACCAGCAGACCTATCGCCAGCACCATACCGAACATCGTCAGGGTGTTGATGGAGAAACCGAATGCCGCCAGAACCGCAAAGGTACCCAGCAGAACGACCGGCACCGCGATAGTCGGGATGAGCGTCGCCCGCAGGTTTTGCAGGAACAGGTACATGACCAGGAAGACGAGAATGATTGCTTCAAACAGGGTCTTCACCACTTCGTGAATGGAGATTTTCACAAAAGGGGTGGTGTCATAGGGATAGACAACTTTCAGCCCCTGCGGGAAGAACTGCTGCAGTTGCGCCAGCTTGCTCTTAATGGCTGCCGCGGTGTCCAGCGCATTTGCCCCGGTTGCCAGCTTAATCCCCAGACCGGTTGCCGCCTGCCCGTTGATTTTAGTGACCATGTTGTAGTTTTCGCCACCCAGCTCAATACGAGCCACGTCCTTCAGATGAACCATCGAGCCGTCCTGATTCACCTTGAGCGTCACGCGGCCAAACTCCTCCGGTGATTTCAGGCGGGTTTGCGCGATGATCGAGGCATTCAGCTGCTGCCCGGGAATGGACGGCGTTCCGCCCAGCTGGCCTGCCGCTATCTGGTCGTTCTGCGTTTTCAGCTGGTTGATAATATCCTGCGGCGTCAGCTGGTATTTGTTCATCGCGTTGCTGTCGAGCCAGATGCGCATCGCATACTGAGCGCCAAACAGCTGAACGTCACCGACGCCAGACGTTCGGCTGATGGCATCTTTGACGTTCGAAGCGACATAGTCAGAGATGTCATTCTGCGTGAGATTTTTGTTGTCTGAAACAAAGCCGGCGACCAGCAGGAAGCTGCTGCTGGATTTCTCCACGCCAATCCCTTGCTGCTGAACCTCTTGCGGCAGCAGCGGCATGGCGAGCTGCAGCTTGTTCTGCACCTGTACCTGGGCGATGTCCGGATCGGTTCCTGACTCGAAGGTCAGGGTGATGGTGACGTTACCCGCCGAATCGCTGGTGGAGGACATATACATCAGCTTATCGATACCGTTCATGTTCTGTTCGATAACCTGGGTCACGGTATCCTGCACCGTTTGAGCGTCCGCTCCCGGGTAAGTCGCGGATATCGCCACGGCGGGAGGAGCAATGGTCGGATACTGTGCGACGGGAAGTTTGAGAATGGCCAGCCCGCCTGCAATCATCAAAATGATGGCAAGTACCCAGGCGAAAACCGGTCTCTGAATAAAGAAATTAGCCATGTCGTCGTCCCTTAACCGGCTGGCGTCGTGGTGATATCAGGCGTGGTGACGACGGTTACCCCGGGTCTGACTTTCTGTAGCCCGCTGACTATCACGCGGTCACCGTTTTTCAGCCCTTCCGTCACCAGCCAGCGATCGCCAATTGCCTGAGGGGCCACGACGGTTCGCGGCTCAACCTGGTTTTTATCGTTCACCACCAGCACGGTTGCATCGCCTCGCGGTGTACGGGTCACGCCTTGCTGTGGTACCAGAATCGCATCCGGCTGGGTGCCTTCATCAATGCGGGCGCGAACGAACATGCCGGGTAACAACAGATGATGAGGGTTCCGGAAAATGGCGCGCAGGGTGATCGAGCCGGTACTTTCATCGACCGTGACGTCAGAGAACTGCAATGTGCCTTTTAGCGGGTAGGGCTGCCCGTTCTCCATCAGCAGCTCAACGTTGCTGGCGATATCACCTTTTTGCAGGCTCGTCTGTTTCAGGCGCATAAAATCATTACTGGACTGGGTGACATCAACATAAATCGGATCGAGCAGCTGGACCGTTGCCAGCGCTGCGGCTTGCCCGTTCGTCACCAGCGCCCCTTCGGTCACGCTGGATTTTCCGATACGACCATCAACCGGAGAGGTCACTTTGGTGTAGGCAAGGTTGATACGTGCGCTTTCAACACCCGCTTTTGCGGCAACCACGCTGGCATCTGCCTGCTGAGCCGTCGCCACGGCCTGGTCATACTCCTGCTTACTGACATACTGGGTGCCTACCAGCGGGAGATAACGTTTCACCGTCAGGTGCGCAATATTGGCCGCCGCCTGAGCCTTCGCCAGTTCGCCTTTCGCGCTGTCATAGGCTGCCTGATAGGGCGCAGGATCAATCTGGTAAAGTGACTCGCCCGCTTTTACATCGCTACCCTCCGCGAAGTTACGGCGCAGGATAATGCCGCTAACCTGAGGACGAACCTCCGCAACGCGAAATGCATCTGTTCTGCCCGGGAGTTCAGTGGTGACCGCCAGAGGCGCGCTTTTCACAATATGCACGCTGACCTGAGGCGCCTGCTGGTGTTGCTGTTGATTTTCCTGACCATCGCATCCAGTGAGCAGTACCGCGCAGACAATGAAACCGGATAAGGGCAAACGTCTGAAATGATTCGTCATTACTGTTCCTTTAAATACCCATTCACCGATATATGCCGCGAATCGGTAGCAGGGGCAGAGGGATAAAAATAAAATGTAGCTGCGTATAATAATGAGGGTATTTAATGTTTTTTAATTTATAAGTGCGAATGACCATGCTTGTAGAAAAAATCAGAATCAGACCGGGTCCATTCAGGGATATACTTCAGGCATGTTAATCAGGTAAATGAGTTTAATGTTTTTAATTATTCACTACGCCAATTTAATTGGAGCGATATATTTATAATGATTATAAATCAAGAGGGGTGACTTTTTTTGTGCAAAATTAAAACGGATTTTAGTGAATACTTACGTTTGCATGAACGCAATATTACTTTTAAACCTTGTGAGTAACGAGTAGTTGCCTATGGCGCGTAAAAAGAAAGAAGAGGCTCAACAAACCCGGCAGCAGCTGATTGAGGCGGCTATCGAACAGTTTGCGACGCGGGGCGTAGCCAGCACGACGCTGACGGATATCGCTGATGCTGCTAAGGTGACGCGCGGCGCGATCTACTGGCACTTCACCAGTAAATCTGAAATATTTAATGCCATCTGGGAACAGCAATTACCGCTTCGCGAGATTATTCACGACAGGCTTTCCCTTTCCGATAGTGACGATCCATTGTTAAAACTTCGTGAGCAATTTATTACTGCGCTGCAGTATATTGCCCATGAACCCCGGCAATGTGCGCTTTTACAAATTCTGTATCATAAGTGTGAATTTAGCAGCGATATGATTTCTGAACGTGAAATTAGAAAGCGTATCGGATTCAACGATGACACGCTACGCGCCACGCTGGAGACCTGTATTTCGCGAAACATCATTTCGCCACAGGTGAATGTTGATCTCACCATGATTGTATTCCACGCTTTTTTTAGCGGAATAATTAAAAACTGGTTAATGAATAACGACAGTTTTAATCTTTATCAGCAGGCTCCCGCTCTGGTCGATAGCATACTGGCGACACTCCCGGTTATTCGCGTGTCGCCGGATGGTGCTTACTGTTCAGCGCCAGGTAACATTTCCCCTCGGGCACAAAGTGCTTCTATGGTCTGCGCGCTGACGGGTTTACCTAATAGATAACCCTGAAGGGTGTTACAGCCCAGCTCGGTTAAAAAGGCTTGCTGCGCTTCGGTTTCCACACCTTCAGCCACAACTTTCAGGTTAAGTGTTTTAGCGAGAGCCACAATCGCAGAGACAATAGTGGCATCCTCGCTCTCGCCGCTGAGCTCTTGCACAAACGCCCTGTCGATTTTCAATTCGCAGGCCGGTAAGCGCTTGAGATACAGCAGGCTCGAATATCCGGTGCCAAAATCATCAATGGAGGCTTTCACGCCCGCATCCGTCAGCTCTGTCAGCACGCGTACGCTTTCATCCGGGTTGCTCATCGCCGTGGTTTCCGTCACTTCGAGGATCAACATTTCCGGTGGCACCTGGTGAAGTGCCAGGCAGTCGAGAACCGTTTTAACCAGCGAAGGTTGTTCAAACTGCAGTGTCGACAGGTTTACCGCCATTGACCAGCTTTGATGTCCCTGAAGATGCCATTCCCGCAGCTGGCGACAGGCTTCATTAATCACCCAGTTGCCAATCGGGACGATCAGCCCCGTTTTTTCCGCCAGCGGCAGAAAAAGGTCCGGCGTCAGTAACCCTTGCTTAGGATGCTGCCAGCGCAACAGCGCCTCGAATCCGAGGACCGGGCCCGCCGGGGCGTGAAATTTTGGCTGATACAGCAGGCGCAGCTCATTGCGATCGATCGCCATCCACAAATCGTTCAATAACTGGAGATGGGTCTGCGCCAGGGTGTTCATGGAGGGCTGGAAGAAGTGGTAACCGTTACGGCCCATATGCTTCGTGTGATACATCGCCGCGTCGGCGTTAAACATCAGCTCACGCTCGGTTTTGCCGTCGTGAGGGTACAGCGCGATACCAATGCTGAGGGTCACCACCAGTTCATAGGGGCTGAGATTGAAGGGGCTATCGATCGCGCGCACCAGCGAATTCGCCAGCGATGCCGCGTCGTCCGGACCTTCTCCCTCTGCCAGCAGAACAAATTCATCACCGCCGATGCGTGCAAGGGTGAACTGGCCTTTCAGGAGAAGCAGCAGACGCTGCGTAACGGCGACCAGCAGCCTGTCACCGACATCATGGCCGTAGGCATCATTGATAGCTTTAAAGCCGTCAAGATCCATGAACATCAGGGCAAAGTGATTCCCCTCACGATCGGCTTTGCTGATGGCCTGATCGAGCCTGTCTTCCAGCAGGATACGGTTGGGCAGACGCGTCAGGGTATCGTGTAGCGCCAGCTGAGCGAGTTCCCGGTTAGCTTCTGCCAGCGACGAGGCCAGGAGGGCGGTGCGTGCCTGAAGGCGGGCATCCAGCATCGACACCAGCAGGGTGATCCCAAGAATAGAGAGCGCGACGACGCTGACCAGCACCGCCAGCCAGCTCCCGTTGATACCCTCATGGTGAACCATTGTGGACATCGGAAACTGCGCCGCTTTCATCCCGGCATAGTGCATGCCGGCAATGGCAATTCCCATCGTGATGGCGGCACCCATGCGCATCAGCACGACCTGCGCGGCTTCGCGACGCAGGCGGAAGGTCAGCCATAATGCCGCGAGCGAAGCGGCAAGCGCAATCACGACCGAAATGGCCACCCAGACCTTGTCCCAGATTATCCCGGGCATCACCTCCAGCGCCGCCATGCCGGTGTAATGCATGGCCACAATACCGCTTCCCATTACCAGCGCGCCGGGCAGCAGTCGGCGCAGGCGTAGTTGCTCGCAGCTCACAAGCCATAGCGCAAACAGCGACGAACCCACGGCGATGACCATGGATAGCACCGTCAGGGTGGCGTTGTAGCTCATGCTCATGGAGAGGTCCATCGCCAGCATGCCGATAAAATGCATGGCCCACACGCCAATCCCCATAGCAATACCGCCGCCAGCCAGCCAGACGCGGGCAGCGACGCCCTGACTCCCGGCGACGCGTGCAGCCATGTTCAGCGCGGTATACGCAGCAAGAATGGCAACAACAAAGGAGAGGACGACAAGGATAGGGTTGTATTGGCTGACCAGCATGGACGGTTCTACTCGAGTGTGGGGTTACGCTAGAGCGGTTGAGAAGGGCGAGACATTATCACCGTCAGGTAATGGCTCAAAGGGATTTAAATCCCCGTTTTTAGTGGGTAATAACGGGGTGATTTGCGCAATCGGGCGGTTAGTCGAGCTCTGAGCAGTTCACGAGTTTCAGCGGATTGACGGAGTTCATATTGCGACACTTATCGGTTTCGGTGCTCATCAGTTCAATCCACTGCATCAGGAGTGCATCGAAAATGAGAACGGAGATTGCAAAAACAACCAGCCACCAGTATTTACGAATCATTGTGTCATTCCGCAGGAAGATCGCCACTAAGGTGGGGGAAATATACACGAAAAACCGGGGTTGAAAAGCAGGAGAGGCGAAGGTTTACAATGCGTTGACGGAGAAGCGCAGGTAATAAAAAAGGCGCTTCCCCATGCCGAAGAGCGCCTTTTTAAACAAGCATTTAACTGATTAGTATCAGTTCATGCCGTATTTTTTCAGTTTCTTACGCAGAGTACCACGGTTGATACCCATCATCAGCGCAGCGCGGGTTTGGTTACCGCGGGTGTATTGCATCACCATGTCCAACAGTGGCTGTTCAACTTCAGCCAGTACCAGCTCATACAGGTCATTAACATCCTGACCGTTCAGTTGAGCAAAATAGTTCTTCAGTGCCTGTTTAACCGAGTCACGCAGGGGCTTTTGAGTTACCTGGTCCTGAGAGTTAACGGTAGAAACGGTCAGTACGTCAGAATTTACGCGTTGTTCGAACATAGTTCTGTCAGCTCTTTATTTCATTACGCAAGATTTTCGAAGTATGCCTCCAACGCCTCCAGCTGTACGCTGGCATCCTCTATGGCGTTGAATGTGCGCCGAAACTGGTCATCTGGAGCGTGCTCCTGGAGATACCAGGAGACGTGTTTACGCGCAATTCGGTACCCTTTTGCCTGACCGTAGTGGTCATGCAGTTCCCGAACATGCGAACAAAGCAAGCGCTTAACCTCTGCCAGAGGCAGCGGGGCAAGCAGCTCCCCAGTGTCCAGATAATGCTGGATTTCCCGGAAGATCCAGGGTCTTCCCTGAGCTGCACGTCCTATCATCAGAGCATCAGCTCCCGTATAGTCGAGTACAGCCCTGGCTTTAAGCGGGTCAGTTATGTCGCCATTCGCGATAATCGGAATGGAAACTTTCTGCTTAACTGCCCGAATGCTGTCGTATTCAGCTTCACCGTTGAACAAACAGGCGCGAGTGCGTCCATGGATGGTCAGGGCCTGAATGCCACAGTCTTCGGCCAGTTGGGCAATCTCTACACAGTTACGGTGTTCCGGCGACCAACCCGTGCGAATCTTCAACGTAACAGGAACGTCCACCGCGCTGACAACCGCCGTCAGGATAGCTTTCACCTGGTCGGGGTATTGCAGAAGGGCTGAACCTGCAAGCTTGCGATTCACCTTTTTGGCCGGGCACCCCATATTGATATCAATAATCTGGGCACCACTTTCCACGTTAATCCGCGCGGCATCTGCCATCTCTTCAGGCACGCTTCCGGCAATTTGCACGGTGCGAATACCTGGTTCATCAACGTGCACCATCCGAAGGCGGGATTTATCGCTTTCCCAAACCTGCGGGTTAGACGACATCATCTCGGATACGGTTAAACCGGCTCCCATCTCGTAGCACAGCGTCCTGAACGGCCGGTCTGTAATACCTGCCATTGGGGCTGCGATCAGGCGATTTCTAAGCTGGTGGTGTCCGATGCGCATGAGTTAAGAAATGACCATACTGTGACTGCAAGGCGGCGTATATTACGCATTTTTTGCACGAGATGAAAGGCCAAACTTTGAACAATCCACTGTTGTAGATCAAGGAATCGCCGCCCAATCTTCCCGTTAAAAATTATTCATTATTTAAATCATTAAGTTATATGGTAATGGTTATTTTATGGGCGCTTACAATTTCCCGTAACTTCTCATCATTTCTGAATAAATGCGTCGCTGAAGCGGGATAATCTGCTGTTTTTAACAGCAGATTTCCCTTCTTCTTTGCGATCTGCGTCGCATTTTAGAACATGATCGTCATGCGAAAAATGCCTGTTATTCGACCACGACGCGCCCATGCAGCGACTGTACCGGACGGTTATTATCGTGATGCATTGTCCGGGTGAATCTGGCAAGTTGTTCTGCAGAAACCGTCAGGGGCTGTTTAAGTACAATCCAGGTAACGCCTTCTGAACACGGTGGAGTGGTCAGTGAACCGCTAAAGCGCCAGTACGTTTTATTTTTTGGCAGCAGTTTGTTCAGGTTGAGATCCTGTTTGATGGAGACGTTCTGCTCGGCCTGCTGAGGCATAACGCGCCACAGTTTTTCAAGCTCCGGGTTTGCGGCCCCTTTATCAAACATGACCGCCACCACCGTCAGTTCCCCACTGGCATTTTTATGAACCAGATGCATTTCCATCGCGTATCTCTTGCCATGTACGGTGTTTTCGCTCGGCGCGTGGAAATGGAACTGCTGTAACGTCCAGGTTTGCTTATCGAGAGTAAGGGTATCGCGGGTGTTCGCCTGTTCACCTGCCTGAATGGTATGGCCATTGTTCGTCAGTGTAACAGGGCCATCAACGTAGTGGGTTTGTAGCGGGGAGAGATGGGCGTTAGTGGTCGAATCAATATTAACAGGAGACTGGTTCATACCGCTTTGACAGGTCTTATATTCCTCGTCCATCTCGCCCCAGTGTTGCGGTGAACCTTCCCCTTCATAGCTCCAGTGTGATGCAAATGCTGAAGCCGAAATCATGCTCAGCGCCAGCAGCGCTGCCTTGCCTGTAACGTGTGTCATCATATTCTTCCGGTGAATTTTTGTAATACAAATCAACATGATTTGTAGGGTTATTTTACCGAAGAATGAACGGGGGAGAGAGGATTATCAGAGGGTGAGAGGCGTGGTCAGATGACCACGCCAGATTCTTATTTTTTACGGCCGGTGATGCGGCACCACTCTTCTTTTTCCACCACCGGGTCGAGAGCAAAGAGATCGGCGTAAGCTTCACACACGCTGTCGGCCTGGCTTGCCAGGATACCGGAAAGCCCCAGCAGACCACCCTCAACGGGCAGCACGCTGATTAACGGAGCCAGTTCGCGCAGTGGGCCCGCCAGAATGTTTGCGACCACCACATCGGCTTTCATGGCTTCTGGCTGAGCATCCGGCAGATACAGCTCCAGACGATCGGAGACGCCGTTACGCTCGGCATTATCGCGGCTGGCCTGAATCGCCTGCGGATCGATATCGATCCCGATGGCTTTTGCCGCGCCCAGCTTCAGGGCTGCAATCGCGAGGATCCCGGATCCGCAGCCGAAGTCGATCACTGTCTTACCGTCCAGATCCAGACCATCCAGCCACTGCAGGCACAGAGACGTGGTTGGGTGAGTACCGGTACCAAACGCCAGGCCCGGGTCGAGCATCACGTTCACTGCGCTTTCATCAGGGACATCGCGCCAGCTCGGACAGATCCACAGACGTTTGCCGAACTGCATCGGGTGGAAGTTATCCATCCACTCGCGTTCCCAGTCTTTATCTTCCAGCTGTTCGATTTTATGCACGAAACCTGCGCCCAGCAGAGGATGATTCTCCAGAATCGCGACAACCTCTTTCATATCGGTTTCGGCATCAAACAGGCCAATAACGTCGGTATCACCCCACAGGCGGGTTTCGCCCGGCAGCGGCTCAAAGACCGGCGTGTCATGCGTGTCCTGGAAGGTGATAGAGACCGAACCGGCCTCCATCAGCGCATCGCTCAGCTCTTCGGCGTTAGCGCCGGTTGTGTTCAGTTTTAGTTGGATCCACGGCATGGCAAAACTCTTTATTTATCAGTAGAAATCATAGCGGGTTGTGGGACGGGCTGACCGAAACGGTTCCCCACCACAAACGCCAGTAAACTTAGCAGTAACGAAGGCACAATCGGATGGAAGCCCAGGTACTGAATCTTAAACGTTGCGAGGACGGCGTAAAGCACGCCGCCGACAATCATCGCGCTCAGCGCACCGGCGGCATTCGCGCGCTCCCAGTAGAGCCCTAACACCAGCGGCCACAGGAATACGGCTTCAAGCCCACCAAATGCCAGCAGGTTCAGCCAGATGATCATCTCCGGCGGGCGCCACGCGGCTAACAGCAGCAATGCCCCTAACGCCAGAGTAATAACGGCCGACATGCGCTTCAGGCGCCGTTCATTCTCTGCCTGCTCAGGACGCAGGTTCAGATAGAGATCTTTTATGATCGTAGCGGAACTTTGCAGCAGCTGAGCGTTGATGGTCGACATAATGGCGGCCATCGGTGCGGCGAGGAAGATCCCGGCGGCAAATGGCGGCAGTACTTTAACCATCAGGGTTGGGATAACCAGATCGGGTACGGTAAGGTCAGGAATAACTGCCCGACCTAACGCGCCCGCCAGGTGCATACCAAACATCAGGATTGCGACAACGATAGTGCCGATAATGATACCTCTGTGCACGGCTTTGCTGTCTTTGTAAGAGATACAGCGCACGGCGGTATGCGGCAGGCCAATCACCCCAAAGCACACCAACACCCAGAACGAGGTCATAAAGGTTGGCGAAAGGATGTCATCCGCGCCCTGCGGCGAAACCAGTTTTGGATCGATCGTCTCGAGCGTTTCAACCGCATGGCTCAGGCCGCCCGCGGCGTGGACGATGCCGACCAGCAGGACAATAGTGCCGATAAGCATAACCATGCCCTGCATCGTATCGTTCAGCACGCTGGCGCGGAATCCGCCAAACGCGGTATACAGCGCAATGCTGACTCCAAAGATGATCAAGCCTGTCTCGTAGGGAATACCCGCCGCCGTTTCCAGCAGGCGTGCCCCGCCGATAAACTGCACCGTCATTGCGCCAATAAAGGCCACCAGCAGGCTTAAGCTGGCCAGCCACACCAGTAAACGGCTCTGATAGCGGGCAAACAGCATATCGTTGAGCGTCACGGCATTATAACGGCGCGCCAGAATGGCAAATTTTTTACCCAGTATGCCCAGCGAGAGCCAGACGGCAGGAAGCTGGATCATCGCCAGCAGCACCCAGCCTAACCCGTATTTATAGGCTGCTCCGGGTCCGCCGATAAACGAACTGGCGCTGATGTAGGTCGCGGTCAGCGTCATGGCCAGCACGACGCCGCCCATCGAGCGGCTGCCAAGAAAATACTCGTTCAGGAAGGTGCCCGTCGTTCTTTTACGCATGGCGTAAACGGATAAACCAAACACCACTAACAAGTAAGCGATAAGCGGCAGAATGACTTCAAGCTGCATCATCGTCCTCCAGCGGAATATCGCGATAAATGAATTTCACCATTGCCCAGCACAGCAGGATGAAAACCAGCGGTACCAGCAGACACGCCATTTCGAACCAGTGCGGCAGGCCGGTGATGCCAATAGCGGAGTCAGGTAAGTAAGCAGTTACTAACCATGCAGCGAGATAGAGAAGGGTCAGCCACAGCGCCCAGCGCGCTTCTTTATGGGCCTGAACAAAACGTTTGTCCATTTTTTGTCCCTTGTGGATGAAGAAAGCGGGGATTGTACATGATGGGGCCTGGCGATCCCCAGAAATAAAAAAGGCCGGATAATCCGGCCTTTTAGCAACACAGGTCTCTTACTTCTCGTTCAGACCGAGTTTTTTCTCCAGATAGTGGATATTAGTTCCACCATTCTGGAAGTGCTCGTCGCTCATGATACGCATCTGCAGATCTACGTTGGTTTTGATACCGTCGATGATCAGCTCCTGCAGGGCGTTTTTCATGCGGGCAATCGCCACGTCACGGTTTTCGCCGTAGCAGATAAGCTTGCCGATCATTGAGTCATAGTACGGCGGTACGGTGTAACCGGCGTAGATATGAGACTCCCAGCGCACACCAAAGCCACCCGGCGCGTGGAAACGCGTGATTTTACCCGGGCTTGGCAGGAAGGTGTTCGGGTCTTCGGCGTTGATACGGCACTCTACCGCATGGCCTTTCACCACAACTTCTTCCTGCTTGATGGACAGCGGCTGGCCTGCAGCGATACGCAGCTGTTCTTTGATCAGGTCAACGCCGGTGATCATTTCGGTAACCGGGTGTTCAACCTGAATACGGGTGTTCATTTCGATGAAATAGAACTCGCCGTTTTCGAACAGGAACTCAAAGGTACCTGCACCGCGATAGCCGATATCGACACACGCTTTGGAGCAACGCTCGCCGATGTAGCGACGCAGTTCCGGGGTAATGCCCGGTGCTGGTGCTTCTTCGACCACTTTCTGGTGACGACGCTGCATGGAGCAGTCACGTTCTGCCAGATAGATCGCGTTACCCTGACCGTCAGCCAGCACCTGAATTTCGATGTGGCGTGGGTTTTCCAGGTATTTTTCCATGTACACCATGTCATTGCTGAAAGCGGCTTTCGCTTCTGCTTTGGTCATGGAGATGGACTGCGCCAGTTCAGCATCGCTGCGCACAACGCGCATACCGCGACCGCCGCCGCCGCCGGACGCCTTGATGATAACCGGATAGCCAATGCGTTTAGCATGAGCACGGTTAGCATCCATGTCGTCGGTCAGAGGGCCGTCAGAGCCTGGTACGGTTGGAACACCGGCTTTTTTCATCGCGGTGATTGCAGACACTTTGTCGCCCATCAGGCGGATGGTGTCGGCTTTCGGGCCGATGAAGATGAAGCCAGAGCGTTCAACCTGCTCAGCAAAGTTGGCGTTCTCAGAGAGGAAGCCGTAACCCGGATGAATTGCCACCGCGCCGGTGATTTCAGCGGCGCTGATGATAGCCGGGATGTTCAGATAGCTTTTTACGGACGGAGCCGGGCCAATACAGACCGTCTCATCCGCCAGCAATACGTGTTTTAAATCGCGATCCGCGCTTGAGTGCACAGCGACGGTCTTGATGCCCAGTTCTTTACAGGCACGAAGAATACGCAGTGCGATCTCGCCGCGGTTGGCGATAACAATTTTATCCAGCATGTACGCCTCGTTACTCGATGACGACCAGCGGCTCGTCAAATTCAACCGGCTGACCACTTTCGACCAGAATCGCTTTCACAGTACCTGATTTGTCTGCTTCGATCTGGTTCATCATTTTCATCGCTTCAACGATGCACAGGGTATCGCCTACGTTGACTTTCTGACCCACTTCGATGAACGCCTTCGCGTCCGGGCTCGGGGTGCGGTAGAAAGTACCAACCATTGGGGAACGTACGATGTGACCACTGATTTCTGCTGCAGCGGCAGGTGCGGCTTCAGCTGCTGGCGCAACGGCTGCGGAGAGCGCAGGCTGCTGCACTGGCGCAGCATACGCTTGCTGCATTACCGGGAAGCTAGCGGCTGGGGCTGCACGGCTGATGCGTACAGACTCTTCGCCTTCAGAAATTTCCAGTTCGGAGATGCCTGATTCTTCAACCAGCTCGATCAGTTTTTTAATCTTACGAATATCCATGAGTGGGTTCCGTACTCTTGTTTAGTGTGATTGTGACAAGCGTTTTACCGCTGTCTGTAAAGCGTATGAATAGCCGTCTGCGCCCAGTCCACAGATAACGCCAGCAGCGATATCCGACAGATACGAATGGTGACGGAACGGCTCTCGGGCGTGCACATTACTCAGGTGGATCTCGATAAACGGGATACTCACCGCGAGCAGTGCGTCGCGGATAGCAACACTGGTGTGCGTAAACGCGGCCGGATTGATCAGGATATAGTCCACATTGTCTTTAGCCTGATGAATACGGTCGATGAGTGCGTACTCCGCATTCGACTGAAAATGATCCAAATCCACATTCAGTGCCGCTGCTTCCGTTCCCAGACGGTTAACAATTTCACTCAATGTTAGCGTGCCGTACTTCTCTGGCTCACGGGTGCCGAGCATGTTCAGGTTCGGTCCGTTCAAAACTAAGATATGGAACTTATCAGTCATAATGCCGCTATCTCCTGCGATTTTCGGGTAAAAAACAAAATATACCTTCGAAACGCAAATGTCACCTTTTCAGAGGCTTAAAACCGCTGTCAGGCGAACC
The DNA here is from genome assembly GCF_019730495.1 of Enterobacter sp. Y17. Classification (NCBI taxonomy): domain Bacteria; kingdom Pseudomonadati; phylum Pseudomonadota; class Gammaproteobacteria; order Enterobacterales; family Enterobacteriaceae; genus Enterobacter; species Enterobacter sp. Y17. The sequence continues at coordinate 20,901 of NZ_JAASKP010000002.1, forward strand.
AAGGTCGCACATTATAACGATTTCGTAGCATTTAGCAGCTAAATACTGGTCTTATCAGGGAAGATTATCAACCGCTATCCGAAAAAGATTTGCGGTTGACGGGTAATCTGCGGGAAAACGCACAGTTTCGCGAACTATCGCAACCACTGGCGGAACTTCTTGTAACGCCATGCTAAAAGCGCCACGGCCGCCAGTGCATAAAGGATTGGCTGCGGCGAGAGGATCTTCACCGACCACAGGTAATGAATGGGAGCGAGGATCGCGACAAGATAGACGAAGTTGTGCAGCAGCTGCCAGCGCCTGCCCAGTTTTCGCTGCGCATATTGCGTGGATGTCAGCGCTAACGCCAGTAAAACCACCCAGCTCACGATACCCAGCGTCAGATAAGGACGTGTCACCAGTTCGCGGCCAAGCAGCGCCAGATTGTTAATTCCCAGTTCCAGCAGGGCGTAGCTGGTGAGGTGCAGCGTCGCCCAGGCAAAACACCATAGCCCTAATAGCCGACGGGTGCGAATCAATAAGGGCTGTTTAGCGTAGCGCGCCAGCGGCGAGACGAGCAAGGTGGCCAGCAAAAATTTCAGAGCCATCCGACCGGTAAAATGCTGGATATCCTTTGCAGGATCTGCGCTAAAGAGCCCCTGGCTGGCGGCCCAGAACAGCCATATAAAAGGAAGCAGCCCGGCCAGGTGCAGCAGCACTTTCAGCCAGGTAATCTGTTTTGCCGTTAAACGCACTCAGAAGTTCTCCCGTAAGTTGAGGCCACGGTAAAGCGAGGCCACTTCATCCGCATAGCCGTTAAATAGCAGCGTCGGCTGGCGCTTTACGTCCAGCGCACCGCCGGAACCGATAAACCGCTCGGTTGCCTGCGACCAGCGCGGATGATCCACGTGCGGGTTCACGTTGGCGAAGAAACCGTATTCGTCCGGAGCCGCCAGATTCCAGGTGGTTGGCGGACGTTCGCGGGTAAGCTTAATGCTGACGATAGACTTAATCCCTTTGAAGCCATATTTCCACGGTACGGTTAAACGGATGGGGGCACCGTTCTGCGGCGGAAGCGCTTTGCCATAAACGCCAACGGTCAGCAGGGTGAGGGGGTGCATAGCTTCGTCGAGACGTAGCCCTTCCACATACGGATACTCAAGCCCGCCGCCGATGAACCGATCTTTCTGCCCGGGCATCTCGTCCGGCGCATAGCGCGTCTGGAAAGCGACATATTTTGCGTTGCTGGTGGGCTCAACCATTGCCAGCAGTTTATGCAGCGGGAAGCCAATCCAGGGCACCACCATCGACCACGCCTCCACGCAGCGCATGCGATAGATACGCTCTTCGAGCGGGAAACGGGTAGTAAGATCGTGGTGATCCAGCGTCAGGGGTTTCGCCACTTCGCCATCAATTTTCAGCGTCCACGGATCGGTTTTGAGGCTCCCCGCGTTGGCGGCAGGATCGGCCTTATCGAGACCAAATTCGTAGAAGTTGTTGTAGCCGGTAACTTTATCTTCCGGCGTGAGCGTCAGCTTGTTTTGCCATTCGGCCGGTTTCGTAAAGGTGAGCGGGGCGCCGGATGGGGCCTTTGGCCGATCGTTGCCTTTAAACCAGTCGAGCAGGTCGGCGTGTGCCGCCGGAGAGAGCGTCAGGGCTGTGGCGCTGATGCCAAGCATTTTCAGGATCTGGCGGCGCTGTAACATAAAGACAGACTCAGACGTTACGTCGGCTTCCGTCAGTTTTCGGTTTTTCATGGCATCCTCCGTCATGCGTTTTTCTAAGCATGACGGAGGAGAGGGATTCGCGCGAATATGTCACGAAAATTTGAAGATTAGGCGATTTTCACCAGCGCGCGGCCGTGGAATTGGTTGTCCATGATCTTACTGGCGTATTCCGGCGCCTGGCTGAGGGTTATCTCCGTTGCGCTCTGGGTATAGAAAGATTCCGGCAGATCGCGCACCAGCCGTTCCCAGGCTTCATGACGACGGGCCGGCGGGGTCATCACGGAATCCACGCCCTGCAGGCGTACGTTACGCAGAATAAATGGCATCACGGTGGTTGGCAGGGCAAATCCGCCCGCCAGACCGCAGGCTGCCACGCAGCCGCCGTAGTTCATCTGCGCCAGGACTTTTGCCAGCACCTTATCACCGACGGTATCCACCGCCCCTGCCCAAACCTGTTTTTCCAGCGGACGGGTTTCGGCAAATTCGTCACGGCTGAGAATGCGGCTGGCACCGAGCTGGCGCAGATAGTCATGGGTGCTTTCTCGGCCGGAAACCGCAGCGACCTGATAGCCCAGCTTGTGGAGCAGCGTGACTGCCGTGCTGCCCACGCCGCCGCTGGCGCCGGTGACGACAATTTCCCCTGACTCAGGGCGGATACCTGCATCTTCCAGCGCCATCACGCACAGCATGGCGGTAAAGCCTGCCGTGCCGACGATCATCGCCTTGCGGCCATCCATGCCTTTCGGCACAGGCACCAGCCAGTCGCCCTTCACGCGCGCCTGCGTTGCCAGCCCGCCCCAGTGATTTTCACCCACGCCCCAGCCTGTGAGCAGCACATGCTGGCCCGGATGGAAGCGCGGATCCTCGCTGGTATGAACCCGCCCAGCGAAATCGATCCCCGGCACCATAGGGAAATTTCGGATGATTTTACCCTTACCGGTTATAGCCAGCGCATCTTTATAATTTAAACTGGACCAGTCGATGTCGACGGTTACGTCGCCTTCCGGCAGGCGACTCTCTTCAACCGCCTGCACTGAGGCAAGCGTTTTGCCGTCCTGCTGTTCTAAGATCAAAGCCTGCATACGGGGTCCTCACGACTCAGATGATTGGAAAATAATTTCTGAAGACTATACTCGCTCAGGGAAACGCAGTGCCGATTTAACGCAATAAATTGCCAGATACGCCCGATTTGGTAGTATGCCGCATTTGAAATGCAAGTTAGCGCTTACTCGCTACCCCATCAACCCACGGAGTAATCTCAAGGATGCGATTAACGACGAAGTTCTCAGCTTTTATCACCTTGCTGACGGGGCTTACCATTTTTGTCACGCTTCTGGGCTGTTCCCTGAGTTTTTACACCGCCATTCAGGACAAGCTGGTCAACCGGGTACAGTCTGTTGCCTCGGTGATTGATACGCGTCTGCTGACGACGCCCCTACCGGCGCTCTCCCGTGAGCTTGATGAGTTGATGGTACCTGTTGATATCGTTCAGATCGACATTCTGCAGGGAAAGCATCTTGTTTTAAGCCATGAACGACCGGGAAGCTATCGCCCCGCGGGCGTGGTAAGCCAGTATCGGGAAGTGACGGTGCATTCCCTTAAAAATCCGGGGATGACCATACACATGGTCTACCTCGATCCGATGGCCAGCTATTTCCGTTCCATGATGACCACCGCGCCGCTCACCATCGCCGTTGCGTTTATCGTCCTGCTGATCTTTCTCGCGGTCCGCTGGCTGCGCCGCCAGCTCTCTGGTCAGGAGCTGCTGGAGATGCGATCCGTACGTATCCTGAACGGTGAACGCGGCCCGCAGGTGCGTGGCTCTGTTCACGAGTGGCCGTCACGCGCCAGCAGCGCGCTCGATACCCTGCTCTCCGAAATCCAGTTTGCCAGCGATCAGCGCAGCCGTATGGATACGCTGATCCGCTCTTATGCGGCGCAGGATAATAAAACTGGCCTTAACAACCGTCTTTTCTTTGATAATCAGCTCGCCACGCTGCTCGACGATTCAGAAAAAGTGGGGACACACGGGGTGGTGATGATGATTCGTCTGCCCGATTTCGATCTCCTGCGCGACACCTGGGGACAGCGTGCCGCGGAAGAAAACCTCTTTACGCTGATCAACCTGCTCTCCACCTTTATTATGCGCTACCCGGGCGCGCTGCTGGCCCGCTATCACCGCAGCGACTTTGCCGTGCTGTTGCCTCACCGTACGCTGAAGGAATCCGAAAGCATCGCCAGCCAGCTGCTGAAGGCGGTAGATGCGCTGCCGCAGAGCAAAATGCTCGACAGGGACGATATGGTCCACATGGGGATCTGCGCCTGGCGTGGCGGACAATCGACTGAACAGGTGATGGAGCACGCGGAAGCCGCTACCCGCAACGCCGTGTTACAGGGGGCCAACGGATGGGCGGTTTACGATGACTCGCTGCCGGAAAAAGGGCGCGGCAACGTGCGCTGGCGCACGCTGATTGAGCAAATGCTCAGCCGCGGCGGGCCACGTATTTATCAAAAACCCGCGGTCATGAAAAACGGCAACGTTCATCACCGTGAACTGATGTGTCGTATTTTTGACGGTACCGAAGAGGTCATCTCTGCGGAATATCTGCCGATGGTGCTGCAATTTGGCCTGTCCGAAGAGTATGACCGCCAGCAAATTACCCGGCTGATTCCGTTTTTATCCTTCTGGCCTGAAGAAAACCTGGCGTTACAGGTCACCGTGGAGTCGTTAATACGCCCACGTTTTCAGCGCTGGCTACGTGATACGTTAATGCAATGCGAAAAATCGCAACGTAAACACATTATTTTTGAACTTGCTGAGGCCGATGTAGGTCAACACATCAGCCGGTTACGTCCGGTGGTACGTTTGATCAATGCGCTCGGTGCTCGTATCGCTGTGACGCAGGCAGGTTTAACGCTGGTCAGCACCAACTGGATCAAGGAGCTGGATGTGGAGTTATTAAAGCTACATCCGGGGCTGGTAAGGAATATTGAGAAGCGTACGGAAAACCAGCTGCTGGTACAGAGTCTGGTAGAAGCGTGCAAGGGTACGCGAACACAAGTATTCGCCACGGGCGTGCGCTCCAGAAGCGAATGGCAGATGTTAACAGCGCGCGGCGTGATGGGCGGTCAGGGGGATTTTTTTGCTGCCTCTCAACCGCTTGACACCAACGTGAAAAAATATTTGCAAAGATACTCTGTTTGACCTGCCGTTTACGCTGTTTTCACGTAGAATATCGCGCCTGTAGCTTTGAGTATGTCGAGCAAAAAGCCAGTGAACGACCTGTAACGGGTTACAAACGTCAGTGGGGAACGCTACTGTTTACTCAGCCCTGAGGGAATCAGGGGATGATTTTGTAACATCAGGAAACGTACTGCACAAATTTTCACCGTTGCAGATGATTTTTGCGCCTTGTCGCTGCTGCGTGTGGTTGGTAAAGTAAGCGGATTTTGTTTTCCGCCCCAGCTTTCAGGATTATCCCTTAGTATGTTGAAAAAATTTCGTGGCATGTTTTCCAATGACCTGTCCATTGACCTGGGTACCGCGAATACCCTTATTTATGTAAAAGGACAAGGCATCGTATTGAATGAGCCTTCCGTTGTGGCCATTCGTCAGGATCGTGCAGGCTCGCCGAAAAGCGTGGCTGCAGTGGGTCATGACGCGAAGCAGATGCTGGGTCGTACCCCTGGCAACATCGCCGCCATTCGCCCAATGAAAGACGGCGTTATCGCCGACTTCTTCGTGACTGAAAAAATGCTTCAGCACTTCATCAAGCAGGTTCACAGCAACAGCTTCATGCGTCCAAGCCCGCGTGTTCTGGTGTGTGTGCCGGTTGGTGCAACCCAGGTAGAGCGTCGCGCAATCCGTGAATCTGCCCAGGGTGCAGGTGCACGTGAAGTGTTCCTGATTGAAGAGCCAATGGCTGCGGCCATCGGTGCTGGCCTGCCTGTTTCCGAAGCTACCGGTTCTATGGTTGTGGATATCGGTGGTGGTACCACTGAAGTGGCCGTTATCTCTCTGAACGGCGTGGTGTACTCCTCTTCCGTACGTATCGGTGGTGACCGCTTCGATGAAGCCATCATTAATTATGTGCGCCGTAACTACGGCTCTCTGATCGGTGAAGCCACCGCAGAGCGTATCAAACACGAAATCGGCTCTGCGTATCCGGGCGATGAAGTGCGTGAGATCGAAGTACGTGGCCGTAACCTGGCTGAAGGTGTTCCACGCGGTTTCACCCTGAACTCCAACGAAATTCTGGAAGCTCTGCAGGAACCACTGACGGGCATCGTGAGCGCGGTAATGGTTGCGCTGGAACAGTGTCCACCAGAGCTGGCGTCCGATATCTCCGAGCGCGGTATGGTTCTGACCGGTGGTGGTGCGCTGCTGCGTAACCTCGACCGCCTGTTAATGGAAGAGACAGGTATTCCTGTCGTAGTTGCAGAAGATCCACTGACTTGCGTCGCCCGTGGTGGTGGCAAGGCGCTGGAAATGATCGACATGCACGGCGGCGATTTGTTCAGCGAAGAGTAGTCGAGTTTGAGAGGGTAGCAATTTGCTACCCTTTCTCTCTGACGCGAGAATACGCATAGCCTATGAAGCCAATTTTTAGCCGTGGCCCATCGCTACAGTTTCGCCTCATTTTGGCGGTTCTGGTTGCGCTTGGGGTCATTATTGCCGATAGCCGCCTCGGTACGTTCAGCCAGATCAGAACGTACATGGATACCGCCGTCAGTCCTTTCTACTTTGTTTCAAATGGTCCCCGTGAACTGCTCGACTCCGTTTCTCAAACGCTGTCTTCGCGCGACCAACTCGAACTCGAAAACCGGGCATTACGTCAGGAACTGCTGCTGAAAAACAGCGAACTGCTGATGCTGGGGCAATACAAGCAGGAGAACGCGCGTCTGCGTGAACTGCTCGGCTCGCCGCTGCGTCAGGATGAGCAGAAAATGGTCACGCAGGTGATCTCCACCGTGAACGACCCCTACAGCGATCAGGTTGTGATCGACAAAGGGAGCGTGAACGGGGTGTATGAAGGTCAGCCTGTTATCAGCGATAAAGGCGTTGTGGGCCAGGTTGTTGCCGTGGCTAAACTGACCAGCCGCGTGCTGCTGATTTGCGATGCCACGCATGCGCTGCCGATCCAGGTTCTGCGCAACGACATCCGCGTGATTGCGGCCGGTAACGGCTGTACGGACGACCTGCAGCTGGAACACCTGCCGGCTAACACGGATATCCGCGTGGGCGACGTGCTGGTGACGTCCGGCCTGGGTGGACGCTTCCCTGAAGGTTATCCGGTTGCGGTGGTCTCTTCGGTCAAGCTGGACACCCAGCGTGCCTATACCGTGATTCAGGCCCGTCCAACCGCCGGTTTGCAGCGTCTGCGCTATCTGCTGCTGCTGTGGGGCGCCGATCGTAACGGTTCTAATCCGATGACGCCTGAAGAGGTGCATCGCGTGGCGAACGAGCGCCTGATGCAGATGATGCCGCAGGTTCTCCCGCCTGCGGATTCCATGGGGCCGCCTGCACCAGTACCGGCGCCGGCAACCGGGTTAACGCAGCCGCTGCCGGATGCGCTGCCACCGCCTAAACTCTCTTCGGGAGGGCAGTAGTGGCAAGCTATCGTAGCCAGGGACGCTGGGTCATCTGGCTCTCGTTTCTCATTGCACTGTTACTGCAAGTGATGCCCTGGCCGGATGACATTCTCGTTTTCCGGCCAAACTGGGTATTACTCATTTTACTCTACTGGATCCTTGCCCTGCCGCATCGCGTAAATGTCGGCACAGGTTTCGTGATGGGTGCCATACTGGATCTCATTAGCGGCTCTACGCTTGGCGTGCGCGCCTTGTCCATGAGCATTATTGCGTACCTCGTCGCACTCAAATTCCAGCTCTTTCGTAACCTTGCGCTCTGGCAACAGGCCCTGGTAGTGATGCTATTGTCGCTCTCTGCGGATATCGTTGTTTTCTGGGCAGAGTTTTTAGTGATCAACGTCTCTTTCCGACCGGAAGTGTTCTGGAGTAGTGTAGTAAACGGTGTGCTCTGGCCTTGGTTATTCCTGCTGATGCGTAAGGTTCGCCAGCAGTTTGCTGTGCAATAAAAGGTTTCTATGACGTCTTTGTATCTCGCTTCCGGCTCCCCGCGCCGTCAGGAACTCCTGACGCAGCTAGGCGTCTCTTTTGAACGCATCGTTACCGGCATTGAAGAAAAACGTGCTGAGGGCGAAAGCGCTCAACAGTACGTGTCTCGCCTGGCGCGCGAGAAAGCGCAGGCGGGCGTGGCCAGTGTGCCACGCGATCTTCCCGTGCTGGGAGCAGATACCATCGTTATTCTGAACGGTGAAGTGCTTGAGAAACCGCGCGACGCCGATCATGCGGCGCGCATGCTGCACAAAATGTCCGGACAAACGCATCAGGTGATGACGGCCGTCGCGCTGGCTGACCGCCAGCACGTGCTGGATTGCCTGGTAGTGACCGAAGTGACGTTCAGAGTACTTACCGACGACGACATCGCCGCTTATATTGCCAGCGGTGAACCAATGGATAAAGCAGGTGCATACGGTATTCAGGGGCTGGGTGGCTGTTTTGTCAGGAAGATTAATGGCAGCTATCACGCCGTAGTCGGCTTACCGCTGGTGGAAACGTATGAGTTGCTGAGCAATTTTAACTCACTGCGTGAGGGAAGGGATAATTATGACGGCTGAATTGTTGGTAAACGTAACGCCATCGGAAACCCGTGTGGCCTATATTGATGGTGGCATTCTTCAGGAAATTCATATTGAGCGTGAAGCGCGGCGCGGAATAGTAGGCAATATCTACAAAGGTCGTGTCAGTCGTGTACTACCGGGTATGCAGGCGGCTTTTGTAGATATTGGACTGGATAAGGCGGCGTTTTTACATGCCTCCGATATCATGCCGCACACCGAGTGCGTCGCGGGCGAAGAGCAAAAACAGTTTGCCGTGCGCGATATTTCTGAACTGGTGCGTCAGGGACAGGATCTGATGGTGCAGGTGGTGAAAGATCCCCTCGGTACCAAAGGCGCCCGTCTGACCACCGACATCACCTTACCTTCCCGCTATCTGGTCTTTATGCCCGGCGCGTCGCACGTGGGCGTTTCGCAGCGTATTGAGAGCGAAACCGAGCGCGAGCGTCTGAAGAAAGTGGTCAGCGCCTACTGCGATGAACAGGGCGGGTTTATCATCCGTACCGCTGCGGAAGGGATCAGCGAAGAAGACCTGGCGTCGGATGCGGCTTACCTGAAGCGCGTCTGGACCAAGGTGATGGAGCGTAAAAAACGCAACCAGACCCGCTACCAGCTCTACGGTGAGCTGGCCCTTGCTCAGCGCGTTCTGCGCGACTTTGCCGATGCCCAGCTCGACCGCATTCGCGTGGACTCACGCCTGACCTATGAAGCCCTGCTGGAATTTACCGCTGAGTACATCCCGGAGATGCCTGGCCTGCTGGAACATTATTCAGGGCGTCAGCCGATTTTCGATCTCTATGATGTCGAAAACGAGATCCAGCGCGCGCTGGAGCGTAAGGTCGAGCTGAAGTCCGGCGGCTATCTGATCATCGATCAGACCGAAGCGATGACCACCGTCGATATCAACACCGGCGCGTTTGTCGGCCATCGCAACCTCGATGACACCATCTTCAACACCAACATCGAAGCCACGCAGGCGATTGCGCGCCAGCTTCGTCTGCGCAATCTGGGCGGCATTATCATCATCGACTTCATCGATATGAGTAATGAAGACCATCGTCGCCGCGTGCTGCACTCGCTTGAGCAGGCGCTGAGCAAAGACCGCGTGAAAACCAGCATTAACGGCTTCTCGCAGCTGGGGCTGGTGGAAATGACGCGTAAGCGTACCCGCGAGAGCGTTGAGCATGTGCTGTGTAATGAATGCCCAACCTGCCATGGGCGCGGAACGGTAAAGACGGTTGAGACCGTCTGCTATGAAATTATGCGCGAAATCGTCCGTGTTCATCATGCCTACGACTCCGATCGTTTTCTGGTCTATGCTTCCCCTGCGGTGGCTGAAGCGCTGAAAGGTGAAGAGTCGCACGCGCTGGCGGAAGTGGAAATCTTTGTCGGCAAACAGGTAAAAGTACAAATTGAACCGCTCTATAACCAGGAGCAGTTTGACGTCGTGATGATGTAAGACGCAGTACGCTGCGTGACGAAAGCTGACAAGGAGAGATGCGTGAGGCGATTGCCGGGGATTTTATTGCTTACAGGGGCAACGCTGGTCGTGATTGTCGCGTTGCTCGTGAGCGGGCTACGCCTCGTATTACCGCATCTGGACAGCTGGCGTCCGCAGCTGCTGGCTAAAATCGAATCCACCACCGGCGTGCCGGTGAACGTAAGCCAGATTAGCGCTAACTGGCAGAATTTTGGCCCGACGCTCGATGTTCGGGATATCAACGCCAGCCTCAAAGATGGCGGCCACCTGAAAATCAAACGCGTGACCCTGGCGCTGGACGTCTGGCAAAGCCTGCTGCATCTGCGCTGGCAGTTTCGCGATCTCACCTTTTATCAACTCCAGTTCCTGACCAATACGCCTCTGTCCGGCGGCGATAGCGGGCAGGGTCTGGAAGCCAACCGCTTCAGCGATCTTTTCCTCCGTCAGTTCGATCACTTCGATCTGCGCGACAGCGAAGTGAGCTTCATTACCCTTTCCGGCCAGCGCGCCGAACTGGCGATCCCTCAGCTGACCTGGCTCAACGGTAAAGAACGTCACCGCGCTGAGGGGCAGGTCAATCTCTCAAGCCTGAACGGCCAGCACGGCGTGATGCAGGTGCGCATGGATCTGCGGGACGATGACGGCCTGTTAAACAACGGCAAAGTCTGGCTGCAGGCCGACGATGTGGACGTGAAGCCATGGCTGGGCGACTGGCTCCAGCAAAATATGCAGCTGGAGACTGCCCGTTTCAGCCTTGAAGGCTGGCTGACCCTGACCAAAGGCGAATTCGCCAGCGGCGATATCTGGCTCAAGCAGGGGGGCGCCAGCTGGAAAGGCGAAAAACAGCAGCATCAGCTTTCCGTCGATAACCTCACCGCGCACGTGACGCAGGAGAAAGAGGGCTGGCAGTTTGCCATTCCGGATACGCGCATCACCATGGACGGCAAGCCGTGGCCGCGCGGTGCGCTGACGCTGGCCTGGATGCCGGAGCAGGACGTCGGCGGCACGGCCAGTAAACGCAGCGACGAGCTGCGCATCCGCGCCAGCAACCTCGATTTGGCGGCCATTGAGGGCCTGCGCTCGATGGCGGCAAAGCTCTCTCCGGACCTGGGCGAGATCTGGCTGGCAACGCAGCCGAGCGGGAAAATAGACGCTCTGGCGCTGGATATTCCGCTCCAGGCGACGGAAAAAACCCGCTTCCAGGCAACGTGGAAAGATCTTGCCTGGAAGCAGTGGAAGCTGCTGCCGGGGGCGGAGCACTTTAGCGGCAAGCTGGAAGGCAGCGTGGAAAACGGCAGGCTAACGGTTGATATGCACGATGCCAAAATGCCTTACGAGACGGTCTTCCGCGCGCCGCTGGAAATCGAACAGGGCAGCGCGGTGCTTAACTGGCTCCGTAACGACAAGGGCTTCCAGCTTGATGGTCGCCATATCGATGTGAAAGCCAAAGCGGTGCACGCGCGCGGCGATTTCCGCTATCTGCAGCCTGTAGGTGACGAGCCGTGGCTGGGCATTCTGGCCGGGATCAGCACCGATGACGGCTCTCAGGCCTGGCGCTACTTCCCGGAAAACCTGATGGGAAAAGCCCTGGTGGACTATCTCAGCGGCGCGATTCAGGGCGGTCAGGCGGACAATGCCACGCTGGTGTACGGCGGTAACCCGCATCTTTTCCCGTACAAACATAATGAAGGCCAGTTCCAGGTGCTGGTGCCGCTGCATAACGCGACATTTGCGTTCCAGCCCGGCTGGCCCGCGCTGAAAGATCTGGATATCGAGCTCAACTTCCTCAATGACGGGCTATGGATGAAGTCCGACAGCGTGGCGCTGGGCGGCGTGACGGCCAGCAACCTGACGGCCAACATCCCGGATTACTCCAAAGAGAAGCTGCTGATTGATGCTGACATCAACGGCCCGGGCAAAGCGGTGGGGCCGTACTTTGAGGAGACGCCCCTGAAAGATTCGCTGGCGGCGACGCTCCAGCAGCTACAGCTTGATGGCGATGTGAATGCTCGCTTACATCTTGATATCCCGCTGGACGGCGAGATGACCACCGCTAAAGGTGACGTCCGCCTTAAGAACAACAGCCTGTTCATCAAACCCCTTGAGAGCACGCTGAAAAATCTCAGCGGGCAGTTCAGCTTTGACAACGGAAACCTTAAGAGCGAGCCGCTTACGGCCAGCTGGTTTAATCAGCCCGTTAATATCGACTTCACGACCACCGAGGGTGAAAAGGCTTATCAGGTAGCCGTCAATCTGGACGGTAACTGGCAGCCAGCGCGCATGGAGGTCCTGCCGAAAGCCATTGAGGCGTCAGTGCAGGGCGCAGTCGCCTGGCAGGGTAAAGTGGCAATCGACCTGCCTTATCACGCGGGCGCCCAGTATAAGGTCGACATCACGGGCGATCTGAAAAACCTTCAGAGCCAGCTGCCTGCGCCGCTGGATAAACAGGCCGGACAGCCGCTGCCGGTAAAGCTGAACGTCGATGGCAACCTGAACAGCTTCGCGCTGACCGGAAGCGCGGGCGGGACAAACCACTTCAACAGCCGCTGGCTGCTTAACCGCAAGCTCACCCTCGACAAAGCCATCTGGACAACGGATAGCCGCTCCACGCCGCCTCTGCCGGAGCAGTCGGGCATTGAGCTGAATCTCCCGCCGATGGACGGTGCAGAGTGGCTGGCGTTGTTCCAGAAAGGCGTTGGGCAAAACGTTGATGAAACCGCCCAGTTCCCGCAAGCCATTACCGTACGCACGCCGTCACTGATGCTGGGCGGGCAGCAGTGGAACAACCTGAGCCTGGTTTCACAGCCTGGCGCTAACGGCACGAAGGTGGAGGCCCAGGGCAGAGAGATCAACGGTACGCTGACCATGCGCAATCACGCGCCGTGGCAGGCGGCGATCCGCTACCTCTACTACAACCCGGCAAGCGCCGCGAGCGGGAAAGATAAACCGGCAGAGGCGTCGCCGCTGAGTAATGTCTCCCGCGTCGATTTTAGCGGCTGGCCCGATCTCCAGCTGCGCTGCGCGGAGTGCTGGCTGTGGGGGCAGAAATATGGCCGTATTGACGGTGATTTCACTATTCAGGCCAACACGCTTACGCTCTCCGGTGGCCTGGTTGATACCGGTTTTGGCCGCATGACGGCCGCAGGGGAATGGGTGAATAACCCGGGCGAGCAGCGAACGTCCCTGAAGGGCGACATTAAAGGCAACAAGCTGGATGCGGCAGCCAATTTCTTTGGAATCAGCACGCCGCTGCGCGGCTCGTCGTTTGACGTCGATTACGATCTTCACTGGCGTGACGCTCCGTGGAAGCCGGATGAGGCCTCGCTGAACGGCATTCTGAAAACCCGCTTCGGCAAAGGTGAAATTGCCGACGTGAGCACGGGGCGCGCCGGGCAGATCCTGCGCCTGCTGAGTTTTGATGCGCTGCTGCGCAAGCTGCGCTTCGATTTCAGCGATACCTTCAGCGAAGGTTTCTACTACGATTCCATCCGCAGCATGGCGTGGATCAAGGACGGTGTTCTGCATACGGACGACACGCTGGTGGATGGCCTGGAAGCGGATATCGCTATGAAAGGCTCCGTTAACCTCGTGCGTCGCGAGCTGGATATGGAAGCCGTGGTGGCGCCGGAAATTTCCGCGAGCGTGGGCGTGGCGGCGGCCTTTGTGGTGAACCCGATTGTCGGTGCGGCGGTGTTTGCCGCCAGCAAAGTGCTGGGGCCGCTGTGGAGCAAGGTCTCCATTCTGCGCTACCGCATTACCGGTCCGGTCGATAAACCGCAGATTAACGAGGTGCTGCGCCAGCCGCGCAAAGATGCACAGCAATGATTTGACGTGGGCAGGTAATTGCCTCACTCTCAATAAATACGATCTTTATACCGCCACGGGCGGCAACGAACGAGTAGCAATACGATGAGTCTGAACCTGGTAAGTGAACATTTGCTCGCAGCGAACGGCCTGAGCCATCAGGACCTGTTCTCCATTCTTGGTCAACTGACCGAACGCCGTCTCGACTACGGCGACCTTTATTTCCAGTCGAGCTATCACGAATCCTGGGTTTTAGAAGACAGCATCATCAAAGATGGCTCCTACAACATTGACCAGGGCGTCGGCGTCCGTGCCGTCAGCGGCGAGAAAACCGGTTTTGCCTATGCCGATCAGATTAGCCTTACCGCACTCGAGCAGAGCGCGCAGGCCGCGCGTACCATTGTGCGTGATACCGGTGATGGTCGCGTGAAAACCCTGGGAGAAGTGCAGCACTCTGCGCTCTATACCAGCATCGATCCGCTGCAGAGCATGAGCCGTGAAGAGAAGCTGGATATCCTGCGTCGCGTGGACAAAGTCGCCCGCGCGGCGGACAAACGCGTGCAGGAAGTTTCTGCCAGCCTGAGCGGCGTGTATGAGTTGATTCTGGTTGCGGCAACGGACGGTACCCTTGCGGCAGACGTTCGCCCGCTGGTGCGTCTCTCCATCAGCGTGCAGGTCGATGACGACGGCAAACGCGAGCGCGGCTCAAGCGGCGGCGGCGGTCGTTTCGGCTATGACTGGTTCCTGGGCGACGTTGACGGTGAAGCACGCGCCGACGCGTGGTCGAAAGAAGCCGTGCGCATGGCGCTGGTGAATCTGAATGCCGTCGCGGCGCCGGCGGGTTCATTCCCGGTGGTGCTGGGCGCCGGCTGGCCGGGCGTACTGTTACACGAAGCCGTAGGCCACGGCCTGGAAGGCGACTTTAACCGTCGCGGGACGTCCGTGTTCAGCGGTCAAATCGGGCAGCTTGTCTCCTCTGAGCTGTGCACCGTTGTGGATGACGGCACCATGCGCGATCGTCGCGGCTCGGTGGCTATCGACGATGAAGGTACGCCAGGCCAGTACAACGTGCTGATCGAAAACGGCGTGCTGAAAGGCTACATGCAGGACAAACTCAACGCGCGCCTGATGGGCGTCGTGCCGACGGGCAACGGACGCCGTGAATCTTACGCGCATCTGCCGATGCCGCGCATGACCAACACGTACATGCTGCCGGGCAAATCCACGCCGCAGGAGATTATCGAATCCGTCGATTACGGTATCTTTGCGCCAAACTTTGGCGGCGGCCAGGTGGACATTACCTCCGGTAAGTTTGTTTTCTCCACGTCAGAAGCGTATCTGATCGAGAAAGGCAAAGTGACCAAAGCGGTGAAGGGTGCGACGCTGATTGGCTCCGGTATTGAAGCCATGCAGCAGATTTCCATGGTCGGTAACGATCTGAAGCTGGATAACGGCGTGGGCGTCTGCGGTAAAGAGGGCCAGAGCCTGCCGGTTGGCGTGGGCCAGCCAACGCTGAAGGTGGACAACCTGACGGTGGGCGGCACGGCGTAATTTCCTGACCCTCTCCCCAAAGGGGAGAGGGGGCTGCTCCACGCTGTCTTTTCTCCCGCGTCCTTATGGAAAAAGGCCTACTCTTTCCTTCTCCCCCGCATCCCCTGAAACAGCTCCGCCACGTCCACAAAATATTCGGTCAGATAGTTAATACACACCTGCACCTTGAGCGGAAGTTTGTCTTTTTCGGTATACAGGGCGTACACAGGACGCGGATCGGACTGGTAGCGCGGGAAGAGGATCTCCAGCACGCCGCTGTTGATCTCGTTGATCACCCACATTAACGGCACGTAGGCGATCCCGGCGCCGGCCACCAGCCAGCGTGAAATGGTCATCGGATCGTTGGTGACAAACCGCCCTTCCGGCAGCAGCCTGGTGGAGATCCCTTCCGGAGCGATCAGCTCAAATTCATTATCGGGCCGCACGCTGTACTCCAGCCACGAGTGGTTGGTGAGATCGGCTGGTTTCTCCGGAACACCGTACTGCGCCAGATAGCTTTTCGAGGCGCAGACCACCATCGGCATGCTGCCCAGCCGTCGCGAGAACAGGCTGGAATCCTGCAACGCGCCGACGCGGATCACCACGTCCAGCCCGTCGGCAATCAGATCCGGTGCCGGGATACCCGTCACCAGATTGACGGTAAGACCGGGGTACTCTTTCAGCATATCCGCCGTCATGGCAGCGAGAACATTTTGTGCCATAGTTGAAGAACACCCGATGCGCAGCGTGCCGATAGGGGTGTTGTTGAAGGCATAGAGCTGTTCGTGAACATCCTGCACTTCAAGCAGCATGCGGCGACAGCCCTGATAGTAAATTTTACCCGCTTCCGTCAGCCCAATGCTGCGGGTACTGCGGTTGAGCAGCTTGACCTGAAGCTCATCTTCCAGTTTGGACACCGTCTGGCTGATGGATGAGACGCTCATCTGAAGCTGGCGTGCAGCGGCGGTAAAAGAGCCCAGCTCAACCACTTTGGCGAAGACCGACATGCGTTTTAAACGTTCCATTGTTCACTCTGGCTTAAAAGTGATTTAGATCACATATTATAGATAACAGCATAACAGTTACGTTAATATATTATTAATTACATAACGGCTGCGCCATTCTCGCCCGGCGTTTCTTGCTCTCCTGCGGTGGCGTGCGCTAAAAAATTCTGAAGCCTGCACTCTCTCTTATCAAGGTCAACATGAGTCTGTTTCCCGTTATCGTGGTGTTCGGTCTGTCGTTCCCACCGATATTTTTCGAGCTTCTTTTATCACTGGCGATCTTCTGGCTGGTGCGCAAGGTGCTGGTCCCTACCGGGATCTACGATTTCGTCTGGCACCCTGCATTGTTCAATACCGCGCTGTATTGCTGCCTGTTTTATCTGATATCGCGCATGTTTGTCTGAGGTTGATGTGAAAACGCTAACAAGAAAAATCTCCCGCACCGCCATCACGATGGCGCTGGTTATCCTCGCCTTCATCGCTATTTTCCGCGCCTGGGTTTATTACACCGAATCACCGTGGACGCGTGATGCACGCTTCAGCGCCGATGTGGTGGCAATAGCCCCTGACGTGGCTGGTCTTATCACAGCGGTCAACGTCCACGATAACCAGCTGGTGAAGAAAGATCAGGTCCTGTTCACCATCGACCAGCCTCGTTACCAGAAAGCGCTGGAAGAGGCGGAAGCGGACGTGGCCTATTACCAGGCGCTGGCTGCGGAGAAACGCCGCGAGGCAGGGCGCCGTAATCAGCTGGGCGTTCAGGCAATGTCCCGTGAAGAGATTGATCAGTCCAACAACGTGCTGCAAACCGTGCTGCACCAGCTGGCGAAAGCGCAGGCAACGCGCGATCTGGCGAAGCTCGATCTCGAGCGCACCGTGATCCGCGCGCCGTCCGATGGCTGGGTGACCAACCTCAACGTCTATGCCGGGGAATTCATTACCCGTGGCTCAACTGCCGTGGCGCTGGTTAAACAGAACTCCTTCTACGTGCTCGCCTATATGGAAGAGACCAAGCTGGAAGGCGTGCGCCCGGGTTACCGGGCGGAAATCACGCCGCTCGGCAGCAACCGCGTCTTTAAAGGCACCGTCGACAGCGTTGCCGCAGGGGTGACTAACTCCAGCAGCTCTAACGATGCCAAAGGGATGGCGACGGTCGATTCCAACCTGGAGTGGGTGCGTCTGGCCCAGCGCGTGCCGGTACGTATTCATCTTGATGAACAGCAGGGAAATCTGTGGCCTGCGGGTACCACGGCGACGGTGGTGATCACCGGTGAAAAGGACCGGGATGCCAGCCAGGACTCGTTCTTCCGTAAAATTGCCCACCGCCTTCGCGAGTTTGGTTAATCGCCATGGGTATCTTTTCCATCGCCAGCCAGCACATTCGCTTCGCCGTGAAGCTGGCGTGCGCCATCGTGCTGGCGCTGTTTGTTGGCTTTCACTTCCAGCTTGAAACCCCTCGCTGGGCAGTGCTGACGGCTGCGATTGTCGCGGCGGGCCCTGCCTTTGCCGCGGGCGGGGAGCCCTATTCTGGCGCGATCCGCTATCGCGGGATGCTGCGTATCATCGGGACGTTTATCGGCTGTTTCGCGGCGCTGACCATTATTATTTTGATGATCCGCACCCCGCTGCTGATGCTGATGGTGTGCTGTATCTGGGCGGGTTTCTGCACCTGGATCTCGTCTCTGGTGAAAGTGGAGAACTCCTACGCCTGGGGACTGGCGGGCTATACCGCGTTGATTATTGTCATCACTATCCAAAGCGAACCGCTGCTCGCCCCGCAGTTTGCGGTTGAGCGCTGCAGCGAGATTGTGATTGGCATTGTCAGCGCGATCGTCGCTGACCTGCTTTTCTCTCCGCGCTCCATCAAGCAGGAAGTCGACCGTGAGCTCGACGCGCTGATTGTTGCCCAGTATCAGCTGATGCAGCTGTGCATTAAGCATGGCGACAGCGAAGAGGTGGATAAAGCCTGGAGCGGGCTGGTACGTCGTACGCAGGCGCTGGAAGGAATGCGCAGCAACCTTAATATGGAGTCGTCGCGCTGGGCCCGCGCGAATCGACGCCTGAAAGCCCTCAACACCGTCTCTCTGACGCTGATTACCCAGGCCTGTGAAACCTATCTGATTCAGAACACCCGGCCGGAAGCGGTCACCGATACGTTCCGCGAACTGTTTGCCGAGCCGGTGGAAACCGTACAGGACGTGCATAAGCAGCTTAAGCGCATGCGCCGGGTGATTGCCTGGACCGGGGAGCGCGACACGCCGGTAACCATCTACACCTGGGTCGGCGCCGCGACGCGCTATCTGCTTCTGAAGCGCGGCGTGATCGGTAACACCAAAATCAGCGCGGCGGAAGAAGAGGTGCTGCAGGGGGAAGTGGTGATCAAGGCGGAATCCGCCGAGCGTCATCACGCCATGGTCAATTTCTGGCGTACGACGCTTGCCTGCATGCTCGGCACGCTGTTCTGGCTGTGGACGGGCTGGACGTCCGGCAGCGGCGCGATGGTGATGATTGCCGTTGTGACCGCACTGGCGATGCGTCTGCCTAATCCGCGTATGGTCGCCATTGATTTCCTTTACGGCACGATTGCCGCGTTGCCGATAGGCGCGCTCTATTTCCTGGTCATCATCCCGTCGACGCAACAGAGCATGCTGCTGCTCTGCATTAGCCTGGCGGTAATGGCGTTCTTTATCGGCATTGAAGTGCAAAAGCGGCGTCTTGGATCGCTGGGGGCGCTGGCGAGTACGATTAACATCATCGTTCTCGATAACCCGATGACCTTCCATTTCAGCCAGTTCCTCGACAGCGCGTTAGGCCAGCTGGTGGGCTGCTTCCTGGCCATGATGGTGATACTGCTGGTGCGGGATAACTCGCAGGCAAGAACGGGCCGCGTGCTGCTGAACCAGTTCGTGTCGGCTGCCGTGTCATCTTTGACAACCAATACCGCGCGCCGTAAAGAGAACCACCTGCCCGCGCTCTACCAGCAGCTGTTTTTGCTGCTGAACAAGTTCCCGGGCGATATCGCGAAGTTCCGCCTGGCGTTAACCATGATCATTGCGCACCAGCGTTTGCGTAACGCGCCCGTGCCGATCAACGACGATTTGTCGGCATACCACCGCCAGCTGCGTCGTACCGCCGATCACGTGCTTTCTGCCAGCAGCGATGACAAACGGCGTCGCTACTTTACGCAGCTGCTTGAAGAGCTCGATACCTATCAGGAAAAGCTCAAGCACTGGGAGGCGCCGCCTCAGGTGACCGAGCCGGTAGGACGGCTGGTGTTTATGCTGCATCGCTACCAGAATGCCCTCACGGATAACTGACTGAAGTAAAAAAACCGACGCCAAAAGCGTCGGTTTTTTTGTGGCTATACTTATTCCAGCACGTTCTTACATTTCAGAAAGGGAGAACACATGACGACCCAGGCGCTTCAGGACCACATCCTTTTTCAGACCGGTTATCTGGTCAACGGAATCTGGAAAACGCTGGATACAACCTTTGATGTGCTGAATCCCGCGACCGGCGAGGTCATTGCTAAAGTCGCAAAAGCGGGTAAAGCGCAAACCGAAGACGCTATTGCAGCGGCTACCCAGGCCTTCCCGGCATGGCGTGCCAAAACCGCGAAAGAACGCTCGGCGATTCTCTACCGCTGGTACGAACTGATTATTGAGAATAAAAGCTGGCTCGGGCGGTTGATGACCACCGAACAGGGCAAACCCCTGAAAGAAGCGGAGGGAGAAGTCGAGTACGCCGCCAGCTTTATCCAGTGGTTTGCCGAAGAGGCCAAACGCGCGAACGGAGAAATTATTCCGCCGATAAAACCCGGCTCACGCATTCTGGCGACCCGTGAACCTATTGGTGTGGTCGCGGCGATTACGCCGTGGAACTTCCCGATGGCCATGCTCACCCGCAAGTTAGGCCCGGCGCTGGCAGCAGGATGCACCGGGGTCATTAAACCGGCCAATAACACGCCGCTCAGCGCATTTGCGCTGCTTACGCTGGCGAAACAGGCCGGTGTGCCCGACGGTGTTCTCAACACCGTCGCCGGGAATACGCATGAAATCAGCGATGCGATCATGGCAAGCCGCGACGTGCGTAAAATCTCCTTTACCGGCTCAACCTCCGTCGGCAAAACGCTGGTGCGTAACGCCGCAGAAACCATGAAAAAAGTCTCGATGGAGCTGGGGGGAAATGCCCCGTATATCGTTTTTGAGGATGCGGACATCGACGCGGCGGTTAAGGGCGCGATCGCCAACAAGTTCCGCAATGCCGGGCAGGTCTGCGTCAGCGTGAACCGTTTTTATATTCAGGAAACCGTCTACGACAAATTTGTGAATAAACTTGCCGATGCGGTGAAGGCGCTGAAGGTGGGTAATGGTCTCGAAGAGGGGGTGGTCGTCGGGCCGCTGATTGAACCTTCGGCGGTCAACAAGGTGCGTGAGCATGTCGACGACGCCGTTGCCCGGGGCGCAACCGTACTGGCTGGGGGTAAGCCCCATCCGCTTGGCGGAAATTTCTGGATGCCAACCGTGCTGGGCGACTGCCATGAAGGCATGAAGCTGGCAGAAGAAGAGACGTTTGGCCCGGTGGCGGCGTGCTTCCGTTTCACCTCGGAAGATGAAGTCATCCAGCGCGCCAACAACACGCCCTATGGGCTGGCGGCTTACTTCTACACCCAGAATCTCTCACGGGTCTTCCGCGTTTCACAGGCCATCGAGAGCGGGATGATCGGCATCAACGAGTGCGCCGTCTCCACGGAGCTTGGGCCCTTTGGCGGCGTAAAAGAGTCAGGTCTTGGACGAGAGGGCTCCGTGCTGGGGCTGGAAGAGTATCTGGAAGTTAAAACCCTGCATATTGGGGGATTATAATAGACAGGGCGGCATCTGCCGCTCGCCTGGACTGGGTGGCTGGCAATGAAAACCTATACGTTTGATTTTGACGAGATCGACAGTCAGGAAGACTTCTACCGTGAATTTATCCGGGCGTTTGATCTTGAACGGGAAAGCGTGACGAATCTGGATACGCTGTGGGACGTGGTCACCGGCAGTCAGTTGCCGCTACCGCTGGAAATTGAGTTCATCCATTTGCCCGATAAGCTGCGAAGACGTTTTGGCGCGCTGATATTGCTGTTCGATGAAGCGGAAGAAGAGCTTGAAGGGCAGCTGCGCTTTAACGCGCGGCATTGAATGAAAAAAGCCCCTGACCATAAGGCCAGGGGCAAGTCGTATGATGAGATACGACGAGGGTTTATTTATACAGTTCTGCCGTTGCATGCCAGTGGTCACCCTGATTCAGTTCGGTGACGCGATAGCTGCTGGCGCCTGCTTTTTCAGCTTTGGCGGCAAGTTCGTGACGAATATCCATCGGTGAGCCGGTGACAGACGTTACGGAGACGCTGCCCATACGCTGTAGATTTTGTGCCTGGTCGGCATTTACCTGCTGTACGGCTGCGCTCGCGCCGAAAGAGAGAACGGATGCCAGACCGAGGGTTGCGATGATCAATTTGGTTTTCATAGTCTTTACTCCTGAATAGGGTTTTTACTCAACGGCGAGAAGGGTTGAACCGCTATTTTTATGCCTGGTGCCGTTGAGTGGAGATTTACGTCTTCAGTTATTACTAAAACTTATTTGTACAGCTCAGCGGTGGCGTGCCAGTGGTCACCGGAACGCGCTTCGATGATGCGATAGGATGACGCACCCTGTTCTTCCGCTTTTTTGTTCAGCATCTCATGCATGTCCATTGGCGATGTGCCGACCGCGCCGACAGAAACCGTACCGATGGCCTGACGGGATTGCGCCTGGTCAGCATTGATAGAGTCAGCTGCGAAAGCACCGAATGACAGGACGGACAGGACGCTGAGCGCCGCTACAGTTGATTTGATTTTCATGATTTTTACCTCGTCGAATTTTTTAGTGGGGCCTTGTTTCGTGACCCTCATCACAAAATCAAGTATACACTAATAACGGTAAAAATTAATACCAGACTAATGGTTTCTATTGTTATTACGTGTTAACCAGTCTGTTTTTTATAACCAAATCGCATAATATTGGGCGTTTTTTGTTCATTTTAGTTGGTTATATCTAATAAAATCATATGGATACCAGCTTTTGATTTTTTGTGCGATTTTTTGATTTAGCATTCACCAGATGAATGTTAATAGGTGGTAAAAAGCACTATTTGTCAAAGTGAAGGGCAGTAGAAAAGAGGGGAGAACGCAGCGGAAGCAGAACGATCCCCGCAGCGGCGCTACGGGGAGAGGGGATTAGAGTTCCTGTTCGAACAGTACCAGAATGGCTTCGTGGAGATCTTTCACAGAGAAACCGCTAGCCGGTGTGGTAAAGATGGTGTCATCACCGGCGATAGTCCCGAGGATACCTTCCGTTTTACCCAGCGAGTCCAGCATGCGGGCAATGAGCTGCGCGGCACCCGGGCTTGTGTGGATCACCACGACGGCATCGTTATGATCGATATCCAGAACCAGGTTTTTGAGCGGGCTGGAGGTGGTCGGCACGCCAAGTTCTGCCGGCAGGCAATAGACCATCTCCATCTTGGCGTTACGCGTACGCACCGCGCCAAATTTCGTTAACATGCGGGAGACTTTCGACTGGTTGATGTTATCGAAGCCTTGTTCCTGCAGCGCCTGAACAATTTCTCCCTGAGAACTGAATTTCTCTTCTTTGAGTAGCGCCTTAAACGCCTTTACTAATTCTTCTTGCTTAGACGAGCTTCGCATAAGTCACCCGGAATATGACGATAGAAACAACATTATTATGCATGTGGATGAATTTTTATGCAAATTATCTACTCAGCGCCAGGCTGAAATAATGTTATGAAAGGGAGTGATTTTATCAGATTTCGTTATCAGAAAACATGCCTGGGTCACGCCGCGCAAATAAGCTTAAAAGTAAATTAAATGTTATCAAAATGATGTTGTTTTGGTGGCGGGGCAGGGTGTATTGTAACCACCTCTTAATGCGTTGCCCTCTGTCGTCAGATAGTCTTCTGGTGAGAGATAAAGTCGCGTGACCTCAAATTCTTTAGCTACGAAAATTGTAATTATTTACTTGCTGAATTATGGTCGCCGCAACGGATTTACAGATACTTAAGTTAACCATAATAAGGAGTTTAGGATGAAAGTCGCAGTCCTCGGCGCTGCTGGTGGTATCGGCCAGGCGCTTGCCCTACTACTGAAAACCCAACTGCCTTCAGGCTCAGAACTCTCCCTGTACGATATTGCTCCGGTAACCCCAGGTGTGGCGGTTGACCTGAGCCACATCCCGACTGCTGTAAAAATCAAAGGCTTCTCCGGTGAAGATGCACGTCCTGCGCTGCAGGGTGCCGACGTGGTGCTGATTTCTGCAGGCGTGGCGCGTAAGCCAGGCATGGATCGTTCAGACCTGTTCAACGTCAACGCGGGCATCGTGAAAAACCTGGTGCAGCAGATTGCAGAAATCTGCCCGAAAGCATGCATCGGGATCATCACTAACCCGGTGAACACCACCGTGGCTATCGCGGCAGAAGTGCTGAAGAAAGCGGGTGTTTACGACAAAAACAAACTGTTCGGCGTAACCACGCTGGATATCATCCGTTCCAACACCTTTGTTGCTGAGCTGAAAGGCAAGCAGCCAACAGAAGTGGAAGTACCGGTAATCGGCGGTCACTCTGGCGTCACCATCCTGCCTCTGCTGTCGCAGATCCCAGGCGTGAGCTTCACCGAGCAGGAAGTGGCTGACCTGACTAAACGCATCCAGAACGCGGGCACCGAAGTGGTGGAAGCGAAGGCGGGTGGCGGTTCTGCAACCCTGTCTATGGGCCAGGCGGCTGCGCGTTTTGGTCTGTCACTGGTTCGCGCTCTGCAGGGCGAGAAAGGCGTTGTTGAATGCGCTTACGTTGAAGGCGATGGCGAACACGCTCGCTTCTTCTCTCAGCCGCTGCTGCTGGGTAAAAACGGTATCGAAGAGCGTAAATCCATTGGTACGCTGAGCGCGTTTGAACAACACGCGATGGAAGGCATGCTGGATACGCTGAAGAAAGATATCACCCTGGGCGAAGAGTTCGTTAACAAGTAATACGAACCGTCTCCCGGTAAAAAAAACGGAGCTTATCGCTCCGTTTTTTTATGCCTGTCAGTTAGTGGCCGGGTATTCCTGAATCGTCACGTGCAGCGTCAGTTTCTTATCGTTGCGCATGACCTCAACAGGGATGATAGAACCCGGGCGAATTTCTGCCACCTGATCCATCGTCTCCAGCGCAGAGACCGCTGGCGTGCCGTTGACCGACACAATGACATCGTTTACCTGAATCCCTGCGTTAGCCGCCGGACCACCCGGTGCCACCTCGTTAACCACAATACCCTGAATCTGATCGATACCGCCGCCCTGGGTATGCATCGGTGCAATTTCGCGCCCGCCGATACCGATATAGCCGCGGATCACGCGTCCGTCGCGGATCAGTTTATCCATGATTTTGGTCGCCAGCTGGAACGGAATGGCGAAGCCGATCCCTTCCGGCGTCTCACCGTCGTTACTCTTATCGAACGAGAGGGTGTTGATGCCCATCAGCTCGCCCAGCGAGTTGACCAGCGCCCCGCCGGAGTTACCGTGGTTGATGGAGGCATCGGTTTGCAGGAAGTTCTGCCGCCCGGAGGGGTTCAAACCGATACGACCGGTCGCGCTGATAATCCCCTGGGTGATGGTCTGGCCCAGGTTGTAAGGGTTACCGATAGCCAGTACGACGTCACCAATATGCGGGGTACGTTTACGGTTGATCGGGATGACCGGCAAACCGCCCGTGGCGTTAATTTTCAGAACAGCCAGGTCGGTCAGGCTGTCAGACCCAACGAGTAACGCCTCAAACACGCGGCCATCCTGCAGGGCGACGATGATCTGGTCGGCATCGTTAATCACGTGCTTGTTGGTAATAATGTAGCCGCGCTCGTCCATGATTACGCCGGAGCCGAGGGTACGGATCTCCAGCTGGTTATGGGCTGAGGTATTCAGACCACGGTTATAGACGTTAACCACGGCAGGTGCGGCACGGCGGACGGCCTGGTTATAGGTGGCCGGCGTTTCATCCGTGCTATCGAACTGGGGAGCCGACAGTTTATTGAACTGACGTAAAGACGGCAGCGCCAGCAGCAGCAGGCCAGCGACAATCAAACCGATGACAGTAGAACGTAAGAGCTTTAAAAGCATGATGCGCGTGTCGTTAAAAAAGGAACGATTTGCAGCATAACATGAGTTATCCGGACATCACACGCAGCGGTGATGTCCGGGTCGCAAATGCTTAGCGCAACAGAATATAGATGGACTCATTGCCACGCATGACCTGCAGGGCAATAACCGCTGGTTTGCTTTCCAGCACCTTGCGCAGTTCGGCAATAGACTGCACGCGGTTGCGGTTTACACCGATAATCACGTCATCCTGATGCAATCCGGCCTGTGCGGCAGGGCTGCTCTTCTCGACGGTGTCGATGCTGATGCCTTTCGTACCGTCCTTCAGCTGCCCGTCGCTCAACGTAGCCCCCTGTAGCGCCGGGGCGATAAGCTCCGCGCTGGCCGAGGAAGAGGTGCTCTTATCCAGCGTCACCTCAACGTCAAGCGGCTTACCGTCACGTATCAGGCCCAGCTTCACTTTGGCGCCTGGTTCCGTTGTGGCAATCCGCGAACGCAGTTCTGCAAAGCTGTTCAGCGGTTTGTCGTTCAGGCTGACGATCACATCTCCCGATTTCACGCCCGCTTTTGCCGAGCCGGAGTTTGGCAGCACTTCACTGACAAACGCCCCGCGCTGTACGTTGATATTGAACGCTTTTGCGATATCCGCGCTCATCTCCATACCTTTAATACCCAGCAGTCCGCGTTTGATTTCACCGAACTGGATCAGCTGCTGCGCCAGGGTTTTGGCCATGTTGCTGGGGATAGCAAAACCGATCCCGATGCTGCCGCCGCCCGGGGCCAGAATCGCCGTGTTAATCCCAATCAGCTCGCCGTTAAGGTTGAGCAATGCTCCGCCGGAGTTACCCCGGTTGATTGAGGCATCGGTCTGGATAAAGTTTTCCAGCCCTTCCAGATTGAGGCCGCTGCGCCCGAGCGCCGAGACGATCCCGGAGGTGGCGGTCTGCCCTAAACCAAAGGGGTTGCCCACGGCGACGGCAAAATCGCCGACGCGCAGTTTGTCTGAGTCCGCGATGGCAATCTGGGTCAGGTTGCTCGGATTTTGCACCTGCAGCAGCGCGATGTCGCTCTGGTCATCGCCGCCGATCAGTTTGGCATCAAATTCACGGCCATCGTTCAGCTGGACGCTGATCTTATCGGCCTGGCTGATGACGTGGTTGTTGGTCAGGATATAGCCTTTTGCCGCATCAATAATGACGCCAGAACCCAGGCCTTCAAAAGGCTGAGCCTGCTGGTCGGTAGACTCATCGCCAAAATATTTTTTCAGTTCTTCAGGGACGCGTTGGCTTTGTACTGCGGTGCCCTCAACCTGAACGCTGACGACCGCCGGCAACACTTTTTCCAGCATAGGCGCGAGGCTTGGAATGGCCGCCTGGCCAGGCACCTGGGAGGGAATGGCGGCAAATACAGGGACGGACGCCGAGAGAGATAACCCGACACTTAACGCGATAGCGCTCAACAGCTGGTTTTTTTTCTTCATCGATGTTGACTCTCGTAACCTGGAATAAAGGAAAAACGGCCCTAAAAACACGTTGATGTTATTGAATTTTAAACCGCTGAACAATGAGGTGTTTAACTAAATGATAGCTGGGGTCATCAGGAAAGGACGGGCGCAATCGCTGCGCCCGTAAAATATATTCAGGTTGTGCGATTAATCGCGTTTTACACCGCCGCGCAGCAGGCCGGACGCGCCATCGGAATAGTCGCGAGGCATCTGAACGGGCGCCTGATCGTTACCGGCTTCAGAGTCAGCCAGACGGTTGCGGAACGGGTTGGTTTCCGCGGTCATTTCCGGCAGCAGGCTGCTGGAGCTTTTTGCCATATGTTGATAAAGCTGACGATAGTCGGTTGCCATGTTGTCCAGCAGCTCGGCGCTACGGGCAAAGTGGCTGACCAGCTCTTCACGATACTCTTCCAGCTCGGCTTTGTTCTTTTCCAGTTCGTACTGCAGTGACTGCTGCTGACGCAATTTGCGATTACCGAAACGCATGGCCACAGCACCGATGACGATGCCGACGACTAAACCGATTAGCGCATATTCCCAGGTCATGAACTTCTCCCGTTGTCTTGTTGTTCCGTAGGGTGTTGGCTCGGCTCCTGCCTGTGCCTGATAATGCCACTATAACCGCTATTTCTGCAGAAGTGGAATCCTGACGTATCATCGCGTAGTGTAGAACGGCCTTTTTTTCATCAGTCACGTCTGCTGGTGAGCGTTAATTGAAGGAATAACAATAAGATTATGCAAAACCTGTCCCCTGCATCGCGATATCAACTGGCCCTTAACGAGGGCACTCATCAGCCTGATGAGGTTCAACGTGAGGCGGTAAACCGTCTGGAGATGATTTATCAGGAGCTCACGGCAAAACCCGCTGAAGTCGAACAGAACGGTGGGCTAAAGGCGGCGTTTGGGCGGTTGCTCGGTAAAAAAGCGCCACAGGCTCACGCGCCGGTGCGCGGTCTATATATGTGGGGCGGGGTCGGTCGCGGAAAAACCTGGCTGATGGACCTGTTTTATCTAAGCCTGCCTGGCGCACGTAAACAGCGTCTGCACTTCCATCGTTTTATGCTGCGGGTGCATGAAGAGCTGACCGCACTGCAGGGCAAAAGCGATCCGCTGGAGATTGTGGCCGACAGGTTCAAGGCGGAAACGGACGTGCTCTGCTTCGATGAATTTTTTGTGTCTGACATCACCGATGCCATGCTGCTAGGCGGCCTGATGAAGGCGCTATTTGCCCGCGGGATCACGCTGGTGGCTACGTCGAATATCCCGCCGGATGAACTCTATCGTAACGGCCTGCAGCGCGCACGCTTCCTGCCCGCCATCGATGCCATCAAGCAGCACTGCGATATCATGAACGTCGATGCCGGTGTCGATTATCGTCTGCGCACGCTGACCCAGGCGCACCTGTGGCTTTCGCCGTTAAATGCAGAGACCACCCGCGAGATGGATACACTCTGGCTGGCGCTGGCGGGAGCAAAACGCGAGCACGCCCCGGAGCTCGAGATTAACCATCGACCGCTGCCCACCCTTGGCGTCGAAAACCAAACGCTGGCGGTCTCCTTTACGACGCTCTGCGTGGATGCCCGCAGCCAGCACGACTACATTGCGCTTTCGCGTCTGTTCCACACCGTGATGGTGCTGGGCGTACCGGTGATGACGCGGCTGATGGAGAGCGAAGCACGGCGCTTCATTGCGCTGGTGGACGAGTTTTATGAGCGCCACGTCAAGCTGGTGGTCAGCGCCGAGGTACCTTTATATGAGATTTACCAGGGCGAGCGGCTGAAGTTTGAGTTCCAGCGCTGCCTGTCGCGCCTGCAGGAGATGCAGAGCGAAGAATACCTGAAGCTGGAGCATATGCCGTAACAAATGCCCCCCTCTCCCGTGGGAGAGGGGCTGGGGGTGAGGGCACCAGACCGTACAATACCCACCCTCGAAAAACCCATTCCAAAACGCATTTAAGGGTCGATCTTTGACCTCAACTTCTCTATAATCTTGCGACCCCACGTTACGAGAAGGTTTTTTTCCCAAAACTTTCTATGTGTCGGCATGTGCTATTCGAAGGGGTAGGTTTGCCGGACTTTGTCGTGTGAGCCTCAACTGACTAAACGTTTGGGTGTTCACCAACGTGTAACTTATTTATTTGGGTAAGCTTTTAATGAAAACTTTTACAGCTAAACCAGAAACCGTACAGCGCGACTGGTATGTTGTTGACGCGACCGGTAAAACTCTGGGCCGTCTGGCTACTGAACTGGCTCGTCGCCTGCGCGGTAAGCATAAAGCGGAATACACTCCGCACGTTGATACCGGTGATTACATCATCGTTCTGAACGCTGATAAAGTTGCTGTAACCGGCAACAAGCGTACTGACAAAGTGTACTATCACCACACCGGCCACATCGGTGGTATCAAAGAAGCGACCTTTGAAGAGATGATTGCCCGCCGTCCTGAGCGTGTGATTGAAATCGCGGTTAAAGGCATGCTGCCAAAAGGCCCGCTGGGTCGTGCTATGTTCCGTAAACTGAAAGTTTACGCAGGCAACGAGCACAACCACGCGGCACAGCAACCGCAAGTTCTTGACATCTAATCGGGATTATAGGCAATGGCTGAAAATCAATACTACGGCACTGGTCGCCGCAAAAGTTCCGCAGCTCGCGTTTTCATCAAACCGGGCAGTGGTAAAATCGTAATCAACCAGCGTTCTCTGGAACAATACTTCGGTCGCGAAACTGCCCGCATGGTAGTTCGCCAGCCGCTGGAACTGGTTGATATGGTAGAAAAACTGGATCTGTACATCACCGTTAAAGGTGGTGGTATCTCCGGTCAGGCAGGTGCGATCCGTCACGGTATCACCCGCGCTCTGATGGAGTACGACGAATCCCTGCGTTCTGAACTGCGTAAAGCTGGCTTCGTTACTCGTGACGCGCGTCAGGTTGAACGTAAGAAAGTGGGTCTGCGTAAAGCACGTCGTCGTCCACAGTTCTCCAAACGTTAATCCATTCTGCTTACGCAGAACGATTGGCGAAAAACCCGCTTCGGCGGGTTTTTTTATGGATAATGCGCAGGTTATCCACAATATCCATGCATATATCTTCTCTTTTTCCACATTTCCAGAATCCCCTCACCACAAAGCCATCAAAATCTGGTAAACTATCATCCAATTTTCTGCCCAAATATCGGTGAATACTCGATTTTTGTTCGTTTCTTGAACAATGTGTTTTCTCTGGGATGGGCGATACAACATCTGGCTGGCCCCTGTTGGGCTGGTAGCAGTAAAAATTCTGAATATACCTGGAGGTTTTCATGGCTGTCGCTGCCAACAAACGTTCGGTAATGACGCTGTTTTCTGGTCCTACTGACATTTATAGCCATCAGGTTCGTATCGTGCTGGCCGAGAAGGGTGTCAGTTTTGAGATCGAGCATGTGGAAAAGGATAACCCGCCTCAGGATCTGATCGATCTCAACCCGAGCCAAAGCGTACCGACGCTGGTGGATCGCGAGCTGACCCTGTGGGAATCCCGTATCATTATGGAATATCTGGATGAGCGTTTCCCGCATCCGCCACTGATGCCTGTTTACCCTGTCGCGCGTGGTGAAAGCCGCCTGTACATGCAGCGTATCGAAAAAGACTGGTACTCGCTGATGAACGTGATTACCAGCGGTTCTGCTTCTGAAGCTGACGCTGCACGTAAACAACTGCGTGAAGAGCTGCTGGCGATCGCTCCTGTGTTTGGTCAGAAACCATTCTTCCTGAGCGATGAGTTCAGCCTGGTGGATTGCTACCTGGCACCACTGCTGTGGCGTCTGCCAACCCTGGGCGTAGAGTTCAGCGGTCCTGGCGCGAAAGAGCTGAAGGGCTATATGACTCGCGTATTTGAACGCGACTCTTTCCTGGCATCCTTAACTGAACCGGAACGTGAAATGCGTCTCGGCCGAGGCTAATGACTGTGGAAATGTCACAACTTACCCCACGCCGTCCTTATCTGCTGCGCGCCTTCTATGAATGGCTGCTGGATAACCAGCTCACGCCGCACCTGGTTGTGGATGTGACGTTGCCGGGTGTGCTGGTTCCTATGGAATATGCGCGTGACGGGCAGATCGTACTGAACATTGCGCCGCGTGCGGTGGGTAACCTGGAGCTGGCAAACGATGAAGTGCGCTTCAACGCGCGTTTCGGCGGCGTGCCGCGTCAGGTTTCCGTACCTCTGGCAGCCGTGCTGGCTATCTACGCGCGTGAAAACGGTGCGGGTACCATGTTCGAGCCGGAAGCGGCGTATGATGAAGATGTTGCCAGCCTGAATGATGACAACGCATCCGATGAGCGCGAAAGCGACACGGTGATGTCACTTATCGATGGTGATAAACCCGATCGTCACGACGACAATGACCCTGATGACGATCCGCCTCCGCGCGGTGGTCGTCCGGCTCTTCGCGTCGTGAAATAAAAAACAGGCCCAATCGGGCCTGTTTTTTTTTACACTTCCAGGTAGTTCAGGATCCCGTCAGCCGCTTTACGACCTTCGGCAATCGCCGTTACCACCAGGTCAGAACCGCGAACAATATCGCCACCGGCGAAGATTTTCGGGTTGCTGGTCTGGAATGCGTTGTCGCTGCCTTCTGGCGCAATCACGCGGCCCTGCGAATCCAGCTCAACGCTGTGCTTCGCCAGCCATTCCATGCTGTGAGGACGGAAGCCGAACGCCATCACCACGGCATCGGCCGGGATCACGTGCTCAGAACCGGCGACGATCTCGGCGCGACGACGGCCTTTCGCATCCGGTGCGCCCATCTCAGTGCGCGCCATCTTCACGCCGCTCACTTTACCGTTGGCATTCACTTCAATACCCAGAGGCTGGATGTTGAACTGGAACTCCACGCCCTCTTCACGCGCGTTTTTCACTTCGCGTTTAGAGCCCGGCATGTTCTCTTCGTCACGACGGTAGGCGCAGATCACGTGTGCCGCATTCTGACGAATGGAGGTACGCACGCAGTCCATCGCGGTATCACCGCCGCCCAGTACAACCACGCGTTTGCCTTCCATGCTGACGAACGGCTCATCGGCGGTTTCACCGTAGCCCATGATCTGCTTGGTGTTGGCAATCAGGAACGGCAGCGCGTCGTACACGCCCGGCGCGTCTTCGTTCTCCAGACCGCCGCGCATGGACTGATAGGTGCCCACGCCAAGGAACACGGCGTCGTAATCCTTCAGCAGGTCGTCGAGCTGCACGTCGCGGCCCACTTCCACGTTCAGTTTGAACTCAATGCCCATGCCGGTGAAGATTTCACGGCGACGGGTCATGACCTCTTTTTCCAGCTTGAAGGCAGGGATACCGAAGGTCAGCAGACCGCCGATTTCCGGATGGCGGTCAAAGACCACCGCCTTCACGCCGTTGCGGGTCAGCACGTCCGCACAGGCCAGGCCCGCCGGGCCCGCGCCGATGATTGCCACGCGCTTGTCGGTTTGCTTCACGCCGGTCATATCCGGACGCCAGCCCATCTCGAACGCTTTATCATTGATATAGCGCTCAATGTTGCCGATGGTCACCGCGCCGAACTCGTCGTTCAGCGTACAGGAGCCTTCGCACAGACGGTCCTGAGGACACACGCGGCCGCACACTTCCGGCAGGGTGTTGGTCTGGTGAGACAGCTCGGCTGCTTCAAAAATACGTCCTTCGTTAGCCAGCTTCAGCCAGTTCGGGATGTAGTTGTGTACCGGACATTTCCATTCGCAGTAAGGGTTACCGCAGGACAGGCAGCGGTCTGCCTGTGCCTTGGCCTGGCCTTCTGAAAACGGCTCGTAGATTTCAACAAATTCAATTTTGCGGATCTTCAGCGGTTTCTTTGGCGGATCAACACGCTGCAGGTCGATAAACTGGTATACGTTCTGGCTCATCTGAATTCCTTACTGCGCCTGCACGCGCAGCTCTGCTGCGCTACGACTACGG
Organism: Enterobacter sp. Y17; assembly: GCF_019730495.1. Taxonomy (NCBI): domain Bacteria; kingdom Pseudomonadati; phylum Pseudomonadota; class Gammaproteobacteria; order Enterobacterales; family Enterobacteriaceae; genus Enterobacter; species Enterobacter sp. Y17. Next base: position 53,737 of record NZ_JAASKP010000002.1, read on the forward strand.
TGACCCAACAGGGCTTTAACATCGCTGGACTTCGGCTTAACCAGCGCGAATTTCGCAGAGAACGCTGGCCAGTTCGCCAGGATCTCTTCGCCGCGCGAAGAACCGGTATGCTGCACGTGTTCGGTAATCAAACCGCGCAGGTGTTCTTCATGGATAGCCAGCGTATCAACGTCCAGCACTTCCACCAGCTCCGGGTTCACGCGTTTGCGGAACTCACCGTCTTCATCCAGGACATACGCAAAACCGCCCGTCATGCCCGCGCCGAAGTTCACGCCGGTTTTACCCAGAACGCAAACAATCCCGCCCGTCATGTATTCACAACCGTTATCGCCAATGCCTTCCACCACGGTGATAGCACCGGAGTTACGCACCGCAAAACGCTCGCCCGCACGGCCTGCTGCAAACAGACGACCGCCGGTCGCGCCGTACAGGCAGGTGTTACCGATGATGCTGGCTTCATGGCTGCGGAAGGCTGAGCCAACCGGAGGACGCACCGCCAGCAGACCGCCCGCCATGCCTTTACCGACGTAGTCGTTGGCATCGCCGGTCAGGTACAGCTCAACGCCGCCTGCGTTCCATACGCCGAAGCTCTGACCCGCGGTACCGCTGAAGTGCGCGGTAATCGGATCCGCTGCCAGCCCCTGGTCACCGTGCGTCTGCGCGATGTAGCCGGAAAGGGAGGCGCCCACGGAGCGGTCGGTGTTGCGGATATCAAACCAGAACGTTTTGCTCTGCTTGTCGTCCACGTACGGTTTCGCCTGCTGCAACAGCTGCGCGTTCAGCACGCCGTTATCAAATGGCGGGTTGTTCTCGGTGCAGTAGACCGCTTTGCCAGGGTGCGGCTGCGCGGTTTCCAGCAGCTTAGACAGCTCAAGCTTCTGCTGCTTCGCCGTGAATCCTTCCAGCTCTTTCAGCAGGTCGGTACGGCCAATCAGGTCCACCAGACGCTTCACGCCCAGCTGCGCCATCAGCTCGCGGGTTTCGCGGGCGATGAAGTCAAAGTAGTTGGTCACTTTGAACGGCAGACCGTGATAGTGGTTCTTACGCAGCTTCTCGTCCTGGGTAGCCACACCGGTTGCGCAGTTGTTCAGGTGGCAAATACGCAGGTATTTACAGCCGAGCGCAACCATTGGGCCGGTACCGAAGCCGAAGCTTTCCGCGCCGAGGATCGCCGCTTTGATGATGTCGAGGCCGGTTTTCAGGCCGCCGTCCACCTGCAGGCGTATCTTGTGACGCAGACCGTTAGCCACCAGCGCCTGCTGGGTTTCCACCAGGCCAAGCTCCCACGGGCAGCCCGCATATTTCACGGAGGAGAGCGGGCTTGCGCCGGTGCCGCCGTCATAGCCGGCGATGGTGATGAGATCCGCATAGGCTTTCGCCACGCCGGTCGCGATGGTGCCGACGCCCGGTTCGGAAACCAGCTTCACGGAGATCATCGCCTTCGGGTTGACCTGCTTCAGGTCGAAAATCAGCTGCGCCAGGTCCTCGATAGAGTAGATATCGTGGTGCGGCGGCGGGGAGATCAGCGTCACGCCCGGCACGGAATAGCGCAGTTTGGCGATGTACGGAGTAACTTTATCACCCGGCAGCTGGCCGCCTTCGCCCGGTTTAGCACCCTGAGCGACTTTAATCTGGATCACGTCGGCGTTGACCAGGTACGCAGGCGTCACGCCAAAGCGACCGGATGCCACCTGCTTGATACGGGACACTTTGTTGGTGCCGTAACGCGCCGGATCTTCACCGCCTTCGCCGGAGTTGGAGTTACCGCCGATGCTGTTCATGGCTTCCGCCAGCGCTTCGTGGGCTTCCGGGCTCAGCGCGCCGATGGACATCGCTGCGGTATCGAAGCGTTTGAACAGTTCCGATGCAGGCTCAACGTCGTCAATGCTGACCGCTTCATCGCCCGGATTGAGGGCAATGAGGTCGCGCAGCGTTGCCGCCGGACGGTTGTTTACCAGCTCAGCGTACTGCTGGTAATCGCTGTATTCACCGCTCTGAACCGCCTGCTGCAGCGTGCGCACCACGTCCGGGTTATAGGCATGATACTCGCCGCCATGAACGTATTTCAGCAGACCGCCCTGATCCAGCGGCTTACGTGCCAGCCAGGCGCGTTTGGACAGGTTCACCAGATCCTGCTGGAAGTCAGCAAAACCGGCACCGCCGATGCGGCTGACCACGCCCTGGAAGCAGAGGTTGGCGACCTCGTCATGCAGGCCGACCGCTTCAAACAGCTTCGAACAGCGGTAGGAGGCAATGGTCGAGATGCCCATTTTGGACATGATCTTGTACAGGCCTTTGTTGATGCCGTTACGGTAGTTCAGCATCACCGCGCGGTAATCTTTGTCGATCGCGCGGGTATCCACCAGGCGTGCCAGCGTTTCGTAGGCCAGATACGGGTAGATCGCCGTCGCGCCGAAGCCTAACAGCACGGCAAAGTGGTGCGGGTCGCGGGCGCTGGCGGTTTCAACAATGATGTTGGCGTCGCAGCGCAGGCTCTTGTCGACCAGACGCGTCTGGATAGCGCCAACCGCCATCGGGGCAGGCACCGGCAGACGGTTTTTCGCAATATTGCGGTCGGACAGCACCAGCAGAACGGTACCGTTACGCACCATCTGTTCGGCTTTGTCACACAGCGCATTCACCGTCTCTTCGAGGCTCGCTTCGGTCACGTCGAAGGTAATATCGAGCGTGTCGGCGCGGTAGTGCTCCTCTTTCATGGTGGTGAGCTGTTTGAAATCGGAGTACAGCAGGATCGGTGATTTAAAGGTCAGACGGTGCGCCTGGCCTTCGGCCTCGCAGAAGACATTCATCTCGCGACCGATGCTGGTGGCCAGCGACATCACATGCGCTTCGCGCAGCGGGTCGATCGGCGGGTTGGTCACCTGCGCGAACTGCTGACGGAAGTAATCGTAAATGATGCGCGGCTGGCTGGAGAGCACGGCAAACGGGGTATCGTCCCCCATAGAGCCGACCGCTTCCTGGCCGTTTTCACCCAGTACACGAATAACAGAGTCCAGCTCTTCCGCGCTGTAGTTAAACTGTTTCTGGAAGCTTGCAAGCGTATCGTCGTCCAGTTCGCGGCGACCCACTTCTTCATCCGATAAATCTTCGAACGGCACGAGGCGACGGACGTTTTTCTCCATCCACTCTTTGTACGGATGGCGGCTTTTCAGGTCGTGATCGGTTTCGGCAGAGTGCAGAATGCGCCCGCCGCGGGTGTCGATCACCATCAGCTCGCCCGGGCCGACGCGGCCTTTCTCGACCACTTCGTCAGGCTGGTAATCCCAGATACCGACTTCAGAGGCGCAGGTGATGAGCTTGTCTTTGGTGATAACGTAGCGCGCCGGACGCAGACCGTTACGGTCCAGGTTACAGGCGGCGAAGCGGCCGTCGGACATGACGATGCCCGCCGGGCCGTCCCACGGCTCCATGTGCATGGAGTTAAAGTCGAAGAACGCGCGCAGCTCAGGGTCCATATCCGGGTTGTTCTGCCAGGCCGGTGGCACGAGCAGACGCATGGCGCGCACGATGTCCATCCCGCCCGCCAGCAGCAGTTCCAGCATGTTATCCATGGAGCTGGAGTCAGAGCCGGTTTCGTTCACGAACGGCGCGGCATCGTGCAGATCGGGGATCAGCGGCGTCTGGAACTTATAGGTACGGGCGCGGGCCCACTGGCGGTTACCGGTGATGGTGTTGATCTCGCCGTTGTGCGCCAGGTAGCGGAACGGCTGAGCCAGCGGCCAGCGTGGAACGGTGTTGGTGGAGAAGCGCTGGTGGAACAGGCAAATGGCCGATTCCAGACGCAGGTCCGCCAGGTCCAGGTAGAAGCGCGGCAGGTCAGCCGGCATACACAGACCCTTATAGATGTTCACCAGGTTAGAGAGGCTACAAACGTAGAACTCTTTATCGTCCTGGAGACGTTTTTCAATGCGGCGGCGGGCGATAAACAGACGGCGTTCCATATCACGCGGACGCCAGCCCGCAGGCGCATTAACGAAAATCTGTTCAATACGAGGCAGCGAGGAGAGGGCGATTTCACCGAGCACCCCTTCGTTGGTTGGCACATTGCGCCAGCCGACAATCGACAGGGTTTCACGCTGAAGTTCTTCTTCGACGATGCGGCGTGAGGCGGCAGCCTTTTCAGGATCCTGATTCAGGAACAGCATGCCGATAGCGTAGTTTTTGGCTAAACGCCAGCCGCGCTCTTCCGCCACGATGCGGAAGAAACGATCCGGTTTTTGCAGCAGCAGGCCGCAACCGTCGCCGGTTTTACCATCGGCAAGAATAGCGCCACGGTGCTGCATTCGGGCCAGTGCGTGAATAGCAGTACGCACTACCTTGTGGCTAGGTTCGCCTTCTATGTGGGCGATCAGGCCGAAACCACAGTTATCCTTCTCAAGGGATTTATCGTACAACATATCAGTGAACCTCCCCAGGCTCGTCGGGCTTCCCACTGAACTTTACCGTGGCGCACAGGCACAGAAAGAGCATGGCGACGGGGTTTGCGTTTCATACGCGGACCTCGCATTCGCCCTCTTTTTCATCCTTTCGCGCAGGTAAACAAGTTTGAGGACTTGCTTCAGAGGGAATCTCAATTACTGCATAAATATGATGAGCAGGCCGCTCATCCAGAAAGCTTCCAGCGGATTTCCAACTTATCGGGAATTGGTACACAGGTCAAATGGCAATCTTATTTATACAAAAATGTGCTAAAGAGCGCTTATATCTTTGAAAGTAAATGTTATTTAACTATTTTTACATTGAATGTATGCCCTGGCAGGACGCAGCGGAGTGTGATCTGACTCACTATATGAAAGCGGTATTATCAATGTAGCGTGCTGAATAGCAGTTTTATAGCAGAATAATAATCTGGTATCGGCTGAAAACCCGCATAAACCCACTGTTTTTCAGTGGTGGCGCTATAAATGAAAAAAACAATCAGAACATAAGGAAAAGTAATCACGAATGGCGTGAATGAAATTGCAGTAATCCTGAGTATTTATTCATATAGATAAAGGCCGTCCGGGACGATTGATCCAGGTCATCGCCGACAGAGGCTAAAAGTGGCAGGCTTGTCCCCTTTCTCCGGGACGGTCTATCAGATTATGCAGTTACAGAAATTAGTCAATATGTTTGGTGGGGATCTTTTGCAGCGGTACGGGCAAAAGGTTCATAAGCTGACGCTGCACGGCGGGTTTAGCTGCCCGAATCGCGATGGCACCATCGGGCGCGGCGGCTGCACCTTCTGTAACGTTGCGTCCTTTGCTGACGAAGCCCAGCAGCATAAATCTATCGCTGAACAGCTTGCCCATCAGGCGAGCCTGGTGAACCGCGCGAAGCAGTATCTGGCCTATTTTCAGGCCTACACCAGCACGTGGGCGGAGGTGCAGGTGCTGCGCTCTATGTATCAGCAGGCCGTCAGCCAGGCTAACATCGTTGGGCTGTGCGTGGGCACGCGCCCGGACTGCGTACCGGACGCGGTGCTGGACCTGCTCAGCGAGTACAAAGAACAAGGCTACGAGATCTGGCTGGAGCTGGGCTTGCAGACCGCGCATGACAAAACCCTGCACCGTATTAACCGTGGCCATGATTTCGCCTGCTACCAGCGCACCACGCGCCTGGCCCGCGAGCGCGGGCTGAAGGTCTGCTCGCATCTGATTGTCGGCTTGCCGGGTGAAGGGCAGCAGCACGGCCTGGAGACGCTGGAAAAGGTGGTTGAAACCGGCGTGGACGGCATTAAGCTGCACCCGCTGCATATCGTTACGGGAAGCATTATGGCGAAAGCCTGGGAAGCCGGGCGGTTAAGCGGAATTGAGCTTGAAGACTATACGGTGACGGCGGGGGAGATGATTCGCCACACCCCGCCGGAAATCGTCTACCATCGCATCTCGGCCAGCGCCCGCCGTCCAACGCTTCTGGCACCGCTATGGTGTGAGAACCGCTGGACGGGGATGGTGGAAATCGACCGCTATCTGCAGGAGAACGGTGTGCAGGGTTCAGCGCTTGGCCGCCCGTGGGTTCCCCGTCTACCGGCGACGGCCGCCTAACAGACTTCCCAGCATGCCGCGCACTATCTGATTGGTGACCTGCCGCGCCGCGCTTTTCGCCATGGTCTGTACCACGCCGTCGCGCTTGCCGCCACGCGGCCCGGTGCTGCCGAACAGGATGTCTTTGAGCCCCCCGAGAATACCGTCATCCACGGCGACGGACTGTCCTTTAGCGGCAGGCGCATCCTGCGACTCCGTTGTCGCCTGCACCCCTTTTTGCAGCATCTCGAACGCGGACTCGCGATCAACCTCGTCTTCGTACTTTCCGTAAACCGGAGAGTGGTTAATCAGGCCGTTACGTTCATCGTCGGTAACGGGCCCCATGCGCGAGCAGGGCGCGATCACCATGGCGCGTTCCACCACGGACGGGCTGCCCTTCGCATCCAGGAACGAGATCAGCGCTTCACCGGTGCCTAACGCCTGAATCGCCGCTTCGGTATCAAAGGCAGGGTTGGCGCGCATGGTTTGCGCGGCGGCTTTCACCGCTTTCTGATCCTTCGGCGTAAAGGCGCGCAGGGCGTGCTGCACGCGGTTACCGAGCTGGCCGAGAACGTTATCCGGAATGTCCGATGGGTTTTGCGAGACAAACCAGACGCCAACGCCTTTGGAGCGGATCAGGCGAATGACCTGTTCAATCTTATCCAGCAAGACCTGCGGCGCGTCGTTAAACAGCAGGTGCGCTTCGTCGAAGAAGAAGACCAGCTTCGGTTTTTCCAGATCGCCCGCTTCGGGTAACTGTTCGTACAGTTCGGAGAGCATCCACAGCAGGCTGGCGGCGTAGAGCTTTGGCATCTGGTAGAGCTTCTCGGAGCTCAGAATGTTGATGATGCCTTTGCCGCTGCTGTCGGTGCGCATCCAGTCTTTGATATCCAGCATCGGCTCGCCGAAGAAGTGCTCGGCGCCCTGTTGCTCCAGCGTCAGTAACCCGCGCTGAATGGCACCCACCGAGGCGCTGCTGATATTGCCGTACTGGTTCTGGAAGGATTTGGCGTTATCGCCGATGTACTGGGTAATGGCGCGCAGATCTTTGAAATCAAGCAGCAGCAGCCCCTGATCGTCGGCAATGCGGAAGATAATATTCAGCACGCCGGACTGCACGTCGTTGAGGTTAAGCAGACGGGCCAGCAGCAGCGGGCCGAGATCGGAGACGGTAGCGCGCACCGGGTGGCCTTTCTCACCAAAGATATCCCACACTACCACCGGATTGTTATGCGGCGTCCAGTCCGTGATGCCAATATTCTTCAGCCGTTCGAGCAGTTTCTCAGAGGCCGTACCTTCCTGAGCCACACCGGTTAAATCGCCTTTCACGTCAGCCATAAAGACCGGTACGCCAATCTCCGAAAGCGACTCCGCCAGCTTTTGCAGGGTGACGGTTTTCCCCGTCCCGGTCGCTCCGGTGATGAGACCGTGGCGGTTCGCCATCGAGGGCAGTAAATACAGCTCTTTTTCCAGCGTCCTGGCAATTAACAATGGTGTACTCATGATGCGCTTCCTCTCTTTGTCCTGGGGGGAGTATAGGCAATCTGGCCGCAATTTGGTTGAGTAAATTCCTGACTTTGCGGCGCATTATCCAGCGCGGACTATGCTTTTGCATACGGTTCACAAAAATAGTGGGAAACGATGTCCAGATTCTTCTTTAACGATCGCAAACAGCTGGTCAACGATGCCATTGAAGGCATACTGCTTTCTGCGCCACACGCAAACCTCGTCAAACTTGATATCGATCCGGCCATCAGGATCGTCGCACGCGGCGACTGGGACAAAAGCCGCGTGGCGGTGATCTCCGGCGGCGGCTCAGGCCACGAACCCGCGCACGCCGGGTTTGTTGGCAAAGGGATGCTGACGGCGGCAGTGTGTGGCGATCTGTTTGCCTCGCCGAGCGTGGATGCGGTGCTGAACGCCATTGTGGCGGTCACGGGCGATCGCGGCTGTCTGCTGATCGTCAAAAACTACACCGGCGATCGCCTGAACTTTGGTCTGGCGGCAGAAAAGGCCAAACGCTACGGCCTGAAGGTGGAGATGGCGATCGTGGCGGACGATATCGCGCTGCCGGATAACAAACAGCCGCGCGGTATTGCCGGTACGGCACTGGTGCACAAGATTGCGGGCTATGCGGCGGAGCACGGTAAATCGCTAAGCGAGGTGCGGGATATTGCGCAACAGGCCTGCGATAACCTCTGGAGCCTGGGCGTTGCGATGCAAACGTGCAACCTGCCGGGCAGCGACGAGGAAGAGGGGCGCATTAAGCAGGGCCATGTCGAGCTGGGGCTGGGCATTCACGGCGAGCCCGGTGCTTCCGTCGTGGATACGCAGAACAGTAAAGCCATTATCGACACGCTGGTGACACCGTTACGCGCGCAGGCGGGAGAAGGGCGGTTTGCGGTATTGATTAACAATCTCGGCGGCGTATCGGCGCTGGAGATGGCGCTGCTGACCAAAGAGCTGGCGCATTCGGCGCTGAAAGAGGAGATCGCGTACCTGATAGGCCCCGCGCCGCTGGTGAGCGCGCTGGACATGAAGGGCTTTTCGCTCACGCTGCTGAAGCTTAATGACTTCTTTGAAAAGGCGATTCACGCCGAGGTCGAAACGCTGGGCTGGCAGAAGCCCGTGGCGTTTGCGCCACTGCGCACCGTGGCGCATACCGCCATTCACGATCGCGTGGAATACACTCCGTCGGACAATCTGCGGGTGGGCGAGTATGTCTCCTCGGTGACGAAAACGCTGCTCCAGCTGGAAAACCGACTGAACGCGCTGGATGCCAAAGTGGGCGACGGCGATACCGGCTCCACTTTTGCGCAAGGGGCGCGGGATATTGCGCAGCGTCTGGAGGATCGCAAGCTCCCGCTTGATAACGTATCGACGCTGCTGTTGCTGGTGGGCGAGCGGCTGGCGACGGTGATGGGCGGATCGAGCGGGGTGCTGATGTCGATCTTCTTCACCGCGGCCGGGCAAAAGCTTCACGATGGTCAGCCGCTGCCCGAGGCATTGCTCAGCGGGCTGGCGCAGATGAAGCAGTACGGTGGGGCAGATCTCGGCGATCGTACCCTGATCGACGCGCTGCAACCGGCGCTTGAAGCATTGAAGAATGGCGATCTTCAGGCAGCGGCGCAGGCCGCACAGCACGGTGCCGAAGCAACGGCGAAAATGGCGAAAGCCGGCGCGGGACGTTCATCGTATGTGAATAAAGAGAATCTGGATGGGGTAATGGATCCCGGTGCGGTCGCGGTGGCTGAGGTGTTTAAGGCCATGGTAGATGCAAAACGGTAACGATCGTTACCGTTTTTAGTGTGTGCGCCCTCTCCCTGTGGGAGAGGGTTGGGGTGAGGGCATCAGGCCGCACATTCCCCGCCAATGTCACATCAAAAATCCGCTTTCAACACCACGCGGTAGCGGGCTTTGCCGTCACGCACGTGCTGGATCGCTTCGTTGATTTTCGACATCGGATACAGTTCGGTGGTCGGCGCCACTTTGGTGCGTCCGGCAAACTTCATCAGCTTGCGCAACTCAAACGGCGTACCGGTCGCGGAGCCTGACACGCTGCGATCCCCGCCGATCAGGGTAAACGCCGGAACCGGCAGCGGCTTCATTACGGCACCTACGGTATGGAAGTTACCGCCGTAGGCCAGCGCCTCAAAGTACGGCTGCCAGTTGAGATCGACGTTAACGGTGTTGATGATCAGGTCAAACTGCCCAGCCAGCGCGTTCAGCGCATCAGGATCGCGGCTGTTAACGACTTTATCCGCACCCATCGCCAGCACTTCTTTCTCTTTCGCCGGGTTCGAGCTAAACGCCGTGACTTCACAGCCCATCGCGTGCAGCAGCTTGATGGCGATATGGCCCAGACCGCCAATACCGATGACGCCCACGCGGCTGGTGGCGGTGATATGGTGCATCAGCAGGGGTTTGAAGACGGTGATACCGCCGCACAGCAGCGGACCGGCGGATTCGATATCAATGCCGTCCGGCAGCGGGATGACCCATTGCCAGTCGGCGCGCAGCTTATCGGCAAAACCGCCCTTGTTCAGAATGGTGGGAACGGCGCCTTCGAGGCAGTTGATCTGATTGCCGCTGATACAGGCATCGCAGTGGCCGCAGCTGCGTGCCGTCCAGCCAATGCCCACGCGCTGGCCCACTTTCAGCCCTTTGTCCTGCGCGGCGCTACCGAGCGCCACGACGCGGCCAATGACTTCGTGCCCGGCAACCAGCGGATAGCTCGAGAAGCCCCATTCGTTGTCGATCATCGAGAGATCCGAGTGGCAGATCCCGCAGTAATCAACCTGTACTTCGACGTCTTCTGCTTTTAGTTCGCCCGCATCGTACTCGTACAGCTCAAGTTCTGCACCCGCCTGCGGTGCGGCGTAGCTTTTTATCTTCGACATCGTGTTTCCCCCGTTGTGGTGTGAACTGAGAGTGTAGAGCATTCAGTTTACAGCCGCTTAACAGAAGAGGGCAGGAACGAAAGTTACAGACTTTTCAGCATCCTGACTTCGCAATCAACGTGGCCGGTACAGCCCAGCGGCGCATCGATATGCTCAAAGCCCAGATGTTCATACAGGCCGATGGCCTCTTTGAGGAAAGCGGTTGTTTCAAGGTAGCAGCGGGTAAAACCCTGCTTGCGCGCGTGGTCCAGCGCCATCAGCGCCAGCTTTTTCGCCAGCCCTTGCCCGCGCGCCGTTGGCAGAAAATACATTTTCTGCAGCTCACAGATATCCGGCTCGCTGCAGCTGAGGGGCGCCACGCCGCCGCCGCCCACAACCTGACCGTTCAGCTCGATTACCCAGTAGGCATGCCCTGGCTGGCTGTAGAGCTGGTAAAGCTCGTCCAGGTTCGGGTCGGCAACCGTGTAGCCTTTGTCAGCCGTCAGGCCATATTCGGCAGAAACGGTGCGGATAACGGCGGCGATTGCCGGGTTATCCTGCTCAGCGATCCGGCGCATCGTCGTCGCGACGGGGGTAATCACGCTCATAGCATTACTCATTACAAAAATTGACACATAACTGCTGTTAATAGCACCGCAGAAAGGGGAGTGCAAGCGAGGAGTTTTCAGGAAGGATACCCCTTACGCCCTGAAGCGTAAGGGGTAAAAGCATTACAGGGCTGCGATAACCGCCTGCTGCTCGATCAGCTTGGTCTTCGCATCGGCGAAGGCAACCAGACGCTCGCGCTCTTTCGCGATGACCGCTTCCGGCGCGCGGGCGACAAAGCCTTCGTTCGCCAGCTTGCTTTCGATTTTGCCAATTTCCACGTCGACTTTTGCCACTTCTTTCGCCAGACGAGCCAGCTCGGCGTCTTTGTCGATCAGGCCCGCCATTGGGATCAGCAGCTCGGCGCCGTCGATGATTTTTGTCACGGAAACCGGACCTTTGTCATCCGCAGGCAGCACGGTGATGCTTTCCAGACGCGCCATGGTTTTCAGGAAGGTGTTGTTCTCGGTGACGCGACGAACGGCCGCCTCGCTGCAGCCACGCAGCAGCAGCTCCAGCGGTTTGCCTGGGGCGATGTTCATTTCAGCACGGATGTTACGTACCGCAACGATCGCCTGTTTCAGCCACTCGGTATCCGCGGACGCCGCTTCATCAACCTTGGCCGCATCGAATTCCGGGAACGGCTGCAGCATGATGGTATCGGCGTTGATGCCTGCAATCACCTTCACGCGCTGCCAGATGGTTTCGGTGATGAATGGAATGACCGGATGCGCCAGGCGCAGCAGACCTTCCAGAACGGTAATCAGCGTATTGCGCGTGCCGCGCAGCTCCGCCTCAGTGCCGCCGTTCATCACCGGCTTCGCCAGCTCCAGATACCAGTCGCAGAACTGGTTCCAGGTGAATTCATACAGGATGCCCGCCGCGATATCGAAGCGGTAGCTGTCCAGCGCCTCGCGGAACGCTTTCACCGTCTGGTTGAATTCCGCCAGGATCCAGCGGTCTGCCAGAGACAGCGTCATCTCGCCGCCGTTGAAGCCGCAATCCTGATCTTCGGTATTCATCAGCACGAAGCGGCTGGCGTTCCACAGCTTGTTACAGAAGTTACGGTAACCTTCCAGACGCTTCATGTCCCAGTTGATGTCACGACCGGTTGAGGCCAGTGCCGCCAGGGTGAAGCGCAGGGCGTCGGTACCGTGAGACTCGATCCCGTTCGGGAACTGCTTCTCGGTACGCTTGCGGATTTTCTCAGCCAGCTGCGGCTGCATCATGTTGCCGGTACGTTTTTCCAGCAGATCTTCCAGAGAGATACCGTCAACCATGTCCAGCGGGTCAATAACGTTACCCTTGGACTTGGACATTTTCTGGCCTTCGTCGTCGCGGATCAGACCGGTCATGTAGACGGTATGGAACGGAACCTGCGGCTTGCCGTCTTCGTCTTTGATGAAGTGCATGGTCATCATGATCATGCGGGCAATCCAGAAGAAGATAATGTCGAAGCCGGACACCATCACGCTGGTTGGGTGGAACTGACGCAGCGCGTCGGTGTTTTCTGGCCAGCCGAGGGTGGAGAAGGTCCACAGCGCGGAGGAGAACCAGGTGTCCAGCACGTCTTCGTCCTGACGCAGCGCAACGTTCGCGCTCAGGTTGTTTTCCTGACGAACTTCGTCTTCGCTACGGCCAACGTAAACGTTGCCTTCGTTGTCGTACCACGCCGGAATACGGTGACCCCACCACAGCTGACGGGAGATACACCAGTCCTGAATGTCGCGCATCCAGGAGAAGTACATGTTTTCGTACTGCTTCGGCACGAACTGAATGCTGCCGTTTTCAACCGCTTCGACAGCCGGTTTCGCCAGCACGTCGGCACGCACGTACCACTGGTCGGTCAGCATTGGCTCGATAACCACGCCGCCACGGTCGCCGTACGGCACGGTCAGATCGTGAGGTTTGATCTCTTCCAGCAGGCCGAGCGCGTCAACGGCAGCCACGATGGCTTTACGCGCGGCAAAACGCTCCAGCTTCTGGAACTCAGCCGGGATGTCGCTGGAGTAAACGTCGGATTCGTTGCCTTTGGTGTCGTACACTTCTGCGCTTTCGCGGATATCGCCGTCGAAGGTAAGAATGTTGATCATCGGCAGGGCGTGACGACGGCCGACTTCATAGTCGTTGAAGTCGTGCGCAGGGGTGATTTTTACGCAGCCGGTGCCTTTTTCCATGTCGGCGTGTTCGTCGCCCACAATCGGAATACGGCGGTTTACCAGCGGCAGCACCACGAATTTGCCGATCAGATCTTTATAACGCGGATCTTCCGGGTTAACGGCCACGCCGGTATCGCCCAGCAGGGTTTCCGGACGGGTCGTTGCGACCACCAGGTAATCTTTGCCGTCGGCGGTTTTTGCGCCATCGGCCAGCGGATAGCGGATGTGCCACATGGAGCCTTTAGACTCGCGGTTTTCCACTTCCAGGTCAGAGATGGCGGTGCGCAGTTTTGGATCCCAGTTTACCAGGCGTTTGCCGCGGTAAATCAGGTCTTCTTTGTACAGGCGGACGAAGACTTCTTTAACGGCGTTGGACAGGCCTTCGTCCATGGTGAAGCGCTCGCGCTCCCAGTCCACGGAGTTGCCGAGACGGCGCATCTGACGGGTAATGGTGCCGCCGGATTCCGCCTTCCACTGCCAGATTTTGTCGATGAACGCGTCGCGACCGTAGTCGTGGCGGGTTTTTCCTTCTTCAGCGGCAATTTTACGCTCAACCACCATCTGGGTCGCGATACCCGCGTGGTCAGTCCCCGCCTGCCACAGGGTGTTTTTACCCTGCATACGCTGATAGCGGATCATGGTGTCCATGATGGTCTGCTGGAAAGCATGACCCATATGCAAACTGCCGGTGACGTTCGGCGGCGGGATCATGATGCAGAAGGACTCTTTGCTTTCGTCGCCGTTAGGCTTGAAATAGCCCTGCTGTTCCCAGTGCTCGTAAAGCGGCTGTTCGATATCGCGTGGGTTATATGTCTTTTCCATTATTTCCAGGTTGCCGTATTCAGGTTAAAACCAGCCAGGCGGTACGCTTTATAGCGTTCGCGCGCCAGTTGTTTTAAAGATTCTTCGTAAGGGACAAAGTCTACCACTTCTGTGAAAGCGGTGGCAAAATCTGCAAAATCTATCCGCAGGCTAATCAGAATATCGCGCGCGCTGCTGTTGCGCTTTTGCGGCCAGGCAATTTCAACCGGTGCTCCACCGCGCGGGCCTTCGCCCGACAGGTTGTGCGGCACAAAACTCTCCGGCGGGCGCGCCCACAGCGCTTCATCCAGGCGAATCGCCTGCTGTTCATCTTCACAGGCAATCAGAACGCGTTTACCTGCGCGCCAACGTTCTGCGGCAATTTCACACACCAGCTGTTCTACGGCGCTGAGGCCATCCTGATGGGTGTCGTTGTCCAGAAGGTAGAACGTTGCATTCTTCATATATGGGGCTTCTTGTGCTCACTTTAAATGCTTAAGCCGGGTGGCGGCTTCGCCTTACCCGGCCTACGGTTTACTGCCGTTTTGACTTACTCGTCGCCGTTAAAACCTGCGCGGTTCAGCAGGAACTGCGACAGCAGCGCCACTGGACGGCCGGTTGCGCCTTTGGCTTTACCGGAGCGCCATGCGGTGCCCGCGATATCCAGGTGTGCCCAGTTGTACTTGCGGGTGAAGCGTGCCAGGAAGCAGCCCGCGGTGATCGCCCCGCCAGGACGTCCGCCAATGTTCGCCATATCCGCAAAGTTAGACTCCAGCTGATCCTGATACTCGTCACCCAGCGGCAGACGCCATGCGCGGTCCCCGGCCTGCTCTGAGGCACCAATAAGCTCGTGCGCCAGAGGATTGTGGTTCGACATCAGGCCGGTGATATGGTGACCCAGCGCAATCACACAGGCTCCGGTGAGGGTAGCGACGTCAATCACCGCTTCCGGCTCGAAGCGCTCAACATAGGTCAGCACGTCACACAGCACCAGACGGCCTTCGGCGTCGGTGTTCAGCACTTCAACGGTCTGGCCGGACATGGTGGTCAGAACGTCACCCGGACGATAGGCGCGCCCGCCAGGCATGTTTTCGCAGCCCGCCAGTACGCCGATCACGTTGATAGGCAACTGCAGTTCCGCGACCATGCGCATCACGCCGTAAACCGCCGCCGCACCGCACATGTCGTATTTCATCTCATCCATGCCTTCGGCAGGCTTGATGGAGATACCGCCGGAATCGAAGGTCAGGCCTTTACCGACGAGCACAATCGGGCGCGCGTCTTCGGACGGATTGCCTTTGTACTCGATGACGGACATCAGGGATTCGTTCTGCGAGCCGTTACCGACCGCAAGGTAAGAGTGCATCCCCAGCTCTTTCATCTGCTGTTCGCCGATGACGCGGGTAATGACGTTTTTGCTGTAGGCGTCGGCCAGCTGACGTGCCTGAGAGGCCAGGTACGCCGCGTTACAGATATTAGGCGGCATGTTGCCGAGATCTTTGGCCGCTTTAATGCCGGCCGCGATCGCCAGACCGTGCTGGATCGCGCGTTCGCCGCTGGTCAACTCGCGACGGGTTGGCACGTTAAAGACCATTTTACGCAGCGGACGACGCGGCTCGCTTTTATTGGTCTTCAGCTGATCGAAGCTGTACAGGCTCTCTTTTGCCGTTTCAACCGCCTGACGCACTTTCCAGTAGGTGTTACGCCCTTTAACGTGCAGCTCCGTCAGGAAGCAGACGGCTTCCATTGAGCCGGTATCATTCAGCGTATTGATTGTTTTCTGAATCACCTGCTTATACTGACGTTCATCAAGCTCGCGTTCTTTGCCGCAGCCAATCAGCAGAATACGTTCTGACAGCACGTTCGGAACATGGTGCAGTAACAGCGTCTGCCCAGGTTTGCCTTCCAGTTCGCCACGGCGCAGCAGGGCGCTAATATAGCCGTCACTGATTTTATCGAGTTGCTCGGCGATCGGGGAGAGTCGGCGTGGTTCAAAGACGCCCACAACGATGCAGGCACTCCGCTGTTTCTCCGGGCTACCGCTTTTTACACTGAACTCCATGCACTACGCTCCTGAATCTTAAAGACAACGGCGGCAGCTACGGATAGAATTGAAACCTTTCGTAACTCATGTCCGCTGTTGTGGTGACTTCGTGTTAATCTTACGTTACTACGGTTTCGACACGTCAGAAAAAGTCCTGAAGCGTGAATCCGCCGGATGTTTTAATCTTAGCGATGATTTCGACGACTCAAGAGAATAAATGACGTTTAAGCCATGAAACAAGCGATTTTCCAGCAAAGAGACGGGTTTTTACGGGCGTATTTAAAGTGATAATCATAAGATATCTGGTGCGGGAGACGCTCAAAAGCCAACTGGCGATTCTCTTCATCCTGCTGCTGATTTTTTTCTGTCAGAAGCTGGTTAAGATCCTCGGTGCGGCCGTTGACGGCGAAATTCCAACAAATCTGGTGCTTTCCCTGCTTGGTTTAGGGATCCCGGAAATGGCGCAGCTCATCCTGCCGCTAAGTCTTTTCCTTGGCCTGCTCATGACGCTTGGGAAACTCTACACCGAGAGTGAAATCACGGTGATGCATGCCTGTGGCCTGAGCAAAGCGGTACTGGTGAAAGCGGCCATGATACTGGCGCTGTTCACGGGTATTGTCGCGGCGGTGAATGTGATGTGGGCGGGTCCCATGTCTTCCCGTCATCAGGACGAAGTGCTGGCCGAAGCGAAAGCCAACCCCGGCATGGCAGCCTTAGCCCAGGGGCAATTCCAGCAGGCGACCGACGGCAACTCCGTGCTGTTCATTGAGAGCGTTGACGGCAGTAAATTCAACGACGTATTCCTGGCGCAGTTACGTCCCAAAGGTAACGCGCGTCCTTCCGTGGTGGTTGCAGACTCCGGTCAGCTTGCTCAGCGCAAAGATGGTTCTCAGATCGTGACGCTGAACAAAGGCACCCGTTTCGAAGGCACAGCCATGCTGCGCGACTTCCGTATTACGGATTTCCAGAACTATCAGGCCATTATCGGCCATCAGGCGGTGGCGCTCGATCCAACGGATACCGAGCAAATGGACATGCGTACCCTGTGGAATACCGATACCGACAGAGCGCGTGCTGAGTTCCACTGGCGTATTACTCTTGTATTCACCGTGTTTATGATGGCGCTGATTGTCGTTCCGCTGAGCGTGGTGAACCCGCGCCAGGGCCGCGTGCTCTCTATGCTGCCGGCGATGCTGCTTTACCTGATCTATTTCCTGCTGCAAACCTCGATTCGTTCTAACGGCGCGAAGGGTAAGCTGGACCCTATGGTCTGGACATGGTTCGTCAACAGCCTGTACATCTTACTGGCGCTGGGATTAAACCTGTGGGATACGGTGCCTGTGCGCCGCATACGTGCCCGATTCTCGCGTAAAGGAGCCATCTAATGCAGGCGTTTGGCGTTCTTGATCGCTATATCGGTAAAACCATTTTTACCACCATCATGATGACGTTGTTCATGCTGGTGTCGCTCTCCGGCATTATCAAATTTGTCGATCAGCTGAAAAAAGCCGGCCAGGGGAGCTATGACGCGATGGGCGCGGGGATGTATACCCTGCTCAGCGTGCCGAAAGATGTACAGATCTTCTTCCCGATGGCGGCCCTGCTGGGCGCGCTGCTGGGGCTGGGGATGCTGGCGCAGCGCAGTGAGCTGGTCGTTATGCAGGCCTCGGGCTTTACCCGCATGCAGGTTGCGCTGTCGGTAATGAAAACCGCGATCCCACTGGTGCTGTTGACCATGGCGATTGGCGAGTGGGTCGCGCCGCAGGGTGAACAGATGGCGCGTAACTACCGTGCGCAGGCCATGTACGGCGGCTCGCTGCTCTCGACCCAACAAGGTTTATGGGCGAAAGACGGTAAAAACTTCGTCTACATCGAACGGGTGAAGGGGAATGATGAGCTGGGTGGGGTGAGCATCTATGCTTTCGATGACCAGCGCCGTCTGGAGTCAGTCCGCCACGCCTCTTCGGCGAAATTTGACGCCGAACATAAACAGTGGCGTTTGTCCCAGGTTGATGAGTCTAACCTGACCGATCCGAAACAGATTACGGGTTCTCAGACGGTAACCGGTACGTGGAAAACCAACCTGACGCCCGATAAGCTCGGTGTTGTGGCGCTGGATCCTGACGCGCTCTCCATCAGCGGTTTGCACAACTATGTGAAATACCTGAAGTCGAGCGGGCAGGACGCCGGACGTTACCAGCTCAACATGTGGAGCAAGATCTTCCAGCCGATGTCCGTGGCGGTGATGATGCTGATGGCGCTGTCGTTTATCTTCGGCCCGTTACGCAGCGTGCCGATGGGCGTGCGCGTCGTGACCGGTATCAGTTTCGGCTTTGTGTTCTACGTGCTCGATCAGATCTTCGGTCCGCTAACGCTGGTTTATGGCATTCCGCCGATAATTGGTGCGCTGCTGCCAAGCGCCAGTTTCCTCCTGATCAGCCTCTGGCTGCTGTTGAAACGCTCCTGATTGACCTCTCCTCGCTTCCGGTTAACCGGGAGCGAGGCTAATCTCCTGTTTCACCCCGCACTTTTTCTCACAACCTTCAACGCCTCGCCCTGAATTTGAGTATTATTGAGCGATAAAGTCGTGAAGGGATCCTCTATGAAGCAAATTCGAATGCTTGCCCAGTATTACGTCGACCTGATGATGAAGCTTGGGCTGGTGCGTTTCTCCATGCTGCTTGCGCTGGCGCTGGTCGTTCTGGCCATTGTCGTACAAATGGCCGTCACCATGGTTCTGCATGGTCAGGTCGAGAGTATCGACGTCATCCGCTCCATCTTCTTTGGCTTGCTCATTACGCCCTGGGCGGTCTATTTCCTTTCCGTGGTGGTTGAACAGCTTGAAGAGTCCCGTCAGCGTCTGTCAAAACTGGTCGATAAACTGGAAGAGATGCGCGAGCGCGACCTGAAGCTCAACGTCCAGCTTAAAGACAACATTGCGCAGCTGAATCAGGAGATCTCCGATCGTGAGAAGGCGGAAGCCGAGCGTCAGGCCACGCTGGAGCAGCTGAAAATCGAAATGAAAGAGCGCGAGGTCACGCAGATCCAGCTTGAGCAGCAATCCTCTTTCCTGCGGTCGTTCCTCGATGCTTCGCCGGATCTGGTGTTTTACCGTAATGAAGATAAAGAATTTTCCGGCTGTAACCGGGCGATGGAGCTGCTCACCGGGAAAAGCGAGAAGCAGCTGATTAACCTGAAGCCGCAGGACGTTTACTCTGAAGAGGCGGCGGCCAAGGTTATGGAGACGGACGAAAAAGTATTCCGCCATAACGTCTCGCTGACCTATGAACAGTGGCTGGATTACCCGGACGGACGCAAGGCCTGCTTTGAGATCCGTAAGGTGCCCTACTATGACCGCGTGGGGAAACGCCACGGCCTGATGGGCTTTGGCCGCGATATCACCGAGCGTAAGCGCTACCAGGATGCCCTGGAGCGCGCCAGCCGCGATAAGACTACCTTTATCTCCACCATCAGCCACGAGCTGCGTACGCCGCTTAATGGCATTGTCGGGCTGAGCCGTATTCTGCTGGATACCGACCTGACCGCAGAGCAGGAAAAATACCTCAAGACTATCCATGTATCCGCGGTCACGCTGGGTAATATCTTCAACGATATTATTGATATGGATAAGATGGAGCGCCGTAAAGTTCAGCTTGATAATCAGCCGGTTGATTTCACCAGCTTCCTTGCCGACCTCGAAAATCTCTCCGGCCTGCAGGCGCAGCAGAAGGGACTGAGCTTTGTCATGGATCCCACCCTGCCGCTGCCGCATAAAGTGGTGACCGACGGCACGCGTCTGCGTCAGATCCTGTGGAATCTCATCAGCAACGCGGTGAAATTTACCCAGAAGGGGCAGGTGGCGGTGCGCATCCGCTTTGACGAAGGCGATATGCTGCACTTCGAGGTGGAAGACTCCGGGATGGGTATTCCGCAGGAGGAGCAGGACAAAATTTTCGCGATGTACTACCAGGTGAAGGACAGCAACGGCGGGAAACCGGCGACAGGAACGGGCATTGGCCTGGCGGTCTCTAAGCGGCTGGCGAAGAGCATGGGGGGCGATATCACCGTTGTCAGCCAGCCGGGCAAAGGATCAACCTTCACGCTGACGGTCCATGCGCCGGCGGTGGCGGAGGAAGTTGAGGATACCTTTGAAAACGACGACATGCCGCTGCCCGCGCTGCACGTCCTGCTGGTAGAAGACATTGAGTTGAACGTGATTGTGGCGCGCTCGGTGCTGGAAAAACTGGGCAATAGCGTGGATGTCGCGATGACCGGTAAGGCCGCGCTGGATATGTTTAAACCGGGCGAATACGATCTTGTTCTGCTCGATATCCAGCTGCCGGATATGACCGGGCTGGATATCTCTCGTGAGCTGACGCGTCAGTACGCGGCCGACGAGCTGCCGCCGCTGGTGGCGCTGACGGCGAACGTGCTGAAAGACAAAAAAGAGTATCTCGATGCCGGTATGGACGATGTACTCAGCAAGCCGCTAGCGGTGCCTGCTCTGACCGCCATGATTAAAAAGTTCTGGGATACCCGTGATGAAGAGGAGAGCACCATGACGTCTGTTGATAGCGCAAAAGCCCAAACGATACTCGATACCGCGATGCTGGAGCAGTACATCGAACTGGTGGGTCCGAAACTGATTACCGATGGTCTGGCGGTGTTCGAAAAAATGATGCCGGGCTATCTGAGCGTGCTGGAATCAAACCTGACCGCCCGGGACCAGAAGGGCATCGTCGAAGAAGGACATAAAATCAAAGGCGCCGCCGGTTCGGTCGGTTTACGCCATCTGCAGCAGCTGGGTCAACAGATTCAGTCGCCTGATTTACCTGCATGGGAAGATAACGTGGGTGATTGGGTTGAAGAGATGAAACAAGAGTGGCAAAACGATGTGGCGGTGCTTAAAGCCTGGGTCGACGCCAGAAAAAAATGACCCCGGATTAACCGGGGTGCGCGAATACTGCGCCAACACCAGGGAAATCGTGGCTGCGCCTGTTTTATAAAGTTATTTTCGAAAGGGCGCTGCCTGAAAAATTTAGGCCGCACGCAGATAAGATAGCAAATCTTAAATGGTTTGTTACATGAATCAGTGAAATGTGTGAAGCATAGCGTTTTAATCAAAATTATTAATGTGCTTCAGCAAGTTGCAGAAAAGGATTGTCATGATGAAAAAGATTGGTGTCGTGCTGAGCGGATGCGGTGTTTACGATGGTTCTGAAATACATGAAGCCGTAATCACGCTGCTGGCCCTGGCTAAGCAGGGAGCAGAGGTTATTTGTTTTGCGCCGGACAAAAATCAGGCGGATGTGATTAATCATCTGACCGGCGAGCCGATGGCGGAAACCCGTAATGTACTGATTGAAGCCGCGCGTATTGTGCGAGGTGATATCCATCCTCTTATTCAGGCAGACCCTACAGAGCTTGATGCGCTTATTGTGCCGGGTGGGTTTGGCGCGGCCAAAAATCTCAGTACCTTTGCTGCGCAGGGAGCGGAGTGTCAGGTCGATCCTCATTTAAAGGCGCTGTCGCAGGCCATGCACGCGGCAGGAAAACCGCAGGGCTTTATCTGCATCGCGCCGGCAATGCTGCCCAGGATTTTTGATTTCCCGCTGCGCCTGACTATCGGGACGGATATTGATACCGCAGAGATCGTCGAGGAAATGGGGGGCGAACACGTTCCGTGCCCGGTTGATGACATTGTGGTTGATGAAGATAACAAAATTGTCACCACGCCGGCTTATATGCTGGCGAATAATATCGCTGAGGCGGCCTCAGGTATTGAAAAGCTGGTGGCTCGCGTGCTGGTGCTGACTGAATGAGGCGTAAATTTGCCGCAGGCGCAGGGGTGAAACGTTTTCTCTTGCGCATCGTACTTGTGCTGGCGGTATTCTGGGGAGGCGGGCTGGCTTTATTCAGCATTATGCCGGTTCCGTTCTCTGCCGTTATGGTTGAGCGCCAGCTCGGCGCGTGGTTCAGCGGCGATTTCAGCTATGTTGCCCACTCTGACTGGGTGAGCATGGACGAGATCTCCCCGTTCATGGGGCTGGCGGTCATCGCGGCGGAGGACCAGAAATTCCCGGAGCACTGGGGGTTCGACGTGGCGGCCATTGAGAAGGCGCTAGCCCATAACGAACGCCATGAAAACCGCGTGCGCGGGGCATCAACCTTGTCGCAGCAGACGGCCAAAAACCTGTTTCTGTGGGATGGTCGAAGCTGGGTGCGAAAAGGGCTGGAAGCGGGGTTGACCCTGGGGATGGAAACGGTCTGGAGCAAAAAACGAATTCTGACCGTCTATCTCAACGTCGCTGAGTTTGGCGATGGTATTTTTGGCGTGGAAGCTGCCGCACAGCGGTATTTCAATAAGCCAGCCAGCCGTCTGAGCATGTCAGAAGCAGCGCTATTGGCCGCTGTGTTACCGAACCCTATCCGCTTTAAGGCCAGTGCCCCATCAGGTTATGTGCGAAGCCGTCAGGCGTGGATTATGCGCCAGATGAATCAGCTGGGTGGAGAGGGGTTTATGCAGCGTAATAATCTTATGTAGGGCGGGTAAGCGCAGCGCTACCCGCCTGAATAGCAGACCTTAATCTTCGTCGAATCCTGCGTTAAACAGGGCAATCACCGCCGCCAGCGCTTCCTCTTCCTGAGGGCCGGTGGCTTCTACTTCAATCTGGCGCCCTTTGGCGGAATCCAGCATCAGCAGCGCAATCACGCTGTTCGCCTCCGCTTCGGTGCCTTCGTCATTCCGCAGCAGAACCTCTGCATCGAAACCCTGCATCAGCTCAAACAACTTCATCGCCGGGCGTGCATGCATACCCAGCTTGTTGGTGATCTCAACGGTTTGTTTTACGGTCATGTTTTACGTTTTTCCAGCGTGCGATGACGGGACTGAACGTTCTTCCCGCGCGAGCGGAAATAGTCGGCCAGCTGTTCGGCGATGTAAACCGAACGATGTTTACCGCCGGTACAGCCAATCGCCACCGTCAGGTAGCTACGATTGTTTGTCTCCAGCATAGGTAACCATAGCTCAAGGTAGCTTCGCGTCTGGTAGATAAAATTGTGTACTTCTGTGTGCCGGTCGAGGAACGCCGCCACCGGCTTATCCAGACCGGTCATTGGACGCAGTTTTGGATCCCAGTGCGGGTTCGGCAGGAAGCGCACGTCGAAAACATAATCCGCATCAATCGGAATACCGTGCTTAAAGCCGAAGGATTCGAACACCATCGTCAGTTCGCGCTCGCGTTTACCCAACAGCCGGGTACGCAGCATTTCCGCCAGCTCGTGAACGGACATCTCAGAGGTGTCGACAATCAGGTCGGCACGAGAACGCAGCGGCTCCAGCAGGTCGCTCTCTTCATCGATAGCGCTCTCCAGAGAGAGGTTCTTGCTGGATAGCGGGTGCAAACGACGGGTATCGCTGTAGCGGCGGATCAGCGTATTGCGGTCTGCATCGAGGAACAGCAGCTGAGGCGAGAACGCGTCAGGCAGGTTGCTCATGGCCTGTTCGAAGATCTCTGGCGATTCAGGCATGTTACGAACGTCGATACTGACGGCGGCAGAGGTTTGTCTCTCCGCCAGCGTGCGGGCCAGATCGGGTAACAACACGACCGGCAGGTTATCGACGCAGTAAAAACCCATGTCTTCCAGGGCGCGCAGAGCAACGGATTTCCCCGACCCTGAACGGCCACTGACAATCATCAGCACCATGTTCCGTTTCTCCTCAGGACAACAGATGTGAAGGCCATCTCCTGGTTATGCATCATCCTGATTGCCTTCTGCTTCAGTGATAATTTGATAGAGCTCTTCATCACTTTGGGCCGAGCGCAGTCGACGGCAAATGGTTTTATCGGCCAGACGTTTTGCGACCAGCGACAGCGTATGCAGATGGGTTTTCGTCTGGTCGGCAGGTACCAGCAGCGCGAAGAGGAGATCGACGGGCTGGTTATCAATGGCATCGAAGGCGATGGGTGTTTCAAGCTGCACAAACACACCAACGGCACGCAGGGTATCCTCTTCCAGTTTGCCGTGCGGGATCGCGATGCCGTTGCCGATACCGGTACTGCCCATTTTTTCACGGGTCAGAATCGCTTCGAACACCACCTGCGGCGGCAGGCCCAGCTGTTTGGCAGCCAGTTCACTGATGATCTCCAGCGCACGTTTTTTGCTCTGGCAGTGAACCGCACTGCGGGTACATTCCTGGTTAAGGACATTGCTCAGTTGAAGAGCGGAATCGTTGTTCATCATAATTTCACCTAAGCGCTAACTGTACAAATGGCCTGTTGTGTTTCACAACAGGCCGTCCTGCACCCGTTAACTGCCCGGACAATTAGTGTTGTTTCAGTTTATCTTTATGTTTATTGAGCTGTCGTGCAAGCTTATCAATCAAGCCGTCGATAGCAGCGTACATGTCTTGCCCTTCCGCACTGGCATGCAGTTCACCCCCGTTAACATGCAGGGTGGCATCCGAGATATGAGTCACTTTCTCCACTTTCAACACAATATAGACCTGATTGATCCTTTCGAAATACTGCTCGAGTTTTGCAAACTTCGCGTTCACAAAGTCGCGTAAAGCCTCAGTAATTTCGACGTTTTGTCCAGTGATGTTGAGCTGCATAGTGTCTTCCTTATCGGTTGTGTCAGACCAGCTGTTTACGCTGGTTGGACGGCGGAATGGATAAAGACTCTCGATACTTCGCAACAGTACGACGTGCCACCATAATACCCTGATCGGACAGCATGGTGGTTAACTTACTGTCGCTTAGTGGCTTCGCGGGGTTCTCCGCGGCGATCAACTTCTTCACCAGGGCACGAATGGCCGTTGACGACGCTTCGCCGCCGCCCTCGGTATTCACATGGCTGGAGAAGAAATACTTAAGCTCAAATATACCGCGTGGACTGTGCAGATACTTCTGCGTGGTGACACGGGAAATGGTTGATTCATGCATTTCGACGGCCTGGGCGATATCCGCCAGTACCATCGGTTTCATATACTCTTCGCCCTGCTCAAAGAACGCCTGCTGCTGTTCGACAATACAGCGGCTGACGCGCAGCAGCGTATCATTTCGGCTCTCCAGACTTTTGATCAACCATCGCGCTTCCTGAAGATTGCTACGAATATATTGATTGTCGGAGTCGTTACGCGCGCTGGTGCACATGGAGGCATACTGCTGGTTGATTTGCAGGCGAGGGATGCTGTCTGAATTCAGTTCAACGACCCAGCGGTCATTGTGTTTTCTCACCAGCACGTCCGGGATGACGTACTCGGGCTCGCTGGTCTGGATCGACTGTCCCGGGCGCGGATCGAGCGACTGGATCAGATTTACCGCTTCTTTCAGCACCTCTTCCTTCAGGCGCGTGACGCGCATCAGGCTGCGGAAATCGTGGTTGGCCAACAGATCCAGATGATCGCTGATGATTAAACGCGCCTCGTCGAGCCATGGCGTCTCTTTGCTGAACTGAGAAAGCTGGATCAGCAGGCAGTCGCGCAGATCTTTTGCGGCCACGCCTACCGGATCGAAACGCTGGATGCGCTTCAGAACGGCTTCGATCTCCTCAAGTTCAATCTCTTCGTCGCCCATGCTTTCCAGGATATCGTCCAGCGTGACGGTCAAATAGCCGGTGTCGTCAACGGCATCGACAATTGAGGTGGCAATCGCGCGGTCGGTATCGGAGAAGGGGGTAAGTTCCACCTGCCACATCAGGTAATCCTGCAGCGACTGGGTGGTTTCTCCCTGATAGACTGGTAGCTCATCATCCTGGTAGTCTGCACGCGTACCGGAAGGGGTTCCGGCGGTGTAGATTTCATCCCAGCTGGCATCCAGCGGTAGCTCGTCGGGCATCTCTTTTTGTTCGAGTGCATCCGCGGTGTCGAGCGCTTCTGTATCCTGTGACTGCTGAGTATCTACCTCGTCATGAAGATCGGTTTGTTCCAGCAGGGGGTTGCTGTCCAGCGCCTGCTGGAGCTCCTGCTGAAGTTCTAACGTGGACAGTTGCAACAGGCGAATTGCCTGCTGTAGCTGCGGCGTCATTGCCAGTTGTTGGCTGAGCCTTAATTGCAAACCTTGCTTCATGTTCAGAGCGTTTTTCTCCGGTTCGGCGTTACGTTACCTCTACCCTATCAGAGTCTGAAGTCTTCCCCAAGATAGACGCGCTTAACATGATCGTCTTCGAGGATCTGCTGCGGCGTACCGTGGGCGATCAGATTGCCCTGGCTCACAATATACGCGCGTTCACATACGGCCAGCGTTTCACGGACGTTGTGGTCGGTGATCAGAACGCCAAGACCGCTGTCACGCAGGTGTTCAATGATGCGTTTAATGTCGATAACCGAGATCGGGTCAACGCCGGCAAACGGTTCATCCAGAAGGATAAATTTCGGGTTTGCGGCCAGCGCACGTGCAATCTCAACACGACGGCGTTCACCCCCGGAGAGTGCCTGACCGAGGCTGTCGCGCAGATGCTCAATGTGGAACTCTTCCATCAACTCGTTGGCACGATCCTGACGCTGTTCGCTGGTCAGATCGTTACGAATTTCCAGGACCGCCATCAGGTTATCGTAAACGCTAAGACGACGGAAAATGGAGGCTTCCTGCGGCAGGTAGCCGATCCCGCGACGCGCGCGCGCGTGCAGCGGCAGAAGGCTGATGTCTTCATCGTCAATGATAATGTTGCCGGCATCGCGCGGCACAATGCCAACGACCATGTAGAAGGTGGTGGTTTTACCCGCACCGTTAGGGCCAAGCAGCCCTACAATTTCGCCGGAGTTGACGGTCAGACTGACATCTTCTACGACACGGCGGCCCTTATAGGCCTTCGCGAGATTTTTTGCAGTTAATGTTGCCATAACGAATTAGTTACTCTTCTTCTGTGCCGGGGCCTGGCCTTTGCCTTTGTCCTGCAGCTGCGACGGAACCAGTACGGTCGTGACGCGTTTGCCTTTCTCGCTGGAGGCCTGCATTTTTTGCTCTTTCACCAGATAGGTGATCTGGTCGCCGGTAATGTTGCTGTCCAGCTGTTCCAGATACGCGTTTCCGGTCAGGATGACCAGGTCCTTCGCCAGCTCATAGTGCATATGCGAGGCGCGGCCTTTCACCGGCTTGCCGTTATCCTGCATCTGGTAGAAGGTGGCCGGGTTGCCGTAACCATCAATGATCTCTTTGCCCTGCTCGCCACCCGGACGGGTCACGACCACTTTGTCGGCGTTAATTTTGATGGTGCCCTGAGTCATGACGACGTTACCCGTGAAGGTGACGACGTTGCCCTGCATATCGAGAGACTGGGTATCAGACTCGATATGGATCGGTTGGTCGGTATCGCCCGTTACAGCAAGCGCGGGGAGACTGGTCGCCAGCATCGCGCTGGCGATAATTACTTTAAGGCTGAGTTTGTTTGTTTTGAATTTCATAGGAGGTTCTAACCTTTTCAATCAGCTCGGCGTTCTTGCTGCGTAAGTTCCCGCGCATTCTCAAACCGCTGGAATTAAATGTTGTGCCATACAGTGTGACCAGATCCTGCGAGGTCACGTCCTGGGTTACCAGGTTAATTTGGGCATTATCCGTCGTAATTTTTCGCAGTTGCGAGTCAGCGGTCAGGGCGTTGACTTCAACGTGGCCATACAGATAAAGCATACGGTCATTTGTCAGTTTTGCCCGATCTGACTTAATTGACCACGTCGGCACTTTGTCCTTATCAAATGTGGTCATGACAGGTTGGGTAAACCACGAAATACCGTCATCTGAAAAATATTCAACATGCTGGGCAATCAGGCGATAGTTCAGCGCGCCTTCCGGGCTGTAGACCACGGTGTCGCTGTGATCGCTTTTATAGGTTGGATCGTTATTGTTGACCACTTCCGTTTGCGGATCGTCGCGATCGGCAAGGTTCACGCCAATCAATACCAGTGCGACAAGCGAAAGCAAAATGATAATCCAGCGTCTGGTTTTACTCATATCGATTGCCCTTTGGCCTCATCAAGCTTGCCCTGCGCCAGCAAAAGCAGATCGCAGACTTCACGTACGGCACCACGGCCCCCGTTGATGTGGGTAACGTAGTCAGCGCGCGGGATCAGCAGCGGATGCGCATCGGCAACGGCGATGCTCAGCCCGACTTCAGCCATCACGGGCCAGTCAATCAGATCGTCCCCGACGTAGGCTACGTTTTCCGGCGCGATAGCCAGTTTACCCAGTAAATCCTTAAACGCCGCCATCTTATCGGATTGACCCTGATACAGATGGGTAATTCCTAAGGTTTCACAGCGGTCTTCTACCAGTTTAGCTTTTCGCCCGGTGATGATAGCCACCTCAATACCCGAGGTGAGCGCGCAGCGGATACCGTAGCCGTCGCGAACGTTAAACGCTTTCAGCTCTTCACCATTATTGCCCATGTAAATCAGGCCATCGGAAAGTACGCCATCCACGTCCAGGATGAGCAGACGAATGTTTTCCGCCTTTGCCATCATCTGGGTACTGACCGGTCCATAACAGGTTGCAAGGGATGCACCCGCATTACTCATTGTCTTATCCTTCATTACACTACGCCTGCGCGCAGCAGATCATGCATATGTACCACACCCAGCAACTGGTCGCCATCGGCAACCATCACTGAGGTAATGTGGCGGGACTGCATCAGGTTCAGCACATCCACGGCCAGCGTACCCGGACGGACGCGGATACCGCCCGGCGTCATCACATCGGCAATGCCGAGCGTGCGGACATCTACACCCATGTCGAACACGCGGCGCAGGTCGCCATCGGTGAAGATCCCCTGAATTTTCATCAGATCGTCGCATACGACCGTCATACCCAAATTTTTACGGGTGATTTCCAGCAGCGCATCACGCAGGGAGGCTTCTTTACTGACGTGAGGGATCTCATCCCCGGTGTGCATAATATCGTTTACCCGAAGCAGAAGCTTGCGCCCCAGCGCGCCGCCCGGGTGGGAAAGCGCGAAATCTTCCGGCGTAAAACCGCGGGCTTCGAGCAGCGCGACGGCAAGCGCATCACCCATGACCAGCGCGGCGGTGGTGCTGGACGTCGGCGCCAGGCCGAGCGGACAGGCCTCCTTAGGCACTTTCACGCACAGGTGAATATCGGCCGCCCGCGCCATGCTGCTTTCCGGACGGCTGGTCATGCAAATAAGCGGCACCTGCAGTCGCTTCAGTACCGGGATCAGCGCCAGAATTTCATTGGACTCCCCGGAGTTGGACAGCGCGATGACGATATCCTGCGGCGTGACCATACCCAGGTCACCGTGCGCGGCTTCCCCCGGATGTACAAAGAAGGAAGAGGTTCCGGTGCTGGCAAACGTTGCCGCCATTTTGCGTCCAATGTGGCCGGACTTACCCATCCCCATCACCACGACTTTGCCGGCACAGTAGAACATCTTCTCACATGCCAGACTAAAATCCTGATTAATGTACTGATCTAACTGCGCCAGACCTTCACGTTCAATCTCCAGAACCTCTTTGCCTGCTTTCTGAAAGTCAAAACCCGGCTGCAATTCTATTTGCGACATAATGCGTTTCCGTTTACCCAGAGAGAAGAGGCGAGAGCCAGTACAGCATCGCCATCCATACGATAAATCCACCCGTCAGCAGCGCGCCTGCGCCTTTGCCGATCTGTCGTTGCCGCCGCCAGCAGAGCAGGGCAAATATCACGCTGACCAATAACATCACGCCGTAGTCGCGTGAGAACGCCAGGGGATTAAAGGGCCCTGGCGTTATCAGGGCCGGCAGGCCCATCACAATGGCGATATTAAATATGTTGGAACCGATGATATTACCAATGGCAATGTCATCCTCACCTTTACGTGCCCCCGCAATGGCCGTGGCCAGCTCCGGCAGGCTGGTGCCGATGGCAACCACCGTCAGGCCAATGGTCAGTTCACTGATAGCGAAATAGTTCGCCAGCACGGTCGCGTTATCCACGACCATGCGCGTTGCCATCGGCATGATGATCAGCGCAACGCCAAGCCAGAGCAGGGCAACAGGCAACGTGCCTTCTCGCGGCAGTTCGGCGACCTGCTCCCGCGTGAGGCTATCCTGACCCTGCTTCTCAGCCAGACGGGCGATTTTAACACTATACAGCAGCCAGATGACGGCCAGAGCCAGCAGGAAAATGCCGTCGCTGTAGCTCAGTACACCATCGTAAAATACGCAGCCTGCCAGCAGGCTTACGATTAACATTAGCGGCAATTCACGGCGCAGAACATCAGAATGCACGCGAAATGGATGGAGCAGTGCGGCCAGGCCCAAAATCAAGAGTATATTGACGATGTTGGAGCCAATCGCGGTACCTACTGCCAGGTCTAACTGACCATGCAGCGATGCCGAGACAGAGACGATGATTTCAGGAAGTGACGTTCCAACACTCACCACGGTCATCCCGATGACGACAGGCGGTACACCCGTCAGGCGACACAGGATAGATGCAGCAAACACTAAACGGTCAGCACTGTAGACCACCAAAAGTAAACCAATTATTAACAGTGCTGTTGCTAAAAGCATCAAAAGTCCTTTCTTCAGGTATACTCGTCGGTCCATCGCACGGGAATGGCTGGACTGCATACAGTCTGAGGCGTAACGAATTCCTAATTTTGACTTTATGCGCCGGAAAAGTAAAACAAATGCCAGCTTTCGCTAACCTCAACGGCTATTATTCTGTAAAAATGCGGAGTTGAGGGCTGATTCAGGCGGCATGCCTTAACGTGAGCAGGGTAATAAAGGAACCATAAATGAGCCAAACGATGGCGAATTTAGTCGATGTTCGCGGCGTGAGTTTTTCTCGCGCCAACAGATTGATATTTGATGATATTTCGTTGACCGTACCGCGTGGCAAAATCACTGCCATCATGGGGCCGTCCGGGATCGGTAAAACGACCCTGCTGCGCCTTATTGGTGGGCAGATCCCACCTGATAGCGGTGAAATCCTCTTTGATGGCGAAAACATCCCGGAGATGTCACGCTCGCGTCTGTATACTGTCCGCAAACGCATGAGCATGCTCTTTCAGTCGGGAGCCTTGTTCACCGACATGAATGTCTTTGATAACGTGGCCTATCCGCTGCGTGAGCATACCAGCCTGCCGCCTGAACTGCTGAAAAGCACGGTGATGATGAAGCTCGAAGCCGTCGGTTTGCGGGGCGCCGCAAAGCTGATGCCTTCGGAGCTGTCCGGCGGGATGGCGCGCCGCGCCGCGCTGGCACGCGCCATTGCATTAGAACCTGATTTAATCATGTTCGACGAACCGTTTGTTGGACAGGATCCCATCACGATGGGCGTGCTGGTGAAGCTCATCTCTGAACTGAACAGCGCGCTTGGCGTCACCTGCATTGTGGTATCTCACGATGTACCGGAAGTATTGAGCATTGCCGATTACGCCTATATTGTGGCGGACAAAAAGATCGTCGCACACGGTAGCGCTCAGGCGCTGCAGGAAAATTGCGATCCGCGCGTGCGGCAGTTCCTTGACGGTATTGCCGATGGCCCTGTGCCGTTCCGCTACCCGGCGGGCGACTATCGTGACGATTTACTGGGAATAGGGAGTTAAGCCACTCATGCTGTTAAATGCGTTGGCCGCTCTCGGACACCGTGGCATAAAAACCATCAGGACGTTCGGGCGTGCCGGATTGATGTTATTCAACGCGCTGGTCGGCAAGCCGGAATTCCGTAAGCACGCACCGCTGCTGGTGCGGCAGCTTTATAATGTCGGCGTGCTGTCGATGCTCATCATCATTGTCTCCGGTCTGTTTATCGGTATGGTGCTTGGGCTGCAGGGCTATCTGGTTCTGACAACCTACAGTGCGGAAACCAGCCTCGGGATGCTGGTGGCGCTCTCGCTGCTGCGCGAGCTGGGGCCGGTTGTGGCGGCGCTGTTGTTCGCCGGGCGCGCGGGGTCGGCATTAACGGCTGAAATTGGCCTGATGCGTGCGACCGAGCAGCTCTCCAGCATGGAGATGATGGCGGTCGATCCGCTGCGTCGCGTGATCTCGCCGCGTTTCTGGGCTGGGGTGATCTCTTTACCGTTACTGACTATTCTGTTTGTCGCCGTGGGTATCTGGGGCGGTTCGCTGGTTGGTGTGCACTGGAAAGGCATTGATGCCGGTTTCTTCTGGTCCGCGATGCAGGACGCCATCGACCTGCGAATGGATCTGGTTAACTGCCTGATTAAAAGCGTGGTATTTGCCATTACGGTCACCTGGATTGCATTGTTCAATGGTTACGATGCCATCCCGACGTCGGCGGGCATTAGCCGCGCAACTACACGTACAGTCGTACATTCGTCGCTGGCCGTACTGGGTCTGGATTTTGTGCTCACCGCACTGATGTTTGGGAATTGAGTTCATGCAAACGAGAAAAAATGAAATTTGGGTCGGTGTATTCCTGCTGCTGGCGCTGCTGGCCGCGCTGTTTATCTGCCTGAGAGCGGCGGATATCACGTCTGTACGCACCGAGCCGACGTATCGCATCTATGCCACCTTCGATAACATCGGCGGGCTGAAGGCGCGTTCACCGGTCCGCATCGGCGGCGTGGTGATCGGACGCGTATCTGACATTACGCTGGATGAGAAAACCTATCTGCCCCGCGTCGCGATGGATATCGAAGAGCGTTACAACCATATCCCGGACACCAGTTCCCTTTCTATCCGTACTTCCGGCCTGCTGGGCGAACAATATCTGGCGCTTAACGTTGGCTTTGAAGATCCCGAGCTGGGAACGACTATCCTTAAAGACGGTAGCGTCATTCAGGATACGAAATCCGCGATGGTTCTGGAGGATATGATTGGTCAGTTCCTTTACAACAGTAAAGGGGATGAGAAAAAATCCGACGCTGCCCCTGCGCAGAGCGAAGATCATACCGACGTCGCACCGACGCCAGGTGCTGCGAATTAATATCAGGAGAAGTCATTCATGTTTAAACGACTGTTAATGGTTGCCATGCTGGTCATCGCCCCTCTAACCGCCGCCCACGCTGCGGATCAGAGTAACCCGTACAAACTGATGGACGAAGCGGCGAAGAAGACATTCGACCGTCTTAAAAACGAACAGCCTAAAATTCGTGCTAATCCTGATTATCTGCGTGACGTCGTTGACCAGGAGCTGCTGCCGTACGTGCAGATTAAATATGCGGGTGCGCTGGTGCTGGGACGTTATTACAAAGACGCGACCCCTGCGCAGCGTGATGCCTACTTTGCCGCGTTTCGTGAATACCTGAAACAGGCTTATGGCCAGGCGCTGGCGATGTACCACGGCCAGACCTATCAGATTGCGCCTGAGCAGCCGCTGGGCGATGCGACCATCGTCCCTATCCGTGTGACGATCATCGATCCTAACGGTCGTCCGCCGGTTCGTCTGGATTTCCAGTGGCGTAAAAACAGCCAGACCGGTCACTGGCAGGCGTATGACATGATTGCCGAAGGGGTAAGCATGATCACCACCAAACAGAACGAATGGAGCGACCTGCTGCGCACCAAAGGCATTGATGGCCTGACCGCTCAGCTGCAGTCTATCTCTCGCCAGAAAATTACTCTGGATGAGAAGAAGTAATGTCACAGCAACTCAGCTGGTCGCGTGAAGGCGAGACATTAAAGCTGTCCGGTGAACTGGATCAGGATCTGCTGAACCCACTGTGGGACAAACGCCACGAAGCGATGCAGGGCGTGACGCTTATCGACTTAACCGACGTCACGCGGGTGGATACGGCGGGTGTTGCGCTGCTTGCCCATCTGGTTGCCGTGGGGAAAAAGCAGGGGACAAGCGTCAAACTTCACGGCGCGAGCGATAATGTCGTGACCCTTGCGCAGCTCTACAATCTCCCTCAGGACGTACTGCCTCGTTAATATTTTCAGTGCGTTACTTCCGAAAGCCCTGACTGTTTCATCGTCGGGGCTTTTTGCTTGTTTAAGACAACGCCACTTTGCTCTAAGATGTTGGGCTTGTTTTCACTATCAGATGATTAAGAGCCCATGGAAAATCATGAAATCCAGACAGTGCTGATGAATGCACTCTCCCTTCAGGAAGCCCACGTCACTGGCGATGGCAGTCACTTCCAGGTTATTGCTGTGGGTGAGATGTTCGACGGTATGAGCCGCGTGAAGAAACAGCAGGCTGTGTACGCGCCGCTGATGGAATATATTGCGGATAACCGCATCCACGCCCTGTCGATTAAAGCGTTCACCCCGCAAGAGTGGGCACGCGATCGCAAACTAAACGGTTTTTGAGCTGAGGGCGACAGGCCCGCAGCACGGTTGAATTTATAAGAGAGCACACAATGGATAAATTTCGTGTACAGGGGCCAACGCGTCTCCAGGGCGAAGTCACAATTTCTGGCGCTAAAAACGCCGCGCTGCCAATCCTCTTTGCTGCGCTGCTGGCTGAAGAGCCGGTAGAAATTCAGAACGTACCGAAGCTGAAAGATATCGACACCACCATGAAGCTGCTCACCCAGCTGGGCACGAAAGTCGAGCGTAACGGTTCCGTCTGGATCGACGCCAGCAAGGTGAACAACTTCTCAGCCCCTTACGATCTGGTGAAAACCATGCGTGCATCCATCTGGGCGCTTGGCCCGCTGGTGGCGCGTTTTGGTCAGGGGCAGGTCTCTCTGCCTGGCGGTTGCGCCATCGGTGCGCGTCCGGTTGACCTGCACATCTTTGGTCTGGAGAAGCTGGGCGCCGAGATCAAGCTGGAAGAAGGTTACGTTAAAGCGTCCGTTAATGGTCGTCTGAAAGGCGCGCACATCGTCATGGACAAAGTGAGCGTGGGCGCAACGGTCACCATTATGTCTGCGGCGACGCTGGCAGAAGGTACCACCATCATCGAAAATGCCGCGCGCGAACCGGAGATTGTGGATACCGCCAACTTCCTCGTGGCGCTGGGGGCAAAGATTTCCGGTCAGGGTACCGACCGTATCACCATCGAAGGCGTTGAGCGTCTGGGCGGTGGTGTCTATCGCGTTCTGCCGGACCGTATCGAAACCGGTACCTTCCTGGTCGCTGCGGCGATTTCTGGCGGGAAGATTGTTTGTCGCAACGCGCAGCCAGATACCCTGGATGCGGTGCTGGCGAAACTGCGCGATGCGGGTGCGGATATCGAAATCGGTGAAGACTGGATCAGCCTCGATATGCACGGCCAGCGTCCAAAAGCGGTCAATGTGCGTACGGCACCGCATCCGGCGTTCCCTACGGACATGCAGGCGCAGTTCACCCTGTTGAACCTGGTTGCCGAAGGCACTGGCTTCATCACAGAAACCATTTTCGAGAACCGCTTTATGCACGTACCGGAGCTGATCCGTATGGGCGCGCATGCTGAGATCGAAAGTAATACCGTGATTTGCCACGGCGTTGAGAAACTGTCAGGTGCTCAGGTGATGGCAACCGATCTGCGTGCGTCTGCAAGCCTGGTGCTGGCGGGTTGTATCGCGGAAGGTACAACGATCGTGGATCGTATCTATCACATCGATCGTGGTTATGAACGTATCGAAGATAAACTGCGCGCGCTGGGTGCCAACATCGAGCGTGTGAAGGGCGAGTAATCGTTCCGGCAGCCCCCTGCCAGCAATGACCGGGGGGTTGCTGTTCCTGTCAAAAATGCGTTATTCCTGCGGTTCTCTTTTTACCTTTCTCTGGCGAATCATGCGCGATCTGTCGATAAATTCATGGGTAATGGGATCGTGATAGCGTGAAGGCCAAATTACCCACGGATGCGTATCCAGCGCCGTCGCGATAATTAATTCTCCCTTGGGCCAGGGGCGGGTGAGGGCGTTTGCCAGAGTGGAAGAACTCAGTCCATGGCGGCGGGACTCTGCTGCCAGTGAAGTGCCTCTTTTGCGCAGCGCGGCAATAATATCAGCCGTGTGCCAGTCGATAAATTTCGTATCCATAACGCCGTCCTTAAGTTCGGATTCACCTACGCCGTTTCTTCTGAAACGACGCGGTTACTATACCCATTTCAACTTCTTGTTCTAAAAAGTTCGCGTTACTTGAAGGGATATTCAGAATAAGACACGGCTTTATTCATGCGGTCTCTAAACCGATGAATTTACATGAACACGGAATTTACAGGTGTGTACTGGAATCTCCCCGCTATCGCTGCGGGGAGAAACAAGGGGATTAACGGTCGCGCTGAACGGCGATGTGGGCAAGACCAATCAGTGCCTCGCGCCACGGGCTGTCTGGAATGACCTGAAGCGCTTCGATGGCTTTGTCGGCTTCTTCTTCCGCGCGCTGACGCGTCCATTCCAGCGATCCGCAGATAGCCATAGTTTCCAGTACAGGTTCCAGAAGATGGCGGCCATTTCCCTGCTCAATCGCTTCACGGATCATTTTCGCCTGGTCGGCTGTTCCGTTGCGCATAGCATGAAGCAGCGGCAGGGTGGGTTTACCTTCGTTCAGGTCATCGCCCACGTTTTTACCGAGCGTTTCGCCGTCCGCACTGTAGTCCAGCAAATCATCAATCAGCTGGAAGGCCGTACCCAGATAGCGGCCATAGTCCTGCAGGCCTTTTTCCTGGGCTTCAGTACAGTCGGCCAGAATGCCGGAACACTGGGCAGCCGCTTCAAACAGGCGCGCCGTTTTGCTGTAGATGACGCGCATGTAGTTTTCTTCGGTGATATCAGGGTCGTTGACGTTCATCAGCTGCAGCACTTCGCCTTCAGCAATGACGTTTACGGCTTCGGACATCACTTCCAGCACTTTCAGGGAGCCCAGGCTGGTCATCATCTGGAAGGCGCGGGTATAGATAAAATCCCCCACCAGGACGCTGGCTGCGTTTCCGAAAGCGGCGTTTGCCGTGGCTTTGCCACGACGCATATCCGATTCATCCACAACATCGTCATGCAGAAGCGTCGCCGTGTGAATAAATTCGATGAGCGCTGCGATAGTGATGTGAGCATTTCCCTGATAGCCAACGGCTCTGGCAGCCAGAATGGCAATCATCGGACGAATGCGTTTACCGCCGCCGCTGACGATGTAATAGCCCAACTGATTGATCAGCTGAACGTCAGAGTTGAGTTGCTCCAGGATTGCTGCATTCACACCCGCCATATCTTGCGCGGTTAACTCGTTGATTTTTTCTAAATTCATCGCAAAAGCCGGGCTTTTTATCCTGTTGATCCCATCTTCAATGGGGTAACGAAGGGTTTCGGTTTATCAATAGTAGTGCTGATTGTACTGAAAAAACGGCACAGATAAACGTTACCGTACGTGTTGTGTTTTTTTTCTTCATGTATTGACGGTAGCACTTGTCAAAGGCTCGCGTTTTGCGTAATATTCGCGCCCTATTGTGAATATTTATAGCGCACTCTGATTCATACGAGGACGTGCGCGGAAGCGGAGTTTATATGTACGCGGTTTTCCAAAGTGGTGGTAAACAACACCGAGTAAGCGAAGGTCAGACCGTTCGCCTGGAAAAGCTGGACATCGCAACTGGCGAATCTGTTGAGTTCGCAGAAGTTCTGATGATCGCAAACGGTGAAGAAGTCAAAATCGGCGTTCCTTTCGTTGATGGCGGCGTTATCAAAGCTGAAGTTGTTGCACACGGTCGTGGCGAGAAAGTTAAAATCGTTAAGTTTCGTCGTCGTAAGCACTACCGTAAGCAGCAGGGCCACCGTCAGTGGTTCACTGATGTGAAAATTACTGGCATCAGCGCCTAAGACCTGAGGAGAGATTTAAATGGCACATAAAAAGGCTGGCGGCTCCACACGTAACGGTCGCGATTCAGAAGCTAAACGCCTTGGCGTTAAGCGTTTCGGTGGCGAATCCGTTCTGGCGGGTAGCATCATCGTTCGTCAACGTGGTACCAAATTCCACGCTGGCAACAACGTAGGTTGCGGTCGTGACCACACTCTGTTTGCTAAAGCAGACGGTAAAGTGAAATTTGAAGTTAAAGGCCCGAACAACCGTAAATACATCAGCATCGTTGCTGAGTAAGGTTTTCTCGGTCCGGTAACGGATTAAAGCCCCGCAACCTGTTGCGGGGCTTTTTACATTGGAAACCCGGTAATTTTTTCTGTAGGGAAAACGGGCATGAAGCAGCAGGCCGGCATTGGTATTCTTTTGGCGCTCACTACCGCAATGTGCTGGGGTGCGCTGCCAATTGCAATGAAGCAGGTACTGGAAGTGATGGAGCCGCCTACGGTGGTCTTTTATCGCTTTCTGATGGCAAGCATCGGCCTCGGGGCCATTCTGGCTATCAAAGGTAAGCTTCCACCCTTGCGGCTCTTCCGCAAACCGCGCTGGCTGGTATTGCTGGCTATCGCGACGGGCGGTCTGTTCGGTAACTTCATCCTGTTCAGCTCTTCCCTGCAATATCTCAGCCCCACGGCGTCGCAGGTGATAGGTCAGCTTTCACCGGTGGGCATGATGGTCGCCAGCGTCTTTATCCTCAAGGAAAAGATGCGCGGTACGCAGATTATCGGGGCGAGCATGCTGCTGTGCGGTCTGGTGATGTTCTTCAACACCAGTCTGATTGAGATTTTCACCCGCCTGACGGATTACACATGGGGTGTAATTTTTGGTGTGGGGGCAGCAACGGTTTGGGTGAGCTATGGCGTCGCACAAAAGGTGTTATTGCGTCGTCTTGCCTCACAGCAGATCCTCTTTTTATTGTACACTTTGTGTACAATAGCATTGCTGCCATTAGCAAAGCCGGGTGTGATTTCCCAGCTTAGCGACTGGCAACTGGCGTGCCTCATTTTTTGTGGGCTGAACACGCTGGTCGG
This sequence comes from Enterobacter sp. Y17, assembly GCF_019730495.1. Lineage (NCBI taxonomy): Bacteria > Pseudomonadati > Pseudomonadota > Gammaproteobacteria > Enterobacterales > Enterobacteriaceae > Enterobacter > Enterobacter sp. Y17. The sequence continues at coordinate 92,462 of NZ_JAASKP010000002.1, forward strand.
TTATGGCGCGCTGGCCGAAGCGATGGCGCGCTGGCAGGCGGCACAGGTGAGCGCGTTAATTACGCTTACTCCGCTGTTTACGCTGTTATTTTCAGATTTGTTATCAATGGCCTGGCCCGATGTCTTCGTCAGACCGATGCTCAACCTGTTGGGTTATCTCGGTGCGTTTGTCGTGGTTGCGGGCGCGATGTATTCCGCCATTGGTCATCGTCTTTGGGGACGTTGGCGCAAAAATGAAGCGGTTGTAGTAGTCCCCCGCTCAGGCGAATGAGTTACGGAGAGTAAAATGAAGTTTGTTGATGAAGCGACGATCCTGGTCGTGGCTGGTGATGGCGGCAATGGTTGCGTGAGCTTCCGCCGTGAAAAGTATATCCCACGTGGCGGTCCTGACGGCGGCGACGGCGGGGATGGTGGTGACGTGTGGCTGGAGGCGGATGAGAACCTCAACACGCTGATCGACTACCGTTTCGAAAAATCCTTCCGCGCTGAACGTGGCCAGAACGGCCAGAGCCGTGACTGTACCGGGAAACGCGGTAAAGACGTCACCATTAAGGTTCCGGTCGGTACGCGTGTGATTGACCAGGGGACCGGTGAAACCATGGGTGACATGACCAAACACGGTCAGCGCCTGATGGTGGCGAAAGGCGGCTGGCACGGTCTGGGTAACAGCCGTTTCAAATCCTCCGTTAACCGTACTCCGCGTCAGAAAACGATGGGTACGCCGGGCGATAAGCGCGATCTGCAGCTGGAGCTGATGCTTCTGGCAGACGTGGGCATGCTGGGTATGCCAAACGCCGGTAAATCGACGTTCATTCGCGCCGTTTCTGCGGCGAAACCAAAAGTGGCGGACTATCCGTTTACCACGCTGGTACCAAGCCTGGGCGTTGTCCGTATGGATAACGAGAAGAGCTTTGTGGTTGCCGATATTCCGGGTCTGATTGAAGGCGCTGCGGAAGGCGCGGGTCTGGGTATTCGCTTCCTGAAACACCTTGAGCGTTGCCGCGTGCTGCTGCACCTTATCGATATCGATCCTATCGACGGTTCCGATCCGGTAGAAAACGCCCGCATCATCATCGGTGAGCTGGAAAAATACAGCGAAAAACTGGCGAATAAACCACGCTGGCTGGTCTTCAACAAGATCGACCTGATGGACAAAGCTGAAGCGGAAGCGAAAGCTAAAGCGATTGCTGAAGCGATGGGCTGGGAAGATAAATACTACCTGATCTCTGCGGCAAGCCAGGTTGGCGTGAAAGATCTGTGCTGGGATGTGATGACCTTCATCATTGAGAACCCAATTGTTCAGGCGGAAGAAGCGAAACAGCCTGAAAAAGTCGAATTCATGTGGGATGACTACCACCGCCAGCAGCTTGAAGAGCTGGAAGCGGAAGAGGATGATGAAGACTGGGACGATGACTGGGATGAAGACGACGAAGAAGGCGTCGAGTTCATCTACAAGCACTAATATCTGTCCAAAGCCCCCATTATGGGGGCTTTTTTTATCCCAGCGTTGCGGGCAGCCAGCAGCTGGCGATCAAACCACCTTCAGCGCCGTTCTCAAGCGTCAACCTGCCGTGGTGGAGCTGCAAGATGCGCTGCACGATACTCAGGCCCAGACCGCTGCCACCGTAGCGCTGGTCAAGACGGCGGAATGGCTCGGTAATTGACTGTCGGTGCGCGTCATCAATACCGGGCCCCTGATCGATCACGCCGATCTGCGTCCCCCCGTCGACCTCGGTTAATGTCACTGTAATCGTTGTCCCTGCCGGGCTGTAGCGCCCGGCATTCTCCAGCAGGTTGCGCAGCATCAGACGCAGGAGCACGGCGTCTCCCTGAACCGTGAGCGCGCTTTTAGCGGGCCAAATCACCGTATGCTCTTTGGCTTCATGGCCCAGGCCGAGAGGTTCAATGATATTTTCCGTCCAGCTCACGGTTTCGTAGTGGCCGCTGGCCATTGCCTGTCCGGCACGGGCCAGCATCAGCAGTTGCTCAACGGTATGCATGAGCTGATCGATACGGCTAATTAACGTCGCGGCCTGTGGTGCGCCTGACTGCGCCATGAGCTCCAGATGGAGCCGGATACCGGCAAGGGGCGTTCGAAGCTCGTGCGCGGCGTCAGCGGTGAAGAGACGCTCCTGCTGAATGGTATTGTCCAGCCGGGCGAGCAGCTGGTTCAGGGAGGTTGTCACCGCGCCGATTTCTTCCATGTCGGAATACATAGGAAGCGGAGTTAAGTTATCTGCCGAACGGTTAGCCAGGCTGTCACGCAGTTTATTCAGCGGTCGGGTTATCCAGGTGACTGCCCAGAAAGAGAAAAACAGCGTAAAGCCTACCATCACCAGAGAAGGGACGAGAAGGGAAGCAATCGCTTCGCGGATCTCTTTTTCGACATGGTTATTACGGGCTTTTGCCGACAGCGTTTCATTCACCAGAAAACCGATCTGCTCGCGGCTTTCATGCCACAGCCAGATGACGCTTATCAGCTGGAAAAATAAGAGAATGACCGCCAGCAGCACCATTAAACGCCGACGCATGCTGTTCATTTCTGGCTCTCAAGGCGATAGCCAACGCCACGGACGGTTTTGATTCTGTCCTTGCCGAGCTTGCGACGCAGGTTATGGATGTGAACTTCAAGGGTATTTGACCCCGGATCGTCCTGCCAGGAGTAGATATCCTGCTGGAGCGTTTCTCTGTGCACCGTTTGCCCGCTGCGCATGATCAGACGCGTAAGCAGGGCGAACTCTTTTGGCGTCACCTCTACCGCCTGGTCCCGGCGCAGTACCTGCTGGGTTTGCAGATTCAGCGTAATATCGCCGTCGGTGAGTAAGTTATCGCTATGGCCCTGATAGCGGCGAATCAACGCCCGCACTCGCGCCTGAAGCTCAGCAAGCGCAAAAGGCTTCACCAGGTAATCATCTGCGCCTGCATCGAGGCCGGTGATGCGATCTTCAATGGCATCGCGTGCCGTCAGGATCAACACCGGGTTGGCGATACCGCGGCGTCGCCACTGGCTGAGCAGCGTGGCGCCATCTTTATCAGGCAAGCCCAAATCGAGGATCACCAGACTGTATTCGCCGCTCTGGATCAGGGCGTCCGCCTCCGCTGCGGTGCCAGCACAGTCGAGGGCATACCCTTCATTGGCCAGCCCCAGCGCCAGCCCTTCCTGCAATAACAGATCGTCTTCAACTATGAGTAGTTTCATCGCTAGTTATTCTGGTAGATGTCCTTATAAAGCCTGCTTTCGAAGCGAACAAGCGGAATACGGCGATTGCGCTGGTCGGTCGGTTCGACGGCATAGCCGGAAAGATACTGCACGAATGCCATGCGTTGTCCGCTGGCGGTAGTGATGAAGCCTGCAAGGTTGTAAACCCCCTGCAGCGAGCCTGTCTTAGCGGATACTTTGCCATCCACGCCGGCAGCGTGAAGCCCGGCGCGATACTGCAGCGAACCGTCATGCCCGGCCAGCGGCAGCATTGAAATAAAGTTTAGCTCAGTGTCATGCTGTGCAATGTACTGAAGCACCTGCATCATCGTGGCCGGAGAGATCAAATTATGACGCGATAATCCGGAGCCATCGACGGCGATGGTATTACCCAGTTCGATCCCGGCCTGCTGGCGCAGGATCTGACGAACGGCGTCTGAACCCGCGCGCCAGGTTCCCGGCACGCCGAAACGCGCGTGGCCAATCATGCGGAACACGGTGTCGGCAATCATGTTGTCCGACTTTTTCAGCATGATTCGCAGTAAATCGTGCAGCGGAGGAGACTGTTTGCTGGCGATGACCGTGCCGGGCTGATTGACCTGCGTCTGGCGAAGCAGCGTGCCGGTGTAGGTTATGCCCGCTTGTTTCAGCTCATCTTTCAGAATGGCACCCGCGTAGCTTGCTCCATCCTGTATCGCAAAGGCCAGCGGCAGCGGATCGGCGCGCTGCGTCAGGCAGCCGGTAAGCGTGAAGCGGTTAAGATCGCCCGGCACGACGTCCAGCTCACAATATTGCGCATCCGGGGAGCCTTTCGCCAGCGTGCGGACCTGGCTAAACATTGTGACCGGGTAGTAGGACGCTATGCGGATAAACGCTAAATCGTCTGCCTTTGGCGCGCTGTAAAGCGAAACCGAGAAGCAGTTACGGTCAACAATCGCGGCGGCGGGCGGGGCGCTGAAACATTGGGTCATGTCGTTCCACGGCCAGCCTGGGGCTTTATCGTGGCTGGCAAAGATGGACGTGTCGATCAGTACATTGCCATCAATTTTCTGCACGCCAGATTTTTTCAGTACCGCAACCATATTGCGGATATCCTGGCGCTTAAAGGTCGGATCGCCGCCAAAACGGGCGATAAGATCGCCTTTCAGTGCGTCACCCTCGACGTTACCTTTGGTCTCGAGTGTGGTCGTAAAACGGAAGTCAGGCCCGAGCTGGAGCAGGGCGGCGAGGGCAGTGATCACCTTTTGGGTACTGGCAGGCAGCGCCATCTGTTGACTGTGATAGTCAATCTCGGGAGCCTGTGCGCCAACCTTCTGCACCATCAGGGCAAGGTTCGCGCCTGCGGGGAGCTGATTAATGTACTCATCAACATTCGCGGCCTGGGCGGTGAACGTTATACTGGTAGTCAATCCGATGATAAATCTGGAAAATCGCATAATCTCGCGCTAACAACCCGAAAACAAACCGTCATACTACGGTGCATGGCACTGCAAAGTAAACGATGACCCATAGTGAACTTCGCGGTAAAATGCATATCAAATTGAAAAATTGCTGCTGACCTGGGGCATTGCTCCCGGGTCGGTTTTCTTTTTGCTTCTTGCCCGCTTAGGGGGGCAGGAGCAGGGAACACTGCTCCCAACAGGAATGTTTAAGAGGTATAACAAATGCAAGCTATTCCGATGACCTTACGTGGTGCCGAAAAACTGCGCGAAGAGCTGGATTTCCTGAAATCCGTGCGTCGTCCTGAAATCATCGCCGCTATCGCGGATGCGCGCGAGCATGGCGACCTGAAAGAGAACGCTGAATACCACGCCGCTCGTGAGCAGCAGGGCTTCTGTGAAGGGCGTATTAAAGATATCGAAGCAAAACTGTCCAATGCACAGGTTATCGATATCACCAAAATGCCTAACAACGGGCGTGTGATCTTTGGTTCTACCGTGACCGTGCTGAACCTGGACAACGACGAAGAGCAGACCTATCGCATCGTGGGTGATGATGAAGCAGACTTCAAACAGAACCTGATTTCAGTGAACTCCCCGATTGCTCGCGGCCTGATTGGCAAAGAGCAGGACGATGTTGTCACCATTCGCACCCCTGGCGGTGAAGTGGAATACGAAATTATTAAGGTTGAATACCTGTAATTCGCTTCTCTACTAAGATGTTGATACATTGTAAAGAAAAGAAAAAGGCCGCATAGCGGCCTTTTATCAACTCAAGGAGCATGGCATTTTGCTCGCCTGCTGACAGAAATCCCTCGTTTCACACAGAAAATGTGTTTGATTCAGGATATCCTTAGCGTGGCAGCGAGATTTTACGCTCTTTAGATGGGCGGTAGAGCACCAGCGTTTTACCGATGACCTGTACATTACAGGCGCCGGTTTCGCGCACGATGGCTTCCACGATCAGGTTTTTAGTGTCTCTGTCTTCAGAGGCGATTTTCACCTTGATCAGCTCGTGGTGTTCCAGCGCTTGTTCAATCTCGGCAAGCACCCCTTCGGTCAAACCATTGTTGCCAAGCATGACTACAGGCTTGAGCGGATGTGCCAGACCTTTAAGGTGCTGTTTTTGTTTAGTACTCAGATTCATCGTATATTTTTGCTTACGTTGGGATTGAAAACGGTTCATTCTACCGCCATCTCCCTTATATCGCCAAATAGCTGCGTAGAAATTTACGTCACAGGCAGGTAACGATGAACCAGGACGGAAATGTTAAATGACAGGTAAAAAGCGTTCTGCCAGCTCCAGCCGCTGGCTTCAGGAACACTTTAGCGATAAATATGTTCAACAGGCACAGAAAAAGGGGTTGCGTTCCCGTGCCTGGTTTAAACTTGATGAAATACAGCAAAGTGACAAACTTTTTAAGCCGGGGATGACGGTTGTTGACCTCGGTGCGGCACCCGGCGGATGGTCCCAGTATGCGGTAACGCAGATCGGCGGAACGGGCCGAATCATCGCGTGCGATCTTTTACCAATGGATCCCATCGTCGGTGTCGACTTCCTTCAGGGCGACTTTCGTGATGAATTAGTGCTGAAAGCGTTACTTGATCGTGTAGGTGACAGTAAGGTCCAGGTTGTCATGTCTGATATGGCACCAAATATGTGCGGAACACCGGCGGTGGATATCCCCCGCGCCATGTATCTGGTGGAGCTAGCGTTAGAAATGTGTCGTGATGTACTAGCGCCTGGTGGTAGTTTTGTTGTGAAGGTGTTTCAGGGCGAAGGTTTCGAGGAGTATCTTAAGGAAATTCGCTCCCTGTTTGCGAAGGTTAAAGTTCGTAAGCCGGACTCTTCCCGGGCCCGTTCCCGAGAAGTGTATATTGTAGCGACCGGGCGAAAATGATAACCGGTAGATTTCAGGCGAAAGTTTGAATGAAACTGGATATAGAGTATCCTGACGCTGTTTTTAACACAGTTGTAATATGAGGTTAATCCCTTGAGTGACATGGCGAAAAACCTAATACTCTGGCTGGTCATTGCCGTTGTGCTGATGTCAGTATTCCAGAGCTTTGGGCCCAGCGAGTCGAATGGCCGCAAGGTGGATTATTCTACCTTCCTGCAGGAGGTCAATCAGGACCAGGTTCGCGAAGCGCGTATCAACGGACGTGAGATCAACGTTACCAAGAAAGATAGTAACCGTTACACGACTTACATCCCGGTGAACGATCCTAAGCTGCTTGATAACCTTCTGACCAAAAACGTCAAGGTGGTAGGTGAGCCGCCAGAAGAACCAAGCCTGCTGGCTTCTATCTTCATTTCCTGGTTCCCGATGCTGCTTCTTATCGGCGTCTGGATCTTCTTTATGCGCCAGATGCAGGGCGGCGGTGGCAAAGGTGCCATGTCGTTCGGTAAGAGCAAGGCGCGTATGCTGACGGAAGACCAGATCAAGACCACCTTCGCTGACGTCGCCGGTTGTGACGAAGCGAAAGAAGAGGTGGGTGAACTGGTTGAATACCTGCGTGAACCGAGCCGTTTCCAGAAGCTGGGCGGTAAGATCCCGAAAGGCGTGCTGATGGTTGGCCCTCCGGGTACCGGTAAAACCCTGCTGGCGAAAGCCATCGCAGGTGAAGCGAAGGTGCCGTTCTTTACTATTTCAGGTTCTGACTTCGTCGAAATGTTCGTGGGTGTCGGCGCATCTCGTGTGCGTGACATGTTCGAGCAGGCCAAAAAGGCAGCACCGTGCATTATCTTCATCGATGAAATCGACGCCGTGGGCCGCCAGCGTGGCGCAGGTCTGGGCGGTGGTCACGATGAACGTGAACAGACGCTGAACCAGATGCTGGTTGAGATGGACGGCTTCGAAGGTAACGAAGGTATCATCGTTATCGCGGCGACTAACCGTCCGGACGTACTTGACCCCGCGCTGCTGCGTCCAGGCCGTTTCGACCGTCAGGTTGTTGTGGGTCTGCCGGACGTTCGCGGTCGTGAACAGATTCTGAAAGTTCACATGCGTCGCGTACCGCTGGCGCCAGATATCGACGCGGCAATCATTGCGCGCGGTACCCCGGGCTTCTCCGGTGCTGACCTGGCGAACCTGGTCAACGAAGCTGCTCTGTTTGCCGCTCGCGGTAACAAGCGCGTCGTGTCGATGGTGGAGTTTGAGAAAGCGAAAGACAAAATCATGATGGGTGCGGAACGTCGCTCCATGGTGATGACGGAAGCGCAGAAAGAGTCCACGGCATACCACGAAGCGGGTCACGCGATTATTGGTCGCCTCGTGCCGGAACACGATCCGGTGCATAAAGTGACGATTATTCCGCGCGGTCGTGCGCTGGGTGTGACCTTCTTCCTGCCTGAAGGCGACGCGATCAGCGCCAGCCGCCAGAAGCTGGAAAGCCAGATTTCGACCCTGTACGGCGGTCGTCTGGCAGAAGAGATTATCTACGGTGTGGAACATGTTTCTACCGGTGCGTCCAACGACATTAAAGTTGCGACAAACCTGGCGCGTAACATGGTGACGCAGTGGGGCTTCTCCGACAAACTCGGTCCGCTGCTGTATGCAGAGGAAGAGGGTGAAGTATTCCTCGGCCGTTCTGTGGCTAAAGCGAAACATATGTCCGATGAGACGGCTCGTATCATCGATCAGGAAGTAAAATCTCTGGTAGAGCGCAACTATGCACGTGCTCGCCAGATCCTGACCGACAATATGGACATCCTGCATTCGATGAAAGATGCGCTCATGAAATATGAGACCATTGATGCACCGCAGATTGACGACCTGATGGCGCGCCGTGAAGTGCGTCCGCCAGCAGGCTGGGAAGACCCAGGCGCTTCCAATAATTCTGACAACAATGGCACCCCGCGTGCGCCGCGTCCGGTTGATGAACCGCGTACGCCAAACCCGGGCAACACCATGTCAGAACAGTTGGGCGATAAGTAAGTCACTGCTGTTGAAGCGTTTGTCTGTACCTCAAACCCTGGAGCTTGCTCCGGGGTTTTTCATTTCTGTTTAACGATATAGATACCAGGGATTTCGCCATGAAATTATTCGCTCAGGACTCGCATCTCGATCTTTCACATCCCCATGTGATGGGGATCCTGAATGTTACCCCTGACTCCTTCTCTGACGGCGGCACGCATAACACGCTTATCGAGGCGGTTAAGCACGCGAATTTAATGATTAATGCGGGTGCCACCATTATTGACGTGGGCGGCGAATCGACGCGTCCTGGTGCGGCTGACGTGTCTGTGGAAGAAGAGCTGGCGCGCGTGGTGCCGGTGGTTGAAGCTATCGCGCAGCGGTTTGAAGTATGGATCTCCGTTGATACCTCTAAACCCGAAGTGATTCGTGAAGTGGCGAGAGTGGGCGCTCACATTATCAATGATATTCGCTCGCTCACTGAGCCCGGCGCACTTGAAGCTGCGGCAGAGACCGGGTTACCGGTATGCCTGATGCACATGCAGGGCCAACCGAAAACCATGCAGGAAGCACCGAAGTATGATGATGTCTTTGCCGACGTGAATCGCTTCTTTATTGAACATATTGCGCGCTGCGAACGTGCAGGTATCCCAAAAGAGAAATTGTTGCTCGACCCGGGGTTCGGTTTCGGTAAAAATCTCTCCCACAATTATGCGTTGCTTGCGCGCTTATCGGAATTCCATCACTTTGACCTGCCGCTGCTGGTGGGGATGTCGAGAAAGTCGATGATTGGGCAGTTGCTGAACGTGGGGCCGAGCGAACGCCTGAGCGGCAGCCTGGCCTGCGCGGTGATTGCGGCGATGCAGGGCGCGCACATTATTCGTGTCCATGACGTCAAAGAAACAGTAGAAGCCATGCGTGTGGTGGAAGCCACACTGGCAGCGAAGGAAAACAAACGCTATGAGTAATCGTAAGTATTTTGGTACCGATGGTATCCGTGGGCGTGTAGGCGATGCTCCCATCACTCCTGATTTTGTCCTGAAGCTCGGCTGGGCTGCTGGCAAAGTGCTGGCGCGTCATGGTTCCCGTAAGATCATTATCGGTAAAGACACCCGTATTTCCGGCTATATGCTGGAGTCCGCGCTGGAGGCGGGTCTGGCGGCGGCTGGACTGTCCGCTTCCTTTACGGGCCCAATGCCAACGCCTGCTGTCGCGTATCTGACGCGCACTTTCCGTGCGGAAGCGGGGATTGTTATCTCAGCTTCTCACAACCCGTTCTACGACAACGGCATTAAATTCTTCTCCATTGACGGCACCAAGCTCCCGGATGACGTGGAAGAAGCCATTGAAGCCGAAATGGAAAAAGAGATCACCTGTGTAGATTCCGCAGAGCTGGGTAAAGCGAACCGTATCGTTGATGCGGCGGGCCGTTATATCGAATTCTGTAAAGGTACCTTCCCGAATGAGCTGAGCCTGGCTCACCTCAAAATTGTGGTGGACTGTGCTAATGGCGCGACCTATCACATCGCCCCGAATGTTTTCCGCGAACTGGGTGCGAAAGTCATCACCATTGGCTGCGAGCCGGATGGTCTGAACATTAACGAGCAGGTGGGGGCAACTGATGTTCGTGCCCTGCAGGCACGCGTTCTGGCAGAGAAAGCCGACCTGGGCATTGCGCTGGACGGCGACGGTGACCGCGTGATCATGGTCGACCACGAAGGTAATAAGGTCGACGGCGATCAGATCCTCTACATCATTGCCCGTGAGGGCCTGCGTCAGGGCCAGCTGCGCGGCGGTGCGGTGGGCACGCTGATGAGTAACATGGGCCTGGAACTGGCGCTGAAACAGCTCGGTATTCCGTTTGTCCGCGCGAAAGTGGGTGACCGCTATGTGCTGGAAAAACTGCAGGAGAAGGGCTGGCGCATCGGTGCAGAAAACTCGGGTCACGTGATCCTGCTCGACAAAACTACTACCGGGGACGGTATCGTGGCCGCGCTGCAGGTGGTTGCCGCGATGGCGCGCAACCATATGAGCCTGCACGATCTGTGCAGCGGGATGAAAATGTTCCCACAGATCCTGGTTAACGTACGCTTCACTGCCGGTAAAGGCGATCCGCTGGAAAACGAGAACGTCAAAGCGGTGATGGCTGACGTTGAAGCGGCCCTGGGCAATCGTGGACGCGTGCTGCTGCGTAAGTCCGGTACTGAACCGCTGATCCGCGTGATGGTGGAAGGTGAAGACGAAGCGCAGGTAACCGAATTTGCACACCGTATTGCGGACGCTGTGAAAGCTGCATAATCGTGCACGCTAAATGTATAAAAAGGCGGCTTTTGTCGCCTTTGTTTTAAGCAATTAATGGCTTTTTGCTGTTTTTTTCCGCAGTTGATACAATGCGTCAAAAATGCCCTTGCGAAGGTCATTCGCTTTGGTTAGTATTCACACCCGCTTCAGTGGGAAACAAAAATCCTGCTAATTGGTCGAAGCATTGGTATGCGGCAAATCCGCAAGGAACAGGTTGATTATGTACGAAGCTCTTTTAGTTATTTTCCTTATTGTAGCCATCGCTCTCGTAGCGCTGATCATGCTGCAGCAAGGTAAAGGCGCTGATATGGGAGCCTCCTTCGGAGCAGGCGCTTCCGGTACGCTGTTCGGTTCAAGTGGTTCTGCGAACTTCATGACCCGCACAACGGCGATTCTGGCTACGCTGTTCTTCATCATCAGCCTTGTGCTTGGCAATATCAACAGCAACAAGACCAGCAAAGGAAGCGAGTGGGAAAATCTGAGCGCGCCAGCGAAAACTGAGCAAACTCAGCCAGCTGCACCGGCTAAGCCAACCAGCGATATCCCGCACTAAGTATTCTGTACCGAGGTGGTGGAATTGGTAGACACGCTACCTTGAGGTGGTAGTGCCCTAACGGGCTTGTGGGTTCGAGTCCCATCCTCGGTACCAATATTCCAGAAAAAAGACGTCGAAAGACGTCTTTTTTTTCGTCTGTAGATTGCGAGATCTCCGATCTTTTGTAGGGCGGGTAAGCGCATGCGTCAACCGCCATGTTGCCCTGTGGCGCTGCGCTTACCGGGCCTACGAAAATCAAAATAAAAAAGGCGCCCTGTGGGCGCCTTTTGCACGTTACATCAGCGATTACTTCTTATCGCTGTGCTCCAGGTTTTCAACCTGCGGCAGACCGTTACCTGAACTGGCGGAGAGCAGGCCATTCTCAACATAGTTGAACAGCTTCTCGCGGGTATCGGTGATGTCCAGGTTACGCATGGTCAGCTGACCAATACGATCGTCCGGTGAGAACACGGATTCACCTTTCTCCATGGTCAGACGCTCTGCTTTATAGGTCAGGTTGTCAGACACGGTGTTCAGGATGGAGTAGTCGTTGCCGCGACGCAGCTCCAGCGTCACTTCACCGGTGATCGCGCTTGCCACCCAACGCTGCAGCGCATCACGCAGCATCAGCGCCTGTGGATCGAACCAGCGGCCCTGATACAGCAGTTTACCCAGTTGACGGCCATGAGAGTGATACTGCTCGATGGTGTCTTCGTTGTGAATGCCGGTCAGCAGACGCTCGTAAGCGATGTGCAGCAGTGCCATTCCCGGGGCTTCATAGATGCCACGGCTTTTCGCTTCGATGATACGGTTTTCAATCTGATCGCTCATGCCCAGACCGTGACGACCGCCAATACGGTTAGCTTCCAGCATCAGCTCAACATCATCAGAGAAGGTTTTACCGTTCAGCGCAACCGGATGGCCGCGTTCGAAACGCACGGTCACTTCTTCAGCCTGGATTTTGACGTTCTCGTCCCAGAACTTCACGCCCATGATCGGGTTAACGATCTTCACGCTGGAGTTCAGGAATTCCAGGTCTTTCGCTTCGTGCGTCGCACCCAGCATGTTGGAGTCGGTGGAGTAGGCCTTCTCGACTGACATCTTATAGTCGAAGCCGCAGGCGATCATAAACTCGGACATTTCATGACGGCCACCCAGCTCGTCGATGAAGTCGGTATCCAGCCACGGCTTGTAGATCTGCAGTTCGGCGTTGGTCAGCAGGCCATAACGATAGAAACGTTCAATATCGTTACCTTTATAGGTGCTACCGTCACCCCAGATGTTCACGCCGTCTTCTTTCATCGCTGCAACCAGCATGGTGCCGGTGACCGCACGGCCCAGCGGGGTAGTGTTGAAATAGGTCAGGCCGCCGGTGGTGTTATGGAACGCACCGCACTGAATAGCCGCGATACCTTCAGCGACCAGTTGCTTACGGCAGTCAATCAGGCGCGCGTTCTCTGCACCATACTCTTTAGCGCGACGAGGAATGGCATCGTAGTCGTCCTCATCCGGCTGACCCAGGTTCGCAGTATAGGCGTACGGAACCGCTCCCTTCTGGCGCATCCACAGCAGTGCAGCGCTGGTATCCAGGCCGCCTGAGAAAGCGATGCCAATACGTTGTCCTACCGGAAGATGCTTGAGAATCGTCGTCATAGAATAAAACCCTGCTTGATTGACTGATTAGAGACCGCTTTCGCTCTCTTGTGCATTTTTATGCAAAATAAGTGAGTATTCATTTAATCATCTTTTGGCGAAGACCGGAAGAGAGTCGTGCGTTTTTTGTAAAAATTTTGGTCTAATTGATCTGGCGGAAGTTGGGTTGACAGGTGGGGTCAACTATCAATATACTAAACGCCGATTTTACGTCCCGTCTTCGGTACCAAATCCCAGCATTATTTGCAAATTCTGTCCAAAACGCGTAGAATTTGCCACGTTTCAGGCGCGGGGTGGAGCAGCCTGGTAGCTCGTCGGGCTCATAACCCGAAGGTCGTCGGTTCAAATCCGGCCCCCGCAACCACTTTCCCATAAAGTTCTTTTTCAAATATACTGTGAAGACTTAGAGCCTTCGTAGCTGGATTTGAAAAAATTCTTTCGGAAAGTGCTCCAGGCCACAGTTGTGGCTATAGGGTTCAGTTATCTAAAGCCCCGATTTATCGGGGTTTTTTGTTATCTGACTACAGAATAACTGGGCTTTACGCCCTTTTTTTATGTCTTGGGGGTGGGCTTGTCCACATTAGAGCAAAAATTAACAGAGATGATTACTGCACCGGTCGAAGCACTGGGCTACGAACTGGTCGGCATCGAATTCGTTCGCGGCCGTACATCGACGCTGCGCATCTATATTGATAGTGAAGATGGCATCAATGTTGATGATTGTGCTGATGTCAGCCACCAGGTGAGTGCGGTTCTTGATGTTGAAGACCCGATTACCGTTGCGTACAACCTGGAAGTTTCCTCACCTGGCCTCGATCGCCCGATGTTCACGGCCGAGCACTATGTGCGCTTTACCGGTGAAGAAGTGGCTCTCGTTCTGCGTATGGCCGTACAGAACCGCCGTAAATGGCAGGGAATTATCAAAGCCGTTGATGGTGAAATGATCACGGTGACAGTCGAAGGCAAAGATGAAGTGTTCGCGCTGAGTAATATCCAGAAGGCGAACCTGGTTCCCCACTTTTAACAGTCTGGATTGAGGTGAAAAGCCCGCGATGAACAAAGAAATTTTGGCTGTTGTTGAAGCCGTCTCCAACGAGAAATCACTGCCGCGTGAGAAGATTTTCGAAGCGCTGGAAAGTGCACTGGCTACAGCAACCAAGAAAAAATACGAACAAGAGATCGATGTTCGCGTAGAAATCGATCGTAAAAGCGGTGACTTCGATACATTCCGTCGTTGGGTAATCGTTGAAGAAGTGACCCAGCCGACCAAAGAGATCACGCTGGAAGCTGCCCGTTTTGAAGACGAAAGTCTGAACGTGGGCGAGTACGTTGAAGATCAGATTGAATCTGTCACCTTTGACCGTATCACGACCCAGACCGCTAAACAGGTTATCGTGCAGAAAGTGCGCGAAGCCGAGCGCGCGCTGGTTGTCGATCAGTTCCGCGATCAGGAAGGCGAAATCATCACCGGCGTGGTGAAGAAAGTGAACCGCGACAACATCTCCCTGGAGATCAAATCCGAAGGGTTGCCGGGTAACGCTGAAGCCGTGATCCTGCGTGAAGATATGCTGCCGCGTGAAAACTTCCGCCCAGGTGACCGTATTCGCGGTGTTCTGTACGCCGTTCGCCCTGAAGCGCGTGGTGCACAGCTGTTCGTGACCCGTTCTAAACCAGAAATGCTGGTAGAACTGTTCCGTATCGAAGTGCCGGAAATCGGTGAAGAAGTTATCGAGATTAAAGCGGCGGCTCGCGATCCGGGCTCCCGTGCGAAAATTGCGGTGAAAACCAACGACAAGCGTATCGACCCGGTCGGTGCTTGCGTCGGTATGCGCGGTGCGCGCGTTCAGGCAGTTTCGACTGAGCTGGGCGGCGAACGTATTGATATCGTTCTGTGGGATGACAACCCGGCGCAGTTCGTGATCAACGCAATGGCTCCAGCTGATGTGGCGTCTATCGTTGTTGACGAAGACAAACACACCATGGATATCGCTGTTGAAGCGGGCAACCTGGCGCAGGCAATCGGCCGTAACGGCCAGAACGTACGCCTGGCGTCACAGCTGAGCGGCTGGGAACTCAACGTAATGACCGTTGATGACCTGCAGGCTAAGCATCAGGCTGAAGCCCATGCGGCGATCGATACCTTCACTAAATACCTGGATATTGACGAAGACTTCGCCACTGTTCTGGTTGAAGAAGGTTTCTCTACGCTGGAAGAACTGGCCTATGTGCCAATGAAAGAGCTGCTGGAAATTGACGGTCTGGATGAACCAACCGTTGAAGCCCTGCGTGAACGCGCTAAAAACGCACTGACCACCCTGGCACTGGCTCAGGAAGAAAGCCTTGGCGATAAGAAGCCGGCTGATGACCTGCTGAATCTGGAAGGTCTTGATCGTGCGATTGCGTTCAAGCTGGCTGCCCGTGGTGTTTGTACGCTGGAAGATCTCGCTGAGCAAGGCGTTGATGACCTGGCTGATATCGAAGGTTTAACCGACGAGAAAGCCGGCGAGCTCATCATGGCCGCACGTAATATTTGCTGGTTCGGCGACGAAGCGTAATAAACTGTAGCAGGAAGGAACAGCATGACTGATGTAACTGTAAAATCGCTGGCTGCTGAGATTCAGACCTCCGTGGACCGCCTGGTACAGCAATTTGCTGATGCAGGGATCCCGAAGTCCGCTGATGACTCGGTGACCGCGCAAGAAAAACAAACCTTGTTAACGCACCTGAACCGTGAACACGGTTCTACGCCTGACAAGTTAACGCTGCAGCGCAAAACGCGTAGCACGTTAAATATCCCTGGTACCGGTGGCAAAAGCAAATCGGTACAAATTGAAGTCCGCAAGACGCGCACCTTTGTAAAACGTGATCCGCAAGAGGCAGAACGCCTTGCCGCGGAAGAGCAGGCACAGCGTGAAGCGGAAGAACAAGCTCAGCGTGAGGCGGAAGCAACCGCCAAACGTGAAGCAGAATTAAAAGCTGAACGTGAGGCCGCAGAAAAAGCGAAACGCGACGCAAGTGATAAAGTGAAGCGTGACGCTGCGGAAAAAGACAAAGTGAGCAATCAACAGACAGACGAAATGACCAAAACCGCCCAGGCTGAAAAAGCCCGCCGTGAAAATGAAGCTGCCGAGCTGAAGCGTAAAGCGGAAGAAGAAGCCCGCCGTAAGCTGGAAGAAGAAGCTCGCCGCGTCGCCGAAGAAGCGCGCCGTATGGCAGAAGAAAACGAGAAGAATGGTGTGAATACCGTTGAGCCGACTGAAGACACCAGCGACTATCACGTGACCACTTCTCAGCATGCGCGTCAGGCTGAAGATGATAACGACCGTGAAGTTGAAGGCGGTCGTGGCCGTGGCCGTAATGCAAAAGCAGCGCGTCCGGCGAAAAAAGGCAACAAACACGCTGAATCCAAAGCTGACCGTGAAGAAGCACGCGCTGCTGTTCGCGGCGGTAAAGGCGGTAAGCGTAAAGGTTCCGCTCTGCAGCAGAGCTTCCAGAAGCCTGCTCAGGCCGTTAACCGTGACGTCGTGATTGGCGAAACCATCACCGTTGGCGATCTGGCGAACAAGATGGCGGTTAAAGGCTCTCAGGTCATCAAAGCGATGATGAAACTGGGCGCCATGGCGACCATCAACCAGGTCATCGACCAGGAAACCGCACAGCTGGTTGCTGAAGAGATGGGCCACAAAGTTATCCTGCGTCGTGAAAACGAGCTGGAAGAAGCAGTAATGAGCGACCGTGATACTGGGGCTGCGGCTGAACCGCGTGCACCGGTTGTGACCATCATGGGTCACGTTGACCACGGTAAAACCTCTCTGCTTGACTACATTCGTTCTACTAAGGTTGCCTCTGGTGAAGCGGGTGGTATTACCCAGCACATCGGTGCTTACCACGTAGAAACCGAAAACGGCATGATCACCTTCCTGGATACTCCAGGCCACGCAGCGTTTACCTCAATGCGTGCTCGTGGTGCTCAGGCAACGGATATCGTTGTACTGGTTGTTGCCGCAGACGACGGCGTGATGCCACAGACCATCGAAGCTATCCAGCACGCGAAAGCGGCGCAGGTGCCTCTGGTTGTTGCAGTCAACAAAATCGATAAGCCAGAAGCCGATCTGGACCGCGTGAAGAACGAACTGTCTCAGTACGGCGTTATGCCGGAAGAGTGGGGCGGTGAAGCGCAGTTCATCCCAGTATCTGCGAAAGCGGGTACCGGTATCGATGACCTGCTGAACGCGATCCTGCTGCAGGCTGAAGTACTGGAGCTGAAAGCGATCCGTAATGGTATGGCGAGCGGCGCGGTGATCGAATCCTTCCTGGATAAAGGTCGTGGTCCGGTTGCAACCGTTCTGGTACGCGAAGGTACCCTGAACAAGGGCGACATCGTTCTGTGTGGCTTCGAATACGGCCGCGTTCGTGCGATGCGTAACGAACTGGGTCAGGAAGTTCTGGAAGCGGGTCCGTCCATTCCGGTGGAAATTCTGGGCCTGTCCGGTGTTCCGGCTGCCGGTGACGAAGTGACCGTTGTGCGTGACGAGAAGAAAGCGCGTGAAGTTGCGCTGTATCGTCAGGGCAAATTCCGTGAAGTTAAACTGGCTCGTCAGCAGAAATCTAAACTCGAGAACATGTTTGCCAACATGACCGAGGGCGAAGTTCACGAAGTGAACATCGTTCTGAAAGCTGACGTTCAGGGTTCTGTGGAAGCGATCTCCGACTCCTTGCTGAAACTGTCTACCGACGAAGTGAAAGTGAAGATCATCGGTTCTGGCGTAGGTGGTATCACCGAAACCGACGCGACCCTGGCTGCGGCCTCCAACGCTATCCTGGTTGGCTTCAACGTTCGTGCGGATGCATCTGCGCGTAAAGTAATTGAAGCCGAAAGCCTGGATCTGCGTTACTACTCCGTCATCTATAACCTGATCGACGAAGTGAAAGCAGCGATGAGCGGCATGCTGTCTCCGGAACTGAAACAGCAGATCATCGGTCTGGCTGAAGTACGTGACGTGTTCAAATCACCGAAATTCGGTGCGATCGCGGGCTGTATGGTTACCGAAGGTAACATCAAGCGTCACAACCCAATCCGCGTACTGCGTGACAACGTGGTTATCTACGAAGGCGAGCTGGAATCCCTGCGCCGCTTCAAAGATGACGTTAACGAAGTCCGTAACGGCATGGAATGTGGTATCGGCGTGAAGAACTACAACGACGTTCGCGTTGGCGATATGATCGAAGTGTTCGAGATCATCGAAATTCAGCGTACCATCGCTTAATTACCGATTGTAAGCCGGGATCGCCTCGCGCCACCCGGCAATAATTTTAAAAGGGGCTTTTAGCCCCTTTTTTGTCTGGAGAATTTATTATGGCGAAAGAATTTGGTCGCCCTCAGCGCGTAGCGCAGGAAATGCAGAAAGAGATCGCGCTCATTCTGCAACGTGAAATTAAAGACCCGCGCGTCGGCATGATGACCACCGTTTCCGGTGTCGAAATGTCCCGCGATCTGGCGTATGCAAAAGTGTTCGTCACCTTCCTGAACGATCAGGACGAAGCGGCAGTGAAAAACGGCATTAAAGCGCTGCAGGAAGCCTCTGGTTTCATCCGCTCCCTGCTCGGCAAAGCGATGCGCCTGCGTATCGTGCCTGAGCTGACCTTCTTCTACGACAACTCGCTGGTCGAAGGTATGCGTATGTCCAACCTGGTGACCAGCGTGGTTAAACATGATGACGAGCGTCGTGTTAACCCGGCGGACGACAGCAAGGAGGACTAATGAGTCGTCCTCGTCGTCGCGGTCGCGACGTGCATGGTGTGCTGCTGCTGGATAAACCCCAGGGCGCTTCCAGCAACGACGTGCTGCAGAAAGTTAAGCGTATTTATAACGCCAACCGTGCGGGCCACACCGGCGCGCTCGATCCGCTGGCAACGGGCATGCTGCCGGTCTGCCTGGGAGAGGCGACAAAGTTTTCCCAGTACCTGCTCGACTCCGATAAGCGCTACCGCGTTATCGCTAAACTGGGCCAGCGCACGGATACCTCCGACGCGGATGGCCAGGTGGTGGAAGAGCGTCCGGTGACGTTCAGCGCGGAACAGCTTGATGCTGCGCTGGAGAGCTTCCGTGGGGACACGATGCAGGTGCCGTCGATGTATTCGGCGCTGAAATATCAGGGCAAGAAGCTCTACGAATATGCGCGCCAGGGCATTGACGTCCCGCGTGAAGCCCGTCCGATAACCGTGTATGAGCTGCTGTTTATTCGCCACGAAGGTGATGAGCTGGAGCTGGAAGTACACTGTTCGAAAGGGACCTATATTCGCACCATCATCGACGATCTCGGTGAAAAGCTGGGCTGCGGTGCGCATGTGATTTACCTGCGCCGCCTGGCGGTGAGCAAGTATCCGGTGGAGCGGATGGTCACCCTGGAATATCTGCGCGAGCTGGTAGAACAGGCGGAAGCGCAGGGGATTCCACCGGCAGATTTGCTGGATCCTTTGCTGATGCCGATGGACAGTCCGGCAGCGGACTTCCCGGTTGTTAATCTTCCTTTAACATCGTCCGTTTACTTTAAGAACGGCAACCCGGTTCGTACGGCACAAGCGCCGCTGGAAGGACTGGTACGCGTGACCGAAGGTGACGAAGGGAAATTCATCGGTATGGGCGAAATGGATGGCGAAGGGCGCGTTGCGCCGCGTCGTCTGGTTGTCGAATATCCGGTCGACGCGTGACGGTGATAACGGCTCACCTTGCGATAAGCAGGGGAGACGAGTAGAATATCGCCGCTTAACGCCTGGTAAATTGTTTAACAATCTGCGGGGCGTACATGGGATTGCTGAATTAGAGATCGGCATCCTTACATTCTTTATACTTTGGAGTTTGAAAATGTCTCTAAGCGTTGAAGCTAAAGCTAAAATCGTTTCTGAGTTTGGTCGTGGTACTAACGACAGCGGTTCTACCGAAGTTCAGGTTGCACTGCTGACTGCACAGATTAACCACCTGCAGGGTCACTTTGCAGAGCACAAAAAAGATCACCACAGCCGTCGTGGTCTGCTGCGTATGGTTTCTCAGCGTCGTAAACTGCTCGACTACCTGAAACGTAAAGATGTTGCACGCTACACCGCGCTGATCGAGCGTCTGGGTCTGCGTCGCTAATTCTTGCGAGTTTCAGAAAAGGGGGCCTGATGGCCCCTTTTTTCAACCAGACGGCAGCAATTCACTGGAAACTATTGTATTGTTGCTATAAATGATCTTCATTGCAGAGGTTCGCGCGGCTAATGAGAGGCTTCACCCATGGGGGTGTTGGTTGTCATTAGTCGCGAGGATGCGAAGAAGGTCGGGTTAAATCGACAGCACACCGGTGGTGTGCTGTCAAACATTTAAGAAAGGACAGAACTTTGCTGAATCCGATCGTTCGTAAATTCCAGTATGGTCAACATACCGTCACGCTGGAAACCGGCATGATGGCACGTCAGGCTACTGCTGCCGTTATGGTAAGCATGGATGACACTGCGGTATTCGTTACCGTTGTTGGCCAGAAAAAAGCTAAACCAGGTCAGGACTTCTTCCCGCTGACCGTTAACTACCAGGAGCGTACCTACGCTGCCGGTAAAATCCCGGGTGGTTTCTTCCGTCGTGAAGGCCGTCCAAGCGAAGGCGAAACCCTGATTGCGCGTCTGATTGACCGCCCGGTTCGTCCGCTGTTCCCGGAAGGCTTCGTTAACGAAGTACAGGTTATCGCGACCGTTGTTTCCGTTAACCCACAGGTTAACCCGGACATCGTTGCCATGATCGGCGCATCCGCTGCCCTGTCACTGTCTGGTATTCCATTCAATGGCCCAATCGGTGCCGCGCGCGTTGGCTACATCAACGACCAGTACGTGCTGAACCCAACCCAGGAAGAGCTGAAAGAAAGTAAGCTGGACCTGGTTGTTGCGGGTACTGAAGCGGCTGTGCTGATGGTTGAATCCGAAGCTGAACTGCTGAGCGAAGACCAGATGCTGGGTGCTGTGGTATTTGGCCACGACCAGCAGCAGATCGTTATCCAGAACATCAACGACCTGGTGAAAGAAGCCGGTAAACCACGTTGGGACTGGCAGCCAGAAGCAGCAAACGACGCGCTGAACGCACGCGTTGCAGCTCTGGCAGAATCTCGTCTGAGCGATGCATACCGCATCACTGACAAACAGGAGCGTTACGCTCAGGTTGACGTGATCAAGTCTGAAACTATCGCGACGCTGGTTGCTGAAGACGAAACGCTGGACGCTAACGAACTGAGCGACATCCTGCACGCAATCGAGAAAAACGTTGTTCGTAGCCGCGTACTGGCAGGCGAGCCGCGTATCGATGGCCGCGAAAAAGACATGATCCGTGGTCTGGATGTGCGTACTGGCGTTCTGCCACGTACTCACGGTTCCGCGCTGTTCACCCGTGGCGAAACGCAGGCGCTGGTAACCGCGACCCTGGGTACTGCACGTGACGCACAGATCATCGACGAACTGATGGGCGAGCGCACTGACAGCTTCCTGTTCCACTACAACTTCCCTCCGTACTCCGTAGGTGAGACCGGTATGGTTGGCTCGCCGAAGCGTCGTGAAATTGGTCACGGTCGTCTGGCGAAGCGCGGCGTGTTGGCAGTAATGCCAGAAGCTGACAAGTTCCCGTACACCGTTCGTGTGGTTTCTGAAATCACCGAATCCAACGGTTCTTCTTCCATGGCTTCCGTGTGTGGTGCTTCTCTGGCGCTGATGGATGCAGGCGTGCCAATCAAAGCCGCCGTTGCGGGTATCGCAATGGGCCTGGTGAAAGAAGGCGACAACTTCGTTGTTCTGTCTGACATTCTGGGTGACGAAGACCACCTGGGCGATATGGACTTCAAAGTAGCGGGTTCCCGCGAAGGTATCTCTGCGCTGCAGATGGATATCAAAATTGAAGGTATCACCAAAGAGATCATGCAGGTTGCTCTGAACCAGGCTAAAGGTGCGCGTCTGCACATCCTGGGCGTGATGGAACAGGCGATTAACGCGCCGCGTGGCGACATTTCTCAGTTCGCTCCACGTATCCACACCATCAAGATCAATCCAGACAAGATCAAAGATGTTATCGGTAAGGGCGGCTCCGTAATCCGTGCGCTGACCGAAGAGACTGGCACCACGATCGAAATCGAAGATGACGGTACTGTGAAGATCGCAGCAACCGACGGCGAGAAAGCGAAATTCGCGATCCGTCGCATCGAAGAAATCACTGCAGAGATCGAAGTGGGCCGCGTCTACGCAGGTAAAGTGACCCGTATCGTTGACTTTGGCGCGTTCGTTGCCATCGGTGGCGGTAAAGAAGGCCTGGTTCATATCTCTCAGATCGCTGACAAGCGCGTTGAGAAAGTGACCGATTACCTGCAGATGGGTCAGGAAGTCCCGGTGAAAGTTCTGGAAGTTGATCGCCAGGGCCGTATCCGTCTGAGCATTAAAGAAGCAACCGAGCAGTCTCAGCCAGCTGCTGCGCCAGAAGCACAGGCAGCAGAACAGCAAGGCGAGTAAGTTGCCATTTGCCCTCCGCTTTGCGGAGGGCCTATTATCAGGCAGGACGCCTTGTTAAGCCGCCGGGGGACAGGACGTTCATCCAATAGTTGTCTTCGGGAGTGGGAAATGAAGCCTTTTTTGCGCTGGTGTTTCGTTGCGACAGCTTTAACGCTGGCAGGATGCAGCAACTCTGCCTGGCGTAAGAGCGAAGTCCTCGCAGTGCCATTGCAACCGACTTTGCAGCAGGAAGTGATTCTGGCACGCATGGAACAAATACTTGCCAGTCGGGCTTTAACCGATGAAGAACGCGCACAGCTTTTATATGAGCGCGGAGTGTTGTATGATAGTCTCGGTCTGAGGGCATTGGCGCGAAATGATTTTTCACAAGCGCTGGCTATCCGACCTGATATGCCTGAAGTATTCAATTACTTAGGCATTTATTTAACGCAGGCAGGCAATTTTGATGCTGCCTATGAAGCGTTTGATTCTGTACTTGAGCTTGATCCAACTTACAACTACGCGCACTTGAATCGCGGTATCGCATTGTATTACGGCGGTCGTGATAAGTTAGCGCAAGATGATCTGCTGGCGTTTTATCAAGACGATCCTAATGATCCTTTCCGTAGCCTGTGGCTTTACATCGTTGAGCGGAAGCTCGATGAGAAGCAGGCAAAAGAGGCACTGAAACAGCGCTTCGATAAATCGGACAAGGAACAGTGGGGATGGAACATTGTCGAGTTCTACCTGGGCAACATTAGCGAAGCAACGCTGATGGAACGCCTCAAGGCGGACGCAACGGATAACACCTCGCTCGCTGAGCATCTCAGTGAAACCAACTTCTATTTAGGTAAGTACTACCTAAGTCTGGGGGATATGGACAGCGCTACGGCACTGTTCAAATTAGCGGTTGCTAACAACGTACACAACTTCGTTGAGCACCGTTATGCATTGTTGGAATTATCGCTCTTGGGCCAGGAGCATGACGACCTGGCAGAATCGGACCAGCAATAGCTGACGACATAAACATCAGCCCGTAATCTTTTGATTGCCATCACCTTAACTGGTGAGGGCATTGTTGTTCGTCAATACACCTACTTTGAGCCGGTTCACACTTTTCAATGAAAATTGCTAATCATTTTCACGATGAGCTAAGTAGACTGGCCGCCATTAATATCGAGGCACTTGTACTACATGGCTGAATTCGAAACCACTTTTGCAGATCTGGGCCTGAAGGCTCCTATCCTTGAAGCCCTTAACGATCTGGGTTACGAAAAACCATCTCCGATCCAGGCTGAGTGTATCCCACACCTGCTTTCTGGTCGTGACGTGCTGGGCATGGCCCAGACTGGTAGCGGTAAAACTGCAGCATTCTCGCTGCCGCTGCTGAACAACATTGATCCGGACCTGCGTGCACCGCAGATCCTCGTCCTGGCTCCAACCCGTGAACTGGCTGTTCAGGTTGCAGAAGCCATGACGGAATTCTCAAAACATATGCGCGGCGTAAACGTGGTAGCCCTGTACGGCGGCCAGCGTTATGACGTGCAGTTACGCGCCCTGCGCCAGGGCCCACAGATTGTTGTCGGTACGCCGGGCCGTCTGCTGGATCACCTGAAGCGCGGTACTCTGGACCTCTCTAAACTGAGCGGCCTGGTACTGGATGAAGCAGATGAAATGCTGCGTATGGGCTTCATCGAAGACGTCGAAACCATCATGGCGCAGATCCCGGACGGTCATCAGACCGCGCTGTTCTCTGCCACCATGCCAGAAGCGATTCGTCGTATCACTAAGCGCTTCATGAAAGATCCTCAGGAAGTGCGTATTCAGTCCAGCGTAACCACTCGCCCGGACATCAGCCAGAGCTACTGGTCTGTGTACGGCATGCGCAAAAACGAAGCGCTGGTACGTTTCCTGGAAGCGGAAGATTTTGATGCGGCGATTATCTTCGTGCGTACCAAAAACGCGACCCTGGAAGTGGCTGAAGCCCTGGAGCGTAGCGGCTACAACAGCGCAGCGCTGAACGGCGACATGAACCAGGCCCTGCGTGAGCAGACTCTGGAGCGTCTGAAAGACGGTCGTCTGGATATCCTGATTGCAACCGACGTGGCAGCACGTGGTCTGGACGTTGAACGTATCAGCCTGGTTGTTAACTACGACATCCCGATGGATTCCGAGTCTTACGTTCACCGTATCGGCCGTACCGGTCGTGCGGGTCGTGCGGGTCGTGCGCTGCTGTTCGTTGAGAACCGCGAGCGTCGTCTGCTGCGTAACATTGAACGCACCATGAAGCTGACCATTCCAGAAGCTGACCTGCCAAACGCAGATCTGCTGGGCAAACGCCGTCTGGAAAAATTCGCCGCGAAAGTACAGCAGCAGCTGGAAAGCAGCGATCTGGACCAGTACCGTGCGCTGCTGTCGCAGATTCAGCCTGTTGCTGAAGGCGAAGAGCTGGACATGGAAACCCTGGCTGCAGCACTGCTGAAAATGGCTCAGGGCGAACGTAGCCTGATCGTGCCACCAGATGCGCCGATGCGTCCTAAGCGTGAATTCCGTGATCGTGACGATCGCTTCGAACGTCGTGGCGACCGTAATGACCGCAATGACCGTGGCCCACGTGGTGACCGTCCAGAGCGTGGTGGTGAAGATCGTCCACGTCGTGAACGTCGCGACGCGGGTGATATGGAACTGTACCGCATTGAAGTGGGCCGTGATGATGGCGTTGAAGTTCGTCACATCGTTGGCGCGATCGCTAACGAAGGCGACATCAGCAGCCGTTACATTGGTAACATCAAGCTGTTCGCATCCCACTCTACCATCGAGCTGCCAAAAGGCATGCCGGGCGAAGTGCTGCAGCACTTTACGCGTACCCGCATCCTGAACAAGCCGATGAACATGCAGCTGATGGGCGATGCACAGCCACGTCCTGACCGCGGTGGCGAACGTCGTGGCGGTGGTCGCAGCTTCGGTGGCGAGCGTCGTGAAGGCGGCCGCAGCGAAGGTCGCGGTGGTGAAGGTCGTCGTTTCTCCGGCGAGCGTCGCGAAAACCGCGGCCCACGTCGTGATGAAGGCACCAGCCGTCGCCGTGACGCGTAAGCCTTACGCAACTGACGTAAAGTAAAATATACAGCCCCGATACACGCTATCGGGGCTTTTTTTATTCCTTTTGTACTCTTGTACTGGTACAGTGCGTCACATTAAAATGCAGAACCGCATGATTGACTGGAGAAAAGGCTGTATGGCGACACTAACCACCACCCAAACGTCACCTTCGCTGCTTGGCGGCGTGGTGATCATCGGCGGAACCATCATTGGTGCCGGGATGTTTTCCCTGCCAGTGGTCATGTCCGGTGCGTGGTTCTTCTGGTCGCTGGCGGCGCTGGTCTTTACCTGGTTCTGCATGCTCCATTCCGGGCTGATGATCCTTGAAGCAAACCTGAACTACCGCATTGGCTCCAGCTTCGACACCATCACCAAAGATCTGCTGGGCAAAGGCTGGAACCTGGTGAACGGCCTGTCCATCGCGTTTGTGCTCTATATCCTGACCTACGCGTACATTTCAGCGAGCGGCTCGATTCTGCACCATACCTTCTCGGAGATGTCGATGAACGTTCCGGCGCGTCTGGCAGGGCTGTGTTTTGCGCTGGCTGTGGCGTTTATCGTCTGGATGAGTACCAAAGCGGTGAGCCGCATGACGGCGATCGTATTAGGCGCGAAGGTCATCACTTTCTTCCTGACCTTCGGCAGCCTGCTGGGGCACGTGACGCCCGCCACGCTGTTTAACGTCGCCGAAGTGAACACCTCCTACACGCCGTACCTGCTGATGACGCTGCCGTTCTGTCTGGCGTCGTTCGGTTACCACGGTAACGTGCCGAGCCTGATGAAGTACTACGGCAAAGATCCCCGCACCATTGTGAAGTGTCTGGTCTACGGCACGCTGCTGGCGCTGGGTCTGTATGTGATTTGGCTGCTGGGGACGATGGGCAACATCCCGCGTCCGGAATTTATCGGCATTGCCCAGAAGGGCGGTAACATCGACGTGCTGGTGCAGGCGCTGAGCGGCGTGCTGAACAGCCGCAGTCTGGATCTGCTGCTGGTTATCTTCTCTAACTTTGCGGTGGCGAGCTCTTTCCTGGGCGTGACGCTGGGCCTGTTTGACTATCTGGCGGATCTGTTCGGCTTTGATGATTCTGCGATGGGGCGTTTAAAAACCGCGCTGCTGACCTTCCTGCCGCCGATTGTGGGTGGCCTGCTGTGGCCGAACGGCTTCCTGTACGCCATCGGCTATGCAGGGCTGGCGGCAACTATCTGGGCGGCGATTGTGCCGGCGCTGCTGGCGCGCAAATCACGTAAACGCTTCGGCAGCCCGAAATTCCGCGTCTGGGGCGGTAAGCCGATGATTGCGCTGATTCTGGTATTCGGCGTTGGTAACGCACTGGTACACGTGCTGTCGAGTTTTAACCTGTTGCCCGTTTATCAGTAAAACGTGCGGTTTGAACCCCTCACGCCGGCCCTCTCCCATAGGGAGAGGGAGAAAAGCAAAAAACTACCCCACCAGTTCCTCTTTCACCTGCATCGCCAGTTCAAACGAATGCAAACGCGCCTGGTGATCGAAAATCTGGCCGTTAACCATAATCTCATCCGCCTGCGTTTCGCGCAGCACCGCGTCCAGCCCGTGGCGCACTTTCGATTTATCGCCTACCAGCGACATGCTCAGCGCCTGCTGCACGCCATACTGCTCGGAGGCGGACCACAGCTGATGCATATTCTCCACCGGCGGCGGAAGCTGGCCCGTCTCACCGCGGCGCAGCTTCACAAACGCCTGCTGCATTGAGGTGAACAGGAATTCCGCGTCGCGATTGCTGTCGGCGGCAATGATGTTAATGCACACCATCGCGTACGGCTTCTCCAGACGCTCGGACGGTTTAAAGTTCGTGCGGTAAAGATGCAGCGCCTGATGCAGCATATCCGGCGCGAAGTGCGAGGCGAAGGCAAACGGCAGCCCCAGCTGTGCGGCGAGCTGTGCGCTGTAGAGGCTTGAGCCTAACAGCCACACCGGGATCTTCTCACCGTAGCCCGGTACCGGGCGCACGTGCGGGTTCGGATCGCGCGCGTCGAACCAGTCCACCAGCTCGGCCACGTCGCGCGGGAAGTTGTCGATATCGCCGCTCATATGGCGGCGCAGGGCGCGCATCGTTGGCTGGTCGCTGCCGGGTGCACGACCAAGACCCAAATCAATACGCCCAGGATAGAGGGTATTCAGGGTGCCAAACTGCTCGGCAATCACCAGCGGGGCGTGGTTCGGCAGCATTACGCCACCGGAGCCCAGGTGCAGGGTGGTGGTATTTGCTGCCAGATAGCCAATCAGTACCGAGGTCGCGGCGCTGGCGATGCCCACCATGTTGTGGTGTTCGGCCAGCCAGTAGCGGTGATAGCCACGCTTTTCGGCCAGCTGAGCGAGATCGAGAGAGTGCGAAAAGGCTTCTCTTGCCGAGGAGCCTTGTGGGATCGGCGCTAGATCCAGCACCGAAAACGGAATGGTTTTGTCAGTCATAACAGCTCACTTTGTCGACGGTCAATCTTTAATACTGCATTAAATAATGATAACCGTTGTTAACAAAGTGAGCCTTTTTTACGCCTGCAGCTCCAGCCCGGCAAGCCGTCTCCAGTAGCCGTTGCAGTCGCTGTTTGCCGTCAGCGGCAGCGGCGCGGCGCCGTTTTCATTGGCACGGAAGGCGTCCAGCATCGCGAATACGCCGGTATCCAGCGGCGACAGCCGAACCATATCCACCAGCCCGTCCATCGACGCCAGCTCGTTGCCGAGGTTATAGACATAGCCGCTCATGGTCTGAATACCGTTGAGGACAAACACCTGCTGATTCTCCTGCGACAGCATGCTGCGTCCGTTCGGGTACTTGATGCAGCAGGTTTCGCATTCGTCTTTCGGGCGGTCTTCCGAGCGCGCGGTGAAGCAGCGGGCGGAGTAGGCCAGCGGCAGATGGCCGTAGCTCAGCACTTCCACTTCAAACTGATTGCGAATGCCCAGCTCGTCGCACTGGTTAAGCAGGTTTGCCAGCCAGTCGCGCGAGAGTTCCACCGGCATGCACCAGCGCGTCATTCCCTGTTTGAGCAGCAGGCGCAGGGTGACGGCGTTGTAGCAGTTGAGGGCATGACCCGCGACGAACGGCAGCCTGCGTTCAGCGCACATGTTCACCACGCCCAGATCGCTCGCTTCCAGCAGGAACTCGCCGTTTTCGACGTAGCGCTTCAGCTCGCCCAGTTCGGAAGACGCCTGCACCAGCGCGAGCGTGGAGAGCACCACCTGCTTGCCGCTGCCGGCAAGGCTCTTTGCCATATCCAGCCAGTCGCCCACTTTGGTGGCGCGGCGCTTGCTGCACACCGCTTCGCCGAGGTAAATCACGTCGGCGCTGCTGGTCGCGGCCTGTTGGTAAAAATCTTCCAGCGTCTCTTTTGGCCAGTAGTAGAGCACCGGTCCTAATGAATATTTCATGATTTTCTCACTGCCATTTACGGTGATACGCGCCAAGCGTGGTTTGCGTGCCTTCGGACATCGAACCAAGCGTTTCCATCCAGGCCTGCTGTGGTGCGTAGTTCTGCGGGTCCGCCATGCAGCGGTCGATGGCCTGACGCCACACTTTCGCTACCTGGCTCACATAGGCCGGGCTGCGCTGACGTCCTTCAATTTTCACCGAGGCAATATTGGCCGCCAGCAGTTCCGGCAGCAGCTCCAGCGTGTTGAGGCTGGTCGGCTCTTCCAGCGCGTGATAGCGCTCGCCGTCGACCAGATAGCGGCCTTTACACAGGGTGGGATAACCGGCGTTTTCACCGTCCTGGTAGCGGTCAATCAGCACCTCATTCAGGCGAGATTCCAGGCCCTGAGGGGTCTGCTGCCAGCGAACAAAGCGGGCAGGAGAGCAGGCCCCGACGGTATTCGGCGATTCTCCGGTTAAATAAGAGGAAAGATAGCAGCGGCCTTCGGCCATGATGCACAGGCTGCCAAAGGCAAAAACTTCCAGCGGTACTGGCGTGACGCGCGCGAGTTGCTTAACCTGATGAATAGAGAGCACGCGCGGCAGCACCACGCGGGCCACGTCAAAGTGTTGATGATAAAAACGCACCGCCTCTTCG
Source organism: Enterobacter sp. Y17 (assembly GCF_019730495.1). Taxonomy (NCBI): domain Bacteria; kingdom Pseudomonadati; phylum Pseudomonadota; class Gammaproteobacteria; order Enterobacterales; family Enterobacteriaceae; genus Enterobacter; species Enterobacter sp. Y17. The sequence continues at coordinate 122,147 of NZ_JAASKP010000002.1, forward strand.
TTGGTGGCAGATGCCTGAACAGAGACGTGGCGCTCAATATGGGGATAGCGTTCTGCCGCATACTCAAGCATGGCGAGGTCGGCCAGGATCAGCGCATCGGCACCCAGCTGTGCTGCCATATCCACCGCGCGCTGCCAGCGGGCGTAGCCGTCAGGATGAGCAAAGGTATTGATGGCGATATGCAGCTTGCGGCGGTGCTGGTGAACGAAGTTAACGGCTTCCTGAAGCTTTTTCTCCGTAAAGTTGAGGCCAGCAAAATGGCGGGCGTTGGTGTCATCTTTCAGCCCGATATAGACCGCATCGGCCCCATTTTCGATGGCCGCCTTAAGCGCCGGAAGATTTCCGGCAGGGCAGAGCAGCTCCATAATTTATCCTGATGTAGTCGATCGCAAAATTGTTAACGAGCTGGGATTTTAATTAACCCATACGCGACAATTTTTGATTTAAGGCAGCTAATGGCGTATTGATGACACCAATAATGAGGTACGGCTGACGACGGTTTGTTGATTTACGCCGCTATGTTGCGCTTCGGATATGGCAAAATAGCAGGACTATAGATATCAGGGAGTAAAGCTCGTGCTGGATAAACTGCGTTCACGTCTCGTACAATTTGGTCCATCAATGCTGAGCGTGCCGGTCAAGCTGGCGCCGTTCGCGCTTAAACGCCAGGTGCTGGAGCAGGTCCTGAGCTGGCAGTTCCGCCAGGCGCTGCAGGACGGCGAGCTGGAGTTCCTGGAAGGCCGCTGGTTAAGCATTGAGGTGCGTGACATCGGGCTGCGCTGGTTTACCTCCGTTGAGAATGACCAGCTGATCGTACGCGAATCCGCCGACGCGGATGTGAGCTTTAGCGCCAACGCCAGCGATCTGCTGATGATCGCCGCGCGCAAGCAGGATCCGGATACGCTCTTCTTCCAGCGCCGTCTGGTAATTGAAGGCGACACGGAGCTGGGCCTGTACGTGAAGAATTTAATGGATGCCATTGAGCTGGAGCAGATGCCAAAAGCGCTGCGCGTGATGTTAATGCAAATGGCAGATTTCGTTGAGGCCGGGCTGAAAACCCCGCCGGACGGTAAACACACTTCAGTAGGTGAGCCATGCTGATTCGAGTCGAAATTGGGATTGATGCGCCGGGGATCGATGCGTTGTTACGCCGCGCCTTTGCGAGCGATGCCGAAGCCCAACTGGTCCACGACCTTCGCGAAGACGGCCTGATTACGCTGGGGCTGGTTGCCACCGATGACGAAGGTCAGGTGGTGGGTTATGTTGCCTTCAGTCCGGTCATCGTTCAGGGCGAAGAGCTGCAGTGGGTAGGCATGGCGCCGCTGGCGGTAGATGAAAGCTATCGCGGGCAGGGGCTGGCACGCCAGCTGGTCTATGAAGGGCTGGATTCGCTCAATGAGTTCGGTTACGCGGCCGTTGTCACGCTGGGCGATCCTGCGTTCTATGGCCGTTTAGGCTTTGAGCAGGCCGCGCATTACGATCTGCGCTGCCGCTGGCCGGGTACGGAATCCGCTTTCCAGGTCCATCGCCTGGCGGACGATGCGCTCAACGGCGTCAATGGCCTGGTCGAGTATCACGACCATTTCAATCGCTTTTAATCAGGCTCTCGCGTAGCGCCTCAAAGGAGCCGTCTCCGGTCACGAGGCGCTCTTTCTGGCGCTTCGTCAGCTGCTTGATGCGGTATTCCAGCCTGAGCGCCAGCGAACGGTCGCCGACTGCCGCTGAGAAGGCGAGCTGTAATTCCCCTTTCCCCCGCAGCGCCTTTGCCCCTTTTCCCGTTTGATGTTGTAAAAAACGCCGCGCCACATCGGTGGTGATCCCGGTGTAGAGGGCGTTATCAGCGGTTCGGACAAGATAGAGAAACCAGCACACGGTAAACGGATTCAGTATGTTAAGGTGAACGCACCATAGCATGAGAGAGAACGAAAATGGAAACACTGGCCGCCATTAACCGCTGGCTGGCGAAGCAGCATGTTGTCACCTGGTGCGTCTGTGACGAGGGTGAAATGTGGTGCGCAAATGCGTTTTACTACTATGACCCTGAGCGCGTGGCTTTTTATGTCATGAGTGAAGACAAAACGCGTCATGCGCAGATGAGCGGCCAGCAGGCAAAGGTGGCAGGCACGGTAAACGGCCAGCCGAAAACGGTCGCGCTGATCCGCGGCGTGCAGTTTAAAGGGGAGATCCGTCGTCTGGATGGTGAAGAGAGCGACGCGCGCCGTAAGCTCTACACGCGCCGCTTTCCCGTTGCCGCTGCGCTAAAAGCCCCGGTGTGGGAAATCCGCCTCGATGAGCTGAAATTTACCGACAACACCCTGGGCTTTGGCAAGAAGCTGCACTGGTTACGCGCCGAGCAGGCGTAGCGCTTCGCGGTTAAACGCCGGGAGATCGTCCGGGGTTCGGCTGGTGATCAGCTGGTCTTTGTCGTTGACCACCTCCTGATCGTAAAACTCGGCCCCCGCGTTTTTCAGATCGATAACGATCGGTTTCACGGCGGTAAGCTTTCGCCCGCGGACCACTTCTGCGCTGATGAGCAGCTGCGGGCCGTGACAGATGGCAAAGACCGGTTTGCCGGTCGAGACAAAGTCTCGGGTGAAGGTCACGAAGCGCTCGTCCCCGCGCAGGGAATCCGGGGAATGACCGCCGGGTAACAGCAGGGCGTCAAAATCTGAGGGGCTCACGTTATCGATGGTCTCATCGATGGTTACGGTCGCCTCGCCCTTATGGCCTGTCACCGTTTTACCCGCCTCTTTCTCAATGGTGATGACCTCATGTCCCGCCTTGCGGAACGCCTCTGCTGGAGAGGTGAATTCTGAATCTTCAAACTCGTCGGTAATCAAGACTGCGATTTTCTTGCCCATGCTTCCTCCGTTGTTTTGGCTTCAGACTGATTTTTCTCCGCTTGTGGTAAATACTTACCTGTAACAGACTTCTAAGTGTGGTCGACGACGCTGAGTTCGCAAACGGACAATTCTGTAAAGGGGAAAAGATGAGTCAGGTATTGATTACGGGTGCTACCGGGTTAGTGGGCGATCATCTGCTGCGGCTGCTGATTCAGGATCGCCGCGTGAACTATATCGCCGCCCCGACGCGTCGACCGCTGGCGGACTTATCCGGCGTCTTTAATCCGCACGATCCTCAGCTGACCGACGCGCTGGCGCAGGTGCAGGATCCCATTGATATCGCCTTTTGCTGTCTGGGCACCACGCGGCGGGAGGCGGGCAGCAAAGAGGCCTTTATCCACGCCGACTATACGCTGGTGGTGGATACCGCACTCACGGCGAAAAAGCTGGGCGCCAAACATTTTCTGGTGGTCAGCGCGCTGGGCGCCAGTGCCGGGTCGCCTTTCTTCTACAACAAGGTAAAGGGCAAGATGGAGGATGCGCTGATTGCGCAGAAATGGGAACAGCTGACGATAGTGCGCCCTTCGATGCTGATCGGCCACCGGGATGAACGCCGGTTTAACGAGTCGATATTTGCCCCGCTGTTTCGCATTCTTCCCGGCAACTGGAAATCCATCGAGGCGCGGGACGTCGCGCGCGCGATGCTAAAAGAGGGGCTGGCCCCGTCGAAAGCGGGCGTAAACATTATCCCTTCGGCAAAACTGCGTGAAATCGCGCAGGGCGAGGCGTAAACTCCCCCGGCTAATAATCTAATACTCTCCGGGGAATGCTATGACTGGTCAGTCTTCATCTCAGGCGGCAACACCTGTCCAATGGTGGAAGCCCGCACTCTTCTTTCTCGTGGTCATTGTTGGCCTCTGGTACGTGAAATGGCAGCCGTACTACGGCAAAGCCTTCACCGCCGCCGAAACGCACAGCATCGGTAAATCTATTCTCGCTCAGGCTGATTCCAGCCCGCTTCAGGCGGCGTGGGACTACGCCATGGTCTACTTCCTTGCCGTCTGGAAGGCCGCCGTTTTAGGCGTCATTCTGGGCTCGCTGATTCAGGTGCTTATCCCCCGTAACTGGCTGGTGAAAACCCTTGGGCAGCCGCGCTTTCAGGGCACGCTGCTGGGGACGATTTTCTCCCTGCCGGGGATGATGTGTTCCTGCTGCGCCGCGCCCGTGACTGCAGGGATGCGCCGTCAGCGCGTGTCGATGGGCGGCGCGCTGGCGTTCTGGATGGGGAACCCGCTGCTCAATCCGGCAACGCTGGTGTTTATGGGCTTTGTGCTGGGCTGGCATTTTGCGTTCATCCGTCTGGTCGCCGGGCTGCTGACCGTGCTGGTGGTGGCGACGCTGGTGCAAAAACTGGTGAAGGATACTGCCGCAGAACCCGCAGCCGTTGAGCTGGACGTCAGCGAACCGCAGGGTGGCTTCTTTGCGCGCTGGGGCAGGGCGCTCTGGCAGCTTTTCTGGAGCACCATCCCGGTCTATATCCTGGCGGTACTGGTGCTGGGAGCGGCGCGCGTCTGGCTCTTTCCGCATGCGGATGGCGCTATCGACAACACGCTGATGTGGGTCATTGCGATGGCCGTTGCAGGCTGCCTGTTTGTGATCCCAACGGCGGCGGAGATCCCGATTGTTCAGACCATGATGCTGGCCGGTATGGGCACCGCGCCGGCGCTGGCGCTGCTGATTACGCTGCCGGCGATCAGCCTGCCGTCGCTTATCATGCTGCGTAAGTCGTTCCCGGCGAAAGCGCTGTGGCTGACCGCAGGACTGGTGGCGTTGAGCGGGGTGATTGTGGGCAGTATTGCGTTGATGTAAAAAAAGCCCGGTGGCGCTGGCGCTTACCGGGCCTACAAAAAAATCCCCTCAAGCGAGGGGATTTTTTTTATTTGATGTAAGTAAACGCGGTGGTGACGTGCTTCACGCCGCTCACCCGGCTGGCGATATCCGCCGCCGCTTTCCCTTCACGGTCGGTCACCAGACCCAGCAGGAACACTTCGCCGTTTTCAGTCGTCACTTTCACGTTGGAGGATTTCACCTGGTCCGAGCCCAGCAGCTGGGAACGCACTTTGGTGGTGATCCAGGTATCGGAAGAGGCGTCACCCAGGCCAATTGGCTTGCCCTGGCGCACTTCGTTAAACACCTCTGTGGTTCCTTCTACGCCCATCGCAATCTGTTTCGCGCGCGAGGCGAGCTCCAGATTTGGCGCCTGGCCTGCCAGCAGCACTTTGCCCTGATAAGCCGTCACGTTGATACGCGCTTCTTTCTTGATTTGTTCGTCTTTCGACAGCGCACTGTTGACGCGCAGCTCCAGCGTACCGTCATCCACCTGTGTCCCCACGGTGCGTGGATCGGTTGCCGCTTTGGTGCCTACCGCGGCGGTACCCACAACGGCCGCAGCGATACATCCCTGAAGCAGTAATGCAGACATAAGGACTGCGAGGGTCGATAAAGCCTTCATAAGAACTCCTTAATCATCCTGGTGAGGGAAAAGCGTGTTATCGATCAAATCACATAAACAGTTCACCGTGAGCATATGCATCTCCTGAATACGCGCGCTTCGGTGAGAAGGAATGCGGATTTCCACATCCTGCGGCCCAAGCAGACCCGCCAGCTCACCACCGTCATAGCCGGTTAAGGCCACGATGGTCATGTCGCGGGTGACGGCGGCTTCAACGGCTTTGACAATGTCCCGGCTGTTGCCGCGCGTGGAGATGGCCAGCAGCACATCTCCCGCATGACCCAGGGCTCGCACCTGCTTTGCGTAAATTTCGTCATGCAGACGATCGTTAGCAATCGCCGTTAAGACCACATTATCGGTATTAAGTGCAATGGCGGGTAAACTCGGGCGTTCTGTTTCAAAGCGATTGATCATGCTGGCAGCAAAATGCTGTGCGTTGGCGGCTGACGTGCCGTTGCCACAACAGAGGATTTTGTTGCCATTAAGCAGGGATTGCACCAGCGTCATTGCGGCACGCGAGATAGCATCCGGAAGGGCTTCCGCCGCGGCAATCTGAGTCTGGATGCTTTCTGTGAAGCACACTTTAATTCTTTCGAGCACGTTATCCCTTTTAAATCTTAATTATGCGTCTTCGCCAAAAGCGTTTTTAAGCCATTCGATCTCATTTCCGGTGAAGGCTATCACATCGAACCGGCAATCCACAGTATCAAAGCTCCCATTATGGCGGGCAAGCCACAAGTGGGCAGTCTGTAATAATTTATGTTGTTTGGCGAGCGTCACGCTGGCGGCAGCACCGCCAAAACGGGAGGACTGTCGAAAACGGACTTCTACAAACACGATGACCTGACCCTCTTTCATGATCAGATCAATTTCGCCGCCGCGCCCGCGGACGTTAGCGGCGATAAAGCGCAGTCCTTTGCCTTCAAGCCAGCGACGCGCCTTTAACTCCCACGCATCGCCGGTCTCTTTACGGCTTAACTGGCCGGGACGATTTGCCCCTGCTGGTATTTGAGCCATGATAACTTCCTGTTGATCACGCAGTCCTGAGTCGCGGTCAGATCGCCGGTGTTGCCGTTAAGCTCAAAGCCCGGCACCTGACGCATCTGGGTAAAGTGGTTCGCCAGCGCCCATGCATCGACACCCATTGCATACAGACGCGCCAGCGAATAATCGTTACGTACTGTACTCAGCGCCTGCTGCATCAGCGCCGGGTTGCTGCCTGCCAGCATCGGGATTTCGCTGTACTGCAGACCGTCCATTTCCAGGCGGAAATCCGGGCCTGCGGTGCCCTGCGCGCTGCGCGAGCTGGCGTAAAGCGTTGCGCCGCTCTGGCTGCCGTTACGCATCGCGATCATCGGTTTGATAAAGGCGATCTCCTGCGGCGTGGCAACGATATAGGCCGCATCCACTTTGCCGCCACCGCTAATCTGCGCGTCGGTAGGCGGGGCAGGGATCGTCAGGCCGCCAATCGTCACGCCCTGCTGCTGCGGCAGGCTCGCGGGGACAGGGCTGCCGTTGAGCGCGATACCCGCTCCACCGTTTACGCCCGCGCGCAGTTCAGAGACGGAACCAAATTTCTGCTGCAACACCACGCCGCCGCCGAGCTTCTGCCACTCATCGGCAAAGGCATTGGCCACGCGATCGCCCAGCGCGCTGCGTGGGATGAGCAGCAGCGGAGCCTGCTTACCCTGCTCGTGAATATGGCGCGCCGCATCGCGGGCTTCATCTTCAGGGGAAAGCGCGAAGTAGCAAATATTGGCCCGGTTCTGAACCTGCTCAGGCTGGTTGAGCGCCAGCACGTTCAGCGTGGTATTGCTCTTCATCAGCTCTTCCACGTTGTTTTTCAGCAGCGGACCGACAACGATGCTCGCCCCGTCCTGCTGAACCTGCGCCAGAACCTGGTCAAGCGGCTGCGAGCTGGTGTCGTAAATTTTCACCTCAGCGCCCGGGTTGGCGCTGGTGGTTGCCACGGTCTGCGGCTGCGCAGCAGGCTGGGCCGCGGGTTGTGCAGGCTGCGGTTGAGGCTGTTCTGCTGTCGCTTCAGGTGCTGGTGCCGCTTGCGTCTCGGCCGGAGCCTTAGTAGCAGGTGCTGTAGTAGCCGGGGCTGCCGCAGCAGGTGCTGCTGTAGCCGGAGGCGTCGTCGGGGCCGTCACCGGGTTTTGCATCGTACCCTGCGCCGGCGCTTGCGCCGTGGTCAGATCGCTGGTCTCCGCTGCGGACGGGCTGACCACATCATTCACGTTAGCCGCCTGGGCCGCCTGCGCGGGAACCGCGCTGCCGGTTACCGAAGTGGTACCGTTTTTCGCGGCTTCAAAGCCCTGCTGAATGGTACGGCCAAACACCGCCGCCTGGCCGTTGAGCGGCAGAAGCAGGGCGATTTTGCTGGTGGACGCTGGCTTAAAGTTCTGCACGTTTACCAGCTGGGTTGGCAGCATTTTCGCCCCCGGGTTTTGCGGGTAGCGCGTCTGCCAGTCCGTAATACCGGCTTTCAGCATCTTTGGATCGCTGCGGTTGTTAAACCACATCTGCTGCAGATCCAACCAGCCCTGAAGGACGTTTTCATCGGCGTTGATGACCAGCGCCTGCGCCTGTTCCTGGGTCATCGAGGCAAGCGCTTGCCAGGTGGCATCAATATTTTTTTGCTTATCGGCACCGCCGAGCAGCGGCTCTTGCGCGACGAGGGCGCGGAGCAGCGTGAGAGAAGGACGTCCCTGCTCAGCGGTAATGCCCGCCTGCCAGAAGCGAGCCTGCTGATTTTTATCCAGCGCGCTCACGTCAATGTCACCGAGGGTCTTCTTCGCGGCGGCGTAATCTTTCAGCGCGACCTTCTGCTCGGCAGAGAGCAGGCTCTGCTCACGACGCTGGGCGTCGTTAAGATCTTTTGGCAACTGGTTAAACAGTTCGGCTGCCTGCTGGGTTTTACCCTCTTTCAGCAGTGCACGAATGGCGAGTAATTGCCAGTTGGTCTTGGTATCATTTGAACTCTGCGACATTTGTTGCAGATAAAAGCCAGAATCAGCCTGAGCAGATCCCTGAAGATGGGCGGTGCTCTGGTCAGGTGCCTGGGTGCCACAGCCTGCAAAGATCAGGGCTGCCAGCAGAAGCGGCACGCTGCGCGTGGCTTTTTTTCGAAGAAACGTTAACGGTACCATACTGTATCCAGTGATTTTTTTTACGCAATGCTCAATATTAAATCGGCAATACGGACGAAACAATGAAACAACACGAAACGGCAGATAATTCTCAAGGCCAGCTTTATATTGTACCTACTCCTATCGGGAATTTGTCTGATATTACCCAACGTGCGCTCACCGTACTGCAAGCTGTTGATTTAATTGCTGCTGAAGATACCCGCCACACCGGCCTGCTGCTGCAACATTTCGCGATTAACGCCCGTCTGTTTGCTCTGCACGATCACAATGAGCAACAAAAAGCCGAAACGCTGGTGGCGAAGCTGAAAGAGGGGCAGAACATTGCCCTGGTCTCCGACGCCGGTACGCCGCTGATCAACGATCCCGGCTATCACCTGGTGCGTACCTGTCGTGAAGCCGGTATTCGCGTTGTGCCGCTGCCGGGGCCGTGTGCCGCCATTGCTGCGCTGAGTGCCGCGGGTCTGCCGTCTGACCGTTTCTGCTATGAAGGCTTCCTGCCTGCCAAATCCAAAGGCCGTCGCGACGTTTTAAAAGATCTGGAAGCGGAACCGCGCACCCTGATTTTCTACGAATCCACGCACCGCCTGCTGGAGAGCCTGGAAGATATGGTGACCGTCTGGGGAGAAGCCCGCTACGTGGTGCTGGCGCGCGAGCTGACCAAAACCTGGGAAACGATCCACGGCGCGCCGGTGGGTGAACTGCTGGCGTGGGTGAAGGAAGACGAAAACCGCCGCAAGGGTGAAATGGTGCTGATTGTCGAAGGGCATAAGGCGCAGGAAGACGCGCTCCCTGCCGATGCGCTGCGCACGCTGGCGCTGCTGCAGGCGGAACTACCGCTGAAGAAGGCCGCTGCGCTGGCGGCGGAAATTCACGGCGTGAAGAAAAATGCGCTGTATAAGCATGCGCTGGAGCAGCAGGGGGAGTAAGCCCCTGCCGCCTGTTTTGCCGGGTGGCGGCTGAGCCTAACCCGGCCTGCAGATCGTTATGCGTCATTTAGCCAACAGGTATCGCCTCAACCTGGAAGGTTTGCGGCGTGTCCGGCGGGTTACCTAAATGCGGGATAGATGTGGTGCGAAAAATCACGTCACCGGTGCCGGGTTAAACACCGCCAGCTGATTATGCAGCCCCCACTGGTCGGAGAAGGTTTTCTTCCGCCCGCTTGCGACATCCAGAATGAAGTGGAACAGTTTCCAGCCCACGTCCTCAATGCTCTCTTCTCCGGTGGCGATGGTGCCCGCGTTGATGTCCATTAAGTCATACCAGCGGTTTGCCAGCTCGGTACGGGTCGCCATCTTGATCACCGGCACCGCCATCAGGCCGTACGGCGTGCCGCGCCCGGTGGTAAAGACCTGTACCGTAATGCCGGACGCCACCTGCTGCGTGCCGCAGACGAAATCGCTGGCCGGCGTTGCCGCGTAGATCAGGCCGCGTTTGGTCGGGCGCTGGCCCGGAGAGAGCACTTCCACAATCGCGCTCTGGCCGGATTTGGCAATCGAACCAAGGGCTTTTTCCACCACGTTCGCGAGGCCGCCTTTTTTGTTCCCCGGAGACGGGTTGGCGCTGCGGTCGGTTTTGCCCATATCGAGATAGCTATCGTACCAGGCCATTTCCTCAAGCAGGCGCTTGCCGACCTCTTCATTAACGGTGCGTGGCGTGAGCAGATGGATGGCGTCACGCACTTCGGTCACCTCGGAGAACATCACCGTGGCGCCGCAGCGAACAAGCAGATCGGACGCATAGCCCACCGCCGGGTTGGCCGTCACGCCGGAGAAGGCATCGCTGCCGCCGCACTGTGTTCCCACTACCAAATCAGACGCCGGGCAGGTTTCGCGCTGGCGCTTGTTGAGCTTGTCCAGATGGCGTTCAGCCACCTGCAGGATATCGTCGACCATTGAGCGGAAACCCACGTGGCGTTCGTCCTGCAGGCGCACGATGCTGGCCTCGTCTGCCGGAATGGCTTTCACATCTTCGGTGCCCTGCAGCAGGCGCTCTGGCTGCAATTTTTCACACCCCAGACCAATTACCATCACCTCGCCGCCAAAGTTCGGGTTGAGGGCAATATTGTGAATGGTGCGGATCGGCACTACCGCAGCGGGTGCGTTAATCGCCACGCCGCAGCCGTAGAGGTGGTTCAGGCCCACCACGCCGTCGACGTTCGGGTATTTCGGCAGCAGATCGCGTTCGATGATTTTCACCACGTAATCCACTACGCCCGCCACGCAGTGCACGCTGGTGGTAATGCCGAGCAGATTCTTGGTGCCGACGCTGCCGTCCGCGTTGCGGTAGCCTTCGAAGGTATAGCCCTCCAGCGGAGGAAGCGGTTCCGGCACGCGGGTCGCCAGCGGAAGCGTGTTCAGCGGCGGCGCTTCCGGCAGCGCCACCAGCGACTCCTCAACCCAGCTGCCCTGCGGTATAGAGCGAACGGCATAGCCGATGACTTCACCGTAACGTACGATTTCGCTGTTAGCAGGGATATCCACCAGGGCGACTTTATGTCCCTGTGGAATATGCTCAATCAGTTCCAGCCCGTCCGGAAAGCGGGTGCCCGCTTTTAAGCCATTGTCGTTGACAATTATCGCCACATTATCGGTGTCGTGGACTTTTATATAAAACGCCGTCGGCGATGCCTGTCGAATTTCAATGTCGGCCATTGTTCAGTATTCTCCAGCAAAGTGTCTGATAATAAATTCAGCCAATTTTCTAATGGTAGAAATAAATACGCGGCTTTCAGAATTAAAGCATGTCAGCATAGGGGATATGAAAATGTGATCGCGATCGCTCCAGAACCGGTAATGCCTGATTCTGTGCATTAGCGCCCAGCGCCTTGTGCATATGCAAAAAAATTCTTTGAAATGTTACGCAATGCTTGAGCATTAAAACAATGTGCGGTCGTGGGTTGCGTTTTATACTGAATGACGATTTTATAACGCCAAAATACGTCAGAATAATAAATATAATGCTGGTGCGGTGTCTGAATAAATAAAATGATACTGAAAAAGGCTGCGGAATAAAAAAGGTAAATACGATGAGTAACGATATCTTCCCGAATAAATTTAAAGCGGCCCTCGCGGCACACCAGATTCAGATTGGCTGCTGGTCCGCGCTGGCAAACCCAATCAGCACCGAAGTGCTGGGCCTGGCAGGTTTTGACTGGCTGGTGCTGGACGGCGAACATGCGCCGAACGATATCAGCACCTTTATTCCGCAGCTGATGGCGCTAAAAGGCAGCCTCAGCGCCCCGGTAGTGCGCGTGCCAACTAACGAGCCGGTAATTATCAAGCGCCTGCTGGATATCGGTTTCTACAACTTCCTGATCCCGTTTGTGGAGACGGAAGAACAAGCGGCCCTGGCCGTAGCCTCAACGCGCTATCCGCCTGAAGGGATCCGCGGCGTTTCCGTTTCGCATCGCGCCAATATGTTTGGCACCGTGCCGGACTACTTCGCGCAGTCCAATAACAACATCACTATTCTGGTTCAGATCGAGAGCCAGCAGGGCGTTGATAACGTTGACGCGATTGCAGCCACAAACGGCGTGGACGGTATCTTCGTCGGTCCAAGCGATCTGGCGGCCGCCTTTGGCCATCTGGGTAACGCCAGCCACCCTGACGTGCAGCGCGCTATCCAGCACATCTTTGCCCGCGCTAAAGCTCACGGCAAACCGTGCGGCATTCTGGCGCCGGTTGAGGCTGACGCCCGTCGCTATCTGGAGTGGGGAGCCACGTTTGTTGCCGTCGGCAGCGACCTCGGGGTATTCCGCTCGGCCACGCAGAAATTAGCCGACGCTTTTAAAAAATAACCATCATTGAGGAAACAGATTATGACGCTGAAAGTGGGTTTTATTGGCCTGGGGATCATGGGTAAACCAATGAGTAAGAACCTCATCAAAGCGGGTTACTCACTGGTGGTATCCGATCACAATCCGCAGGCCGTGGCAGAGGTGATAGCGGCGGGCGCTGAAACGGCCACCACCGCGAAGGCCATTGCCGAGCAGTGCGATGTCATCATCACCATGCTGCCCAACTCCCCGCATGTTAAAGAGGTTGCGCTGGGTGAGAACGGCATTATCGACGGTGCGAAGCCGGGCCTGGTGCTGATTGATATGAGTTCTATTGCGCCGCTTGCAAGCCGTGAAATCAGCGAGGCGTTAAAAGCGAAGGGCGTCGATATGCTGGATGCGCCGGTCAGCGGCGGTGAGCCGAAAGCGATCGACGGCACGCTGTCGGTGATGGTCGGCGGTGATAAAGCCATTTTCGATAGATACTACGACCTGATGAAAGCCATGGCGGGCTCGGTGGTGCATACCGGAGACATCGGGGCGGGTAACGTGACCAAGCTGGCCAACCAGGTGATCGTGGCGCTGAACATTGCCGCCATGTCCGAAGCGCTGACGCTGGCAACCAAAGCGGGCGTCAACCCGGATCTGGTCTATCAGGCCATTCGCGGTGGTCTGGCGGGCAGTACCGTGCTGGATGCCAAAGCGCCGATGGTGATGGATCGTAATTTCAAACCCGGTTTCCGCATCGACCTGCACATTAAAGATCTGGCGAACGCGCTGGATACGTCACACGGCGTAGGCGCGCAGCTGCCGCTGACCGCGGCGGTCATGGAGATGATGCAGGCGCTGCGTGCGGATGGCCTGGGCACGGCCGATCACAGCGCGATTGCGTGCTACTACGAAAAACTGGCAAAGGTGGAAGTGGCGCGTTAATCACGCCTTGCCCACACCTGAGGGTGACAGCGGCGCGCAAAACCTCTATACTGCGCGCCGAAGCTGACCAGACAGTCGCCGCTTCGTCGTCGTCCCTTTCGGGGGAGACGGGCGGAGGGGAGGAAAGTCCGGGCTCCATAGGGCAGGGTGCCAGGTAACGCCTGGGGGGGAAACCCACGACCAGTGCAACAGAGAGCAAACCGCCGATGGCCCGCGCAAGCGGGATCAGGTAAGGGTGAAAGGGTGCGGTAAGAGCGCACCGCGCGGCTGGTAACAGTCCGTGGCACGGTAAACTCCACCCGGAGCAAGGCCAAATAGGGGTTCACAAGGTACGGCCCGTACTGAACCCGGGTAGGCTGCTTGAGCCAGTGAGCGATTGCTGGCCTAGATGAATGACTGTCCACGACAGAACCCGGCTTATCGGTCAGCTTCAACTTCTTAAAAAAACCCGCCTCGGCGGGTTTTTTGCTTTCCGGGTGTTGCTGACCGGGTAAGCGCAGCGCCGGACAAACGACATCAATTCTCATATTTGCGACATTAAGCACATTTCACTGCTTTTATACCTTTCGTATCGTTCCTGTACCTGTAGACGATCGCCATCACAAAATTTCGCGCTAAAAAACACACGATTTTTAGTATTGATAATTTGTTATGTTTGTTACCTATATGATCGAGAATCTTTTCTCGTTTGATATGCATATATTGAAATCAAATACATTTCTCCCGTGAATATGTGACGCATTCCACTCTTTTCCGCAAACCTGAAAATTCGCATCGGAAAAATTTAATAAACTGAAAGAATGTTTCAAACAAATAGCGGTTATTTATTGGTCTTTAATTGCCTGAAAGATCGTCTTTATTGATTTTTTTAACGCAGGAAAATTTATCAAGGTTATCGCCATAAAATAAATTTATTACTACTGATTTTATTGATCGATATCAGCGTAATGGTGTGGCCTTACTTATTCATCTTATTGATAATAAATATGTTTTTTGGTTGTCATTGTTCCTGTAAAACGTGCGGAAAAGCAAATTGTGAGTGACAGCACATACCCCCTTAAACACTATTAGGTAGAATTCGCTCCGTCATAGGGAAATAAGCGCAGAATATTATGAACACTATTATTCTACCGAAAACACAGCACCTCGTGGTATTTCAGGAAGTCATTAAAAGTGGCTCCATAGGTTCTGCAGCAAGACAGCTTGGCCTGACGCAACCCGCCGTCAGCAAAATCATCAGCGATATTGAGTCCTACTTCGGCGTGGAAGTGATGGTGCGTAAAAACACCGGCGTAAAACTCACCGCCGCGGGTCAGGTTCTGCTCTCGTACTCTGAGTCGATCACCCGCGAAATGAAAAACATGGTGAGTGAGATTAACAGCCTGAGCTTCAGTACCGTCATGGACGTCTCCTTTGGCTACCCGTCGCTGATCGGCTTTACCTTCCTGTCCGAGATGATCAAAAAATTCAAGGAAGTGTTCCCGAAAGCACGCGTCTCGATGTATGAAGCCCAGCTCTCCTCTTTCCTTCCGGCTATTCGCGACGGTCGTCTGGATTTCGCTATCGGCACGCTGAGTGATGAAATGCTGCTGCAGGATCTGCACGTCGAACCGCTGTTTGAGTCCGAGTTTGTGCTGGTCGCCAGCAAAACGCGAACGTGCACCGGCCCGACGACACTGGCATCGCTCACGCACGAGCAGTGGGTGATGCCGCAAACCGATATGGGCTACTACAAAGAACTTCTGACCACCCTGCAAGACAACCACATCAGCATCGAAAACATCGTCCAGACCGATTCTGTCGTCACCATTTATAACCTTGTCCTGAATGCCGATTATCTGACGGTGATTCCCCGCGACATGATTGCACCGTTCGGTTCTGATCAGTTTATTGTGTTGCCCGTAGAAGATGAATTACCCGTGGCGCGTTATGCCGCCGTGTGGTCAAAAAATTACAGGATTAAAAAATCGGCGTCAGTATTAGTTGAGCTGGCAAAACAGTATTCGTCGATGAATATCGAAAGACGACGATGAATAATGAGTAATCAATTTAAAAACACCCAGAGCTTATCTCTGTAACGCTCTGATACCCTGACTTTGCCCGAAAAGAATGAATTATTATAACGAGGATATTATGCATATTACCTACGATCTCCCGGTAACGATTGAAGATATTCAGGACGCCAGAAAACGACTGGCAGGAAAAATATATAAAACAGGTATGCCGCGCTCGAATTATCTTAGCGAACGCTGCAAGGGCGAAATATTCCTGAAGTTTGAGAACATGCAGCGTACCGGCTCGTTTAAGATCCGCGGCGCGTTTAACAAATTAAGCTCGCTGACCGACGCTGAAAAACGCAAAGGCGTTGTCGCCTGCTCCGCGGGAAACCACGCGCAGGGTGTGTCCCTCTCCTGCGCGATGCTTGGCATCGACGGCAAAGTGGTGATGCCGATGGGCGCGCCGAAGTCTAAAGTGGCCGCGACGCGCGACTACTCCGCTGAAGTGGTGCTGCACGGCGAGAACTTCAACGACACCATTGCCAAAGTCAGCGAAATCGTCGAGATGGAAGGGCGCATTTTTATTCCGCCGTACGATGACGCCAAAGTGATCGCCGGGCAGGGCACCATCGGTCTGGAAATTCTCGAAGATTTATACGATGTGGATAACGTTATTGTGCCTATCGGCGGCGGCGGTTTAATTGCCGGGATTGCGACGGCAATTAAATCCATTAACCCCACCATTAATATCATCGGCGTGCAGTCAGAAAATGTTCACGGCATGGCGGCATCGTATCAGGCCGGGGAAATAATCAGCCATCGCGTTAGTGGCACGCTGGCCGACGGCTGTGACGTTTCTCGCCCCGGTAATTTACCGTTCGAAATTGTTCGCGAGCTGGTTGATGACATTGTGCTGGTCAGCGAAGACAACATTCGTGACAGCATGATCGCGCTTATTCAGCGAAATAAAGTGGTGACGGAAGGCGCCGGCGCGCTGGCCTGCGCCGCGTTATTAAGCGGCAAGCTTGACCACTATATTCAGGGTCGTAAAACCGTCTGCATTATTTCCGGCGGCAATATCGATCTCTCCCGTGTTTCCCAAATTACCGGCTTCGTTGACGCATAAAGGTGACCTATGAGCAACACTGAAAGCATTATCGTTGGCCAGACAAAAACGTCCTCCTGGCGTAAGTCTGATACCACATGGACGCTCGGCCTGTTTGGTACCGCCATTGGCGCAGGCGTGCTGTTCTTCCCCATTCGCGCAGGCTTTGGTGGATTGATCCCTATCCTGCTGATGCTGGTTCTTGCGTTCCCGATTGCGTTTTACTGCCACCGCGCGCTGGCGCGTTTGTGCCTCTCCGGCAGCAACGTCTCCGGCAACATCACCGAAACGGTGGAAGAGCACTTTGGCAAAACCGGTGGGGTGGTGATCACCTTCCTCTACTTCTTCGCCATTTGCCCGCTGCTTTGGATTTACGGCGTCACCATTACCAACACCTTTATGACCTTCTGGGAAAACCAGCTCCAGCTGCCTGCGCTGAACCGCGGCGTGGTGGCGCTGTTCCTGCTGCTGCTGATGGCCTTTGTTATCTGGTTTGGTAAAGACCTGATGGTGAAGGTCATGAGCTTCCTGGTGTTCCCGTTTATCGCCAGCCTGGTGCTGATTTCCCTGTCGCTGATCCCTTACTGGAACTCGGCGGTGATCGACCAGGTCAACCTGAGCGATATCGCCTTTACCGGTCATGACGGCATTCTGGTCACGGTGTGGCTGGGTATCTCCATCATGGTCTTCTCCTTCAACTTCTCGCCTATCGTCTCCTCGTTTGTGGTCTCCAAGCGCGAAGAGTACGAGCCGGAGTTCGGGAAAGCGTTCACCGAGCAGAAATGTTCCAAAATCATCGGTCGCGCCAGCATGCTGATGGTGGCCGTGGTGATGTTCTTCGCCTTTAGCTGCCTGTTTACGCTCTCTCCGCAGAACATGGCGGACGCCAAGGCGCAGAACATTCCGGTGCTCTCCTACCTGGCGAACCACTTTGCGTCAATGTCAGGAACCAAATCGACGTTCGCAACGGTACTGGAATACGGTGCCTCCATCATCGCGCTGGTGGCTATCTTCAAATCCTTCTTCGGTCACTACCTGGGCACGCTGGAAGGGCTGAACGGCCTGATCCTTAAGTTCGGCTACAAGGGCGATAAGAAGAAAGTTTCTGTTGGCAAACTGAACACCATCAGCATGGTGTTCATCATGGGCTCCACCTGGGTTGTGGCCTACGCCAACCCGAACATTCTGGACCTTATTGAAGCCATGGGGGCGCCAATCATTGCCTCTCTGCTGTGCCTGCTGCCGATGTATGCCATCCGCAAAGCACCGGCGCTGGCGAAGTACAAAGGGCGTACCGAGAACATCTTCGTTACCGCGGTCGGCCTGCTGACCATTCTGAATATCGTTTACAAACTGTTCTAACCCATTGCTCAGGAAGAGCGGAGTCACATGATGATTGAGTTTCCGGTTGTACTGGTTATTAACTGCGGATCGTCCTCTGTTAAGTTTTCGGTGCTCGACGCCAGCAGCTGCGATGCCCTGATGACGGGCATTGCAGACGGGATCAACACCGAGAAGGCCTTTATTTCCGTGAACGGGGGTGAGCCAGCCAGACTGGCTCACCAGGACTACGAAGGGGCGCTGGCTGCCATCGCCCTGGAGCTGGAGAAGCGTAACCTGATGAGCAGCGTGGCCTTAATTGGCCACCGCATTGCGCACGGGGGAAACCTCTTCAGCGAGTCGACCCTGATCACGGAAGAGGCGATCGCGCAGATTCGCCAGGTCTCCCCGCTGGCACCGCTGCATAACTACGCCAACCTGAGCGGCGTGGAAGCGGCAGAGCGCCTGTTCCCGGGCGTGCAGCAGGTCGCGGTATTTGATACCAGCTTCCACCAGACGCTGCCGCCGCAGGCGTATCTGTACGGATTGCCGTACCGCTATTTTGAAGAGCTGGGCGTGCGCCGCTACGGCTTCCACGGCACCTCTCACCGCTACGTGGCCGCACAGGCGCATACGCTTCTCGGGCTGTCCCCCGACGACAGCGGCCTGGTGATTGCCCATCTCGGCAACGGGGCGTCCATCTGCGCGGTGCGCAACGGCGAAAGCGTCGACACCTCGATGGGGATGACGCCGCTGGAAGGGCTGGTGATGGGTACGCGTTGCGGCGACGTGGACTTCGGCGCGATGGCGTGGATTGCCCAGCAGACCGGCCAGTCGTTCGAGGATCTGGAGCGCGTGGTCAATAAAGAGTCCGGGCTGCTGGGGATCTCCGGCATCTCCTCCGATTTACGTGCGCTGGAGAAAGCCTGGCACGAAGGCAACGAGCGGGCGCAGCTGGCTATCCATACCTTCGTGCACCGCATTGCGCGACATATTGCCGGCCACGCGGCGTCGCTGCACCGCCTGGATGGGGTGGTCTTTACCGGCGGCATTGGCGAAAACTCGAAGCTTGTCCGCACGCTGGTGGCGGAACATCTGAAAGTCTTCGGCATCATCCTCGACGACGCCAAAAATGCCCTGCCGGGGAGCGCGGGTGAGCGCGTGATCTCCACCGAATCGTCCCGCGTGGCCTGCGCGGTTATCCCTACCAACGAAGAAAAAATGATCGCGCTGGACGCCCTCCGTCTTGGAAAGGTTACCCCGGCCGCGGCTTACGCCTGATAAAGCGAGAATCACATGAAAGTAACAATCGATACGGGCGTCGCGCCCTACAGCGACGCATGGGCCGGGTTTCGCGGTGAAGAATGGAAAAACGCCGTCAACGTCCGCGATTTTATTCAGCATAACTACACCCCTTATGAAGGCGATGAAGCTTTCCTCGCGCAGGCGACGCCAGCAACGACGGCGCTGTGGCAGAAGGTAATGGTCGGCATTCGCCAGGAGAACGCCACCCACGCCCCGGTGGATTTTGATACCAACATCGCCACCACCATTACGGCCCACGGGCCGGGCTATATCGACCAGGATCTGGAGACGATCGTCGGCCTGCAAACCGATAAACCGCTCAAGCGCGCGCTGCATCCTTATGGCGGGATCAACATGATCCGCAGCTCGTTCGAAGCCTATGGCCGGGAGATGGATCCGCAGTTCGAATACCTGTTTACCGACCTGCGCAAAACCCACAACCAGGGCGTGTTTGACGTCTATTCGCCGGAGATGATGCGCTGCCGTAAATCCGGCGTGCTGACCGGCTTGCCGGACGGCTACGGGCGCGGACGCATTATCGGCGACTATCGCCGCGTGGCGCTGTACGGGATCGCTTATCTGGTGCGCGAGCGCGAACTACAGTTTGCCGATCTGCAGGGCAGGCTGGAACGCGGTGAAGATCTGGAGGCGACGATCCGCCTGCGTGAAGAGCTGGCGGAGCACAGGCGCGCGCTGCTGCAGATCCAGCAGATGGCGGCGAACTATGGCTTTGATATTTCACGTCCGGCGATGAACGCCCAGGAAGCGGTGCAGTGGGTCTATTTTGCCTATCTTGCAGCGGTGAAATCCCAGAACGGCGGGGCGATGTCGCTGGGGCGCACGGCCTCGTTCCTCGATATCTACATTGAACGCGACATGCAGGCAGGAAGGCTGAATGAAGTCCAGGCGCAGGAGCTGATTGACCACTTCATCATGAAGATCCGCATGGTGCGCTTCCTGCGCACGCCGGAGTTCGACACGCTCTTCTCCGGCGATCCAATCTGGGCGACGGAAGTGATCGGCGGCATGGGGCTGGACGGGCGCACGCTGGTGACCAAAAACAGCTTCCGCTATCTGCATACCCTGCACACCATGGGGCCTGCGCCGGAGCCGAACCTGACGATCCTCTGGTCTGAACAACTGCCGATCGCGTTCAAGAAATACGCCGCGCAGGTGTCGATCGTCACCTCTTCGCTGCAGTATGAGAACGACGATCTGATGCGTGCGGACTTCAACAGCGACGACTACGCCATTGCCTGCTGCGTCAGCCCGATGGTGATCGGCAAGCAGATGCAGTTCTTTGGCGCGCGCGCCAACCTCGCCAAAACGCTGCTGTACGCGATCAACGGCGGGGTGGACGAGAAGCTGAAGATCCAGGTCGGCCCGAAAACCGAGCCGCTGCTGGACGACGTGCTGGATTACGATACCGTGATGGCGAGCCTCGATCACTTTATGGACTGGCTGGCGGTGCAGTACATCAGCGCCCTGAACCTCATTCACTACATGCATGATAAGTACAGCTACGAAGCCTCGCTGATGGCGCTCCACGACCGGGACGTCTATCGCACCATGGCCTGCGGCATTGCCGGGCTGTCGGTGGCGGCGGACTCCCTGTCGGCCATTAAATACGCCACGGTGAAGCCGGTGCGCGACCACACCGGTCTGGCGGTCGATTTCGTGATTGAAGGGGACTACCCGCAGTACGGCAATAACGACGACCGCGTGGACAGCATCGCCTGCGATCTGGTGGAGCGCTTTATGAAGAAAATTCAGGCGCTGCCAACCTACCGCAACGCGGTGCCAACCCAGTCGATCCTGACCATCACCTCCAACGTGGTTTACGGCCAGAAGACCGGAAACACGCCGGACGGACGCCGCGGCGGCACGCCGTTTGCGCCTGGCGCGAACCCGATGCACGGCCGCGACAGAAAAGGGGCCGTGGCCTCGCTAACGTCGGTGGCCAAGCTGCCGTTCACCTACGCGAAAGACGGGATCTCCTACACCTTCTCCATCGTGCCGCAGGCGCTGGGCAAGGACGAGCTGGTGCGCAAAACCAACCTGGTGGGGCTGCTGGACGGGTACTTCCATCACGAAGCGTCCATTGAGGGCGGGCAGCATCTGAACGTCAACGTCATGAACCGGGAAATGCTCCTCGATGCCATCGCGCATCCCGAGAATTACCCGAACCTGACGATCCGCGTTTCAGGCTATGCGGTGCGTTTTAACGCCCTGACGCGCGAGCAGCAGCAGGATGTGATTTCGAGGACGTTTACGCAATCTATCTGACGACATTCAGGTCTCATGCCCCCTCACCCTGGGGGCATTTTTTTGCCCGCTAAACATACAAAATTGTTTATATAATTACTCACACATATTCATCCGCTCTTGAAAAACAATACGCCTGCTTTTCCCTATCACAGCATGTAAGGACAGTAAGATGATGAAAATGACCCGTATTGCGCTGGTCGCCGCCTCGCTGGCAGCGTGCAGTTTTACGGCGCAGGCCGCGAACGTTGAGGCTGCCCCGTCTCCCTCGCAGGATCCGCTGGTACAGCACCTGAAGCTCAGCAATGAGCAGGTTAAAAAGATTGAAGATCTGCATAAGCAGCTGGAACAAAATGTCAGCAAGATCCCGATGACGGGGGTGAAGGACGGCGCGCTGATCGACATGTTCCAGGCGGGTAAATGGGACGAAAGCACGGTGAAAAGCCAGCTTGCTGCCTTTAGCAAAATTGAAGAGCAGACCCGCTATTACCGCGTGAAATATTACTTCGACGTCAGCCAGGTGTTGACGCCGGAACAGCGTAAGCAGATTAGAACCGATATGGCTAACGCGCTGGCAGAGTGATTTCTTACGGCGCCGGATGATTCTGCCGTGGCTCGATCGGTTCCCTCTCCCATTGGGAGAGGGTTAGGGTGAGAGCATTCTCTAAACCGGCAAATCAATCAGCAGCGCGCGCAGCGGCGTATCCGCCACCAGGGTGATATTCGCTTCATCACGAATAAACGCCCCGTCGCCGCAGGTGAGCGCTTCTTTCTCTTCCGTGTGCGTCACCGCATGTACCGTACCGTGAATAGACTGCAAATAGGCGCGCGGACCATGAAGCTGGAAGCTCGCCTGATCACCTTTCTTCAGTTCGATATGGTGCAGCCACACCTGCTGGCGCAGCTGCAGGCTACCTTTACTGCCGTCCGGCGATGCAATCAGCTGCTGCTTATCGCCCGTTAAATCTAACTTCTGTACCAGCGGATTTTCCCGCTCGGGGCAGGCGTCCAGCCACAGCTGCATACGGGTCAGCGTTTTGTCTTTGCTGAGGTTATGTTCGCTGTAGCTGATGCCCGGCTGCGTGGAAATTAACAACGCTTCGCCAGCCTTTGCCTGGACATGATTGCCCTCGCTATCGCGGTATTCTGCCTCGCCTTCCAGGATCAGGTTCAGGATATCGACTTTCGGGTACGTACGCGGCTGGAAGGAGGCGCCCGGGGCGAGCACTTCCTGATTCAACACGCGCAGTGAAGCGTAACCTAGGAGTTTAGGGTCAAAGTAGTGTCCAAAGGAAAAGGTGTAGCGGGCCTGCAGCCAACCGAAATCGGCTTGTCCGCACTGTTTAGCTGTTCTTGTCGTAATCATAAACTTGACCTCTCTTTACACTAAAACAATGGTAAAGGTATGGACGCTGCATTGTTAGCCAGATATTCTGCCCGGTATGTTCAAATTTCCTGAATGAGAACGAGATGGCTAAAGAGAGAGCATTGACGCTTGAGGCGCTTCGCGTCATGGACGCGATTGACCGGCGCGGCAGTTTTGCGGCGGCGGCAGATGAGCTGGGGCGCGTTCCGTCTGCGCTAAGCTACACCATGCAGAAGCTGGAAGAAGAGCTGGACGTGGTGCTGTTTGACCGCTCCGGTCATCGAACAAAATTCACCAACGTGGGGCGAATGCTGCTGGAGCGCGGCCGCGTGCTGCTGGAAGCGGCGGACAAGCTCACAACGGACGCCGAAGCGCTGGCGCGCGGCTGGGAAACCCATCTGACGTTAGTTACCGAAGCGCTGGTGCCGACAGAAGCGCTGTTCCCGCTGGTGGACCGCCTGGCGGCGAAGGCCAATACGCAGCTGTCAATCATCACCGAGGTGCTGGCAGGCGCGTGGGAACGTCTGGAAACGGGCAGGGCGGATATTGTGATTGCGCCGGACATGCACTTCCGTTCCTCATCGGAAATCAACTCGCGCAAGCTCTACAGCGTGATGAACGTCTATGTTGCCGCACCTAATCACCCGATTCACCAGGAGCCGGAGCCGCTCTCTGAAGTGACGCGCGTGAAGTATCGCGGCGTGGCGGTAGCGGATACCGCGCGCGAGCGTCCGGTGCTGACGGTGCAGCTGCTGGATAAACAGCCTCGTCTGACGGTGACCTCGCTGGAAGACAAACGGCAGGCGCTATTGGCCGGTCTGGGCGTGGCGACCATGCCGTACCCGTTTGTCGAAAAAGACATTGCAGAAGGGCGGCTGCGCGTAGTCAGCCCGGAATATAGCCACGAGGTTGATATCATTATGGCGTGGCGCCGTGACAGCATGGGCGAAGCCAAATCATGGTGTTTACGCGAAATTCCGAAGCTTTTCACGCAATACAATAAATAAAATCGTAATTTGTAGGCCCGGTAAGCGAAGCGCCACCGGGCTTTTTTTATGCGCCGATCTTAGGATCCGGACCAAAGCGGTTTTCGCCCGGCGTCCCGCTCTGGCAGTTGAAGATCAAAATCACGATCCAGCCAATAATCGGGATCAACAGCAGCAATAACCACCACGCTGAACGATCGGTGTCGTGTAGTCGACGGAACAGCACCGCCCACGATGGCAGCAGGACTAACAGGCCATAAATGGTGGTCAGCACGCCTTCACCGCCAGCCCGCTCCCAGCCAAGAATTTTATCCACAATACCCAGCACCATAATGAGAATGAAGTTCACCAGAACGAACATCCAGTACTCTTTGCGGCGGGCACGACCACCAAATCCAATGTAGTTACGCAGTACTTTTAAATACCAGTCCATTTTCCTTGCCTCATTAGTCAGTCAATCACTTGTTTTCTAAGCGATCGAGGTAAGGATAGATGGAGATTGTGAATTAAAAAAGGGCATCTGGTGATGCCCTTCGTATTTATCCAAATCGGACGTCGCGCCCGTGAGGTTCATCCAGATCCTGCCACGGCCCAATGGAGATAATGCCCGTCGGGTTGATGGTTTTGTGGCTGCGGAAATAGTGGGTGCGGATATGGTCGAAGTCGACCGTGTCGGCAATACCCGGCATCTGGTAAATGTCACGCAGGAAACCATGCAGGTTCAGGTAATCGCTGATGCGGTGCTTGTCGCACTTAAAGTGGGTGACATAGACCGGATCGAAGCGAACCAGCGTGGTCCACAGGCGGATGTCCGCTTCCGTCAGGCGATCGCCCGTCAGGTAGCGATGCTGGCCCAGGATCTGCTCCAGACGCTCCAGCGATTCAAACACCTTTCCAACCGCTTCGTCATACGCTTCCTGGCTGGTGGCGAAACCGGCCTTGTAGACACCGTTGTTGACGTTGTCGTAAATCCAGCTGTTCAGCTCGTCAATTTTCTCTCGCAGCTCAGCCGGATAATAATCTCCGGCGCGGGCACCGTGCGCGTCAAACGCGGTATTGAACATGCGGATAATTTCCGCAGACTCATTGCTGACAATCGTCTGGTTTTTCTTGTCCCACAGCACCGGCACGGTAACGCGCCCGGTGTAGTGAGGATCGGCGCGAAGATAGAGCTGGTAAAGGAAATCGTGGTGGTAGAGATCGTCGCCGGTCGCCGCGGGGAAATCACTGTCAAACGTCCAGCCGTTTTCCAGCATCAGCGGGTTCACGACCGAAACCGGAATTAAGGATTCGAGACCTTTAAGCTTGCGCACAATCAGCGTGCGGTGTGCCCACGGGCAGGCAAGCGAAACATAAAGATGATAACGGTCTTTCTCAGCCGCGAAGCCGCCTTCGCCGCTCGGGCCTGGCGCGCCGTCGGCAGTCAGCCAGTTACGGAAGGCCGAAACTGAGCGCTTGAAGCGACCTCCGGTGGATTTGGTGTCATACCAGACATCCTGCCATACGCCGTCTACGAGTTGTCCCATTTTTTCTCCTCCGTCAGATAGCAAAAGCGAGGAGATGTCTCCTCGCTTTGTGTTCATTCAGTATAGCGTGCTTACCACTTCTTATTCAGAACGCGGTCGATGCTGTATGCGCCCGGACCAGTGACGGCCAGCAGCAGGAAGCCACCCGCGATGGTCAGGTTTTTCATGAACATCAGAGAGTTCACGCCTTCCGCAAAGTTGCTGTGGAAGATGAACGCCGTCAGCACGGTGAAGCCTGCGGTAAACAGCGCGGTAGTACGGGTCAGGAAGCCGAACAGTACCGCCAGGCCGCCGCCGAACTCAAGAATAATGGTCAGCGGCAGCAGGAACCCCGGAACGCCCATGGCTTCCATATACTGCTGGGTACCCGCATAACCGGTGATTTTTCCCCAACCTGCCACGATGAACAGAATTGGCATCAGAATACGCGCGACCAGTACACCAACATCTTCTAATTTTTTCATTTTACTCTCCAGGAAACCACATGAGCGGCTGAACATTATTTGTCTGCAATTCCGGGTAGATACCGCGGCGTTGCTGTCGATGGAGAGGATAATAAACAGGGCGGGTGGTAATTGTTAGCAAGGAAAACTGTCAATCTTCTTCAAAGATATTGAGTAAGGGGGCGTGCGCGCTGGTGCCCTGATCCCAACCCTCTCCCGCAGAGAGAGGCCGCAAAAACAAAAAACGGTAACCAGGGTTACCGTTTTGCTTTTATCACCGCAGCTGCTGCTGCCGTAACGTTGCTTTCACCAGACGCCAGGCGCTCCAGGCGCCGAATCCACGACGAGCCCAGCGGATCAGCATGTTCGGATGACGAACCGTCCAGATCGCCATCACGCTGCTGCCGACCAGCGCCCACGAACGCAGGCTCAGAACGGTATTCCAGCCCCGGTCAAACCGTCGCGTCGCGTCAATCCAGTCGCGACGACTGGCCGACAGATCCAGCCGTTGCTGCTGGATCTGGCTTAACAGGTACGCTTTTCGCTTTTGACGTTCGGCTTTATCGCTCACGGCTAGTCATCCTCCAGCAGAGCGCGATCGTTCGCCAGCTCCTGACGCGTATGGCGCAGGAAAGTGGACTTGCGCGCTTTACGCAGCGTCCAGATACCGCCTATCAACGCGGCGACCAGCAGAACGACGGTGGTGGCAATCATCGCGTTAAGACGATACTGCGGATCGATGGCCCAGATGATTAACACCATCAGGCTCATCAGACCAAACGCGGCAAAGAGCATGGTCAGCCCGAGCATTAGCAGCATCTGGAAGAGGTTCGCTTTCTCCTCTTCCAGCTCCACCACTGCCAGCCGGACGCGCGTTTCGGCAATCCCGACCAGCGTCGTTAAAATACGCTGGCCGATGCCGAGGACGTTGTTAGCAGGCCCTTGTGCGTGACGAGGATCTTCCATATCAACGACGCGTCAGAAGGACACCCAGTACCACACCCACTGCGGCACCAATCCCTACACCCGTCCATGGATTATCACGCACATATTCATCCGCGCGGGCAGCCGCTTCGCGGGTCTGTTTCGCCAGCGCATCACCGGTTTCACCCAGGCGATAGCGGCTCTCTTTCAGCGCCTGCTCCGCCTTGCTGCGCAGCTTGCTGACCTCTTCTTTTGACTTGTCAGCAGAGGAGTTCAGCACCTCTTCAAGGGTATCGGCCAGGGATTTCAGTTCAGCGCGCAGATGTTCAGACGTCGTATCTTTTGACATGATTCTCTCTCCTGTTGAGATTTCCGTTAACTCAATAATCGCGAGCTTCCAGCGCTTTCAGGTCGTCCTGCGCTTCTTTCAACTTCTTCTCGCGCTTAGCAATTTTTTCCGCATCTCCTTTCTCTTTCGCTTCCTGCAGGTCGCGACGGCGCTCGGCTATCTCGTCCTTCTGTTCAGCGATTTTCTTCTTGTGATCGGCACGAAGCTTGCTGTCTGAACAGTTCGCTTTCACTTCGCTCAGCGCTTTTTTAAGACCATCAACACGGTGCTGATTGTTATGCTTTTCGGCATAACCGATCTCACGCTGAATATCCTGTTCTTTCTCCTGACAGAGAGAGTTTGCGAAGGATGCTGTGCTTAAAGAAAAAAGGGCCAGAGCCAGAGTCATGCGGAATTTCATTATCGAAACCTTCCATTGTGTTGCGGCGTTAGCCGCTATCCAAAGTTATGCGGAGTACATCGAGGGGTGCTCCGCGTACTTAAGCATAGTAAGTAAACGGGGGATTCACCAAAGTGAGTGAAAAGATTCGGAATCCTGGAAGTTATCCAAACCGATGCGACGTATCGCGAATCAATGACAGCCAGGCTGCAGGCTGGCTGTCATCTTCCTGCTGGGCAATGATATACCCGTGCGGCAGGGTACGGTCGAGAACCACTTTCGCGGCGGCACTTTGCGCACGGGAATCAAACTTGATCAGTAAAACATCGTCCTGCGGGGTAATGCTCTTAAAGCGGATCCCGTTCGCGTCCAGATGATGCCAGACAGAAAAACCGTCAGGCACGCTGGCGCCCTGGTTTACCGGGCGGATGGCCAGCGTCGATTCCTGATGCGAAAGCGCGCTCCATGCCAGCAGCATGGCGCTGAGGACGATCAGCGTAATCACGGCAACGGCAAAACGGCGCAGGGCGAGCGGTGAGATAGCCATCGTTAGCCTCTGGCTCCGTATTTCTTCTTCCACAGGACAACCAGTGAGCCAATCAGGCCGAAGACCAGCAGAACCACTGGCAGCAGCATCAGGCAGGACATCAGCTGATCTTCATATTTCATAAAGACCGGCGTTTTACCCAGCGCATAGCCGAGCGTCGTCAGAATTAGCACCCATAGCAGGCCGCTCATCCAGTTAAAGAACTGGAAGCGCGTGCTGCTCAACCCCGACAGACCGGCAATGGTCGGCAGCAGGGTGCGAACAAAGGCGATAAAGCGGCCAATCAACAGCGCGGAAAGCCCGTGCTTGTGGAAAAGGTGGTGCGCCCGCTGGTGATAATGCGCAGGAAGATGAGAAAGCCAGTTCTGGACGATCCGGGTATTGCCCAGCCATCGTCCCTGGATATAGCTCACCCAGCAGCCGAGGCTTGCCGCAACGGTCAGTAATAAAATGGTGTGTGGAAACGCCATCGCCCCTTTGGCACACAGCACGCCGACAAGCACCAGCAAACTGTCACCGGGCAGGAAAGCAGCAGGCAGCAAACCGTTCTCAAGGAACAGGATCATAAACAAGACGAAATAGAGCATGCCAATCATGGAAGGGTTGGCCAGCGTTTCAAAATCCTGCGCCCAGAGGGCATGCAGTAGTTGGGTCAAAAGTTCCATTCAGTGTTCCTGGAAATCGGTTAACGTCACGCCTGTTATCCGGGACAAACAGCACGGCGACATTGTTGTGATTTCATTATGGTCGCTCGCGGACACATTGCGGTGTGGCCAACACTGTTCCCTGTTAATTGGCTGGTTAGCAAGCACTAACTTACAAAATAAGGAATTGAATCCAATTGTAACAAAGCCCAACGTTCTGCGTCACAGAATTTGCAGGGGTGAGTTGATTTTGGCGTAAGCCCAGGAAGTGAGCGAGGGGATTTACAAAGGCTGACACTATATATGTTTTGCTTACTCCTGTAAGCCGGAAGGCGCGACGTAGCGCCTGCCAGCAGAAAGGTCATCTATTTTGCGGCACTGGGGGCCGTATCGAGATGAACAACCGGATTATCGGCAAAAAGATAGCGGTCAGCGTTAAATTCGAAGTCATCGCTGGTTTCGTTGAACAGCATCTGCTTGGTGTTTTCCAGGTGCTGCCACATCGCCAGCTTAGCGGCATGCGGATCTTTACGAATCAGCGCCTTAAGGATTTGGTCGTGATCGTCGCACCAGTTGTCGACGGTACGGGAATCGATATGGTCGTGCAGTTTTTTCCAGTACGGGTTGTGAACGCGCTGAGTCCACATTTTTTCAACGATTGCCGCCAGGGCCGTATTTTGGGTTGCCAGGGCGACCTGAACGTGGAACTGCAGATCCCACTCTGAATCGCGGAAACATTTCTCCTTACGGGCATTTTCCTGGATCTCCATCAGTTTAATGATGTCCTGCTTGGTCACCTGCGTCGCCGCAAACTCAGCAATATTGCTTTCGATCAGCTGGCGAGCCTGGAGCAGCTCAAACGGGCCATAGCTGGCGAATTCCAGACTTTCGTCCGCGACGGGAGAGTGTTTCGGCAGATTAGAAATCACGTGAATGCCGGAGCCTTTGCGTACCTCAACGTAGCCTTCCACTTCCAGCATGATAATTGCTTCACGCACCACGGTGCGGCTGACGCTTTTTTCATCCGCGATAAAGCGCTCGGCGGGAAGTTTATCACCGACAAGATAGACGCCTTGCTCGATGCGATCTTTCAGCTCCGCAGCAAGTTGTTGATATAAACGACGTGGTTCGGTGATTTCCATATGCGCTCCAGGCAGGGTACGGCAGATGATTTGTTATACCACTTTTGCGTGCCACTCTCCAGATTTTGCCATTAAAAAAGCCGCCCGGAGGCGGCTTCGGCGAAACGCATTTTCGCTAACTCTGCGTCGCCGGTTTCCCGAGTGACTCTTTCGCCAGCTCCTCTGCCGATTTGCTTTTCAGCACCGTCCAGATAACCACCGCACCCATCAGGTCGAAGATCGCCAGCACCGCGAACAGCGGGCTGAAGCCGATGGTATCCGCCAGCGCGCCGACCACCAGTGCAAACATGGTGCTCGCGGTCCAGGCGGCCATGCCGGTCAGACCGTTGGCGGTTGCCACTTCGTTACGACCAAAGACGTCAGACGAGAGCGTAATCAGCGCGCCGGACAGGGACTGGTGCGCAAAGCCACCGATGCACAGCAGGGCAATGGCGACGTACGGGCTGGTGAACAGGCCGATCATGCCTGGGCCTATCATCAGCAGTGCGCCCATGGTCACCACCATCTTACGGGAAACGATCAGGTTCACGCCAAACCAGCGCTGGAACAGCGGTGGCAGGTAGCCGCCCACGATACAGCCCAGGTCAGCGAACAGCATGGGCATCCAGGCGAACATCGCGATCTCTTTCAGGTTAAAGCCGTAAACTTTAAACATGAACAGGGGGATCCACGCGTTAAAGGTACCCCAGGCCGGTTCAGCCAGGAAACGCGGCAGGGCGATACCCCAGAACTGACGGGTGCCCAGGATCTGCCAGACGGTCATTTTTTTGCCGTTGTTGGTCTGATGCTGCGCTTCCTGACCGCCAATGATGTATTCACGTTCTTCTTCGGAGAGTTTTTTCTGATCGCGCGGGTGTTTGTAGAAAATCAGCCACGCCATCGCCCAGGCGAAGCTCAGCACGCCTGAGATGATGAACGCCATCTGCCAGCTGTGCATCACGATGGCCCACACCACCAGCGGCGGCGCTATCATCGCCCCAATGGACGAGCCCACGTTGAAGTAGCCGACCGCAATGGAACGCTCTTTCGCCGGGAACCACTCGGAGCTGGCCTTCAGGCCCGCCGGGATCATCGCGGCTTCAGCCGCACCGACCGCACCGCGCGCCAGCGCCAGTCCACCCCAGCTGCCTGCCAGCGCGGTTGCACCGCAGAACACCGCCCAGGCGATGGCGAAGAAGGCATAACCGATTTTGGTACCGAGAATGTCCAGCACATAGCCCGCAACAGGCTGCATGATGGTATACGCCGCGGAATAGGCGGCAATGATGTAGGAGTATTGCTGCGTGGAGATATGCAGCTCTTCCATCAACGTTGGCGCTGCTGCTGCCACGGTGTTACGCGTCAGGTAGCCCAGCACGGTGCCTAACGTCACCAGTGCGATCATATACCAACGTAACCCTTTAATTTTACGCATCTAAAACCTCATCGTTATGTTATTTCCGCGCCAGAGCACGGCAACCTCTCAACCGTTTCCGGGAGCAGTTGTGTAACGGGAGGGGCGTAACCAGGAGCATGTCCCGGAACGGCCCGAACCTTGCCATAAGTAAGCGTGCATAAGTCGGTATCCGTACCGTTAAACCCGATGTCTCTCACACCGGTAATGCATTCCGTCGGCTGAGTGTTTGCGACGGCGAAAAGATAACTTGTCATACAACTTTAAAAGGTGAGTGACATCACAAATGTATGATTCTTTGTGGGGACATTAATCGTCGCGCGCAAAGCCAGTATTGGCGCGGTCTGCAGAAGGGTTTGCTTCATTGAGGGTAATTTATTTGTTGGCGTTTATTGATCTCACTCACGAAAAAAGCTTCGGTTGGTGGAAATTGGTGTGATAACTTTGCAGCATATGAACATACGCTTTCTGCGCTCCCGTAATGAGGAAGACGATAATGACGCCGTTTATGACCGAAGATTTTCTGTTAGATACCGAATTTGCTCGCCGCCTGTACCACGACTACGCAAAAGACCAGCCGATTTTCGACTACCACTGCCATTTACCGCCGCAGCAGGTTGCCGAAAATTATCGCTTCAAAAACCTGTATGACATCTGGCTGAAGGGTGACCACTATAAATGGCGTGCCATGCGCACCAACGGCGTGGCTGAGCGCCTGTGTACCGGCGATGCGACCGACCGCGAGAAGTTTGACGCCTGGGCGGCAACCGTTCCACACACCATCGGCAACCCGCTCTACCACTGGACCCATCTTGAACTCCGCCGTCCGTTTGGCATCACCGGCAAGCTGCTTTCCCCAACGACCGCGGATGAAATCTGGGATCGCTGCAACGCACTGCTGGCGCAGGATAACTTCTCCGCGCGCGGCATCATGAAGCAGATGAACGTGAAGATGGTGGGCACCACCGACGATCCGATCGACTCCCTGGAGCATCATGCCGTTGTCGCGAAAGACACCTCTTTTGATATCAAAGTGCTGCCAAGCTGGCGCCCGGACAAAGCCTTCAACATTGAGCAGGCCACCTTCACCGACTACATGGCGAAGCTGGCGGAAGTGTCGGATACCGACATCCGTCGTTTCGCTGACCTGCAAACCGCGCTGACCAAACGTCTGGATCACTTCGCGGCGCACGGCTGTAAAGTGTCTGACCACGCGCTGGACGTGGTGCTGTTTGCGGAATCAAACGAAGCCGAGCTGGACAGCATTCTGGCGCGTCGTCTCTCTGGCGAAGGCTTAAGCGAGCACGAAGTGGCGCAGTTTAAAACGGCGGTGCTGGTGTTCCTCGGTGCGGAATACGCGCGTCGCGGCTGGGTACAGCAGTACCATATCGGCGCGCTGCGCAATAACAACCAGCGCCAGTTCAAACTGCTCGGTGCTGACGTGGGCTTCGACTCCATCAACGATCGTCCGCTGGCGGAAGAGCTGTCAAAACTGCTGAGCAAACAGAACGAACAAAACCTGCTGCCTAAAACCATCCTGTACTGCCTGAACCCGCGCGATAACGAAGTGCTGGGTACCATGGTCGGCAACTTCCAGGGCGAAGGGATGCCGGGCAAGATGCAGTTCGGTTCCGGCTGGTGGTTTAACGATCAGAAAGATGGCATGGAGCGTCAGATGACGCAGCTCGCGCAGCTGGGCCTGCTGAGCCGCTTTGTCGGCATGCTGACCGACAGCCGCAGCTTCCTGTCCTATACCCGTCATGAATATTTCCGACGCATTCTGTGCCAGATGATTGGCCGCTGGGTGCACGCGGGCGAAGCGCCAGCGGATATCCAGCTGCTGGGCGAAATGGTGAGAAACATCTGCTTTAACAATGCGCGTGACTACTTCGCCATTGAACTGAACTAAGGCCGTTTGAGGTTGATATGCAATACATCAAAATCCATTCGCTGGATAACGTGGCCGTCGCGCTGACGGATCTCGCTGAAGGCGACGTGGTGACCGTTGATAACCAGAGCGTCACCCTGCGTCAGGCGATCGTCCGTGGGCACAAGTTTGCCCTGATCCCCATTGCGAAAGGGGAGAACGTGGTGAAGTACGGTTTGCCCATCGGCCATGCGCTGGCGGATATTGCGCCGGGTGAATACATTCACTCACACAATACCCGCACCAATCTGAGCGATCTGGACGAGTACAGCTATCAACCTGATTTACCCGCGGAAGAGCGTCAGGCGGCCGATCGTGAGGTGCAGATCTACCGTCGCGCCAACGGCGACGTGGGGATCCGCAACGAGCTGTGGATCCTCCCGACCGTCGGCTGCGTCAACGGAATTGCGCGTCAGATCCAGACGCGCTTCCTGAAAGAGACCAACAACGCCGAAGGGACTGACGGCGTGCATCTGTTCAGCCACACCTACGGCTGTTCCCAGCTCGGTGACGACCACATTAACACCCGCACCATGCTGCAAAACATGGTGCGTCACCCGAACGCGGGCGCGGTGCTGGTGATCGGCCTGGGCTGCGAGAACAATCAGGTGGACGCCTTCCGCGACACGCTGGGCGAGTTCGATCCCGAGCGCGTGCATTTTATGGTGTGCCAGCATCAGGACGACGAAGTGGAAGCGGGCGTTGAACAGCTTCACCAGCTTTATGAGGTGATGCGCCACGACAGGCGCGAGCCGGGCAAGCTGAGCGAGCTCAAGTTTGGGCTGGAGTGCGGCGGGTCAGATGGCCTTTCCGGCATTACCGCTAACCCGATGCTGGGCCGCTTCTCGGATTACGTGATTGCCAACGGCGGCACGACGGTGTTGACCGAAGTGCCGGAAATGTTCGGCGCGGAGCATATTCTGATGAGCCACTGCCGTGACGAAGAGACCTTTGAGAAGACCGTCACCATGGTGAACGACTTCAAACAGTACTTCATCGCCCACAATCAGCCGATTTACGAGAACCCGTCGCCGGGCAACAAAGCGGGCGGGATCACCACGCTGGAAGAGAAATCCCTCGGCTGCACCCAGAAAGCGGGCGCGAGCCAGGTGGTTGACGTGCTGCGCTACGGCGAGCGACTGAAAACCCACGGTCTGAACCTGCTGAGCGCACCGGGCAACGATGCGGTCGCCACCAGCGCGCTGGCGGGTGCTGGCTGTCATATGGTGCTGTTCAGTACCGGTCGCGGCACGCCGTACGGCGGTTTTGTGCCGACGGTGAAAATCGCCACCAACAGCGAGCTGGCGGCAAAGAAAAAGCACTGGATCGACTTTGATGCGGGCCAGCTGATTCACGGCAAAGCGATGCCGCAGCTGCTGACGGAGTTCGTGGACGCTATCGTGGAATTTGCTAACGGCAGGCAGACCTGTAACGAGAAGAACGACTTTCGCGAGCTGGCGATCTTTAAGAGTGGTGTGACGCTTTAATCGGTGCGGCCAGATGCCCTCACCCTGACCCTCTCCCATGGGGAGAGGGTACAAACACTAAAAACGGCAACCGTTGGTTGCCGTTTTGCATTTACCCTGTAGGCCCGGTAAGGCGTAGCCGCCACCGGGCTTTTGTTGTTAACTGCGCAGGGGGTTCTTCGCTAAACGCGCGTCTTCCGCCTGACAGGCCGCTGCGGTAAACAGCACGTCGGTAGAGGAGTTCAGCGCTGTTTCGCAGGAGTCCTGCAGCACGCCGATGATAAAGCCGACGGCCACAACCTGCATCGCAATCTCGTTCGGGATGCCGAACATATTACACGCCAGCGGGATCAGCAGCAGCGAACCGCCCGCTACGCCGGATGCGCCACAGGCGCACAGTGACGCCACCACGCTCAGCAGCAATGCGGTTGGCAGATCCACCGGAATGCCCAGCGTATGCACCGCCGCCAGGGTCAGCACGGTGATGGTGATTGCCGCGCCCGCCATGTTCACGGTTGCGCCCAACGGGATCGACACGGAATAGGTATCGCGGTCCAGGTTCAGCTTCTCCGCCAGCGCCATGTTAACCGGAATGTTCGCCGCAGAGCTGCGGGTGAAGAAGGCATACACGCCGCTTTCGCGCAGGCAGGTCAGCACCAGCGGATACGGGTTGCGGCGGATCTGCCAGAACACCAGCAGCGGGTTGATCACCAGCGCCACCAGCAGCATACAGCCGACCAGTACAACCAGCAGCTGCGCGTAGCCCCACAGCGCGTCGAAACCGGTGGTTGCAAGCGTAGAGGAGACCAGCCCGAAAATACCGATTGGCGCAAAGCGAATCACCAGCTTCACCATAAAGGTCACGGCGTTGGACAGATCGTTGACCAGGTTTTTCGTGGTGTCGTTACCGTGACGCAGCGCGAAGCCCAGACCAATCGCCCAGACCAGGATGCCAATGTAGTTTCCGCTCATCAGCGCGGTGATGGGGTTAGAAACCATGCTCATCAGCAGTCCGCGAAGCACTTCGACAATGCCGGATGGCGGCGTGATGTCACCGGCCGCGCTGGTCAGGTGCAGCGTGGACGGGAACAGGAAGCTAAACACCACGGCCGTTAAGGCAGCCGAGAAGGTTCCCAGCAGATACAGGAACAGAATGGGGCGAATGTTGGTTTTTTGTCCGTGCTGGTGGTTGGCAATTGACGCCATGACCAGCATCAGAACCAGTACCGGTGCCACGGCCTTCAGTGCGCCAACGAAAAGGGTCCCGAGCAGCCCCGTAGCCTCCGCAGCAGGTTTTGACACCATCGCCAGCAGAATACCCAGCACCAGCCCGACCAGAATTTGTTTAACGAGGCTGCCCTGCGCCAGGCGCGCGAACAGTCCGCTTGATTGTGTGCTCATACGTATTTCCTGAGTGAAATTGCGTTCCATCCCGGATGTGCTCTTAGTCACATTTATGTCCGGATGTAAGTAAATGTTTGCCTGGTCGAGTATAGGGAATGCGCGAAAGGAAGAAAGCGTAAAATGCTGGATTTTACGTGTTACGTCATGTTTTTTAACTATTGATTAACGAAAATGCCGGGTGGCGCTACGCTTACCCGGCCAACATTGCATTTCCCCCTCTCCCTGTGGGAGAGGGGCGGGGTGAGGGCATCAGTCCGCACCGAACGTTTTACTCCACCTGCTGCTTCTTATCGTGCTGGCGGTTAACCCAGGTATTGATAATCAGCGTCACGATCAGAATGCCAAACACCACGCCGAGCGAAATGGCGATCGGGATATGGTAGAAATCGACGATCAGCATCTTGATGCCGATAAACACCAGGATCACCGACAGACCGTACTTCAGCATCGAGAAGCGCTCCGCCGCGCCCGCCAGCAGGAAGTACATCGCACGCAGGCCGAGGATGGCGAACAGGTTAGACGTCAGGACGATGAACGGGTCGGTGGTCACCGCGAAGATCGCCGGAATACTGTCCACCGCGAAAATCACGTCGCTTAGCTCAACCAGAATCAGCACCAGCAGCAGCGGAGTGGCAAACAGCAGGCCGTTCTTGCGCACGAAGAAGTGCTCGCTCTCGATCTTGTCGGTCATGCGCAGATGCCCACGGATCCACTTCACCAGCGGGCGATCGCCAATCGCGGAGCCGTCTTCTTTCGCCAGCGCCATTTTGACCCCGGTGAACAGCA
This sequence comes from Enterobacter sp. Y17, assembly GCF_019730495.1. Classification (NCBI taxonomy): domain Bacteria; kingdom Pseudomonadati; phylum Pseudomonadota; class Gammaproteobacteria; order Enterobacterales; family Enterobacteriaceae; genus Enterobacter; species Enterobacter sp. Y17. The sequence continues at coordinate 158,636 of NZ_JAASKP010000002.1, forward strand.
GGAACGCGCCGAAGACGTACAGCAGCCATTCGAACTGGGTAATCAGCCAGCTGCCGGCGAAGATCATGATGGTACGCAGGATAATCGCGCCCAGCACGCCGTACACCAGCACGCGTCGCTGCAGGGCAGCAGGCACGGCAAAGTAGCTGAACAGCATCAGCCAGACGAAGACGTTATCAACCGCCAGGGCTTTTTCAATCAGATAACCGGTGAGGAAGGCGAGCGCCTGAGGGTCGGCCACCGCGCGGCCTTCGGTCGAGGCCAGGTACCACCAGAAGGCGGCACAGAACAGCAGGGAGAGGGTGACCCACACCAGAGACCAGGCCGCAGCCTGTTTGATGCTCATGCCGTGTGCGCCGCGACGCCCCTGCAAAAAGAGGTCGATCGCCAGCATGATGAGCACGACAACCGCGAATCCGCCCCACAACATTGGAGTGCCGACAGAATGCATACAATTTTCCTTACACATAAAAAACAAAAACGGCCATGGTCAGAAGACGATAGCCGTTAGCTTTTTATGCATAGACCTCGCCTTCCGGCAAGGTCTCACTTACAACCACGAAGGTTGCCCGGCGACCGGATGCGTGTTTAACGCATCGTAATGACGATCCACCGGCGAAGAAGTTACTCCCCTTTGCAGGTAACAAAATATGTCAGACCATTGGTTTCGTCAATGGTCTGCGCCGTTTCATTACACAGCTTTACGCGATCGCTTCCGCGCTCACGCCGTCTGCCGGGAATACCACGCCGGTCTGGCGGCGGATCTCCGTTTGCAGCTTTGCCGTGGTGCGGCTCACCGCGAGGCCGGGGTGATTCACTTCGTTGTCTTCCACCAGACGGGCGAAGACCTCTGCCTCATAGAGCATAGTGTTAATATGCTGAGGCTGCGTCAGCTCCTGCGCTTTGCCTCCGCGCGGCACAAAGCTCACTTTCTGGCACTCGGAGATCTTCTCGATAACCAGCGAGCCCGCTTCGCCCTGAATTTCGCTCGGCAGCACGGAGTCGCTCACCTTGGAGTGCTGCAGCGTGACGCTGAAATCACCGTAATCCAGCACCGCAACACCGTGCGCATCCACGCCGCTCTCCAGCAGGCTGGCGGTGGCGCTGACGCCGTGCGGTTCGCCCCACAGGGCCACGGCAGAGGCCAGACAATAGAAACCGATATCCATAATAGAGCCGTTCGAGAAGGCCGGATTAAAGGTGTTCGGGTTTTCGCCGTCCAGATAGCGCTGATAGCGCGACGAGTACTGGCAGTAGTTGATAAAGGCTTTACGCACCTTGCCAATTTTCGGCAGGGATTGCTGCAGCAGCAGGAAATTCGGCAGGCTGGCGGTTTTGAACGCTTCGAACAGCACCACCTGGTTTTCGCGGGCAAGCGCAATGGCCGCTTCCACTTCCTCAATGTTTGACGCCAGCGGCTTCTCGCAAATCACATGCTTTTTATGGCTGAGGAACAGCTTCGTTTGCGGGAAGTGCAGGGAGTTCGGGCTGGCGATATACACCGCGTCAATGGCGTCGCTTTGCGCCATGTCATCAAGCGAAGTGAAGAGATGCTCAACGAGGTAATCGTTGGCAAAACTCTGCGCCTGCTCAAGGCTGCGGGAATAGACTGCGGTAAGCTTAAGTTTGCCGGTTTCGTGGGCGGCGTCGACGAACTGGCGCGTGATCCAGTTCGTACCAATGACTGCGAAACGTATCATAAACGTTTACGTACTCCGTAGCGGGGAACCTTTAGCCACTGTAGCACGTCATCATGACAATTCGCGTGCGCTATTCCGCATTACCATTTAACGATAAATGCGTAAGCCACAGGCGGGTATCAAACTCCAGCTGGTGGTACTGCGGCTCCATGTGGCAGCACAGGGAATAGAACGCTTTGTCGTGCTCTTTCTCCTTCAGGTGCGCCAGCTCGTGGACGACGATCATCCGCAGGAAGGCTTCCGGCGCGTTACGGAAAACCGTCGCGACGCGGATTTCGGCCTTCGCTTTCAGCTTGCCACCCTGTACGCGGGAGATGGCGGTGTGCAGGCCGAGCGCGTTTTTCAGCACGTGGATCTTGTTGTCGTACATCACCTTGTTGATCGGCGGCGCGCTCTTCAGATACCGGCTTTTCAGATCCTGCGTATACTGCCAGAGGGCCTTATCGGTCGCGAAATCGTGCGTGCCGGGATAGCGTTTTTCCAGCACCGCGCCGAGCTTCTGCTCGGCAATCAGGCTGCGAACCTGAGTCAGTAAATGCTCCGGATAGCCCTGGAGATAAGTAAGTTGGTTCATCAAAAGCCCAAATTAATGCGAAAACGGGTATACTCACGCACCCTTTTCAGGGATACGCCAAATTTTACCATTCAGGAGGGCCGATGAGCCACTTAGACAACGGTTTCCGTTCACTCAACCTTAAACGTTTCCCGGAAACGGACGACGTTAACCCGCTCATGGCGTGGGAAGCGGCGGATGAATATCTGCTGCAGCAGTTGGATGAGACTGAAATCCGCGGCCCGGTTTTGATCCTGAATGACGCCTTTGGCGCGCTGGGCTGCGCCCTGGCGGAGCACACGCCATACAGCATCGGCGATTCCTACCTGAGCGAGCTGGCGACGCGTGAAAACCTGCGCCATAACGACATCGAAGAATCCAGCGTGAAATTCCTCGACAGCACCGCGGACTACCCACAGGCGCCGGGCGTGGTGCTGATCAAAGTGCCAAAAACCATGGCGCTGCTGGAGCAACAGCTGCGCGCGCTGCGTAAGGTCGTGACGCCGGAAACGCGCATTATCGCGGGCGCTAAAGCGCGCGATATTCACACCTCGACGCTCGAGCTGTTCGAGAAAGTCCTCGGCCCGACCACCACGACGCTGGCCTGGAAAAAAGCGCGCCTGATCAACTGCACCTTCAGCGCGCCGGAGCTGGCCGACGCGCCGGAGACCCTGAGCTGGAAGCTGGAAGGCACCGACTGGACCATCCACAACCATGCGAACGTCTTCTCCCGCACCGGGCTGGATATCGGGGCGCGTTTCTTTATGGAACATCTGCCGGAAAATCTGGAAGGTGAGATTGTCGATCTGGGCTGTGGTAACGGCGTGATTGGCCTGACGCTGCTGGCGAAGAACCCGGACGCCAGCGTGGTGTTCAGCGACGAGTCGCCGATGGCGGTGGCCTCCAGCCGTCTGAACGTGGAAACCAACATGCCGGAAGCGCTGGACCGCTGCGAGTTTATGATCAACAACGCGCTGTCCGGCGTAGAGCCGTTCCGCTTCAACGCCGTGTTCTGCAACCCGCCGTTCCACCAGAAGCACGCCCTGACGGATAACGTCGCGTGGGAGATGTTCCACCACGCGCGCCGCTGCCTGAAAATCAACGGCGAGCTATACATCGTGGCGAACCGCCACCTGGATTACTTCCACAAGCTGAAGAAGATTTTCGGCAACTGCGTCACCATTGCGACCAATAACAAGTTCGTGGTGCTGAAGGCGGTGAAGCTGGGACGTCGTCGGTAAGATTGGGGATGTGCGGCCTGATGCCCTCACCCCGGCCCTCTCCCACAGGGAGAGGGAGCAAACGCTAAAAACGGCAACTGGGTTGCCGTTTTGCTTTTACCCTGGCCGCCCGGCAATACCCTAGATCGCCAGAGCCAGCTTCGTCCCCTGCGCAATTGCCCGCCGCGCATCCAGCTCCATCGCCACGTCGCACCCGCCGATCAAATGCACCGTTTTACCGGCTTCGCGCAGCGGATCCGCCAGATCGCGCTTCGGCTCCTGCCCGGCGCATAAAATCACATGATCCACACGTAACAGCTGCGGCTCGCCGCCGATCGTGACGTGCAGACCCTCGTCGTCGATCTTCTGGTAGCTCACCGCCGGGATCATCTTCACCCCGCGCGAGAGCAGAGTGGCGCGGTGGATCCAGCCCGTGGTTTTGCCCAGCCCTTCGCCCGGCTTGCTGGCCTTGCGCTGCAGCATCACGATCTGGCGCGGGCTTTTCGGCAGCTGCGGCCCTTCCGGGCGTAGCCCGCCGGACTGGTTCAGGCTGGTGTCGATACCCCATTCCACGCAAAACTCGGCAATGTTCTGGCTGGTGGCCTCGCCCGGCTGGCTTAAGTACATGGCGGTATCAAAGCCGATCCCGCCGCAGCCGATAATCGCCACCTTCTCGCCGACCGGCGTTTTGTCACGCAATACATCCAGATAGCTCAACACTTTAGGATGATCGATGCCCTCGATCGCAGGCGTGCGCGGTACGATCCCGCTCGCCAGGATCACCTCGTCGAAACCGATCAGATCCGCCGCGCTGACAAACTGATTAAGCCGCAGCTCGACGCCCGTCAGGTCGATCATCCGGCGGTAGTAGCGCAGGGTTTCATAGAACTCCTCTTTGCCGGGGATCTGTTTGGCGATATTAAACTGCCCGCCAATCTCCGCCAGCGCATCAAACAGCGTCACGCTGTGCCCGCGCGAGGCGGCATTCACCGCAAACGCCAGGCCCGCGGGGCCAGCGCCCACCACGGCCAGGCGCTTTTTACTGACCGCCGGAACGACCGGCATTTTGGTTTCATGACAGGCGCGCGGGTTAACCAGGCAAGAGGTGACCTTGCCGACGAAGATCTGATCCAGACAGGCCTGGTTACAGCCGATACAGGTGTTGATCTCGTCCGCACGGCCGCTTTGCGCTTTGGAGAGCAGTTCGGCATCGGCCAGGAACGGGCGCGCCATCGACACCATGTCGGCGTCGCCGCGTGAAATCACATCGTCCGCTACCTGCGGATCGTTAATGCGGTTGGTGGTGACCAGCGGAACAGACACTTTGCCCTTCAGCCTGCGCGTTACCCAGCTGAACGCCGCGCGCGGCACCGGCGTGGCGATGGTCGGAATGCGCGCCTCGTGCCAGCCGATGCCGGTGTTGATAATGGTGGCACCTGCGGCTTCAATCGCCTGCGCCAGCTGCACGGTTTCGTCGAACGTCCCGCCGCCCTCCACCAGGTCGAGCATCGACAGGCGGAAGACGATAATAAAGTCCGCGCCCGCACGTTCGCGCACCGCGCGCACCACCTCCACGGCAAAGCGCATCCGGCGGGCATAGTCGCCGCCCCATTCGTCGTCGCGCTGGTTGGTACGGGCGGCGAGGAACTCGTTGATCAGGTAGCCCTCTGAACCCATCACCTCAACGCCGTCGTAGCCCGCCTCGCGCGCCAGCGCCGCGCAGCGGGCGAAGTCGTCAATCAACGCCAGAATCTCATCGTGGCTAAGGGCGTGAGGTTTAAAACGGTTAATCGGCGCCTGAATGGCCGACGGCGCGACCAGGTTCGGCTGATAGCTGTAGCGTCCGGTGTGCAGGATTTGCAGGGCGATTTTGCCGCCTTCTTTATGCACCGCGTCGGTCACGATCCGGTGGTGCGCAAGCTGTGATGCATCGTTCAGCACCGCGCCGCCCTCCATCGTCACTCCAGAAGGTGCAGGGGCCACGCCGCCGGTCACAATCAGCGCCACCCCGTGGCGCGCGCGCTCGGCATAGAAGGCCGCCAGACGCTCGGCCCCGTCCGGACGCTCTTCCAGCCCGGTGTGCATCGAGCCCATCAGCACGCGGTTTTTGAGGGTGGTGAACCCCAGGTCGAGGGGGGCGAATAACGACGGGTAGCGGCTCATAGTCTCTTCCAGTGTAAAATTATTGTTATGTGGTCGGATGAGTTACTAATTTAGCCAGCGGCAGCGGAAAGGTAAAAGCGGGATCGAATGATTGTGATAGATCTCAAAGAACTTCGCCCCTCACCCTAACCCTCTCCCCTGAGGGGAGAGGGGACTGGCTGGTGCGGTCTCAAAGAATTGGCTCGATCTGATTTTTCCCTCTCCCCTCAGGGGAGAGGGGCAGGGTGAGGGGTGTGGGTTTTTACTAACCCCGGTGCCTGCCACATCGACGTCGTCAGCCCGCTGTCCACCAGCCCGAGCTGGTCGGCGTACACCGCCTGCCATTTCTGCATCATGCCGTCGTACAGCTCGCGGTGCTGCGGGTTCGGCGTGAACTCGCGGCTCCACTTCACCAGCCGCTCGCCCGTCGAGGCCATATCCGCAAACAGCCCCGCGCCCGCACCTGCGGCAATCGCGCAGCCGAGCGCCGTCGCCTCTTTCACTTCCGGCACGCGCACCGGCAGCCCGGTGACGTCGCTTAAGATCTGGCTCCAGAGGGCACCTTTGGCCCCGCCGCCCGCAAACACCAGGCTTTCAAACGTCACGCCGGAGAAACGCGAAATCTGCGCCAGGTTACAGGCCGAAACGATCGCAGCGTTCTCCTCCAGGGCGCGGAACAGCGTCGCTTTGTTGCACTTTTCCGGGTCGATGGAGAGGTTAATAAACGACGGCGCGGCGTGGTACCACTGCTTGAAATGCATCGCGTCGGAGAAGATCGGCATCACCCCGTGGGAGCCAGCCGGCACGCGGCTGGCCATCTCCTCCAGCAGGGAATAGGTGTCCATCCCCATCCGCTCGGCAATCAGCTTTTCCTCGGCGCAGAAGGCGTCGCGGAACCAGCGCATGGTCAGCCCGGTAAAGAAGCTGATCGACTCCGCCTGCGCCATGCCGGGGATAACGTGCGGGTTCACGCGGATGTTCATCTCGGGGTCGGTACGCACCTGCGGCAGGTTCACCACCTGCTGCCAGAAGGTACCGCCCAGCACCGCCGTTTGTCCGGCGCGGACCACGCCCAGCCCCAGACAGCCCAGCTGCACGTCGCCGCCGCCCATCACCACCGGCGTGCCTTCGCGCAGGCCGCTCTGCTGAGCGGCCTCTTTGGTAATCGCGCCCAGCACGGTACCGGTCTCTTTCACCGGGGAGAGGATATCTGCGCGCAGCCCGGCCATGTCGAGCAGCGCCGGACGCCAGTCGCGGGAGAAGAGATCCAGCATGCCGGTGGTGCCCGCGTTAGACGGGTCAACAGCCAGCTCGCCGGAGAGCTTCGCCGCCAGCCAGTCGCTGATCATGGTGATGGTGGCGGCTTTACGGTAGATGTCAGGACGATGGTGCGCCAGCCACAGCAGGCGCGGCATGGCGCTCAGCGCCAGCGTCTGGCCGGAAACCTCATATACTTCGGATTCAAAACGGTCGTCGTGGATCTCTTTGAGTTCGGCCACCTCGCGGCTGGCGCGGGCGTCGACGTTGGCGCAGGCCCAGATGGCCTCGCCGTTGCGGTCGTACAGCACGATCCCTTCGCGCATGGAGCAGCAGGCGACGGACTGAATATCCGCCGCGCTCAGGCGCGCGCGCTCCAGCGCCTGATGAATGCACCGGCAGGCCAGCTGCCAGTTGGTCTCCAGATCGAACTCCATCGATCCCGGCACGTTCTCCACGCTCAGGTGCTTCCACTCGGCCTGGCCGACGGCAATCTGGTTGCCCTGTAAATCGAAAATCACGGCGCGAACGCTGCCTGTCCCTGCATCTAACGCTAAAAGGTAACTCATGAGCTTGCCTCGTTGTTAGCGCAGGGCGGCTCTTAGTCGGCCAGAGCCAGCACCGCGCGGGCTGTCGTCTCCTCCGTCACCAGGCCATTGATACGGCGACCCTTCAGTGCGGCATAAATCGCATCGGCTTTCTCTTCCCCTCCGGCTACGCCAACGATGGTGGGCAGCTGCGCCAGTTCATCGAGCGTGACGCCCAGCAGTTCTTTGTGGATCTCCAGCTCCTCGACGCATTCCCCTTCGGCATTGAGGAAATAACCGAGAATGTCGCCGACCGCGCCTTTGCGGGCGTACATCAGCTGTTCACCTTCGCTGATATAGCCGGAGCGCAGTATCGTCGCGTCACGGCGCTGGTTCACTGAACCAATGCCGACCACCGCCACGTCGGCGGCGGTGGCGGCGAGGATCACGTCCCGCACGCTGGTCTCGCGTTTTAAGATCCCGGCCACCTCTGCGGATGACACGCGAAGCGGGGCGGGTATCATGCTGACGCTGCAGGCCGCGTCCAGCTGGCCAATACCGGTCATGTACGGCCCGACGCCGCCGGAGAGCGTCACCAGGCGGATCTGCTGCGAGCTGATAAAGCCGCTCAGGTGCTGCAGGCAGCTCATGGTGGTTTCACCAAACCCCACCGCTAATAGCTGGCCGGGCTCCAGTATGCCCATCAGCGACTGCGCCGCGCCAATGCCGAGCCGCACGTTCATCGGCGGCGTATTTAACGCGGGCATCACGCGCACCAGCTTCAGGCCAAAGCGCTGCTGTAGCTCGGTCTCCAGCGCCAGGCAGCCCTCGTAGCGGGAGTTGATCTGCACGCGGATCACCCCGGACTGACGGCCTTTTTCCAGCAGGCGGGAGATTTTCAGGCGCGGCAGCCCGAGCCGCTCGCCGATGTCGTTCTGGGTTAATCCGTCGTGGTAGTAGCACCAGGCCACGCGCGCCACCAGCTCCTCTTCCGCCAGTGCCAGCCCGGCAAACCGTCCTTCTTCCGCAGTGCGTTTATCGCTCATAGTTGAACTCTTATAAAAATTTAGATCATATGTTCGTGATGGCGCGAAGGGAAAGTGTGAGCCACGCGACAAAACGGATCTTTTAGATCGTTTCTGGTTTATCTGTATCTCAATCGATAAAACTGTGATCCCTGCACGGTTGTAAATATAGTTCACCGTCTACGCTTTTGAACATTATTAAATCTAAAAATCATTTGTTCAATAGCGGAGCGATGATGACACCACTTCTCGACGCGCAGAATATCAGCAAGCAGTTCTCAGGCGTGCCGGTCTTAAAAGGCATTGATTTCACGCTGATTGCGGGCCAGGTGCACGCACTGATGGGCGGAAACGGCGCGGGAAAATCGACGCTGATGAAGATAATCGCCGGGGTCGAAACGCCGGACGGCGGTGAACTTTCTGTCGAGGGGCAGTCATATGCGCGGCTCACGCCCGCTCAGGCGCACGGGTTAGGCATTTATCTGGTGCCGCAGGAGCCGCTGCTGTTCCCCAACCTGACGGTGCGGGAAAACATCCTGTTTCGCCTGCCGCGCGAACGCGATCTGGAAAAGCGCCTGGCGGAGAAGCTCCAGCAGCTCCAGTGCCAGCTTAACCTCGACGCCGCCGCCAGCACCCTGGAAGTGGCGGATCAGCAGATGGTGGAGATCCTGCGCGGGCTGATGCGCAACGCGAGGATCCTGATCCTCGACGAACCCACGGCCTCCCTCACGCCCGGCGAAACCGAGCGGCTGTTCCGCCAGATCCGCGCCCTGCAGGCGCTCGGCGTCGGGATTGTCTTTATCTCGCACAAGCTGCCGGAGATTCGCCAGCTGGCAAGCCACGTCTCGGTGATGCGCGACGGCGCGGTGGTGCTGAGCGGTGAAACCGCGCAGTTTGACGACAGCGCCCTGATCGCCGCCATGACGCCGGTAAGCCGGGAGAAATCCCTCAGCGATACGCAAAAGCTGTGGCTGGCGCTGCCGGGCAACCGCCGCACCCAGCCGCAGGATTTCCCGGTGCTGCGGGTGGAGGATCTCACCGGGGAAGGCTTTATCGATCTCAGCCTTGAGATCTACGCCGGCGAGATCGTCGGCCTGGCCGGGCTGGTGGGATCCGGGCGCACCGAGTTTGCGGAAACGCTCTACGGCCTGCGGCCGGTACGCGGCGGACGCGTCTGGCTGGAGAATCAGGACATTACCGCCGAGCCGGTAAGTTCACGCCTGGAAAAAGGGCTGGTCTACCTGCCGGAAGACAGGCAGGTGTCCGGCCTGTTCCTCGACGCGCCGATCCGCTGGAACACGGTGGCGCTGAACGAGCCGTCGATTTGGCAGCAGCGCAAGCGGGAGTCGGCGGTGGTGGAGCGCTATCACCGGGCGCTGGGGATCAAGCTCAACCATGCGGATCAAACCGTGCGCACGCTCTCCGGCGGCAACCAGCAGAAGGTGCTGCTGGCGCGCTGTCTGGAGGCCAACCCCTTATTGCTGATCGTCGATGAACCGACGCGCGGGGTGGACGTCTCGGCGCGCGCCGACATCTACCAGCTGATAAAAAGCGTGGCGGCGCAGAACGTGGCGGTGCTGATGATCTCAAGCGATCTTGACGAGTTCCCGGGCCTTGCGGACCGCGTGCTGGTGATGCATCAGGGCGTGCTCAGCGGCGAGCTGCCGCGCCACGCCGTCAGCCTCGACAGGATGATGGCGCTGGCATTCGGAGGGCAGTCATGAAGACCTTACTGAAAAACCGCGAGCTGAGCGCGTTCCTCGCCATTCTGGCGCTGTTCGCCGTGCTGGTGGCGCTGAATCCGTCCTACCTGAGTTTACAGACGCTCGGGATGATTTTCGCCAGCTCGCAGATCCTGATCCTGCTGGCCATCGGCGCTGCGCTGGTGATGCTGACCCGCAATATCGACGTGTCCGTTGGCTCAACCGTCGGGCTGTCCGCCATTGCCGTCGGCGTGGCGCTGAACAGCGGCTACAGCCTGCCCGTTTCCATTCTCTTCGCGCTGTCTACTGGCGCGCTGGCCGGGGCGTTCAACGGGTTTCTGGTGGTGGGGCTGCGCATCCCGGCGATTGTCTCCACCCTCGGCACGCTGGGGCTGTACCGTGGCGCGATGCTGCTCTGGACCGGCGGAAAGTGGATTGAAGGACTGCCACCCGGGCTGAAATCCCTCTCTGAGCCTGCCGCCATCGGCATTTCGCCGCTCGGCATGCTGGTGTTGATTATCGCGGTCACCGGCGCGTGGACGCTGTCGCGCACCGCGTTCGGGCGTGATTTCTACGCGGTGGGGGATAACCTCGCCGCCGCGCGCCAGCTGGGCGTGGCGGTGAACCGCACCCGCATGATCGCCTTTACCCTCAACGGCATGCTGGCGGCCTGCGCCGGGATCGTCTTTGCCGCGCAGATTGGCTTTGTGCCCAACCAGACCGGCAGCGGGCTGGAGATGAAGGCCATCGCCGCCTGCGTGCTCGGCGGTATTTCGCTGCTGGGCGGCACGGGCACGCTGATTGGTGCGCTGCTCGGCGCCTTCTTCCTGACCCAAATCGACACCGTGCTGGTGCTGTTCAGGCTCCCGGCGTGGTGGAACGACTTTATCGCCGGGCTGGTGCTGCTGGGCGTGCTGGTGCTCGACGGGCGTCTGCGCCAGGCGCTGGCGCGCCATCAGCGGGCGCTGAAGTACGGCCGCTTCCAGCCGGGTAACAAAGGGGGAAAGCACGTCACCCCGTTTCCCAAACGCAAAAAAGAGGTGGCGTAAATGAGGCTTAACTGGGAAAGCGCGCTGCTGATTTTACTGGTGCTGGAGATCCTGCTCTTTGGCGCCATCAACCCGCGCATGCTCGACGTCAACATGCTGCTGTTCAGCACCAGCGACTTCATCTGCATCGGCATCGTGGCGCTGCCGCTCACGCTGGTCATCATCAGCGGCGGGATCGACATCTCCCTCGGCTCAACTATCGGCCTGTGCGCCATCGCGCTGGGCGTGATGATGCAGTCCGGGTGGCCGATGGCGGTCGCTATTCCATTGACGCTGCTGCTCGGCCTGCTGTGCGGACTGCTGAATGCGGCGCTGATCCACTACACCGGCATTAGTCCTTTAGTAATCACCCTCGGCACGCTTTACCTCTACGGCGGCGGCGCGCTGCTGCTCTCCGGCATGGCGGGCGCGACGGGCTACGAGGGCATCGGCGGCTTCCCGGACGGCTTCATGGCGTTCGCTAACCTCACGGTGCTGGGCCTGCCGATCCCGCTGGTGCTGTTCGCGGTGATTACGTTTTTCTTCTGGCTGATTACCCACCGAGGGCGCTTTGGTCGCCATCTGTTTTTGATCGGGCAAAACCCGCGCGCGGCGCGCTATGCGGCGCTGTCGGTGAACGGCATGCCCTACGCGCTGTACGGCCTGGTGGGCGTGGCCTCGGCGGTTGCCGCGCTGGTGATGGTCTCCTATTTCGGCTCCGCGCGTTCGGATCTGGGGCGTGATTTGCTGATGCCCGCGCTCACCGCCGCCGTGCTCGGCGGGGCCAATATCTACGGCGGGTCAGGTTCGGTTGTTGGTACGGCGCTGGCGGCACTGCTGGTGGGCTACCTGCAGCAGGGTTTACAGATGGTCGGCATCCCTAACCAGGTGTCGAGCGCGCTGTCAGGGGCGCTGCTGGTTGTGGTGGTGATGGGACGTTCGCTGAGTCTGCACCGCGAGTGGGTGCGTTCTCTCTTTAGAAAACTATCCGGAGCGTAAGATGAAAACAAAACTGATAGTCCTGGCAATGGCCCTCAGCTTCGCCTCGGCGCAGGCGGCGGACCGCATCGCCTTTATCCCGAAGCTGGTGGGCGTGGGGTTCTTCACCAGCGGCGGCAACGGCGCGAAAGAGGCGGGAAAAGATCTCGGCGTGGACGTGACCTACGACGGCCCAACCGAGCCGAGCGTCTCCGGGCAGGTGCAGCTCATCAATAACTTCGTTAACCAGGGCTATAACGCCATTATCGTCTCCGCCGTGTCGCCGGACGGCCTCTGCCCGGCGCTCAAGCGCGCGATGCAGCGCGGCGTCAAGGTCCTGACCTGGGATTCCGACACCAAACCGGAGTGCCGCAGCATCTACATCAACCAGGGGACGCCGGAGCAGCTGGGCGGCCTGCTGGTGGAGATGGCGGGCAAACAGGTCACCAAACCGAACGCTAAAGTGGCGTTCTTCTACTCAAGCCCGACCGTCACCGACCAGAACCAGTGGGTGAAAGAGGCGAAGGCCAAAATCGAGAAAGATCACCCCCAGTGGCAGGTCGTGACGACCCAGTTTGGCTATAACGACGCCACCAAATCCCTGCAAACCGCCGAAGGGATCTTAAAAGCGTATCCGGATCTGGATGCGATCATCGCCCCGGACGCCAACGCGCTTCCAGCGGCGGCGCAGGCGGCGGAAAACCTGAAGCGGGAAGGGGTGGCGATTGTCGGCTTCAGCACGCCGAACGTGATGCGCCCGTACGTTGAGCGCGGCACGGTGAAAGCCTTCGGCCTGTGGGATGTCGTACAACAGGGCAAAATTGCGGTCAACGTCGCCGATCGCCTGCTGAAAAAAGGCGATCTTAACGTCGGCGACAGCGTGGACGTAAAAAATATCGGCGCGCTGAAGGTCGAGCCGAACAGCGTGCAGGGCTACCAGTATGAGGCGAAGGGCAACGGCATCGTGCTGCTGCCGGAGCGCGTGGTGTTCACCAAAGAGAACATCAGCAAATACGATTTCTGACGGGGGAGCAAATGGCTGATTTAGACGACATCAAAGACGGCAAGGATTTTGGCATCGGCACGGCGCAGCAGAATGTGCCGTACACCCTGAAGGGCTGCGGCTCGCTGGACTGGGGCATGCAGTCCAGGCTTGCGCGCATCTTCAACCCGCAGAGCAACCGCACGGTGATGCTGGCCTTTGACCACGGCTACTTTCAGGGGCCGACCACCGGGCTTGAGCGTATCGACCTCTCCATCGCGCCGCTGTTTGGCGAAACCGACGTGCTGATGTGCACCCGCGGCATCCTCAGGAGTCAGGTGCCAGCCGCGACGAACAAACCGGTGGTGCTGCGCGCCTCCGGCGGTAACTCGATTCTGGGCGAACTGTCCAACGAGTGCGTGGCGGTGGCGATGGAGGACGCGCTGCGCCTGAACGTCTGCGCGGTGGCGGCGCAGGTTTACATTGGCAGCGAGTTTGAGCATCAGTCGATCAACAACATCATCAAGCTTGTCGATGCGGGCGCGCGCTACGGTATGCCGACGCTGGCGGTGACGGGCGTGGGGAAAGAGATGGCGCGCGACGCGCGCTATTTCTCGCTGGCCAGCCGCATCGCCGCCGAAATGGGGGCGCAGTTCGTCAAAACCTACTACGTGGACGAGGGCTTTGAAAAAGTGACCGCCAGCTGTCCGGTGCCGATCGTTATCGCCGGGGGCAAAAAGCTGCCGGAGCACGAGGCGCTGGAAATGTGCTGGCGGGCTATCGATCAGGGGGCGTCGGGCGTGGATATGGGACGCAACATCTTCCAGTCCAGCGCGCCGCTCGCCATGCTGAAGGCGGTGAAAAAAGTGGTTCACGAGAACTGGAACGCCCGCGATGCGTTCCAGTTCTGGCAGGAAGAGAAACAGGGAGAAGCAAAATGAACGTGACGCTGGTGGAGATCAACATTAAGCCCGAGCGGGTGGACGAGTTTCTGGAGGTGTTTCGCGCCAACCACGAGGGGGCAATCCAGGAGCCGGGAAACCTGCGTTTTGACGTATTGCAGGACCCGAGGGTGAAGACCCGGTTCTTTATCTACGAAGCCTATAAAGACGAGGAGGCGGTGCTGGCGCACAAGCAAACCCCGCACTATCTGGCGTGCGTGGATAAGCTTGAGGAGCTGATGTCGGAGCCGCGCAAGAAACGCAGTTTTGTGGGGCTGTTGCCGGAGTAACAGGCGTTATAAAGGTTTTGTAGGCCGGGTCAGCGCTAGCGCCACCCGGCGTTGTTCAAGCCAGCGCCAGATCCGCAAGTATCGTAGCAAGCGCTTCGCGCGGCTCACCCTGAAGAGCCTGAAGGGGGAAGGGTAGCGCGGGTGTTTCCACTTTCCCCAGCATTTCTGCCGCTGCCGCTACCACCCGCAAACTACCATAATGGCGGAACAGCGCCCAAAGCGGCTCCAGCCGCTCGGATTGTGCCGACTCTTTCGAACGGGCAATCGCCAGCGCTGTTTGCGGAAACAACCCGCCGACCACCGAGTACCAGACGTCAAACCCGGCCTGCAGGGCGGAGGCCGCTCGCCAGTCACCGGCGATGCCCAGCGTGACGGTATCAGGTAGACGAGCGCGTACCTGCAACAGGTCCTCCGGCACGCGGCCAAGCTTTATGGACCCTATATTCGGCAGGGCCGCGGCGGCAAATAACAGTTCATCGCTAAACGAAAAACCGGTCGTGGCGGGATTATCGTAAATGCACAGCGGTACGGAGAGCTGGCGGGTCACCGTTTCATACAGATTAAACACTTCGTCTTCCGTTAATCGCTGGTACGACACGGGTGCCAGCAGCACGCCGGAGACACCTGCCGATTGCGCGTCGTCAGCTAGACGCAGAATATCGTCCAGCCGCAATGCGCCGATGCTGACGATGACCGGAATGTCATCAGCATGCGCCACCGCGCAGCGTGCGATCCGACCGCGCTCTTCAACGGTCAGATAGGCGTAACTTCCCGTTGAGCCCAAAATGCCCAGTGAATCCATACCAGCGTCGACCACGGGGCGCAGAAGATTGATGAAGGAGTGCTCGTCAAACGTCCCTTCTTTCAGGGGGGTTAACGGAAACGCGCTTAACCCGTGAAACATCGTGTTGTCCTCCTACAGCGTCAGCAGCTGAACCCGAGCCGTGGCTCCCGGCATCAGCTGCTGCAGGTTGTTGACCAGTTCTTCTCCTGCCTCTTCCAGTGCCGCAAGGGGCATCGACGGCAGGCTTTCAAGAATAAACCACATGGATTGCGCCTGGCTGTCCAGACGGGTACGCACCCCCTGGCGCCAGTTCCAGCGGCGGCAGGTGACGCCGAGATCGTCGCGCCAGATAACCTCGCCCGGTTCCGGATGTTCCATCACTGGTTGTCCCTCTTTGAAGGTATCAAACGGCTCGCTGCCGTCAGCCAGCGTCAGACGCGGCGCACCCGAATACGCCGCGAGATTTTCCCCGCCCACCGGAATGGCATAGCGAATACTCACCGCGTTATAGATATCTACGACCGGATCCAGCGACGGCAGCGAACCGTCTTTCAGTACCCGCTTGCGCAGGGCAGATGCCGAGCAGGGCGTGCGCTTCGGTTTCGCGCCGAAGGCTTTATACACCTCATCCCAGTCTGAAAGGTGTGCATCAGCCCATGGCACATCATCATTCAACATCTGCTGGCAGGCCTGCGCCAGCGCGGCGGGCGCAACCTCCGGGTGGGTTATCGGCGCAGCTTCAACCAGAATGCTCAGCGCCCGAAAGCCCGGGGCAATCCCGGCAAGATGCGAATCTATTGACGGCGTAACGAGAGACATAAATAATCCTGTATTGACTGTTTTATACCATGGTAGTGACTAATGACTGATAAAGTCAATATAATGACTTCGCAGGGTGCCAATGTTGCCCAGGTAAGCCTGGCCGTGGCAAACCGCATACGCAACTGGCGCAAAGAGAAAAAGCTGTCTCTGGACGAGCTGTCCCGCCGGGCAGGCGTTAGCAAAGGCATGCTGGTGGAGATCGAAAAGGGCGCAGCCAACCCCAGTATCGCCATCTTGTGCAAGCTGGCCGCCGCGCTCGGCATCTCCGTAGCGGATATCGTCAACGTATCCAGCGAGCCGCTGGTGCACGTTATCGAAGAGGCCGCGATTCCGGTGCTGTGGCAGGGCGCACAGGGTGGACGCGCCAGACTGCTGGCGGGAACCGCAGGCCCGGATATGATTGAGCTATGGCAGTGGGAGATGCAGCCGGGAGAGCGCTTTACCTCTCCGGGGCACCCGGCGGGAACCTTTGAGCTGCTGCACGTGAACGAAGGCGTTTTAACGTTGACGGTGGATGAGACGGTGACCCAGGTTAACGCTGGCGCATCGGCGGTGGCGAAAACGGAAGCGGCGCACGGATATGCGAACGAAGGCGATACCGTGCTTCGCTTCACCATGACGGTGGCGGAATTTCACCGATAAAAAGCAGCCCGGTGGCGCTACGCTTACCGGGCCTGCATGCAGTATTTTGTAGGCCGGGTTAGCGTAGCGCCACCCGGCGTTGATTACGCCTCTTCCACACTTATTCGCAGCGCTGCCAGCGCTTTACGCGCCGCTTTCAGCACCTGCTCGCACTGCTCAATCGTCAGCGTCAGCGGCGGTTCGATGCGGATGGTTTTCGAGTTGTTGAGCGTTCCGGCGACCAGCACCCGCTGGCGGAACATCTCGCTCGCGAAGCTATAGCCGGTTTCGTTATCGACAAACTCAATCGCCATCAGCATCCCTTTCCCACGCGCGTCCTGCACCAGGTCCGGATATTCCCGGCCTAGCTGACGGAAGCCGTCCAGCAGCATGTCGCCTTTCTGCTCCGCCTGCGCGGGCAGGTTTTGCTCCAGCAGCACGTTGATGGTTGCCAGCGCGGCCGCACAGGCCAGCGGGTTACCGCCAAAGGTAGTGGTATGCAGGAACGGGTTGTCGAACAGCACCGAGAACACCTCTTCAGTCGCAACCGTCGCACCAATCGGCATCACGCCGCCGCCGAGCGCTTTCGCCAGGCACAGGATGTCCGGCTGCACGTTTTCGTGCTCGCAGGCAAACATCTTGCCGGTGCGCCCCATCCCGGTCTGGACTTCGTCGAGGATCAGCAGCGCGCCAAACTCATCGCACAGCTGACGCACGGCGGGCAGATAGCCCTGCGGAGGGAGGATAACGCCGCCTTCGCCCTGAATCGGCTCCAGGATCACCGCCGCCACGTCATCACCGGTTTTACGGCATTCACTCAGCACGGTGCGCATGGCGTTAATGTCGCCGAACGGCACGTGGCGGAAGCCCGGCAGCAGCGGCATAAACGGTTTGCGGAAGGTGGATTTGGCGGTAGCAGACAGTGCGCCCAGGGATTTACCGTGGAACGCGCCGCTGGTGGCGATAAAGGTGAATTTCCCGCGCGGCGACTGGTACGCTTTGGCGAGTTTAATCGCCGCTTCGACCGATTCCGTGCCGCTGTTGCTAAAGAAGCTGTACTTCAGTTTGCCGGGCGTTAAGGCCGCCAGCGTTTTCGCGAGCATGGCGCGAAGCGGGTCGAGCAGTTCCTGGCTATGGAGAGGTTGTTTCGCAAGTTGATTCTGTACGGCGGAAACCACAACTGGATTACGGTGCCCCACGTTGAAGATACCAAAACCACCCAGGCAATCGATAAACTCCTGTCCCTGGGTGTCGACAAGCGTGTTAAGACTCCCCGCTTGCCACTCTACGGCTCCGTAATCCCCGCCGGCGGTAACAGATTTGCGATACTCCAGAAAACCTGGATTGACGTGCTCTTTAAAGTAATCGATGACCTCTCGGTTAAGTTGTTTCATCTCCTCATGATCGAGCGTTCGCTTCTCAATGAGATTCAGTGCGTGCGCGGTACAGGCAAGAGCCGAGGCGCTGGAAGGTAACCTGTTCAAAATGTGCTCCCGGGGATCGCGTATCACATGATACTGGTTTAAGTATTGCAGGGATTACGCCACTTCAGATGACTTAACGAAAATCGGGATAAACGCCAGGTTAAAATAATGTTGCACAATATTTAATCATGCCGGAGCAACCGAAACGGGATTTAGCGGTACAGGACAAAAAGGGTAAATGAGGCGGAAAAGCGCATCTGCACTAAAGAAGTGCATTGGCTGCAACTTAAGTGGGCATTAACTGGTCATGCTTTATAGGTAATTTCTTTACGAAAGTATTTTAAATCAATGAATTAGAAAATCGTACAAAAAGTATGGTTTAAGTGAAATCTGCGATCTTCATCAAGTTTAACAACTAAAGATAAATTGTTTACCGCCGAAAAAACATTGACCCACAAAATTAACATTCAAATAACCTGCAAGGGATGCCCACGATGTCCTCTCCAACCTATGTCACCCAGAATGAATATCCTCTGGACGATGACACCACCTTAATGTCTACCACAGACGTCCACAGCTACATCACACACGCCAACGACACCTTTGTGCAGGTGAGCGGCTACCAGCTCGATGAGCTGACGGGCCAGCCGCACAATCTGGTCCGCCACCCCGACATGCCAAAAGCCGCGTTTGCCGATATGTGGTACACGCTGCAGCAGGGCGAGCCGTGGAGCGGGATTGTCAAAAACCGGCGCAAAAACGGTGACCACTACTGGGTGCGAGCGAATGCGGTGCCGATGGTGCGCCGCGGGCAGGTGACGGGCTATATGTCCATTCGCACCAAAGCCACAGCCGAAGAGATTGCGGCCGTGGAGCCGCTCTACCGGGCGCTGAACGACGGGAGCTGTAAGAAACGTGTGCACAAGGGGCTGGTGGTTGGAAAAGGCTGGCTGGGTAAACTGCCGGCAATGCCGCTGCGCTGGCGCGTGCGCAGCGTGATGGCGGCGCTTTTAGCCGTTCTCGCCGCCACGCTGATCGCGACTTCCGCCGGGTGGATGCCGCTCGTTGCTGCCGCGGTGGTGATGCTGCTGGGGACGCTGCTGTTTGAGCAACAGATTGTCCGCCCGGTAGAGAATGTGGCGCAACAGGCGCTGAAGGTCGCAACCGGTGAGCGCAACAGCGTGCAGCATCTGAACCGCAGCGACGAACTGGGGCTGACGCTGCGCGCGGTCGGGCAGCTGGGCCTGATGTGCCGCTGGTTAATCAATGACGTCTCGAGCCAGGTGGTGAGCGTCCGTGACGGCAGCGACAGGCTGGCACAGGGAAATGAAGATCTGAACGATCGCACGCGTCAGACCGTGGCGAACGTGCAGCAGACCGTCGCAACAATGAACCAGATGGCCGTTTCCGTTCAGAGTAACTCTGAAACCGCCGCCGAGGTGGATAAACTCTCCGTGGCCGCGAGCAGCGCGGCGACGAAAGGGGGCAACGCGATGCAGACCGTCGTTAAAACCATGGATGACATTGCCGACAGCACGCAGCGGATTGGCTCGATTACCTCCCTGATTAACGACATCGCTTTCCAGACCAATATTCTGGCGCTGAACGCGGCGGTTGAAGCGGCAAGGGCAGGAGAGCAGGGAAAAGGTTTTGCCGTGGTCGCGGGCGAAGTTCGCCATCTCGCCAGCCGCAGCGCCAGTGCCGCCAATGATATTCGTAAACTCATTGATGCCAGCGCCAGCAAGGTGCAGTCCGGCTCTGAGCAGGTTCACGCCGCAGGCCGCACGATGGATGATATCGTGGTGCAGGTGAAAAACGTGACGCAGCTTATCGCCCAGATCAGCCACGCGACCTCCGAGCAGGCAACCGGGCTGTCAGAGTTGACCCGCGCGGTTGCTGAACTCGACAGCATTACGCAGAAAAACGCCGACCTGGTCGAGGAGAGCGCCCACATTTCTGCAATGGTGAAGCACCGCGCCGGACGCCTCAAGGATGCGGTGACTGTGCTCCACTGAGTCAGTAATGTTCCAAAAAAGCCGTTTATTCCGTAAGGAATAAGCGGCGTTTTATTTTTCTGATTGTGACTGTTAATGTGGTTTATTGTTAATTTAATATTAAATAACTAAAGAAATTGCCTCAGTTATTTATTCCTGCCTAAGTCAGTTCTTCAGAATGCTATTTCGAAAATACCCCGTTTGACGGTCTGGTAACGATCGATGAGGCCATATTAATAGCCTACACCTATGCATTGCGGTGGTTATGAAATAAAAAAACGATCAAACTCATAAAGTTAGCGAAATCGTTACCGATAACAGCGATCGTCTGAGAAATAATCACATCGATGGAGAAAATATGTTCTTACATGACGTAAAGATCGGCACGAAATTATTTCTGGCGTTCGGGTTCTTTATTGTCCTGATGGCCATCAGTGCGAGCCTGTCTCTGCTGAGTCTGGACCGGGCTAATAACGGGATGCAATCGATTATTACCAGTGATTATCCGACCACGGTAAAAGCGAACCAGTTAATCGATAACTTCCAGGAATTTATTAGCACTCAACAGCTGATGCTGCTGGACGAGCAGGGCACCTATACGGGGCAATCTCAGCAGCGCCTGAAAGAGATCAGCGAGCACATCACGGTGATCCTGGGCGAGCTGAACAACGCGTTGCAGGATCAAAAGTCTCAGCAGGTTCTGGCGGAGATCCGCAGCGTGCGCCAGCAGTATCTGGACTCGCGCTACCGCATTCTGCAGGCGGTGCAGAACAACAATCGTGCGGGCGCTATTCAGGAGATGATGACCACCACCCTCGCCGTGCAGCAGGCTTATAAAGCGAAGGTGAAGGAGCTGATTACCATTCAAAACAGCGAGATGCAGAGTGCCGGCGCGCAGGTGGAAGGGGATTTCAGGTCTAACCGCCTGCTGCTGATCCTGCTCACGCTCTTTAGCGTCGCGGCAGGCAGCCTGATTGGCTGGTTTATCGTGCGCGCTATCACTCGTCCGCTCGGCGAGGCGGTGCATTTTGCAAAAGCCATTTCTGAGGGCGATCTGACGGGCAGCATCACGCCACACGGTAAAGACGAAACGGGCCTGCTGCTGCATGCGCTAATGGAGATGAAAACGCGACTGCTGGACATCGTGCAGCAGGTGCAAACCGGCTCGGAGAATATCTCCAGCGCAGCCGCGCAGATTGTCGCCGGGAACCAGGATCTGGCCGCGCGCACGGAAGAGCAGGCAAGTTCTGTAGAACAGACCGCCGCCTCAATGGAGCAGATCACCGCGACGGTGAAAAATACCGCCTCGCATACCGGGGAAGCGACCAACCTCTCGGCGGATGCCGCCACGGTGGTTAAAAACAACGGCGAGATGATGAAGCAGGTGACCAGCAAAATGCGCCTGATTAACGAGACGTCGAACCGGATGTCCGACATTATCGACCTGATCGACGCTATTGCTTTCCAGACCAATATTCTGGCGTTGAACGCGGCGGTGGAAGCGGCGCGCGCCGGCGAGCACGGTCGCGGCTTTGCGGTGGTGGCGGGTGAAGTTCGCCAGCTTGCCCAGAAGAGCGCGTCATCTGCCAGCGAAATCCGCGAGCTGATTGAGAGCTCTACCAGCCAGACCCAGGACGGGATGAACCTGGTTGAAAAAGCGAGTGCGCTGATCAACGGGATGGTCGGCAACGTGGAAGAGATGGACGTGATCCTGCGCGAAATCCGCCAGGCCAGCCACGAGCAGACGGAAGGTATCTCGCAGATTAACAGCGCGATTGGCCTGATTGATGCCACCACCCAGCAGAACTCCGCGCTGGTGGAGGAGTCTGTGGCGGCGGCAGCATCGCTTAACGAACAGGCGATGCACCTGAAGGAGCTGGTACGCGTCTTCCGCGTGAGCGAGCACGCTCCGGCTTAGTCCAGCTGGGAGATCTCGAGCGCCGCGCGGTCAATAACGCCGATAATCTGCTTGAGCTGCGCGTCGCTGAGCTCTCCCTGATTCACCTTCAGGTCTAACACCGCTTTGAAGTTATCCAGCGCCCGCTTCATCTGCGGGTTTTTGCGCAGCTGAAAACCGACGGAACGCGCTTTGATACGCACCTGGATCTGTTCCAGCTGTTCCCGGTTTTCGTCCAGCCAGCGTTGTCCTTCAGCGGTAATCGCAATCTTCTTACGACCGTTATCTTCTTCCGTAATGGTGATAAAGGTCTGATCCTGAAGATAATCCAGGGTCGGGTAGATCACCCCTGGGCTCGGGGTGTAATTCCCCTGGGTCAGATTCTCGATCTCTTTGATCAGCTCGTAGCCGTGGCTCGCGCTGCGGGTCAGGATATCCAGAATCACCAGCCGCAGATCGCCGTGGCCGAAAAAGCGCGGTCGGCGCCCGCCGCTGTCGTGTTCGTGTCGCATAGTAGTTCTCTTAATTTGATATATCTAAACTATATCTAAGATATATTCAGATGCAATCTAAAAGATCTTGCATTTTTACTTATTAGTAATCATTATCATTTGGATAATTGATTTAGATATATCGTATTCACCATAGAAGGGGCTAAAAATGGCATCTACCCGTTACCCACAGCGTGTTCGTAATGACCTGCGCTTTCGCGAGCTGACGGTGCTCCGCGTTGAGCGCGCCAGCGCGGGTTTCCAGCGCATTGTTTTAGGCGGCGAGCAGCTGGAGGGCTTTAGTTCCCGCGGTTTCGACGACCATACAAAAGTCTTTTTCCCGGCCCCGGGGGCAGTGTTTGTACCGCCGGTGGTCACCGATGAAGGCATCGACTGGGGCGACGGCGTACGTCCTCAGACGCGCGACTACACGCCGCTGTACGACGAGGCAAACCATGAGCTGGTACTCGATTTCTTCATTCACGACGGCGGCATTGCCAGCCGCTGGGCGGTCGAGGCGAAAGCGGGAGACAGGCTGACCATCGGCGGTCCGCGTGGTTCGCTGGTGGTGCCGGAGGATTACGCCTGGCAGCTGTACGTGTGCGACGAGTCCGGCATGCCCGCGCTGCGCCGACGCCTGGAGAGCATTGCTAAACTGCCGGTTCACCCGGAAATTCATGC
This sequence comes from Enterobacter sp. Y17, assembly GCF_019730495.1. Lineage (NCBI taxonomy): Bacteria > Pseudomonadati > Pseudomonadota > Gammaproteobacteria > Enterobacterales > Enterobacteriaceae > Enterobacter > Enterobacter sp. Y17. Next base: position 181,696 of record NZ_JAASKP010000002.1, read on the forward strand.
GGTTGTGACGGTCGGGGACGATTCTTATAAGGCGTATCTGGCGCACCTGAGTGAATTCAACATCACCTGGGTGGTGGGCCACAGCGAGCAGGCGGTAACGGACCATCTGGCGGCGCTGACCGTTCCAGGGGAAGATTACTTCATCTGGCTGACCGGGGAAGGGAAGGTGGTGAAGACGCTGAGCCGTCAGTTTGAAACCGACGCGATTGACCAGCAGCTGGTGCGTGCCAGCGCATACTGGCACGCCAAATAATCAGGCGGCGGAATCCAGTTGCGCTTCGCTCACCTGATGTTCGAGCGAGGCGCGGACCTCGTGCAGGGCTTTCTCCTGCTGAGCGAAGTAAGCTTCCATATTGTTCAGCGACGAGACCAGAAGCCAGGACTCCTCTTTCTCCAGCTCCGCCAGCTCGTTCACTAAAATGTCGATTTGCTCGCGAACCTGCGCCATTTTTTTGCGGATACGTTCCAGATCGTTCAGCCTGTCGCTTGCCATCAATGGCTCAAAGCCCTGCTGCAGGCGGGCCACCAGTGAGCGAATGGTTTTAACGTCGCCACGCTGCTTCGCCTGGTTGAGCTGGACCATCATCGCGTTAGCTTCCTCTTTCAGGTCGTCCGCCACCAGATCCGGGTGGCAGAGCTTGCTCGCCTGCCGCCAGAGGCGCTTGAGTTCGTTCCGATCCTCTTCCGAAAGATCCTTGCCCTTGCGCAGCCGCACTTCGGCATCGTGATGCTGCTCGCGATACTTCTCGTACTCTTCGTTAGCGTCGTCGCGCGCCTGACGCGCAGGCTCTTCTTCGCGCGTTAAGCCGCTCTCCAGCTCCAGCGCTTCGGCCAGCAGGTTGGCAATCAGATTGCTTTGCTGTTCCAGATGCTTACGCGCCTCAGCGGCCTGCACGGAGTCGGCCGGGAGATCGCGCCAGCGCTGGGTGAGCGTCGCCAGCACCTCTACCGCCTGCGCCATATAGCGCTGGCAGCGACGGTAATCTTCCTCGCGACGACGCGCTTCCGCCTGCTGACGGCGCAGATTGAGCTCGGCCAGCGTTTTACGCAGGGCGAGGATCTGCTGCATCAGCGGTCCGAGTCGAGAGAAATAGAGATCGTTGAACTCATCAAGCTGCTGCACCCGGGCGTTGCGGCGGTCAATCAGATCGCGCAGACGCTCTTCCAGCGCCTTCAGCTCCAGCTTGCTGGCGGCCACCTGCGGATCTCGCCACTGGGTCACGGCGCGCTGGCCCTGCAGCCAGGCGGTAATTGCCGCCATCGCAGCGGTGTAGTTCTTCTCCTCAAGCGCCACGACGATTGCCTGTAGCTCATCGTCAAACGCTTCATTTTTCAGGCGTGTCAGCTGGCTCTGGATGATGTCGTCATCTTCCAGTTCAATGGCATTTTTAATGATTTCTAGCCGTTTGATCGGTGTGCTCATGATGCCTTTCGCTTTGGCGCTTAAGTATTTGAGTTAAGGTTAGTTGTTGTAAAAGCTACAGGAAATAATACACACGGATGATGATCGGCGCGATGGGGGATTTCTTTAATGAGTTGATGTGTGGTGCTCTCATTATGGGGTAAACCCGATAGAGCGACATGCCACACCTTCACCAGCCCTGTTAATGTGCGTCGATCCTCTTTTTCCCCTGCCTCGGGTTTTTCCGTGTCCTACCCGAAAGCGAGCGCCCCACCTTTGGTGGCGAATGCATCCGACCCACCCTCAATTAACCTCGCTGTAAATCCCCACTACGCGACCCACCGTTTTTATCTCGTCGATACCGCATTCAAACGGAACCTTGCCGCCCGCCACGTGGAGTTTTTTACCCGGCAGCAGCGTGAGGTCGCGGATGCTGGCAGTGCCTTCAATCTCAACCAGCCACAGGCCGTCGGTTAACGATGCCTCTTTTTCAATAAAGTGCAGCTTTCCCTCCGCCCGAACGGCGATGCCGCGAGCCAGCGGTTTGCTAAAGAAACCAGAGTCAATACTCAAAGTGGTATTTTCTTCCAGCTTTCCATCACTCAGTGTGAATGTGGAAACCGAAACCGGATCGCCCGGCGCGGGGTGACCTTCAAACTGCGCACCTTGTCCGGTCATCAGCCAGCGAAGGCTAGCGCCGGTGTCCAGCGCGCACTGAACCGCAAAGTCGTAAGAGACGGTACCGCGCGCGTAGCGGTTCTGAAGCGAGCTGGCGGCGATATTGAAGTGCCGGGCCAGCTGGATTTTCTGCGTGAAACCATATACCTGACAGATTCTATCGAGTAACTCTTCATTATTCACTTGAGAATCTAAAATCAAAATATATTCCTTTGGGTATTTACTAATACTCACTTGGGTATTAGTATCATTACAAATTCGGGCAATCAGCGGCAGGCGTTGGCAAACAGAGGCTAATGATTGCAGACATTATCAAAATGGGAATCATGCAGCATGGCATCTGAAATCGCAATCATCAAACGGCGGAAAAAACCGTGCTGTGCCCGTTTTCAGCGCACTAGCGTGCGTGAGTTTACGCGAGGGGAGATATGGCGATAGAAGCTGCCCGTGCAAGGGTTCCACTTAGCGTGGGAGCGCGCCTTAGCGGGCTTAACCACATCGCTGAACTGCGCGCCCGATACGGGAGCGATAGCGGAAAAGAGCTGGCGCGGTTTATGGCTGAACTGCGCGATAAGCGCGATCCCTGTTTTGAGGAGAACAGCAGGGCGCTGGCCGCCCTCTTTTTCCTGGCGAGATTGCCCGTCGCCCGTCATGAGTGCGAGCTCAGTGAGCTAACCACAGAGGAGAAAAGGGCGCTGATTAACGCCATGAATCATTTTCGTGCTGTCGTGAGTTTATTTCCTGAACGGCTGACCATGCCGATATAACCCAACCCAAAAACTAATGGCGTAAACCCGCCGGGCATCCTTTTGCCTGAATTTAAGGAGAACGCGTGATGCGAAACAGTGAAAACCGCCCTTATCCGACCGGAAGTGAAGAACTGAAGCGCCTGCTGGCAGAGGCAAAAACAGAGGAACGATGCGCGCGAGCCCTCGCGGTCTCCCTGCGTCTGGAGGCCCTGGCGAGCCATATCTACAAAACCGGCATGAGCGGAGAAGACGTTGCCGAACTGCTGTGCCACGAGGCGGCCCGCTACGAGCGTGAATCCCAGGAGCTGCACTGATGGCCGATTTTATCGATCTTGCGCAGGCGCGCGAGCAGGAGGACAGAGAGCGGTACATTAATCGCGCCCGCAGACGACCCGCATCGCCTTCGCGTTTCCTCTGCGAGGACTGCGAGGCCCCGATACCGGAGGCGCGCCGAATAGCGGTGCCTGGGGTAGCCCTGTGCGTGACCTGCCAGGAGATCGCGGAGATGAAAAATAAACACGTCCGGGGAGGATAAGTTGGCTACGTCATTTGCTTATCCGTGGAATGCCCCACGGTCGGCCATTGCCAGCCCTTATCTCACCCACGCCCAACAGCAGCGCCGCGATCGCCTTTTCGCGGCGCTGCAGCAGGCAAGAATTTCCCTCTCACAGCAGCCTGACTGCGTACGCTTCGAGGTCTGGCGCACGGTTGACGCCCTCGAACAGCATAGGGGCAGCCCGCAGGCTAACGCCTTTTTGATCCGCTTCTGCAAAAGGATGTTACCCCGTCTGAGGCGGGTCTCTGAACGCTATGCCTGCACAGGCCTGCACGACGAGGTCTCGAGGGCCGTGTTTGACGGCCATTTCGACACTCAGCTTCTGCAATACCTCGCCTCGCGGATGGTCGAACTGGTGGCCCGCTATAACCGCCTTCCGGATATGTCCCGCGCGGACATCGACCTGCTGGCCGCAGATATCGCCAGCTTTATTCGCGGCGAGCTGGCGAATATTAACGATGCTGAGATGGGTGAATACCAGACGCTGTACGTCTGGTATCAGCGCGCCGGACTGATCGCCCGACAGTTCAACGTGTCGCCTCCGCACTGGGAGCGGGTGTCGAAGACGTTTTTCAACAAAGATGACGTTGCCGCGGCGGTGATCCGCATGTTTTCCGAGGCGTGGTGGCGCGGGCGTCTGCGTCGGGTCGCGGCTGCCTGGCGCGAGCATCTGCAGATTGCCCTCGGCAACGTCAGCAAGCGAAAAGCGGCGTATGCGAGCAAACGCTGCGTGACCGAGTGGCGCGAGCAGAAGCGCCGCACGCGCGAATTTCTCAAGGGCATGGAGCTGGAAGATGAAGAGGGCAACCGCATCAGCCTGATTGAAAAATACGACAGCTCGGCGGCCAACCCGGCGATACGTCGCTGTGAACTGATGACCCGCATCCGCGGGTTTGAAAATATCTGTGAGGCGCTGGGCTACGTGGGCGAGTTCTATACCTTAACCGCGCCCGCGCAGTATCACGCGACGCTGAAATCAGGCTTCCCCAACGCGAAGTGGAACGGGGCCAGCCCGGCGGATACGCAACTCTACTTTACCCGACTGTGGGCGCGTATCCGGGCAAAATTGCACCGGGACGGGCGCCGTATCTTTGGTATCCGCGTTGCGGAACCCCATCACGACGGTACACCCCACTGGCACATGCTGATGTTTATGCTGCCGGAAGACGTCGAATGCGTTCGCCGGATTATCGGGGATTACGCCCGGCAGGAGGATGGCGCTGAGCTGCAGAGCGAAGACGCCAGACAGGCGCGCTTTCACGCGGACGCGATCGATCCGCAGAAAGGCAGCGCTACCGGCTATATCGCCAAATACATCTCAAAGAATATCGACGGCTATGCGCTCGATGGCGAGACCGATAACGAAAGCGGTGGTCTGCTGAAGGAGACGGCGTCCGCCGTGTCGGCCTGGGCAGGGCGCTGGCACATTCGCCAGTTTCAGTTCATCGGCGGCGCGCCGGTTACGGTCTACCGCGAGCTGCGACGTCTGGTGGATAGCGATGCCGCGCGCGGTCTGAGCGTTGAGTTTGCCGCCGTCCAGGAGGCTGCCGACGCCGGGGACTGGGCGGGTTACGTTACTGCGCAGGGCGGGCCGTTTGTGCGTCGCGATGATTTACAGGTGCGCACGCTGTATGAGCCGCGCGCCGGGTTTAACCAGTACGGCGAGGAAACGGTCCGCATCCGCGGCGTGTACGATTCTGCCGTTGGCGCGGGCAGCCCAGTTTTAACCCGGCTCACGCAGTGGAAAATTGTGCCGAAGCGGGCCGCGGATCTTAAGGACGCGCCCGTATCCTCTCGGAGTTCTGTCAATAACTGTACGCAGACCGATCTTTCTCAACCCCTCAGCCGACGTGCGAGGCGGGCGTTAACCGAACGCATCAAATTCATCCGCCCTGGCGCGACAGCGTCCGTCGTCTTCGCGAGCGACCCGCAGAACGGCGTGCCGGAGAAGGTGATCGATGAGATACGGCTCGCCACCGGGATAGCCATCAGCCGGGCAGAAGCCCTGCATCTGATGGCGGGAGGCATCAGCCGCTTTAACAATAAATGGTGCAGGGGCGCAGCTGACGGATCGCTATTTCCGGCACCGTGTTCTTACCAGCAAAAGGCGCGGAAAATCCTTGAACGTATTGGGCTTTTAATGGATCTCTTCGCTCAGAGGGCACGCTAATCTCCATCCATATCATGTACATACCGTGAAGGGTTCTGATTTTTCGCTTCACTCTTTTTGTGAATACGTGCTACTGTATGTTTATACAGTATCTCGTGGTGGAGGTTGTGTGGACAGAGAGTTGAACGAGCAGGTCATGATTGAACGAGTCGAGCTGATTGCGCGACTGACGACGGAAGGAACGTGTCAGGAAAGAGATCGTGAGATTGCCCTGAATTTGATTGCTGAGATTGCGCGGGGAAATTTAATCAAGAACAACGCATTTACCGTTGTGTTCTCAGCATCGCCTGTTCCGGAACGAATCAAAAAAGAGGGCAACGTTCGGGTGAACATTACTCTCGATAAAGATCAGCAGATCGATCATGCCGTCGTTGAGGCCTTTCAGTGCGAACTGACCCGCAGAATACGCTACCTGTTTCCGTCATCGCGGGTGAACGTGAAAATAGGATCGGTGACGGGTGTCGAGCTCCAGGGGCTTGAAAAAGAAGCCGATCGCGAGGCGCTGGACGCTATCCTCCGGGAAGTCTGGGAAGACGAGAGCTGGCGCTAGCCCCGGCGTCATCACCCGTACCAACACCCTCATTCCTGTTTTGCGCTTCCGTTGAACCACGCTTCGCCGCTCGCGGACGATCTGTTGTGCCCGCGATTGTCCATCCGTCAGCGATAGCGAAAAGCCTGCTGGCCCGGGAAACTCTACGGTACCTGGAAACCGGATGTTGGGAGCGTCTGATGAAAATCTATGCAATGCAGGGGGACACGCTTGATGCCGTTTGCGCCCGCTTTTATGGGCGCACGGCTGGCGTCGTTGAAGCCGTTCTGAAGGCCAATCCTGGCCTCGCGGAGTTAGGCGTTATCTTGCCTCACGGCACGCCGGTAGAGATGCCGGAGGTGAATAGCGCCCCCACAAAAGAATCCGTAAACCTATGGGACTGAGCCTGGAGAAAATCACCACGTTTATCGCCTACTGGCTGGCCGTGGCGCTGGCCTGGTTCGGGGCGATGTCTCCTGAAAAAGTCGCGCTGTACGTGGGGAGTCTGTGCGCCATTTTTACCGCGCTAACGAATTACTGGTTTAAGCGAAAAACCTGGCGCTATCTCCAGTCTCTTGGCCTCGATAAGAAGAGCATTCGTGAACTCAATCATTAAGCGTTGCAGCGTCGCCGGCGTGCTGGCCCTGGCGGTGCTGATGCCTGACTTTCGATTACTGAAAACGTCCCCGGAAGGATTGGCGTTGATTGCCGATCTCGAAGGATGTCGCCTCTCGCCCTACCGGTGTAGCGCCGGCGTATGGACGTCCGGCATTGGCCACACGGCAAACGTTGTGCCGACGCGGGACATTACCGAGCGTGAGGCTGCGGTAAACCTGGTTGCTGATGTGCTCAATGTTGAGCGGCGTCTGGCGGCGTGTGCACCGGTAGAGATGCCGCCCCGGGTCTATGACGCGCTGGTGAGTTTTACCTTTAATGTCGGCGCAGGCGCTGCCTGCCGTTCGACGCTGGTGTCCTTTATCAAACGTAAACAGTGGCCGCAGGCATGCGGGCAGCTTACCCGCTGGGTGTACGTCAACGGCGTCAAAAATGCCGGGCTGGAAAACCGTCGCGTCCGCGAGAAGGCCTGGTGCATGAAGGGGCTGCCGTGAGAACGCTCATGCTGGCGCTGGCCGGGCTGCTGGCCATCGCGCTGTGGCTTCGTCATGACAACCTGAACCTGTCCCGTTCCTTAGCCGCGGCCAACCGGGTCGCCAGCGAGCAAAAAACGGCCCTCGCCACGCTTAATCAGCAGCTGTCCCTGTCGCAGCGAATGGCCAGAGCAAATGAAAACGCCCAGGTCAGGCTCCGTGAGGAGCTTGTCACCGCGGGCGAGGAGAGGGCAAGACGGGAAGCGACTATCGGGAGATTACTCAATGAAAATGAAGCGTTACGCCGCTGGTATACCGCTCAGCTGCCTGATGCTGTCCGCAGGCTGCACACCCGCACCGCCTGCGCCTCTGCAGCCCATTGTTTACAACGCCTGCCCGAAGGTGAGCCGCTGCCCGATGCCGGGGAGCGAACCCGCCACTAACGGCGATCTCAGCGCGGATATTCGCAGGCTGGAATACGCCCTTATCGCCTGCGCGCTGCAGGTTGAAACCATTAAAGACTGTCAGGATAAACTCGATGCACAAACTCAAGAGCCTGCGTCAGGCATTAATTGACGCGATCCCCCAACTCAATGCCAACCCGGAGCGCCTGCAGATGTCGGTCGGAGGCGGCAATATTGACGCCCGCCAGGCCTCCTCGCTCTCCTTTGAAAAGCGGTATGCGCTGAACGCGAAGGTTAGCGGCTTCACCGGCGACAGCGAGGGATTTTTCGTCCCGGTGCTGGCCTGGCTTCGGGTAAACCAGCCGGATATTTTTACCCTCGATGAAGGCCGCAAAAACGGTTACACCTTCGCGATCGTCTTAAACGATGACGATACGATGGATATCACCATCAGCGTGCAATTAACCGAGCGTATTCTTGTTTCCCAGGAGCAGGGCGCTCTGCACGCGACGTATTCCCCCGAGCCGCCGCTGCCGGAGCCCGTCACGCGTCCGAAGGCGCTGTACGTTAACGGCGAGCTGGTCAGCCAGTGGGAGGAGTAATTTCCCCGCGCTGAAGGCCGCCATCCGACTGCCGTCTGGACCGCTTGTTGTATCATCCCGCAGAAAACCCCGTCTCGTTGCTGCCGTTCCTCCTGAACGGCATTCTCTTCTCATGAATACATTAACTTCCATGAACGGCATCGCTCGCGCGATCCGCAATCTTATTCGTATCGGTGTTGTGACCGATGTTGACCTCAGCAGAGGGCTTTGTCGTGTCCAGACCGGCGGGATGAAAACCACCTGGCTGAACTGGCTCACCTGTCGTGCGGGACGTTCACGCGTCTGGTGGGCCCCTTCCGAGGGAGAGCAGGTGCTGCTGCTGGCCATCGGCGGCGAGCTTGATACCGCCTTTGTGCTGCCCGGCATTTTCTCTGACGACCATCCGGCGCCGTCCGGGTCGCCTGATGCGTTCCACGTCTCGTTTCCTGACGGGGCGGTCATCGAGTACGAACCCGGTCACGGGGCGCTGACGGTTACAGGCATTAAAACGGCCGATATTACCGCCTCTGAATCGCTGACCGCCACCGTGCCGGAGGTGAGGGTGACGTCAACGTCCCGCATCACGCTGGATACGCCTGAAGTGGTGTGCACTAACAAGTTAATTACTGCCTCTCTTGAAGTGCAGAAGGGCGGTGTGATGGCCGGAAATATTGAGCATTCCGGCGGTAAATTCACCTCCAACGGGGTGCAGGTGGATAACCACGCGCACGGCAGTGTGCAAAGCGGCGGAAGCTGGACTAAGGGGACACAATGACGGTGCGTTACAGGGGGATGAACAGGCAGACCGGGCTTAGCCTTTCAGAGGCGGAACACATCCGGCAAAGCGTGCGCGACATTCTGATTACGCCGATTGGCTCGCGGGTCATGCGGCGGGATTACGGCTCGCTGCTGGCGGCGATGATCGACAGGCCGCAGAGCCCGGCGCTGCGTCTGCAAATCATGGCCGCCTGTTATTCCGCCATCCAGAAATGGGAGCCGCGAATAAGCCTGACGGCCATCACTTTCGAGCGTTCGGAGAACGACGGGACGTTGTATGTCGATATCACCGGCACGCGCCCGACCTCCGGGCAATCCTTTTCTATCACCATTTCACTGAGTTAAACGCTATGGCTATTGTTGATCTGAGCCAGCTCGCCGCGCCTGATGTCGTGGAGGAGGTGGATTATGAAACGCTGTTGGCAGAACGAAAGGCCACCTTTGTCTCCCTCTATCCGGAAGAGGAGCGAGAGGCGATTGCACGGACGCTGACGCTGGAATCCGAGCCGATTGTGAAGCTGCTGCAGGAGAATGCCTACCGGGAAGTTATCTGGCGCCAGCGGGTTAATGAGGCTGCGCTGGCCGTGACGCTGGCCTATTCTTCCGGTCACGATCTGGACGTTATTGCGGGAAACAATAATACCGAACGCCTGACCATCACCCCGGGCGATGACACTACCATTCCGCCAACGGCTGCCGTCATGGAGTCTGATGCTGACCTGCGACTGCGTGCGCAGCAGGCCTTTGAAGGGTTGAGCGTCGCGGGGCCGGTTGGAGCCTATGAATATCATGGTCGAAGTGCCGACGGGCGGGTCGCTGACGTTTCGGTTGAAAGCCCTCAGCCCGCATACGTGACGATTTCGGTGTTATCCCGTGAGGGGGATGGTACCGCTCGTCCTGAACTACTGGCGGTTGTTGAAAAAGCGCTTAACGCTGAAACCGTCCGCCCGGTCGGCGATCGTGTAACTGTCCAGTCAGCAGAAATTGTGCCTTACAAGATAAACGCAACGCTCTACGTTTATCCCGGACCAGAAGCTGAACCCATCAGGCAAGCTGCAGAGCAGAAGCTGCGGAATTATATCAGCGCGCAGCATCGCCTTGGACGCGATATCCGTCTCTCGGCCATCTATGCAGCACTTCACGTTGAAGGCGTGCAGCGCGTGGAACTGGAATCTCCCCACTCTGACATTGTACTGAGTAAGTCGCAGGCCTCGAACTGTACCTCGTATCAGATAGCGATCGGGGGTTCGGATGAGTGAAAGGCTGTTACCCGTTGGATCCTCGCCGCTGGAAGTCGCCGCTGCCGCTGCGCTCTCGAATATTGAACGAGTGCCGGTACCGCTACGCACCTTATGGAACCCCAGCGCGTGCCCGGTGAATTTACTTCCCTACCTGGCATGGGCGCTGTCGGTAGACCGTTGGGATGAGGCGTGGCCGGAGAGCACGAAGCGCAGCGTCATTATGTCCTCGTTTTTCGTCCATCAGCACAAAGGAACCATCAGCGCATTGCGTCGTGTGGTGGAACCGCTTGGCTTTTTGATTGAGGTGCGCGAGTGGTGGCAGCTCGGTGAGGAGCCTGGCACATTCCGTCTGGTTGTCGGTGTGCTTGATAACGGCATCACTGACGAAATATATCAGGAGCTTGAACGGCTCATTGAGGATGCCAAACCGGCAAGTAGACACATGACCGGGCTGGCTATCAGCCTGAGCTCAACGGGAGAGTTTTATGTTGGCGCAGGATGCTATCACGGCGATGCGCTGGCTGTTTACCCCTATACCACTGAGGAACTTATTGTCTGTGGTGATTATTACCCGGCCTCGGCCATCCATTTGATTGATAACCTGAGAGTGAACGCATGACCGCAAAATATTTTGCCATACTGACGAATCAGGGCGCGGCGCGGCTAGCTAACGCGACGGCACTTGGTACGCAACTCAACCTGACGCAAATGGCGGTAGGCGACGCCAACGGAACGTTGCCAACCCCCGACCCGGCGCAGACGAAGCTCGTCAACCAAAAACGCATAGCGCCGCTGAACCTGCTCGCTGTTGACCCAAACAATACCAGCCAGATCATCGCTGAACAGATTATTCCCGAGAATGAGGGCGGTTTCTGGATCCGAGAGATCGGTCTCTACGACGACGACGGCATTCTGATCGCCGTGGCTAACTGCCCGGAGACATATAAGCCTCAGCTGCAGGAAGGCAGTGGCCGCACGCAGACCATCCGCATGATTCTTATTGTGTCGAGCACATCATCAATTTCCCTGAAAATTGATCCGTCGGTTGTGCTGGCAACGCGTCAGTACGTTGACGATAAAGTTATTGAGGTAAAGGGCTACGCTGATGATCAGATGAAAAAGCATATTGCTGCTGATAATCCGCATAAACAGTACCCTTTAATCGCCAATGCGTTAAAAGAAATTGCCGATGCAGGGTTGAGCGCCGAGGTTCTCAAAAACCTTGGTTTGGGAGAAGGCTCTGCTTTGCCGGTGGGTGTACCCGTTCCGTGGCCGTCAGCAACTCCACCGACGGGGTGGCTTAAATGCAACGGAGCGGCGTTCACAGCCTCCCAGTACCCTAAATTGGCTCTGGCTTATCCTGCACTCAGATTACCTGATTTACGCGGTGAGTTTATCCGTGGCTGGGATGATGGACGTGGAGTTGATTCAGGGCGCGGCCTGCTATCGCTTCAGATGGGTAGTTTGATGGCTGTATCTATTTCCGGCAGTACAGAAGATGATGTGATGAACACCATGCATGTATACGCACCTCCTGACTACAAACCATTAATGGATGGTGTGGGCATGGATTCAATGGCTAATTATCAAAAGCCTTTTGCTGTTAACCGGCTGTCGTCAAATGGCACTATCCCGTACTCAACCGCACAATTAAGCACAACAGTTAGTGGTCAATCCGCAGTGGGTGGTGTGGCAAGACCACGGAACGTCGCATTTAACTACATCGTGAGGGCCGCATAATGGCAAAAGCTGAACTAAATAGTGAATTTATCGCCACTGTGGCTGGGGATATTATCGTCTATAACTTTAACGGTGAGTCCCGTGAATTACAGTCCTCATCCGTTGAGTATCTCGCCGTGGGGGTCGGTATTCCAGCCTTATCCTGTACTGATGCGCCAGGAGAGCAAAAGGAGGGTTTTGCCATTTGTCGTACAGCAGACTTTACGGCGTGGGAATATGTTACCGACCATCGAGGTGAAACAATCTACGGCACCAAAACTGGTGAAGCACTTGTTGTATCTTTACCAGGGGATTACCCAGAAGAGACCACGACGCTGGCTCCTGCTACGCCATACGATACGTGGAACGGCAGCGAGTGGGTTACAAATACCGACAAGCTACATACCGCAGACGTGGAAGCTGCAGAAAAGCAAAAATCAGCTTTATTAGTTAAAGCGCAGGCAACGATCAGCCTATGGCAGACGGAGCTGCAGTTAGGCATTATCAGTGATAAAGATAAGGCCAGCCTGATGCTCTGGCTGACCTACATAAAGGAATTGCAGGCGGTCGTTCCTGACGCTGCACCGAATATCAAATGGCCTACACCTCCGGCTGAGCAGGCCAGCTAACATCAGGAGCCGTCGAAACATCGACGGCTTTAATCGCAGCTTTATAAGCCATCCAAGACGACAGTTTCTTTTTGTTTTCTTCACTGATATCACCGAGCATCAGCTCCACTCGCCAGTCGGAGGTTAGTTCATCTACCTGAGCGAGGAGTGTTTGTCGGTATTGTTCTGCATCAGCAATATCACCTTCATATTTTGCGGCAGAATCCGTGACCCATTTTTCTCCGTCCCATTTATCGTACGGTGATGCAGGTGCATTGGGCGTTGCACCTTCGGGATATTCCCCCAGTGCCGTCACTTCAACTTGTTGCATCGTCTCTGTGCTGTATACCGTTTCACCACGGTGGTCAGTGATATATTCCCATGATGAAAGGTCTTCTGTACGGCAAATGGCAAAGCCGGTTTTACCCTCTCCCGGAGCGTCAATGCACGAATTTGCAGGAATACTGACCCCCACGGCGATGTACTCAACGGATGAGGACAGATATTCGCGTGTCTCACCATCGTAGTTAAACACGGTGATTTCCCCTGCCATCGTGGCGATCATGTCCTGATTTAATTCAGCTTTAGCCATCATGCAGCCCTCACGATGTAGTTAAATGCGATGTTTCGCGCACGAGTTTCAGTTGCAGTGCGGACTGCGCGTGATGCATCAAAAGACCAGTTACAGGCACCATATCCAACAGCAGGGCCGGGAGCAGGAGACAAACCAACGGAACCTAGCTGGTCGATTTGATTAAACGGACCAGTGTACATCGTATCTTGAAATAGCTGGGTTCTTCCCAACGTCCCGACAATATTTTGAATAGCATCCCCCTGAGCCGACAGTAAGCTACGCCCTGAATCAACTCCACGTCCATCATCCCAGCCACGGATAAACTCACCGCGTAAATCAGGTAATCTGAGTGCAGGATAAGCCAGAGCCAATTTAGGGTACTGGGAGGCTGTGAACGCCGCTCCGTTGCATTTAAGCCACCCCGTCGGTGGAGTTGCTGACGGCCACGGAACGGGTACACCGACAGGCAAAGCAGAGCCTTCTCCCAAACCAAGGTTTTTGAAAATGCGTGTTTATCCATTAAATGGCATGATTTCCGGTTTTGACGGAGAGAAATACCATGCTTATTGGATACGTACGTGTGTCAACAAATGAACAAAACACCGCCTTACAGCGTGACGCGCTGCAGCGTTCAGGATGTGAGCTCATTTTTGAAGATAAAATCAGCGGTAAATCGACAAACAGACCTGGGCTCAATCGAGCCCTCAGACAACTTAATGCGGGCGATACTCTCGTTGTATGGAAACTTGATCGGCTCGGGCGCAGTATGCGCCACCTCGTTTCAATGACCGAGGAACTACGCCAGCGAAGCATTAACTTCCGCAGTTTGACTGATAGCATTGATACCTCAACGCCAATGGGGCGTTTCTTCTTCCATATCATGGGGGCGCTTGCTGAAATGGAGCGTGAACTCATTGTCGAGAGGACGTGCGCCGGGCTGGCCGCAGCGCGAGAACAGGGACGAATTGGTGGCAGACGCCCTAAATTGACGCAGGAGGAATGGGCTCAGGCTGGCAGGCTGATTGCTTCCGGGGAATCCCGACAGCGCGTTGCGTTAATTTTTGATGTGGGTATTTCCACGCTTTATAAAAAATTCCCCGCCACGATAGTCGGACAATCGTTGTGCCAGCGGCCGCTGGACAGGGATGGTTAGCTCATAGCAAGCCCAGCCGCGACAATATCACTCACCAACTAACCAAGGAGTTAAACGGATGAGTGATTTTCACCACGGCGTGGAAGTTATCGAAATCAACGATGGCACCCGCACCATTTCCACTGTCTCGACGGCAATCATCGGCATGGTCTGTACGGCCAGCGATGCTGACGACAAGACATTTCCTTTAAACGAGCCCGTGCTCATTACCAACGTGCAAAACGCGATTGCGAAAGCCGGCAAGGCGGGGACGCTGTCCGCTTCTCTGCAGGCGATCGCCGACCAGTGCAAACCGGTTGTCGTGGTTGTTCGCGTGGCCGAAGGCACCGCTGAAACCCCGGAAGAGGCGCGCAAGCAGACCGTTTCCAACATCATCGGTACTACCGATGAAAACGGTAAATATACCGGTCTGAAGGCGCTTCTCACGGCGAAAACGGTAACCGGCGTCAAGCCACGTATTCTCGGCGTGCCGGGGCTGGATTCTCAGGAAGTGGCGACCGCACTGGCCGCCATGTGCCAGAGCCTGCGCGCGTTCGGCTATGTCAGCGCATGGGGATGTAAAACCATTTCTGAAGCGATTAATTATCGCAAAAACTTCAGCCAGCGCGAGCTGATGGTTATCCATCCTGATTTTCTGGCATGGGATACCACCACGAACGCAACGACAACGGCCTGGGCGACCGCCCGCGCGCTTGGCCTGCGCGCCAAAATCGACCAGACCATGGGCTGGCATAAAACCCTGTCAAACGTTGGCGTCAACGGCGTTACTGGCGTAAGCGCTTCTGTCTCCTGGGATCTGCAGGAACAGGCTACCGACGCGAACCTGCTCAACCAGGCTGGCGTCACCACGCTGATTCGCAACGACGGCTTTAAATTCTGGGGTAACCGTACCTGCTCAGACGATCCGTTATTCGTCTTTGAAAACTACACCCGTACCGCACAGGTGCTGGCCGATACCATGGCGGAAGCGCACGCGTGGGCGATGGATAAACCCATCACGCCAACGCTTATTCGCGACATCGTTTCCGGTATTAACGCCAAGTTCCGCGAGCTGAAAACCAACGGCTATATCGTCGACGGCTCCTGCTGGTATGACCCTGAGTCGAACGATGCAACCACCCTGAAAGCGGGGAAACTGTATATCGATTACGACTACACCCCTGTCCCGCCGCTGGAAAATCTGACCCTGCGCCAGCGCATCACCGATACCTATCTGGCAGACCTGTCAGATTCGGTTAACAGCTAAGGAGCTGAAGCATGGCGTTACCACGCAAACTTAAGTACCTAAATATGTTCAACGATGGCCTGAGCTATATGGGCGTTGTCGAGTCCGTGACCCTACCGAAGCTTACCCGCAAGCTGGAGAAGTATCGCGGCGGCGGTATGCCGGGCTCGGTCTCTGTCGACCTCGGCCTGGACGATGATGCCCTGGCGCTGGAGTGGACCGTCGGCGGTCTGCCGGACGCCGCGCTGTGGGCGCAGTACGCCTCTCCGGGCGCGGACAGCGTGCCGCTGCGCTTTACCGGCTCTTATCAGCGCGATGATACCGGCGAAATCTCCGCCGTCGAAATCGTCATGCGCGGCCGTCATAAAGAGTTTGATGGCGGTGAAAACAAGCAGGGCGAGAGCGGCACCACCAAGATGTCCACCGAGTGCGCTTACTATCAGCTGACCATTGATGGCAAAGAGATCATCGAAATCGACATCATCAATATGGTGCTCAAAGTCGATGGCGTCGATCGCCTGGCAGAACACCGTAAGGCCATCGGCCTGTAACCCTTTAACCGGCCGGGATGACCGGCCGGTGAGTTAACTTTCAGAAGAGTAACGAAATGGAACATATCAACGAGACCGCCATGAACGAAAGTGAAAACCCACATATCGTCACGCTTGATAGCCCCGTTCAGCGCGGCGAGCAAAAAATCGAAAAGGTGACCGTCGCAAAACCCAATGCGGGGACCCTGCGCGGCGTATCGCTGGCGTCGCTGGCGCAATCTGACGTTGATGCGCTGATTAAGGTGCTGCCGCGAATGACCTCCCCAGCGCTGACCGAGCATGAGGTTGCACGCCTGGATGCCTGCGATCTGCTCTCTTTTGCAGGTAAGGTGATCGGTTTTTTGTCACCGGCTTCGGCTCGCTAAAATTTCCCGAAAATGTGTCGGTCGACGATCTGATGGCGGATATCGCGGTGATTTTTCACTGGCCGCCGTCAGAACTGTACTCCCTTAGCGTGACCGAACTCCTCTTATGGCGCGAAAAAGCGCTGCAGCGAAGCGGAAACCACCATGAGTAATAATGTCAGTCTTCAGGAGCTGCTTAAGGCAGTCGACCGGGCAACCCGACCGCTTAACGCTCTCCAGAACGCCAGCCTCACTCTCGCGAGCGATATCCGCGATGCGCAGACGGCGCTGGGGGCGCTCGATGAGCAGGCGGGGCGCATTAACGGCTTCAGAAAAGCAAATGCCCGGCTCGCCACGACGGAGCAGTCGCTTGCTCAGGCGAAACAGCAGGCCGCGGCGCTGGCGGTACAGTTTAAAAACACGCAAAACCCCACCCAGGCGCAGGCTGATGCGCTGACTGCGGCCCGAAAATCGGCAGTCGACCTGAAGCATGAGTACAACAGCTTACGCTACTCGGTGCAGCGTCAGCGCACTGAACTCGCTCAGGCGGGAGTGAACACGCGCACGCTCTCGTCGGATGAACGTCGTTTAAAAAGTCACATCAGTGAAAAAACGCAGCAGCTTAACCGACAGCGGGATGCGCTGGCCCGCGTCAATCAGCAGCAGGAGCGGCTGAGTGCCGTTCAGAATCGCTACGAGTCAGGCAAACGCGTTACCGCGCGGGTGCGTCAGCTTGCGAATGCGGGCGCGGGCATGGCAAAAGCGGGATTTGACCAGACGTCCCGGTTTATGGCGCCAGGCATCAGCTTTGAAAAGCAGATGTCGGCCATTCAGGCAAACCTTGGCCTGGCGAAGGGGGATCCCCGGCTTGAGGCGATTCGCCAGCAGGCGCGGGAGGTCAGTGCCGGGACTGGAGTACCTGCAGATACGGTCCTCCGGGCACAAACCGAACTGGCTCGTTCAGGGTATGACGCCGATGGGCTGCTTGCGGCCACCGCGCCAACGGTCAACCTCAGCCTCGCGGGGAGTGTCGACGCGGCTAAAGCGGCCGATATGATCGCCAGCACGCAGGCCGCGTATAGCCTGGCCGATACGGATGCGGGACGCATCGCAGATGTGCTTATGCGCGGTTCTACCTCTTCGAATTCCAGCCTCGCTGAGATGGTGGCGGCCGTCACCTCTGCTGCGCCCGCTGCGGGTGCATCCGGTATGGGGCTTGAAGAGACCACCACGCTGCTTGGCGTTCTGGCGGAAAAAGGAATGAAAGGTGCCGCCGCCGGGGATGCGCTCAGCGCGATGTTGCGCCACGTTCAGACTCCGGATGCCATAAAAGCTGCGGGGGCGGTGGCTTCCGCTGCGGGTGATGGATCGCTTGATGAAAAACGCCAGCAGTTGCAGGGGGCAAAGGGCAGTACCGCGCTCGCGGCTTCCGTGCAGACCGATAATCTTGACGGCGATATCAACCGATTCCAGGCCGCGTGGAACGGGTTGAAGATTGATGTATTTGATCAAGCGGATGGCGCTCTGCGCAACCTGATAACAACCGCAACCGGCTGGCTTGGCACGGCCTCCCTTTGGGTGAATGCCAACCCTGAGCTGACGCAGACCCTCGCCAGCATTGTTGTCGGCGCGCAGGCGTTTGCTGGCGTACTGGGTGGCGTAGGCACGGTTATCGGCCCGGTTCTGACGGGCGTCAATATGGTTATTACCGCGGCCGGGATGTTGGGAACGGTATTCAGCGTGGTGGGAGGCGCCATCATGACGGTGCTGGGCGCGCTTAGCTGGCCGGTGATTGCCCTTGGCGCGGCGATTGCTGCCGGTGCTTTACTGATTTTTAAATACTGGGAGCCCATCAGCGCCTTCTTTGGCGGGGTGATGGAAGGGCTTTCGACGGCTTTCGCACCGCTGGGGGCGCTGTTCTCACCGGTGATGGCAGTATTTGACGCTATCTCGGAGAAGCTGGGTGGTATCTGGCAATGGTTCACCGACTTGATTACGCCGATCAAGGCAACGCAGGAAACGCTGGATGGCTGTAAAAACGCTGGCGTGATTTTTGGTCAGGCGCTGGGCGATGCGTTAATGGCACCGCTTGATCTCTTTAATAGCCTGAGCGGCAAGGCCAGCTGGCTGCTGGAGAAGCTCGGTCTTATCAAAAACGAGTCGGGCGATCTCGACGCCGCTGCGGCAAAAGCAGAAGCGGCATCCTCACCGGCGGGCAGCGCTTATATTCCGGGCGCGGGGATTTCTGGCGGCAGCCTGGGGTATCAGCCGACCATCGCTACTGGAGGACGCTCTTACGTCGATCAGAGTAAAAGCGAATATAACATCACGCTGCAGGGGAGCACGGCCTCCGGAACGGATCTGACGCGTCAAATCCGGGAGACGATAGATAGCATTGAACAGGATAAAGCGAGACGGCAGCAATCCAGCTTTATGTATGGTTGAGGAGAGAAAAAATGTTAATGGTGCTGGGTCTGTTTGTCTTTGAACGACGAACCTTACCGTATCAGTCAATGATATTCACAAAAGACTACCGCTGGGCATCCAGCGCTCGCATCGGGAAACCCAAAGCCTGGCAGTACCTTGGCGAAGGTGAGACATCCTTTAGCCTCTCCGGCTTACTTTACCCGGAACTCACGGGAGGGCGGCTTTCCCTCAAGGCGGTTGAGCTGATGGCAAATGAGGGGCGGGCATGGCCGTTGATAGACGGTACCGGCATCATTCACGGCATGTTTGTCATTGAGAAAGTCACGCACACGCATTCGGATTTTTACAGTGACGGTACCGCCCGAAAAATTGAGTTTACCCTGTCGCTAAAACGCGTGGACGAATCGCTGATGACGACGTTTGGCGACCTGCGAACGCAGGCCTCAGAGCTGGTGGAAAGCGCACGGAATAGCATTGGAGGGCTGGTGGGATGATCACCGAAATGAATATCCGGGCGGGTGGAAAAATCGCCCCTGATTTTATGCTTAAGCTTGACGATCGTGATATCACGCAAAATTTCAGCCATCGTCTTATCAGCCTGACCATGGCCGACAAACGGGGGCTGGAAGCCGATCAGCTGGATATTCTGCTGGATGATTCCGACGGGCTGCTGGACTTGCCTGCCCGGGGGGCAAGGCTGTCCTTATGGCTGGGATGGGAGGGAACCCCGCTCGAGGAGAAAGGGGACTTTACGATTGATGCGATTCATTTCCGGGGCGCGCCGGACACGCTGACCATCCAGGGATTCAGCGCAGATTTTCGTGGAAAGCTAAACGTGCGGCGCGAACAGTCGTGGCATGACACGACGATTGGCGCGATAGTCGATACCATCGCTCAGCGTAACCAGTTGACCGCCAGCGTCGCGTCGGGGCTTGCATCCATCGCCATCTCTCATATTGACCAGTCTCAGGAGACAGACGCGGCCTTCCTCTCCCGCCTTGCTGAACGTAATGGAGCATTTGTTTCAATCAAAGCCGGGAAGATTATCTTTATGAAAGCGGGCCAGGCCGTGACGGCCAGCGGCACTCCGCTTTCCTTAATGATGATTGAACGTGGGGATGGAGATAAGCACCTTTTTTCCATAGCTGACCGTGAAAATTATTCCGGCGTAACGGCCAAATGGCTGCAAACGCGTGACCCCAAACAACAAAATCCTCAATTGAGTATTGCTCGTCAGTCCAGAGGGCAGCAGACAGAAGCACTGCAGCACCCGGATGCCGCCGCACCGGTAGCGGGAGCAGCAGGCAAGGAGCAGAAACCGCAAGAGAGGCTGGTGGGATCGGCGGAAAACGTATTTGAGCTCACCACGGTTTATGCCTCTGAAGAGCAGGCGCTCAGGGCCGCAGAGGCGAAGTGGCGCGCGCTTCAGCGGGGAACCGTAGAGTTTTCCATCCAGCTTGCCCTGGGACGCGCCGATCTGTTCCCCGAAACGCCGGTACTGGTAAACGGTTTTAAACGCGTCATCGACGAGCAGGCGTGGATCATCAGCGAGGTGGTGCATACCCTCAACGATAGCGGATTTACCACGCAGCTTAAGCTTGAGCTGAACGTCAGCGACGAAAAATTTACTGTTGATAGTGAGTAATGTAGTTGCTATTGGTTTTATTTTGGGTATTATTGATTCACAAAGTGTGAATCAAGTGGAGGGGTACATGTTTCATTGTCCTAAGTGCAAGCACTCTGCGCATGCGCGTACCAGTCGCTATCTAAGTGAAAATACCAAAGAGCGCTATCACCAGTGCACCAATGTAGACTGCAGCTGTACGTTCGTGACGATGGAGTCCGTGGAGCGCCTGATCGCGACCCCGGGCGCCTCTGAGCGTGTCCGAACGGCTTCGCTAAACCACGGTTAGCGGCTGCGTTGCCGGCTCAAAAAATCAATAAAAAAGCCACTCAATTGAGTGGCTTAATCATATGATTCTAAAACTAAAATTTGGTGGCCCCTGCTGGACTTGAACCAGCGACCAAGCGATTATGAGAACCATGTGAAAACATGTAAAATCAATTTTTTGATTAGAAATCAATAATATAAAAAATCAATATCCACCAAAGTTGGCCAATAATCTTAAGTTCGTGCGACACTTTTGCGACACTAGAAAGACTTTAACGCAGGGTGTAGTACAAGCCTTTCGATTCTGTATTGATCTAATCCTCTATGTAATCCCGCTTTAATAAGGAGATTATCACAGACCGTTTGCACCCATTGCTTTTCATTAGCAAGATTGTTATGTGCAGCCCCTCTGTAACGAACATTTAAGATCGAACCAACCTTACTCCATAGTTCAACAGGAAGTTTAAGCCAGTGATCAATGAAATTGTCGGGGTCAATATAATTCATAATATCTATATTAGAATATAATCCAGCTTCATTGGGAGTACCAATCAGTAACTTCTTAAAATATTCTATATTAGTATCTAATGCTTCAAGGATTTCATTAACATAAATTGGATACCTTTTGATTTGAGCTATTTTTCTGCATTTTCTTATATGTTCAACGATTCTGTTAATGTAATCTCTGTATGAGTCGCTTATCCAATACGTATGTGTATATGAACGCTCGTATATATCATCAATGAATGGCCCGGGATTTAATGGTTCAGGAAGTAGTAAATCTTTTTCTAAAAGAGTGTTAATGTAATTTTCTTGAGAATTAAATAAATCTTCAAAACTATATTCGATTTCTTTTTTTTCAGAGAGCATATAAGATAAGCAGAAGCTATGCATTATTTCCCCTATGTCAGTCATTGTGTTTTCTTCAAATTTATCAAACATTTCAACAATGGCTGTCCTTACATTTGTGCTCTCTTGATTATCAAAGTTAATTATTGTTAGCCACGGTGGGTTGTCAAATTTACGAATAAAAAATTTTGATACACCTAGAGACTTTATTATTTCTTCTTTTGGGTAGTCACCAGTTTTAATTATTTTGGCCGTTAACTCGTGGTCTAAAATATCGCTTCTTAAATCCATGTCATTATACTTGCGATAAAATGCTATTCTTTTTTTTGTTGGTTCATCTAATTCAGGTTGGTGGGCATCTTGTTGTTGTAAGATAATCGCGTATTGAATATAGTCCTGTGGGATTTCTTCTATATCAACAGTGCTTATATTCCCCATTTTATGTTCAATATTAACTATGCAAAAGAAATTGAAGAGCGCTTTCATTGCTATAGTATTTTTTAAATGAATAGGCTCAAGACACTCAAGAAGTCTATGACAATCGTTGATTAAATATTTTAATATCCTCAGTGACTTGCAATTGGTTTTTAAAAATGCACCAATTATTACTGGCTTTATGGCGTTGAAATTATTCAGTTTGAATTTTTCACTAAAGAAAACACCAGCTGCATCATCAATTTGAGGTTCGATTTGTATTGTGTGACCTATGATTTTTTCTTTGGTTTTGATGAAATCATCATGAGTTTCTTTGTCATGAGCTAGTATGATTACCTTGCATTGATGATGTTCAATATACTGATTTATAACGCCAAATATTTCTTTGTTCGACATTGGGCAACGCTCAAGGTCATCAAAGATTATTATTTTATTCCGATCGACAGTTAGTTTGATTAGTGGACTAAGTATATTTCCGGCTAAGGAACCTGCGCCGAAGGTAACTCCATTCAGTTCGGCAGATAGATCCTTTGTTATGTCTATTAACTTCTTGGCAAGGTTTTTGCCGGGAAACATTTTAGCAAATACTGTGTTATAAACTTCTTGGGAGTCGCTGATTCCGAATAAACTTACATGACATTGTAATTCATGAGGTATTGCTTTCATTACTTGGAACGTCTTTCCTGAACCCCATTCACCAGTAACTAGAACAGCAAAACCCGGCGCGTCCAGTCCTAGATAATAATCTAAATATAGTTCTAGGTTGTTTTTGTTCATTGGATTTCTCTTTTGTGAATGTTATTTAAAGGATTTAATCTCAATGCTTCTTCTAAGTGGTTTGGCGCGAAACGAGCGTAACGCATTGTCATTTTGATATCGGTGTGTCCGAGGGTTTTTTGAAGGACTAATATGTTGCCGCCGTTCATCATAAAATGGGATGCAAATGTATGTCTGAGAATGTGCGTCAACTGCCCGGCCGGTAATGCAATTCTAGCTCTTTCCAGAGCAGATCTAAAAGCGTAATAACACGGACTAAAAAGCGCTCCATTCTTTTTTGGCAGTTCAGCTATGATTGCTGGGTCTAATGGTATTGTGCGGTTGCGCTTACCTTTCGTTTTTATAAATGTGACCTTCCCAGCACCGATTTGGCTGCGCTTTAGTTTCTCAGCCTCTCCCCAGCGAGCGCCAGTAGACAGGCAAATTCTGACAATCATCTCCAAATCTTTAGCAGAGCTGTGGCGGCTTTCTTCTAAGAGCCTGTCAATCTGCTCTCCAGTAAGAAAGGCCATCTCACTTTCTTCTGTTCTGAACTGTCGAATGTTTTCTAACGGGTTTGGCGCTTCCCATTCACCAAGCCGTTTCAATTCATTGAATACAGAGAGGGAATACGCGTGCTCTAAGTTCATGGTGCGAGGCGAAACCTGAGTAACACGCTTAGTACGGGCAAAATGGCCATCGAGCCTTTTTGCCCGGTACGCGGTGAAAAGCTGGGCTGAGAATTCCGTAGCCAGGGGCGACCCCATGTACTGATCTGCCCAGAGCATGGTGCTTTTACGTTTCTCGCCGTCACGCAAAGTTATTCCGTGGCGCTCAAAACAGAGATGGACTAGATCCGAAAGACGGCGTTTGTCTTTGCCCTGGCCTAACCAGGGCGTGTCCTCAAATTTTTGCAGTGTGTAATTTTCAAACGCCAGCGCTTCGCCTTTAGTTGCAAACTTCCTACGAACCCGCTTGCCGTCTTTACCATCAGTTCTGTCTACAGTGTAAAAATCAGCAACCCATTGGCCGTTAGCTAACTTTCTTACAGACATAAATTAACCATTCAAAATGAGTTTTTTCTGCTGCTGGAATTCTTCTTCTGTAAGAATCCCTTCTTCTTTCATTTTTGCAAGACGTTCAATTTTCGCCATTTGATCATCGAATGATTCAGTGTCTTTGGTCGGTTCTTGTTGTTGCGAAGCAGGGGAGTTCAGAGAGTTTTTTGTTTCGTTCACTAAATTTGTGAAGGGTATAACTGAGCCTTTCATGACATTTTTGATTGTGTAGTTTTGGCCGCTAGTAGAAATCATAATTTCACCAAACATAAGCCCCGTCTTGCCGCCTACGCTCACAATGTTGTTGAGGTTGATGTCAACCTGCTTAACACCAAAAATCATGCCTTTATCAAGGAAAATTACGCGTTTATTTGTCAGTGTGATGAGCCAGGTGTTGCCGTCCATCATGCCACTGGCAATGGCCACCGGACGTTCGCCCGAGTTCAAAATTTCAGGGAGGTGAAAGAATTCTTTTTTTGTACCAAAGGGCGTGTCAGATACAACGCCAGCTAAGCGTTTCATCTCCGCTTTGAGTTGGTCTTTTGATGCTTTTTTGTAGTCAATCATCTTCAAATCCTTATGCTTATCTTATTGTTAATACAACCCTACCAAGAATTTTTATATCTTCTATTGCACAATCAAAGGCCATGCCGACGCCACTTACTCTGACTTTCTTAATTGGGATGCGGGTAAGTGTGCGAATGCTTATTTTATCTTCAATTTCAACCAACCACTGATCGTCATAAACCTCAGTAAATAAGGTATCCACGATAAATTGGCTATTACCTTCTAGGACGCAGTTTGGGGACTTAGGTAAAGGGACTCCCGGGAGGAATGAGACCTTATCCAACATGTACATGCCAGCATCGTAAAGAAGGCCATCAACGATTTTTCGACGAGGCATTTTTATAATGTCGAGTTCTTCGTCGTCAAATTTCCTGCCTTGACCTGTAGCAAGCCATTCTAACGATGCGCCAGTTTCAGCTACACACCTAACTACCATGTCAGCGGGAAAGCCGCCTCGTTTGTAGCATCCAGCCAGGCTACTCGATGCCATTCCAAAGTGATCGGCAAGCATCAGCTTAGACGTAAAGCCATAAGCATTAATCACTCTGTCGAGTACTTCACTGCTGTGGCTGATTTGTCCGTAAGAGAATTTGCCCATAATTTAGTCAGCTTTTCGTAAAATGCGATGAATCGATTTATTTGTCGCTTAATACGATCTGGTTTCTCCTTCTTGTAGCTTTTTACGAATGCAGGTTAATAACAGTGGATATTGGCGTATCCACAACAAGAGGAGTTTGCATTATGCGTCCCAACATTACAATCGTGATCCCCGATCCATACTTTCCACTTGATGAATATTGCCGCCGTATTGGCATGTCGCGAAGTACTGCTGAGTATTTGATTTCCTACGGAAAACTCCCTATCAAGCCTAAAGGTGCACAGAAAAAAGGGCTGGTTGAAGTGAACATGGCCGCCTTAACCGTAATGGCGTTAAGCGAATGTGATGTTTCGCTTAACGCGTAATTCATCGTACGGATTAGGGAGGAGCTAACAATGTTTGATTATCAGACTTCTAAACATGCTCACTTTGATGCAGCTTGCCGAGCGTTTGCGCTGTCGCACAATCTGGAAGATGTAGCCGCTGCCGTTGGGATGCGTCCGCAGATCCTCCGCAATAAGTTGAATCCGGTTCAACCGCACCGCCTGACCTGCGATGAGCTTTTGGCTATCACCGATTACACCGAAGATGCGCATTTATTGGACGGAATGCTGGGGCAGATTAACTGCCTTCCGTCCATTCCTGTTAATAACGCCACTGAAGCCAATATGCAGTTTTGCGCTTTGAGTGCCAGCGCCAATGTGGGGGCAATCGCTGGGGAAGCTGTATCGACTGAGCGTATGACAGCAGCACGCCGCACACAAATTCTCGATCGTGCCCGTGATGCTATCCGTTCCCTTTCCGTCCTGGCTTACACCGTTGAAAGCCATCTCCACTCTGCGCCGGTTCTCGCTGCTGCCGTCGATATCGTTACTACCAGCGCCAGCGGCATGATGTGAGGGATATCCATGAAAGCTTTTGTTATCAGCGTGCAGGAAAAACGTGAGGCCAGGGCAAGCGGCAAAAACAAAGCCGTGAAACAAACGCCAGGAAGTGGCAGCGGCAAGAACGGAGGCCAGGTAGCTGGTGAGGATGAAGAAAAACTGACGTGGTTTGAACGCAAGGTACTCAAGCCCGTAAATGATGCGCTGGTATAAAAAATGAAGCCGATTAAACGCCTGTACCTTTCAACGGATGAAATCCACCTGGCTGATGCCAGCCTGGTTCTGGAGCTGAACAGCTGCGGCCGGGGGTTTATTACTGCCGGAACAACGCAGGATTACACAGGCAAACTGGTGCGTCTCGATGTGGGTTATACCGATCAGGTTTTGCGCTGGTTCACCGGGTATGTGGAGCGCTCGCAACCTGCTGAAAATGGTTTCCAGCGGTTGTTTGTTCGTGAGCTGGTCGGTGTGTTTGAACGTCTGTGGCCATGCTCGTTCCAGCATCCTACGCTGCGCGATATAGCCAGCTGGCTTACAGAGCACAGCGGCCTGACCTTCAGCGTTCCGGATACAGAATATTCAGACCGTCCGATCCCACATTTCACCCACAGCGGGACGGGGTATCAGCTGCTGGATAATCTCGGAAAGGCTTTCGGCATTACGGATTACGTCTGGTATCAGCTGCCGGACGGCGCGGTATATATGGGCGGTGCGGAAAAAGCACTGTTTGCTGATCGCCCGATTGAGATCCCCCATGAATTTAACCAGGGGGCGGCTGGCGGGAACTCCATGACGCTTCCCCTGGTGCAGAGTTTGCGCCCCGGCGTGGATCTGAACGGGGAGAGGGTGACAAAAGTCCACATGCACAATGACACCATGGCTGTGACCTGGACGCCGCGCAACCGCTCAACGGGTCAGGCACTCCAGAAAACGCCCGTGCAGCGCCAGATTGAAAGCCATTATCCGGAGCTGGCATCCGGGATGCATTTACCAAAATTCGCCCGCGTCATGAATCCCGTTGAAGCGGTCAAAAGCGGCAATTTCTCCGATCCGTTCCGTCCTCGTTATGCGGTAGATGTACAGCTGTTAGACGCGGACGGCAACCCGGATAAAGACACGCCTGTTTACTCAGCTGTACCTCTGCCGGTTCCTATGGCAGGTAACGATTCCGGGATGTTCCAGTTTCCCCCTGAAGGGACGCTGGTTGAAATTGCTTTTACTGGCGGAAGGCCGGATAAGCCCTTTGTGCGGCAGACCGTGCCGGAGGGAACAAGCTTACCGGATATCCAGCCTGGTGAGCAGCTGCAACAGCAGCGTGCGGACGTGTCGCAGCGCGTCACCCAGGCGGGCGACTGGGTGAGGCAGACAGACCAGACGATAAGTGAAACATCTATGGCGCGGATGGTTAAGGCCGATACGGAACTGCGGGAGCTGGTCAGCCGGGAAACTAACATTAAGACCACGGACAAAGTTACGGTGCTGGGCACGTCCACGCTGATGGCCGGAGCCATTCAACAGGTATGTACAGGCGATTACAGCCAGGCAGTAAATAACCGCGTGGTGAGTATCGGCGGCAATGATGAAACGGACATAGCCGGGAGCCAGACAGTCACAACGGGTAAAGACCTGATCGAGAAAATTGGGCAAATACGTAAAAGTGTGGCGGCCGTGCAACAGCAGATTATTGCCCCAGTGGTATGGATTGGCTCTGGCACAATCAACGTGGCACAGCTGATGCTCGACACGCTCGATGTGGTTAAAGAGCTGGCAGAGCAAACGGCAAGCCACACACACAGCAACACGGGAGCACCGACCAACGCGGGAGCCATCCGGAGCACCGGAGCGAAAGCGGACACGCTAAACGGCAAATACTCCCCGGTTATTGGCAAGTAAACCTGTCCAGAACATAACCCGCGAAAGCGGGTTTTTTTATGCCCCTCATCCCCCACCGGGAATGTCTCCTCTCTATCCTCACAAACAGACTTTATCACGCGCAACCAGAAGCGCTCTGGCGTGTTCCAGCCTTTCAGGCAGTCAGCTCCACACTGAAAGTAGATCGTACCGACAGCAGAGCGCTGGAGCGTCACAGCATGGCAAAAAAAAATCTTTCGCAGACAAAAATCGCACTACACCGCACCCGCCTGCGATTTTTGGATCATAAAAATTTTTCAGTTTTATTTTTATTCAAACTGCATCGCCAGACCGCACCAGTGCTGGCTGCTTTGCGGAAATCCGAAACTGAAAAGATTGAAAAGAATCTCAGTATTTTTCACTTTCAAGGATCAGTAAAGAATTGAGAAACAATCATAACCATCAGAAAATTAAGGAGTAAATCAATTTTAAGTACAAAGGGGAAGATCAAGAGGTTGTGATGAACCGAAGAAGATGAACCTATAACTCTTTGAATGATGCGGGTTGGTGAGTTCCCGCATTAAACACATAACTGAAAAATCACGCAACATGTAGACAAGCCGCAATCCTTTTCGATGGCGAGATACGCTTTGTCTATAAGCTATTCTTGTTCTACTTCCCGGGTTGGCGAGTAGATTTTGCTTTTAGAAAATCTGCGTAACAGCGTTCTCTTGTTTGAGATGCATATGTAAGTGCTTTACTTATTCTTTCGGGAACAGTGCCAGTGTGAGGTGAGTCATAGATGCTGTGGTTAATCCCAAGTTCAGCTAAACAATCTAAAGCCAGCCTTAAGCTGTTTTCTGAAAGGTGGCTAATTTGATTAAATAAATTAGACGGTACTTGGCCTTCTCTTCTCCACCAGTCTTTGACGAACATTTCAAGTTCAAAAAGAGAATCGTAGTAAAGCACTAATTTTATTGCTTTGTTTCCGCTCAGATCTTTGAACTGACTTGTATTTGGATATAAAAGTGGGAGATGGGGAATAAAATCTTCTTTGAGGTCGCCTAGCTTAACAAGATTGTGAATGTTTGGATTAAGCGGAAGTCTGAGCTCGCCATTTTTGTTGTTCTCAGAAGCATTAGCACTGTAATTGATAATTGCTCTTTCTTGAATCTTCAACACCCGGACTATTGTTCTTAACAACTCGGGAGTGAGGTATTGTACAGCATCCTCGTCCTTTTGAATCTTGGCACTGGATTCTCTTTTTCTAGTGTTAAAGTCAGAAATCCATGCGCCTAATAACGAAGCCCCAGCACCAAACAAAGCCCCAGAAACGATAGCAAATCTGGATGTTGTAAGAAAAATACCCCCTAAGCAAAAGAGAAGCATTGCAGGACCAAAATGTGGGTTGGTTCTTAAAAAAATCAGAGCTTTTTTTTTCAAATCCATGTTCGTTCTCCCTCTTTCTTTAGGTACTTTCGAATAGCTACATGCCCTCACTTCAGAAGCAAAGGGGACGAAAAGGGGACAGTGACGCTTCATAGCAAAAAGCCATCCCGTTTTGGATGGCTTAATTATATGATTTTAAAGGTAAAATTTGGTGGCCCCTGCTGGACTTGAACCAGCGACCAAGCGATTATGAGTCGCCTGCTCTAACCACTGAGCTAAGGGGCCGTGGCGGTGAATTATAAAGTAACTCCCCGCAGCAATCCAGCCATTCATACCTGCCTGCTGTTTTTATAAACAACGCATAATCAATCCTTTATACTTCCCTGACGATGTATCGAGCGGGAGTAAAGATGATCAACGATATTCTGGCCCCAGGACTGCGGGTGGTGTTCTGCGGAATCAACCCGGGTAAGTCCTCGGCGCACACCGGTTTTCACTTTGCCCATCCGGGCAATCGCTTCTGGAAGGCGATCTACCAGGCCGGGTTTACCGACAGGCTACTCAAGCCCGAAGAGGAACAGCATTTGCTGGACACGCGCTGCGGAATTACCATGCTGGTCGAGCGGCCTACGGTACAGGCGAGTGAGGTTAACCTGCATGAGCTGCGCAGCGGCGGGCGGGAGCTGATCAAGAAGATAGAGGATTATCAGCCGGCCGCGCTGGCGATCCTCGGCAAGCAGGCCTACGAGCAGGCGTTTAGCCAGCGTGGAACGCAGTGGGGCAAGCAGAGCATCACGATTGGCGTGACGCAGGTGTGGGTGCTGCCGAACCCGAGCGGGCTCAACAGGGCGACGCTGGATAAGCTGGTGGAAGCGTATCGCGAGCTGGATGAGGCGCTGATGGTGCGGGGGCTGTAATCCTCTGAGGCCTGATGCCCTCACCCTTACCCTTTCCCACAGGGAGAGGGAATAAACAAAAAAAAAGCTCCCCGAAGGGAGCTTTTTCACTGTCAGGACCGATTAGTCGTCCAGGAAGCTACGCAGCACTTCAGAGCGGCTTGGATGACGCAGCTTACGCAGCGCCTTCGCTTCGATCTGACGGATACGTTCGCGGGTAACGTCGAACTGTTTACCCACTTCTTCCAGCGTGTGGTCGGTGTTCATATCAATACCGAAACGCATACGCAGGACTTTTGCTTCACGGGCGGTCAGGCCAGCCAGAACGTCGTGCGTCGCAGCGCGCAGGCTCTCGGTGGTCGCAGAGTCCAGCGGCAGCTCGAGGGTGGTATCCTCAATGAAATCACCCAGATGCGAATCTTCATCATCACCGATTGGTGTTTCCATGGAGATTGGCTCTTTGGCGATCTTCAGCACTTTACGGATCTTGTCTTCCGGCATCAGCATGCGCTCGGCCAACTCTTCCGGCGTCGGCTCGCGGCCCATCTCCTGCAGCATCTGGCGGGAGATACGGTTGAGCTTGTTGATGGTCTCAATCATATGCACCGGAATACGGATGGTGCGCGCCTGATCCGCGATAGAGCGGGTGATAGCCTGACGGATCCACCATGTTGCGTAGGTGGAGAATTTGTAACCACGACGGTATTCAAACTTATCTACCGCTTTCATCAGACCGATGTTGCCTTCCTGAATCAGATCCAGGAACTGCAGACCACGGTTGGTGTATTTCTTGGCGATAGAGATAACCAGACGCAAGTTCGCTTCAACCATCTCTTTCTTCGCACGGCGGGCTTTCGCTTCACCGATGGACATACGACGGTTGATGTCTTTAACCTGCTCGATGGTCAGGCCGGTCTCTTCTTCAATCTGATGCAGTTTCTGCAGGCCGCGATGCACATCGTCCTTCACGTCGTGCAGTTTTTCAGACCACGGCTTGTTCATTGCGATAGCCGCGTTGAACCAGGTTTCGCTGGTTTCGTTGCCGGTGAAGAGGGTGATGAAGTTCTTCTTCGGCATTTTGCACTGCTCAACGCACAGCTTCATGATGATGCGTTCCTGGGTACGTACGCGATCCATCATAACGCGCATGCTGTTCACCAGGTAGTCGAACTGTTTTGGCACCAGGCGGAACTGTTTGAAGACTTCAGACAGCTTCAGGATCTCTTCCTGAGCGGCGGCATGGCTGCGGCCTTTCGCTTTGATGGTGTCACGCGTCACTTCGTACTGGGTACGCAGCTCGGCAAACTTCTCACGCGCCAGCTCCGGGTCGATGCTGTTGTCATCGTCCGCGGTGTCGTCGTCGCTCTCTTCCTCATCTTCGTCTTCGTCATCATCCATCTCTTCCTGAGACAGTTCAGAACCGACGTGAGTGGCGGTAGGCGCCATATCTTCTTCAGCGTTCGGGTCGACAAAACCGGTGATCAGGTCAGACAGGCGCGCTTCTTCCGCTTCAACGCGATCGTACTGCTCCAGCAGATAGGTGATCGCTTCCGGGTACTCGGCAACGGAGCACTGAACCTGGTTGATCCCGTCTTCGATGCGTTTTGCGATGTCAATTTCGCCTTCGCGGGTCAACAGTTCAACGGTACCCATTTCGCGCATGTACATGCGGACCGGGTCAGTGGTACGCCCGATTTCAGATTCCACGCTGGACAGTACCTGTGCAGCAGCTTCTTCCGCATCTTCGTCAGTGTTGTTGGAGGTTTCAGCCAGCAACAGATCATCGGCATCCGGTGCTTCTTCCATCACCTGAATGCCCATGTCATTGATCATTTGGATGATATCTTCGATTTGATCTGAATCGACGATATCTTCCGGCAGATGGTCATTGACCTCGGCATAGGTCAGATAGCCTTGCTCCTTACCACGTTGGACAAGAAGTTTCAGCTGTGACTGCGGGT
Source organism: Enterobacter sp. Y17 (assembly GCF_019730495.1). NCBI lineage: Bacteria > Pseudomonadati > Pseudomonadota > Gammaproteobacteria > Enterobacterales > Enterobacteriaceae > Enterobacter > Enterobacter sp. Y17. The sequence goes on from NZ_JAASKP010000002.1 coordinate 213,607, forward strand.
TTTGCTCCATAAGACGGTATCCACACTTAATTCGTTTGATTGGTGTCGGCGATGGGGCTGCCAACCTTTAAAGCGAGGGCGTACTTATATTTTTGCCGCTGCCTCTCAGTGCGGCTGCCGGGGGCTTCCCGATCGATATTCGGCACTTAAGCCGTTAAATTTTTTATTTCTTCGCCAGTTCCTGGTTAATCATCCAGAGCTCCCGGCGTTCTTCGCTGCTTAAACCGTGTGTGCGCTCGCGAGCAATCAACTCTTCCTGGCGCAGCTCAAGCATCGAATCAAACATATGGTTGAGTGAGTCGGTGAACGTTTTTTCTGCAATGTCCTTATCTGCTATATCGTCCCACATCGACAATTTTTCAAGGGTAGCGGCCTCTTTTGTGCCGCGATAGTGCTCTAAAAGTTGTCCGGTGGTCAGACCTGGCTGAGACAAACACGTATTGACCAGTTCTGAAAATAAGCCAAGTCCGGGCAATTTTTCGTGGTTTAAACCCGCCAGAGATGGCACCTGCGGCGCAAGCTCGGGGTTTTGGACCAGCAACCCTATCAGTATACGCATGGTTGTGCGTTTTAGCTGAGGCGCGGGGCGAACCGCACCGTTTTCAGCCTGTTTTGGCATTAAACGTTCAAGCTGGCTGTCATCCAGAATGCCGAGCTTGTTGCCTAACTCCTGACGCAGATAGATGCGAAGCGTTTCGCCGGGCACCTGGCTGATTAACGGCAACGCCAGCGTACTGAGCTGCGCGCGCCCGTCAGGGGTACTCAAATCGACCTGCGGCATCAGGCTGTTAAACAAAAACGTGGAGAGCGGCTGAGCCTGCTCCATCCGCGCTTCAAACGCCGCTTTGCCCTCTTTACGCACCAGCGTATCCGGGTCTTCACCGTCGGGCAGAAACATAAAGCGTAGCTGACGCCCGTCGGTCATATAGGGTAGCGCGGTTTCCAGCGCGCGCCAGGCGGCGTCGCGCCCTGCGCGGTCACCGTCGTAACAGCAGATGACGTTGTTGGTCACCCTGAACAGCAGTTGAATATGATCGGCGGTGGTGGACGTCCCTAACGACGCAACCGCGTAGTTGATGTCGTACTGCGCCAGGGCCACGACGTCCATATAGCCTTCGACGACCAGAAGACGCGGAGGTTCCGCATTATTCTGCTGCGCCTCATAAAGGCCGTACAGCTGGCGGCCCTTATGGAAAATATCGGTTTCCGGGGAGTTGAGGTATTTCGGCAGGGCATCACCCAGCACGCGACCACCAAAACCAATTACCCGGCCACGCTTGTCGCGGATCGGGAACATCACCCGTTCGCGGAAGCGGTCGTAGCTTCGTCCCTGGTCGTTGGTGACCAGCATGCCTGCATCGATGAGAGACTTACGATCTTCGCTATTGCCGCCAAAACGCTTTAACACGTTGTCCCAGCCGGGCGGGGCGTAACCAATAGCGAAACGCGCAATGACATCGTCGCTCAGTCCGCGCTTGTTCAGATACTGACGCGCAGGCTCAGCCGCAGAGTGCTTAAGAGACTGTTGGTAAAACGAATTCAGGCCATCCATCAGTTGATACAGCGTTTGCCGTTGATGGCGCTCGATCTGACTTGGCCCACTGCCTGCTTCATACGGCACTTCAAGGTTATGCATCGCCGCCAGCTCTTCGACGGTTTCAACGAACTCGAGCTTGTCGTAGTTCATCAAAAAATCGACGGCATTACCGTGTGCGCCACAGCCGAAGCAATGGTAGAACTGCTTTTCACCGTTTACGGTGAAGGAGGGGGTTTTTTCGTTATGGAACGGACAGCACGCATGGTAGTTCTTGCCCTGCTTTTTTAGCTTTACCCGCGCGTCGATGAGATCGACGATGTCGGTTCTGGCAAGCAGGTCATTGATGAAAACGCGTGGGATTCTTCCGGCCATATGCCCCGTTATTTTTAGTGACTCATAAACGAAAACAAGCCGCGCATTCCTTCCGGAAGCACGGCCTTACGACTATTACTCTGTCTGTCAATTGAGGGCTGAGGCCCTCAACCAATTAGTACAGACGAGTACGGCGTGCGTTTTCGCGAGCCAGTTTCTTCGCGTGACGTTTCACAGCGGAAGCTTTAGCGCGCTTACGTTCGGTCGTTGGTTTTTCATAAAACTCACGACGACGAACTTCAGCCAGAACACCTGCTTTCTCGCATGAACGTTTGAAGCGACGCAGTGCTACGTCGAACGGCTCGTTTTCACGTACTTTAATTACCGGCATGTAACTCTCACCTTTAATAAATTCGGTTTGCCGCTGGCATCAACGCCAGCTTATTTCAAAATGGTGCGGAATTTTACTGCAAATGCTGCTGCTTTGTAAAGCACCGATGCGATTTTGAAAGGGACTTTAATAAGGGTGAGGAGTATACACGAGCCTTCTTCCTGGGGCGAACAAAGTTTTACATCAACCCGCCCAGGCTCTACACTGCGCGGTATTGAAACGAGGTAAAACAAGTCATGCGTGTACTGGGTATTGAAACATCCTGCGATGAAACCGGCATCGCCATTTACGACGACGAAAAAGGGCTTCTGGCCAACCAGCTGTATAGTCAGGTGAAATTGCACGCTGACTACGGCGGCGTCGTACCTGAACTGGCCTCTCGTGACCACGTGCGTAAAACGGTTCCCCTGATTCAGGCGGCGCTGAAAGAGGCCGGGTTGAGTTCAAACGATATCGACGCTGTGGCCTATACCGCAGGCCCGGGCCTGGTCGGCGCGCTGCTGGTCGGCGCGACGGTTGGCCGTTCACTGGCGTTTGCGTGGGATGTGCCGGCGATCCCGGTTCACCATATGGAAGGGCATCTTCTGGCGCCGATGCTGGAAGAGAATCCGCCTGAATTCCCGTTTGTGGCGCTGCTGGTCTCCGGCGGTCATACGCAGCTGATTAGCGTAACGGGCATTGGCAAGTACGAGCTGCTGGGCGAGTCGATCGACGACGCCGCCGGTGAAGCGTTCGATAAAACCGCCAAGCTGCTGGGTCTGGATTATCCGGGCGGCCCGATGCTGTCAAAAATGGCGTCGCAGGGAACGGAAGGGCGCTTTGTCTTCCCGCGTCCGATGACCGACCGTCCAGGGCTGGATTTCAGCTTCTCCGGGCTGAAAACCTTCGCGGCGAATACGATTCGCAATAACGATGACAGCGAGCAGACCCGCGCCGATATCGCCCGCGCGTTTGAAGATGCGGTAGTGGACACGCTGATGATCAAGTGCAAGCGCGCGCTGGATCAGACCGGCTTTAAGCGTCTGGTGATGGCCGGTGGCGTGAGCGCTAACCGCACGCTGCGCGCGAAGCTCGCCGAGATGATGCAAAAGCGTCGCGGAGAAGTGTTCTATGCCCGTCCGGAATTCTGCACCGACAACGGCGCGATGATCGCTTACGCGGGAATGGTGCGCCTGAACGCGTGCGCAACGTCCGACCTGAGCGTGTCCGTGCGTCCGCGCTGGCCGCTGGCGGAACTGCCGGAGGCGTAATCCCTCACCCTAACCCTCTCCCACAGGGAGAGGGTATTATGGCCCTACACCCGCAACATCCCTTTCTCTTCCAGAAACGCAATAATCGTCGCTAACCCGTCACCCGCCTTCAGGTTGGTAAAGGTCCACGGACGCTCGCCGCGCATGCGGTTGGTGTCGCGCTCCATCACCTCCAGCGACGCACCGACGTACGGCGCGAGGTCGGTTTTGTTGATCACCAGAAAATCGGATTTGGTGATCCCCGGCCCGCCCTTGCGCGGGATTTTTTCCCCTTCGGCCACGTCGATCACGTAGATGGTCAGATCCGCCAGCTCCGGGCTGAACGTCGCGCTCAGGTTGTCTCCGCCGCTTTCCACGAAGATCAGATCCAGATTGCCGAACTTCTCGCTTAACGCCTCTACCGCCGCCAGGTTCATCGACGCATCTTCACGAATGGCGGTATGCGGGCAGCCGCCCGTCTCTACGCCCACGATGCGCTCCGGCTCAAGCGCGCCTGCCTCGGTGAGGATGCGCTGATCCTCTTTGGTGTAGATATCGTTCGTGACCACCGCCAGGTGATACGTGTCGCGCATCGCCTTGCAGAGCGCTTCCAGCAGCGCGGTTTTGCCCGATCCTACCGGGCCGCCCACGCCTACGCGCAGGGGATGTTTGTAATCAGCCATGTTGACTCCTCAGGAACGGAATAGTCGTGAATATTGGGTTTCGTGGCGCGCGGAGGCGATGGCGGACAGCGGCGTTGCTGCCCCCAGCGCGTCGTCGCTGCGCAAAAATGCCTGTTCAAGCCCGGCGGCGTAATGGTCGCCCAGTTCGATAATCAGCTGCTGCGCGGCCTGTTGCCCAAACGGCACCAGCTTGACGCCCGCCATCACCGCGCTCTCCATCCAGCTGTAGCCGAGGCTCAGCGCCAGCTCGCGCGCGCTAATGCCCCAGCGCACGCCGAGCCAGGCCATGCCGCAGAGCTGGCTTTGCATAAACAGCGGCAGCCATTCGGGCGGACAGTCAGGTTCCCAGCTCTTAATCAGCCGCGTAAACGCCGCTCCACGGTTGCGCTCCTCTTCGCGCAGCTCGCGCGTTTCCCGGCAGGCGAGAAGGTATGCCGTCCAGCGTTTTGCATTTGTAAGAGAGCGTTGCTCACAGGCCTGATAAAGGCGGATAAACAGCGGCAGATCGACGCAGAAAAAACTCTGCTCCATCTGCTGGATTTGCCAGCGTTTGAACGCGTCGGCGTCGGTAACCCAGCCTGCCTCAACGGCCCACTCCAGCCCCTGCGACCAGGTAAACGACCCGACCGGCAGGCTGCTGCTGGAGAGCTGCATCAGGCGCAGCCTCTGGCGGGCGTGCTCCATCAGCTCATCAGCGCCAGCAGGGCGGAGACAATCAGCCCGCCGCCGAAGGTTTTACGCAGGCCGTCGTGACGGCGCAGCAGCAGCCCCGCGGCAAAGCTGGCGCACAGCACCATGGCGCTGGCGAGCATAAAGCCGCTGGTGAAGAGCCAGAAGCTGTGGCCGGACATCTCCACGCCGTGCGCCCAGCCGTGGAACATCGCCAGGGCAGGTACCGCCAGCAGCAGACGGTTTTCAGTTTTAAACATCATCACGCCGGATACCGCCAGCGAGGCGATAATCAGCATCTCCATACCGCTGAAGCCGCCGAGCAGGCTGCCCGCAATGGCGCCGACAAGCATCATCCCGAGGGTGGCAAACGGCAGCAGGAGTTTGCGACCGCTCAGCGCCGAGAGCACGCCTGCACCCGCCAGCATCAGCAGATGATCGAGCCCGGTCAGCGGGTGGAGAAAACCGGCCTGAAAGCTGTCGGTGCCGTGGCCGGGATGCGCGAGCGCGGGAACGGAAAAAGCCAGCAGTAACAGCGGTAAATACTTGCGCATGATGGATCCTTAATGTGAATGAGCGTGAGAATGGCTGTGGCTGTGGGCATCGCTGGCGTAAGCGCCCGCTTCCGGTTCAAACGGCAGGCTGGCGTAGGCCACTTCCAGCCCGAACTGGCGCAGCATGTCGTCGAGAACGTGGTCGTGGTGATAGCGCAGCTCGCCGGGCATGATCTGCAGCGGCACGTGGCGGTTGCCCAGGTGGTAACAGGCGCGGGCGAGCAGGAACGGATCGGCGCAGCGCACCACGGAAACTGACTCCGGCGCGGCGATCACTTCGATGACCTCGCTGCCATCGTCGGTCGTCAGCAGGTCGCCCCCGCGCAGCAGCAGGCCGCGCGGCAGCATCAGCCCGGCTTCGCGGCCGTCGTTCAGCGCTACGCGGGCGCGGCTTTTCACCCGCACGTCAATCGGCAGCGTGACGCTGGCGGTAATCGGATGCGCGTGGTCCAGGCGTTGGGTTAAATAGATCATCATCACTCCTTAAAACAGGAAATAGCGTTGCGCCATCGGCAGAACGTCAGCCGGTTCGCTGGTTATCAGTTCACCGTCGACGCGCACCTCGTAGGTTTGCGAGTCCACGGTGATATTCGGCTGCAGGCCGTTGTGGATCATGTCCCCCTTTTTCACCGTCCGGCAGCCTTTCACCACCGCAATGGCGCTCTGCAGGTTGAGCTGCTGCGGGATGCCGTTCGCACTGGCGGCCTGCGAGATAAACGTCAGTCGGGTAGCGTGGCGCGCGGCGCCCAGCGATCCAAACATCGGACGGTAATGCACCGGCTGCGGCGTAGGGATTGAGGCGTTGATATCGCCCATTGGCGCGCAGGCGATCATCCCGCCCTTGACGATGGTGGCGGGTTTGACGCCGAAGAACGCCGGAGACCAGACCACGAGATCCGCCAGCTTGCCCGCCTCAATCGAACCGACTTCATGGGCGATGCCGTGGGTGAGCGCCGGGTTAATGGTGTATTTGGCGACGTAGCGCTTCACGCGGAAGTTGTCGTTATCGCCCGTCTCGTCCGGCAGCGCGCCGCGCTGGACCTTCATGCGGTGCGCCACCTGCCAGGTGCGGATAATCACTTCCCCGACGCGGCCCATGGCCTGCGAATCTGACGACGTAAGCGAGAACGCGCCGATGTCGTGCAGCACGTCTTCCGCAGCGATGGTTTCACGACGAATGCGGGATTCGGCAAACGCCACGTCCTCGGCGATATCCGGATCGAGGTGATGGCAAACCATCAGCATGTCGAGATGCTCGTCGATGGTGTTCACCGTGTAGGGCAAGGTCGGGTTGGTGGAAGAGGGCAGAATATTCGGATGCGCGCAGGCGGTGATGATATCCGGCGCGTGGCCGCCGCCCGCGCCTTCGGTGTGGAAAGTGTGGATGGTGCGTCCGGCGATGGCCGCCAGCGTGTCTTCGACAAACCCGGACTCGTTCAGCGTGTCGCTGTGCAGCGCCACCTGAATATCCATCTCGTCAGCCACCTCCAGCGAGCAGTTAATTGCCGCGGGCGTCGCGCCCCAGTCTTCGTGGATCTTCAGCCCGATGGCGCCCGCGGCAATCTGCTCGCGCAGGGCGTCCGGGCTGGAGCCGTTACCCTTGCCGAGCAGGCCAATATTCACCGGCAGCGTATCGGCAGCCTGCAGCATGCGGGCGATATACCATGGCCCCGGCGTGCAGGTGGTGGCGTTGGTGCCCGCCGCCGGTCCGGTGCCGCCGCCGATCATGGTGGTGACGCCGGAAACCAGCGCCTCTTCCGCCTGCTGCGGGCAGATCCAGTGGATGTGGGTGTCGATCCCGCCGGCGGTAACGATCTTCCCCTCGGCGGCAATCACTTCCGTTGCCGCGCCAATGGGGATCGTCACGCCGGGCTGAATGTCCGGGTTCCCGGCTTTGCCGACGGCGAAGATCCGTCCGTCCTTGACGCCGATATCGGCTTTTACGATCCCCCAGTGATCGACGATCAGCGCGTTGGTGAGAACCAGATCCACGCAGCCCTCAGCGGTCATCTGCCCCTGGCCCATGCCGTCGCGGATCACCTTTCCGCCGCCGAATTTGACCTCTTCGCCGTAGACCGTGAGATCGTCTTCCACTTCGATCCACAGCTCGCTGTCGGCCAGCCGCACTTTATCTCCGGTAGTGGGGCCGAACATATCGGCATATGCCCGGCGTGAAATCTCAGCCATGTTTCACCTCGCCCATCACCTCGCCGCGAAAGCCGAAAATGCGCTGCGCCCCCGTGACCTGAACCAGCGTCACTTCCCGCTTCTGGCCGGGCTCAAAGCGCACGGCGGTGCCCGCCGGGATGTTCAGCCGGAAGCCTTTGGTGGCTTCCCGATCGAACTTCAGCGCCGGGTTGACCTCGTAAAAGTGGTAGTGCGATCCGACCTGGATCGGCCTGTCGCCGTGATTTTCGACAACCACGCGTTGGGTTTCACGCCCGACGTTGAGGGCAATCGTTCCGGGCTGGATCTGGTATTCACCTGGGATCATCACGCGCTCCTTAGACGATCGGGTTGTGGACGGTGACGAGCTTCGATCCGTCCGGGAAGGTGGCTTCGACTTGAATATCCGGGATCATCTCCGGGACGCCCTCCATTACCTGGTCGCGCCTCAGGACGTGGCGGCCCGCTTCCATCAGCGAGGCGACGGTTTCGCCATCGCGCGCGCCCTCCATAATGAAGGCGCTGATCAGCGCGACCGATTCCGGGTAATTGAGCTTTACCCCGCGCGCAAGGCGGCGTTCGGCAACCAGCGCGGCGGTGAACAGCAACAGCTTGTCTTTTTCTCTGGGGGTCAGTTCCATAACGTTTCTCTTATGTCTGCCAGATACGCGGCGAACAGGCGGTTTTGGTGGTGAGAAGCGGGCGAAGCGACTGCCAGATGTCGCGCATCACCCGCTGGCAAATCAGGTTGTCGTTGGAGAGAAAGCGCACCGACAGCAGATCGTCAACGAGCGTTGCACCTGCATAATTTTCCAGCGGGGCGAGCCGTTCGCGCACCGCGTCGAGATGTTCTTCTTTGGCCGGATAGAACAGCAGCGTGCCGAGCCACGGACGTCCGGCGACGGGCGTGAGATCGCCGTCGCTAAGATGCTGACGCTCGATCAGGCGCGGTTCGTCTTCAACCCAGATTTCAAGGCGGCTTTCCAGCGTGCCGTGGCTAAAGGTCTCACCGATCACCGGACGCCCCAGGCAGTACAGCTCCCACGCCAGCAGCGTGCTGGAGGCCTTCAGGTGGAAGACGGAGCGCAGCGCGGCATTCGCGCCGGGGAAGATAATGGTGTCCTGCGGGAGCCACTCCAGCGTGGAATCTTCATCGAGGTAAAAATGCTGGTTCAGACGCGCCTGCGGGCCGCTGCTGCGATAGAACTTGCTCGCCCCGGGCATGGTGATGAGCGCGTGGCTTTTGGCGTCCAGCCGAACGGAAATGTCCAGCATATCGCCGCCCACGATCCCGCCGGGCGGGTGCAGAAGGTAAAGGTGGCAGGTTTCCCCTTCGGGGTAAAACGGACGTTGAACGGTGAGCGGCCCGACGTGGTGGGCGGAGTGCAGGAGGGTTTTCTCAGGGGTGTGACAAAACTGCAGGGCAAGCGACGCCTGCCAGCCTTTATACGTATTATCAGTGACCTGAGCTGCTAACATGCTGCATCCATTTCCACACCATCGGGATACGTTTCAGTATGCCCTGGCGGAAATGAAGGCTGTCATACGAGTCGCTTATGGATGGCCAGGCAGGAGAAATACAAAAGCACGGCCGGGGCCGTGCTCTGTAGATGAATGACGATCCTACTTCAGGTGTTCATGCAATGCTGCACCTGCCTGCTCAAGGGCAACTTTCACCGTTGGCTCCTGGCTCAGCGGGTTAAGCAGGCCGTAGTCGTGGATCATGCCGTTATAGCGCGTGACGGTCACCGGGACGCCAGCCGCATCCAGTTTACGCCCGAATGCTTCACCTTCATCCCGCAGAACGTCCAGCTCCGCTGTCTGGATCAGCGTCTCGGGGAAGCCTTTCAGCTGCGCGGTGCTGGCGCGAAGCGGAGAGGCAAGGATATTGTTGCGATCGGCAGCGCTGGTGGTGTAGTTATCCCAGAACCATTTCATCATGTTTTTCGACAGGAAATAGCCATTTTCGAACTGGTTATACGAGGCAGTATCAAAGTTCGCATCGGTAACCGGCCAGAGCATGACGTTGTAGCGAATCTTTGGCCCATTGAACTGTTTGGCCTGCAGCGCCACCGAAGCCACCATGTTGCCGCCCACGCTGTTACCCACCAGACCCAGACGGCTACCGTCCACGCCAATTTCCTGACCGTGCCCGGCGACCCATTTTGTCGCTTCATAGGCCTGATTAATTGCTACCGGGAAATGGGCCTCAGGTGACGGAGTGTAATCGACGTAAACCGCAGCGGCACCCGAAGCGCGAACGAGGTCGCGGATTAAGCGTTCGTGGGTAGGGAAGTCACCCAGCACCCAGCCGCCGCCGTGAAAGAACATAAAAGCGGGGAGCGTGCCGCTGGCGTTTTCAGGTTTCACTATTTTCAGTTTTATCGCCTGGCCATTTACCTGGATCGTTTTTTCAGAGACCTGAGCGGGCGGCAGTTTTGCGCCTTGCTGTGCGCCAATCAGTACCTGGCGGGCCTCCTGCGGGGTCATCTGTTCCATTGGCTTACCCTTGCCGGAATTCAAAACATTAAGAAATGCCTGTACGCCTGCGGTCGGGGTTGGGGTATTGGTGGTTTGAGCGGATGCCGCAGCTGACGCGAAGACTGAAGAAACCAGGATGGCGGTTAGTGTTTTCATGGTAGTACCTCTTTAAGCGTATTTGATCGGATGAGATAACTATGTAGTGCGCTATTTAGTTGTTGGTATAATACTTGCGCGCAAGATACTTTTAGTCAAACATTATTTATAATTTTTTCAGGAAACCGATTCGGAGTTGATAGAAAAATGAAAGAAAACAAAACACTAGACGATTTACTTTGTTTCTCGCTGTACTCGGTCACCAACGCGTTCGTTCGCCAGTATCGCCCTTTACTGCAAGAGATGGATCTAACCTATCCGCAATTCGTTGTTTTGATGGCGCTTTATGAGAAAGACAACATTCCACTTCGCGATCTCAGCGATAAGACGTTTTTTGATTCGGGCACATTGACCCCGCTTGTACAAAAGCTTGAGGCAAAAGGATTCCTCAACCGTATCGCGGTTGTGGGTGATGAAAGGATGAAAAATGTCGTACTGACCGATAAGGCGAAAGACCTGAAGAAACGGGTGATGGCTTTGCCGGACCTGATTCGCTGCAGCATGCGGATGAATGACGATGAGCTTGAGACGCTAAAAAAACTCTCCCGGACGCTGCTTGACGATTTATAAGAACCCTTCGGTGGGGTGAACCCACCGAAGTGATGTGTCGTTACCGGTAGTCCTCCGCATCCACGTCATACCCGGACGGCTCCCAGCGGATCGCCAGCAGCGACGCCAGGCCGATAAACGGCGCCAGCGCAATCACCCAGAACACGGCGGTATCCAGCGAGGCGACCAGCAGCGGGAATAGAAACAGCGACAGCGTGGAACTGCTGCGCATCAGCGTCTGGTTGAGGCCCACGCCCACGCCGCGCAGCGAGGTCGGGTAGCTCAGGGAGGCGAACGTCATGGTATGCGCGCCCGGGCCGAAGCCCTGACCGAACAGGAACAGCGCCAGCATCGCCACAGCAAGCACGCCTTCAGAGACACCTTCCGGTCGGCCAATCAGCGCCAGGCCAAGCAATGCGACAAGCTGGCAGGCATAACCCGCAAGCGACATCCGCCAGGCGCCGAAGCGTGGTACGTAGCGTACCGCCAGCAGTCCGCCGACGAAGGCAAACAGCAGGTTAAGCGCCAGAGAAATGAGAATGGTGGTGAGCATCGACTGGACAAAGAAGCTGGAGATGATCACCGGCAGGCCAAACGCCACGGCGTTGTAGGCAAACGACGAGACGACGGACAGCAGCGTGGCGAGCGTCGTGCGGCGCAAGTAGATGCCGCGGAACAGGTTCAGATAATTTGACCATTTCGCTTTATTCACGACAGGTGCGGGCTGGCCGAGCGCGTCCTGCGGCACGTGGGCATTGATGTTATACGACTGGCGTAAAATCGACGCCGCCTCTTTCAGGTTGCCCTGATTCGCCGCCCAGACCGGAGATTCGCTCATATAGCGGCTGCGGATGGCGATAATCACCAGCGCGGGCACCGCGCCAAAGCCGAGAATCAAACGCCACAGCCAGTCGCTGTGGCTCTCCGGCAGCACGGCGTAGAAGAAAAGCACCAGCAGGTAGGAGATGCTGATGGCGGCATACCAGGTGGGGCACCACATCGCGACGCTGGAGGCCTTATTTCCGGGCCCTTTCAGCCTGGCGAACTCGCTTAAAAACGCCATCGCCACGGGAAGGTCGATCCCGACCCCCAGCCCCATCACAAAGCGGGCGCCCGCGAGCACATATTCGTTCGGGGCCAGCGCACAGGCGATCGCTGCCACCACGAAGAACACCATATCAGCCATAAAAACGCGATAGCGCCCGATTTTATCCGTGAGGTAACCGCCGAGCAGCGCCCCGACAATGGCGCCAAAGGTAATGGCCGAGGCCACCATGCCGGTACCGGCGGGCGTCAGGTTAAATTCGCGGGTGATGTCTTTAATGCCGAACGCCAGCGCGCCCAGATCGTAGGCATCGAGAAAAATGCCGCCCAAAGCGATTCCGACCACGATACGGGCGTTTGTCCGGCCCTGAGAACCGTCATTAACGAGGCGTGATACATCCGACGCGCTGCGCACCCACTGGATGTCGCCATCCGGGGTGCTTCCTGCCGTTGAAAGGGGAGTTGGTTCTGTGATTTCTGCCATTTTTCTTTTTGTGTGGTTGTGTTGTGTCTCTAACAGTTACCACAGGCAGAAGGTGACCAAAATCACATTTGGCTATAAGGCATAACTAACCCTTCGGAGCGTCTTTTTTCTTTCTCTTGAGCTTCGTCCATATTTTGGTCTCCTGACGACGCCACAGGCGCTGGATATTGTCGTGATGACGCAGCAGGATAAGACAGGAGAGCATCGACACCGGGAAGGTGAACTGGGGTTTGAACCACCAGACGTAGAACGGAGCGATCAGCGCGCTGACGATGGCGCCCAGCGACGAGTAGCCGCTAAGAAGAATGGTCAGAAGCCAGGTCCCGGCCATGACGCCGGTGAGATCCCAGCCGATAGGTGCAATCGCACCGAAGGCCGTCGCAACGCCTTTGCCGCCTTTAAAACCGAAGAATACGGGCCAGATGTGGCCAACGCAGGCAGCAATAGCAATGAGCCCCAGCCAGAACGGCGTAACGCCCAGCGCATAGGCGCCCCAGACGGGCAGCATCCCTTTCAGAACATCAAAAATCAAAACCGCTACGGCTGCTCCCTTGCCGCCAATTCGTAGTACGTTGGTCGCCCCCGGATTCCCGGAACCATTTTCACGCGGGTCAGGTAACCCGGCAATGCGGCAGACCAGAATGGCGCTGGAGATTGAGCCGCAAAGATAGGCGAGGAGGATCATTCCAGGCGCGATTGCACTCATAACGCTGTTCCGTTTTGAAAATGTATCTGTATTCTCAGCATCTGTGGATAATACGCATAATTCGCCGGAAGTGGTATCCGGTTTAGCCAAAAAGCAGGCAGGTCGTGATGGATATTGTATTTATAGAGCAACTTTCGGTAATCACCACAATTGGTGTTTACGACTGGGAACAGACCATCGAGCAGAAGCTGGTGTTCGATATCGAAATGGGATGGGATAACCGCAAATCGGCAAAAAGCGATGACGTGAACGACTGTCTGAGCTATGCCGACATCAGTGAAACGGTCATCGCCCACGTTGAAGGGCAACGTTTTGCGCTGGTCGAACGGGTGGCGGAAGAAGTCGCAGAATTGCTGTTGAAAAAATTCAATTCACCGTGGGTGCGCATCAAGCTGAGCAAGCCGGGAGCGGTGGCGCGCGCCGCCAACGTTGGCGTCATTATTGAGCGTGGCACAAATCTGAAAGGCAAGAATTAACGTCATAATTGCTAAACCATTTTAGGTTATACCGGTCTTAAAGCTGTATCTTTCACGGTAGCCGTTGGGGCGACCGTTTTTTTATATCTTTTTTAGGGGTTTATAGATGAGCGATATGCACTCGCTGCTGGTGGCGGCAATACTGGGTGTGGTCGAAGGATTGACGGAGTTTTTGCCGGTCTCCAGTACGGGCCATATGATTATCGTTGGCCATCTGCTGGGCTTTGAAGGCGATACCGCAAAAACGTTTGAAGTGGTGATCCAGCTGGGGTCTATTCTGGCGGTGGTCGTAATGTTCTGGCGTCGCCTGTTTGGCCTGATCGGCATCCATTTTGGCCGTCCGCCTCAGCACGAGGGGGCCAGTAAAGGTCGTCTGTCACTGATCCATATTCTGCTTGGGATGATCCCTGCGGTGGTGCTGGGCCTGGTGTTCCACGACGCCATCAAATCGCTGTTTAACCCGATTAACGTAATGTACGCGCTGGTGGTGGGGGGCTTCCTGCTGATCGCCGCGGAAGTGCTGAAGCCAAAAACGCCGCGGGCGGAAGGTCTGGACGATATGACGTATCGTCAGGCGTTTATCATTGGTTGCTTCCAGTGTCTGGCGCTGTGGCCGGGCTTCTCGCGTTCAGGCGCAACCATCTCCGGCGGGATGCTGATGGGCGTAAGCCGTTACGCCGCGTCAGAGTTCTCGTTCCTGCTGGCGGTGCCGATGATGATGGGCGCCACCGTACTCGACGTCTATAAGAGCTATCACTTCCTGACGGCTGGCGACATTCCGATGTTCGCCGTCGGCTTCATCACCGCGTTTATCGTGGCGCTGATTGCGATTAAAACCTTCCTGCAGCTGATTAAGCGTATCTCGTTTATTCCGTTCGCGATCTATCGCTTTATCGTGGCGGCTGCGGTGTACGTGGTCTTCTTCTGACCGATGGCCCTCAGTCTTTCGGCTGAGGGCAATGCTTTTCCTTCCAGTCCGACACCGCCTGAATTCGCCGTTTCGTGAGCTCTTCGCGAATTTCCGGCCCTTTGAATCCCGCTTCGACAACGTCCTTCGTGGGCACCGCTTTCGCTACATCCCAGGCTTTGCGCAGTAAACGTCCCTGCGGGTAATCGCACGCTTCAAACCCGGTACGACCGCGCACGTCAGCTTCGCTGGTGAGCGCGATTTGCTCGACGCGCTGGGGTTTGCGCCAGGCGTCGATGTTATCGAAAAGCTTAACGATGGTGGCCGGTTTCAGAATAGGGAAGGTGTGGATCAGATCGTGGAACTCGGCCACCAGTTTCGCCAGATCGCGGATCTCGTTCGGCACGCGCAGACGCTGGCACAGCCCCTCGACCAGCTTCACCCCCGCCGGGCCGTGCCCGTGGTGGCGAGGCCAGAATTCTTTTGGCGTTAAGCCTTTGCCGAGATCGTGGCACAGGGTGGAAAAGCGCACGTCCACGTCAGGGCTGAGCATGGCGGCCATGCTCAGGGTCATTAGCGTGTGTACGCCGGTATCAATTTCCGGGTGCCATTTTGCCGGGGCAGGTACGCCAAACAGCGCGTCTATTTCCGGGAACAGCACCTTCAGCGCGCCGCAGTCGCGCAGGACCTGGAAAAAGACCTGCGGGTTGCGCGTGGTGAGGGCATTTTCCGTCTCTTTCCAGACGCGCTCTGGCGTCAGGTGTTCAAGCTCGCCCGCCTCGGTCATGGCGGTCATCAGCGCCATTGTTTCATCGGCAATCCGGAAGCTGAGATGGGCGTAACGCGCGGCAAAGCGCGCCACGCGCAGCACGCGGAGCGGATCTTCAGAAAACGCCGGGGAGACGTGGCGTAAAAGGCGGTTGCGCAGATCGTCCTGACCGCCATAGGCGTCAACGATCTGCCCGTCCTCGTCCTGCGCCAGCGCGTTGATGGTGAGATCGCGGCGCAGGAGATCTTGCTCCAGCGTCACGTCCGGCGCGGCATAGCAGGTGAAGCCCGTATAGCCCGAGCCCGATTTCCGCTCGGTACGCGCCAGGGCATACTCTTCACGGCTTTTCGGGTGCAGGAACACGGGAAAATCGCGGCCTACCTGCTGGTAGCCCGCGTCGAGCATCTCTTCAGGGGTAGCGCCAACCACCACCCAGTCTTTATCTTTGACCGGCAGACCTAACAACGCATCACGTACCGCACCACCGACCAGATAACTCTTCACGCCCAACTCTCCCGTTTTCTCTTTTCCAGAATGATACGTAAGTCTGGCAGAGAAGACGAATTAGTTCATCCAGCGGTCTTTACGCTTGCGGCTTGGGATCAGATGCGGCAGCACCAAACCCAGCACCAGACCCACGCCCAGCACGCCGCCGCCATACATAAACCACTGCATGATGATGGTGCGCTGTTTGTCGTCGAGCTGCAGATTAGCGGCATTCACTTTCTTCTGCGCGACAATCAGCTCGTTTTTCAGTTTCTGGTTCTCTTCTTTCAGACCGTTAATCACCCCGTCGCTTTGCGCCACTTTCTGCTGCATTTCAGCGGTGCGCTGGTTCCAGGTGCCGTCGATGTTGTTCAGCTTGTCGGTCAGGGTCTTCACCTGGTTTTCCAGATCGGGAACGCGCGTGCGCAGGCTTGGCACGGTGCTCAGCTCTTTCAGCGGGATCCAGGACGTACGGCCGGTACTGTCGCGAACCTGACCGTAATTGGTGTCCGCGTTGGTCTGTAACAGGGTAACTTCCTCGCCGGCATTCACCGTGCCCACGAGGCGATAATTATCTCCAGGGCCACTGCGTACCCAGGTGTTCAGTTCGTCAGAAACGTAACGCTTCTCTTCAGCGTGCACTGCGTTTGCGGCGCTAAAAGCGAGTAAAGTAAGTCCAATCAGGCGTAATTTAAGCATCATTAGTCGTTATTTTCATAAATAGTGGAACGATAGTAGTGGCAACAGTGTCTCTACGCAAAGCATTCGTCAGCAATCAGAATCATCTGTGTCACGACTCTACAGATTTACACCCGACAAATTGCTCATTGCATGGCAATTTGGCGCAAAATACTATGTACTGACAAACAAATGGCGAGGAAGTTCGCCCTCATTGACGCGTCTGTGACGCCCGCAAAAGTACAAGGCTATGGCACAAGAAATCGAATTAAAGTTTATCGTCGAAAAAGACAGCGTTGGCGCACTCCGCCAGCATCTGCATACGCTTTCCGGCGAACACCATGCACCGGTACAACTGCTTAATATCTATTACGAAACGCCAGACAACTGGCTGCGCCGCCACGATATGGGGCTGCGCATCCGCGGCGCGAGCGGGCGCTACGAGATGACGATGAAAATTGCCGGCCGCGTGGTCGGCGGTTTACATCAGCGCCCGGAATACAATATCGACATCAGCAAGCCAGAACTTGAGCTGGAACGTTTCCCGACGGAAGTCTGGCCGGATGGCGAACTGCCTTCCACGCTGGCGGAACAGGTGCAGCCGCTGTTCAGCACTGATTTCTGGCGCGAAAAATGGCTGGTGACGGAAGGCAAAAGCCGCATCGAAATCGCCCTCGATCTGGGCGACGTGAAGGCGGGTGAGTGGCAGGAACCGATTTGCGAACTCGAGCTTGAGCTGCTGGAAGGGGACGCGAATGACGTGCTGAAGCTGGCGCGCAGGCTGGTGAACCAGTCCGGACTGCGTCAGGGAAGCCTGAGTAAAGCCGCGCGGGGTTACCATCTGGCCGCCGGAAATGCGCCGCGCGTGCTGAAAGAGACGACCATCCTGCACGTTGCGCCGAAAGCCAGCGTTGAACAGGGCCTGGAAGCCGCGCTGGAGCTGGCGCTTTCTCAGTGGCAATACCATGAAGAGCTGTGGGTGCGAAATGTGAAAAACGCGAAATCCCACGTGCTGGCGGCGATTGCCCTGGTGCGCCATACCCTGACGCTGTTCGGCGGTATTGTTCCTCGCAAAGCGAGCGCTCACTTACGTGATTTGCTGACGCAAACCGAAACGCTGATGCTCTCCGACGTATCGGCGCAAACGGCGATCTACAGCCCGCAAGCCGCTTCGGCAAAACTGGCGCTGACCGAGTTTCTGGTGACGCGCGGCTGGCGCGCCTTCCTGGATGCGAAAGCGGAGACCAAAATCGCGGAAAACTTTAAGCGTTTCGCGGATATTCATCTTTCCCGTCATGCCGCCGAGCTGAAGAGCACCTTTGCGTATCCGCTCGGGGACCAGTATGGCGATCAGCTTCCCCGTCTGTCGCGCAACATCGACAGCATGCTGCTGCTTTCCGGCGCTTATGACGGCGTTAAAACCCAGGCCTGGCTGGAAAACTGGCAGGGGCTGAAGCATGCCATTGAAACCCGCCAGCATATTGAGATTGAGCATTTCCGTAACGAGGCCATTTCGCAGGAGCCGTTCTGGCTGCACAGCGGAAAACGTTAACTCTGGCAAGGAACCCCTATAATGCCGCTTTCTTCACCGTTACAGCAGCAGTGGCAGACCGTTTGCGAACGTCTGCCTGAGTCATTACCGGCGTCATCGTTAAGCGAGCAGGCGAAGAGCGTGCTCGCCTTCAGTGATTTTGTGCAGGAAAGCATCACCGCCAACCCGGACTGGCTGGCAGAGCTTGAGAACGCGCCGCCGCAGGCGGACGAGTGGCGGCATTACGCCGGCTGGCTGCAAACCGCACTCGAAGACGTTGCGGATGAAGCCACGCTGATGCGCGTCCTGCGCCAGTTCCGTCGTCGGGTGATGGTGCGCATTGCCTGGGCTCAGGCGCTGGAGCTGGTGAGCGAAGAGAGCACGCTGCAGCAGCTAAGCGAGCTGGCGCAAACGCTGATTGTCGCCGCGCGCGACTGGCTCTACGCCGCCTGCTGTAAAGAGTGGGGCACGCCGTGCAGCGAGGAAGGGGTTCCTCAGCCGCTGTTGATTCTGGGGATGGGCAAGCTGGGCGGCTGCGAGCTGAACTTCTCCTCCGACATCGACCTGATTTTTGCCTGGCCCGAGAACGGCTCCACGCGCGGCGGCCGTCGCGAGCTGGACAACGCCCAGTTCTTTACCCGCCTCGGTCAGCGTCTGATTAAGGCACTGGATCAGCCGACGCAGGACGGTTTTGTTTACCGCGTGGACATGCGCCTGCGCCCGTTTGGCGACAGCGGACCGCTGGTGCTGAGCTTTGCCGCGCTGGAGGATTACTACCAGGAGCAGGGGCGCGACTGGGAGCGCTATGCGATGGTTAAAGCGCGGATCATGGGCGACAGCGACGACGCTTACGCCAACGAGCTGCGCGCCATGCTGCGCCCGTTCGTGTTCCGTCGCTATATCGACTTCAGCGTGATCCAGTCCCTGCGTAATATGAAAGGGATGATCGCCCGTGAGGTGCGCCGTCGCGGGCTGAAAGACAACATCAAGCTCGGCGCGGGCGGCATCCGCGAAATCGAATTTATCGTTCAGGTCTTCCAGCTTATTCGCGGTGGCCGTGAGCCGTCCCTGCAGTCCCGCTCGCTGTTACCGACGCTGAGCGCCATCGAGCAGCTGCACCTGCTGCCGGACGGCGACGCGCAAACCCTGCGCGAGGCCTATCTTTTCCTGCGCCGTCTGGAAAACCTGCTGCAAAGCATCAACGACGAACAGACCCAGACCCTGCCGGGCGATGACCTTAACCGGGCGCGCCTGGCCTGGGGCATGCGCGTGGACGACTGGGCGGCGTTAACCGAACGGCTGGACGCTCACATGGCGGGCGTGCGCCGCATCTTTAACGAGCTGATCGGTGATGACGAAAGTGAATCACCGGACGATGCCCTTTCCGAGCACTGGCGCGAGCTGTGGCAGGACGCGCTCCAGGAAGATGACACCACGCCGGTGCTGACGCACTTAACCGACGACGCCCGCCATCGCGTGGTGGCGCTGATCGCGGATTTCCGTCTTGAGCTGAACAAACGCGCCATCGGCCCGCGAGGTCGTCAGGTGCTGGATCACCTGATGCCGCACCTGCTGAGCGAGGTCTGCTCGCGGGCGGACGCGCCGGTGCCGCTGTCGCGCATGATGCCGCTGCTGAGCGGGATTATCACGCGTACCACCTATCTGGAACTCCTGAGCGAGTTTCCGGGGGCGCTGAAGCACCTGATTACGCTCTGCGCCGCGTCGCCGATGGTGGCCAACAAGCTCGCGCGTTACCCGCTGCTGCTGGATGAGCTGCTCGACCCGAACACGCTGTATCAGCCAACGGCGACGGATGCCTACCGGGACGAGCTGCGTCAGTATCTGCTGCGCGTGCCGGAAGAGGACGAAGAGCAACAGCTGGAGGCGCTGCGCCAGTTTAAGCAGGCGCAGATGCTGCGCGTGGCGGCGGCTGACATCGCCGGAACGCTGCCGGTGATGAAAGTGAGCGATCACTTAACCTGGCTTGCTGAGGCGATCATCGACGCGGTGGTCCATCAGGCGTGGGTGCAGATGGTGGCGCGCTACGGCCAGCCGAAACACCTGGCCGAACGTGAAGGACGCGGCTTTGCGGTCGTGGGGTACGGCAAGCTTGGCGGCTGGGAGCTGGGCTATAGCTCCGATCTGGATTTAATCTTCCTGCACGACTGCCCGGTTGACGTAATGACCGACGGCGAGCGTGAAATTGACGGGCGCCAGTTCTACCTTCGCCTGGCGCAGCGCATTATGCATCTTTTCAGCACCCGCACCTCGTCGGGCATTCTGTATGAAGTGGATGCCCGTCTGCGTCCGTCCGGCGCGGCGGGCATGCTGGTAACCTCGACGGAGTCCTTCGCCGATTACCAGAAGAATGAAGCCTGGACGTGGGAGCATCAGGCGCTGGTGCGCGCTCGCGTGGTGTATGGCGATCCGCAGCTCAAAACGCAGTTTGACGTCATCCGTAAGGAGGTTATGACCACCGTGCGTGATGGCAGCACGCTGCAAACGGAAGTGCGCGAAATGCGCGAGAAAATGCGCGCGCATCTCGGCAATAAACACCGCGATCGCTTTGATATTAAAGCCGACGAGGGCGGGATTACCGATATTGAGTTCATTACCCAGTATCTGGTGCTGCTGCACGCCCACGACAAGCCGAAGCTGACGCGCTGGTCCGATAACGTGCGCATTCTGGAGCTGCTGGCGCAAAACGACATCATGGACGAGCAGGAGGCGCAGGCCTTAACCCGCGCCTATACGACGCTGCGCGATGAGCTTCACCACCTGGCGCTGCAGGAGCAGCCGGGGCACGTGGCGCTGGACTGTTTTGCTCATGAACGTGCTCAGGTAACGGCCAGCTGGCAGAAGTGGCTGGTGGAACCGTGCGTAACAAATCAAGTGTGATATTATCGCGCGCAAATTGTGAATCTTTCTGGAGTCAGGAATGAAAGTAACACTGCCAGAGTTTGAACGTGCTGGGGTAATGGTTGTTGGGGATGTGATGCTGGATCGCTACTGGTATGGGCCTACCAGCCGCATCTCTCCGGAAGCACCGGTACCGGTGGTTAAGGTCGACACCATTGAAGAGCGTCCCGGCGGCGCGGCAAACGTGGCGATGAACATTGCCTCTCTGGGCGCGCAGTCGCGTCTGGTGGGCCTGACCGGCATCGACGATGCGGCGCGCGCGCTGAGCAAGTCGCTGGCGGACGTGAACGTGAAGTGCGACTTCGTTTCTGTTCCGACCCACCCAACGATTACGAAACTGCGCGTGCTGTCGCGCAACCAGCAGCTGATCCGCCTCGACTTTGAAGAAGGGTTCGAAGGCGTTGATCCTGAGCCGCTGCACGAGCGTATCAACCAGGCGCTGGGCAATATCGGCGCGCTGGTGCTGTCCGACTACGCCAAAGGCGCGCTGGCGAGCGTGCAAACGATGATTCAGCTGGCGCGTAAAGCCAGCGTGCCGGTGCTGATCGACCCGAAAGGGACCGATTTTGAGCGCTATCGCGGCGCGACGCTGCTGACGCCAAACCTCTCCGAGTTTGAAGCGGTGGCGGGTAAGTGCAAAACCGAGGACGAACTGGTTGAGCGCGGCATGAAGATCATTGCCGATTTCGAGCTGTCCGCGCTGCTGGTGACCCGCTCCGAGCAGGGGATGACGCTGCTGCAGCCGGGCAAAGCGCCGCTGCATATGCCAACCCAGGCGCAGGAAGTGTACGACGTGACCGGTGCCGGTGATACGGTGATCGGCGTGCTGGCGGCGACGCTGGCAGCAGGAAACTCGCTGGAAGAGGCGTGCTACTTCGCTAACGCCGCGGCGGGCGTGGTCGTCGGTAAACTTGGTACCTCAACCGTTTCGCCAATCGAGCTGGAAAACGCGGTGCGCGGTCGTGCGGATACCGGTTTTGGCGTCATGACCGAAGACGAGCTGAAGGTGGCCGTTGCCGCCGCGCGCAAGCGTGGTGAAAAAGTGGTGATGACCAACGGCGTGTTCGACATTCTGCACGCGGGCCACGTTTCGTATCTGGCGAACGCGCGCAAGCTGGGCGATCGCCTGATTGTGGCGGTTAACAGCGATGCATCGACGAAACGCCTGAAGGGTGAAACGCGTCCGGTGAACCCGCTCGAGCAGCGCATGATTGTGCTCGGCGCGCTGGAAGCGGTGGACTGGGTGGTGTCGTTTGAAGAAGATACCCCGCAGCGCCTGATTGCCGGCATTCTGCCGGACCTGCTGGTAAAAGGTGGGGATTACAAGCCGGAGCAAATCGCGGGTAGCGAAGAGGTCTGGGCCAACGGCGGCGAGGTGATGGTGCTCAACTTTGAGGACGGGTGCTCAACCACCAACATCATCAAGAAGATCCAGAAAGACAGTCAGTAAAAAAAAACGGGCCAGCTGGCCCGTTTTTTTCTCCCTCTCCCTGTGGGAGAGGGCTGGGGTGAGGGCATCAGGCCGCACTTACTCCTGGTCATCCACCGGTGGAATGGCCGGTGCCGGCTTCACTTCTTCCGGCGCATTGCGGTTTTCCAGCTCGCTCAGACGCTGTTCCAGCAGCGCCAGCTTCTCGCGGGTGCGCAGCAGAACCTGGGTCTGCACGTCAAACTCTTCGCGGCTGACTAAATCAAGGCGAACCAACTGCGCCTGGAGCGTCTGGCGGATTTTCTTTTCTACGTCATCACCAAATTCACGAATGCCTTTTGGCATAGATTCATGAACCTGACGCGCGATCTGCTCAATTTTTTTCGGGTCAATCATTGGCGTTTCCCTTGATGGAAAAGTGTTAGTGTCCATTGTAGCGCGTCATGCCCGGGGTAAACAAAATTGTTTGATGCTTATGCATTGCCCAGGATAATCAATAGCGTTATAGTTATCTCGCTTATTCTCAGGGCGGGGCGAAATTCCCCACCGGCGGTAAATCAGCGTGACGCTGAAAGCCCGCGAGCGCTTTGGGTGAATACTCAAAGGTCAGCAGATCCGGTGTAATTCCGGGGCCGACGGTTAGAGTCCGGATGGGAGAGAGTAACGATCAAGTCGGGCATGGGCCCGCTCACGTTATCTTTTTGCCGCTTATACGGCGCTCCTAAGACTGCCCTGATTCTGGTAACCATAATGTTAATGAGGTTTTTTTACCATGAATCAGACGCTACTTTCCTCTTTTGGCACTTCAACTCAACGTGTTGAACATGCACTGGATGCACTGCGCGAAGGCCGCGGTGTGATGGTGCTTGACGATGAAAACCGTGAAAACGAAGGCGACATGATTTTCGCCGCCGAAAACATGACCGTTGAACAGATGGCGCTGACCATCCGTCACGGCAGCGGCATCGTATGCCTGTGTATTAATGAAGATCGTCGTAAGCAGCTCGATCTGCCGATGATGGTCGAAAACAACACCAGCGCCTTTGGTACCGGTTTTACCGTGACCATTGAAGCGGCGCATGGCGTGACCACAGGTGTGTCTGCGGCTGACCGTCTGACCACCGTACGTGCAGCGATTGCTGATGGTGCGAAGCCATCCGATCTGCACCGTCCAGGCCACGTCTTCCCACTGCGTGCGCAGGCGGGCGGCGTGTTGACCCGCGGTGGTCACACCGAAGCGACGATCGACCTGGTGACGCTGGCTGGCTTCAAACCTGCTGGTGTGCTGTGCGAACTGACCAACGATGACGGCACCATGGCGCGCGCACCGGAGTGCATCACCTTTGCCCGCCTGCACAACATGCCGGTGGTCACGATTGAAGATCTGGTTGAGTATCGCCAGGCGCACGAGCGCAAAGCCAGCTGAAAATAAAAACGCCGGGATATCCCGGCGTTTTTTTTACCCGATTCCTGCGGTCTGCAGGAGAACCAGACTTAATCCCATCACCGACATTCCACACAGCACGCCATAGCTGGGGTTGTTGTTAGGATCGATCTCCTTCGCCAGCGGCATCAGTTCATCCACCGAAAGCGCAACCATGATCCCGGCTACCGCGGCCATAATCGCCGCCATCACTACCGGAGAGACCAGACTACCGAGGATCAGCCAGGCCAGTACGCCGCCAAGGATTTCGGCCATCCCGGAAATCCCCGCCCAGAACACCGCGGTGCGTTTCGATCCCGTTGCGGCATACACGGGGCCGGCGACGGCCAGTCCTTCAGGAATATTGTGTAAGGCGACCGCCAGCGCGATGCCAAAGCCCATCTCAAGATTGCTGCTGGCCGTCACGTAGGTAGCGACCCCTTCCGGGAAGTTGTGCAGACTGATGCCAAGCGTTAACAGCACGGCGGTACGCTTGATATTGCGCGGCATGGGCGTCACGTTTTTCTGCATTAAATCCTGCGGATGCGCGTGTGGTAGCATCCGATCGAGGGCAAAGTATCCTAGCAGGCCAAAGACAAACATGCCGTAGCCCAGCAGCGGAGACATGCCTTCTGTGCCCAACGCGGCAGGCAGCATCTCCATCAGGGAGATGAGCAGCATGATCCCGGCAGCAAAGCCCAGTGAAAAGGCCAGTACGCGGTTAGAGGGCTTTTGGCCGAGCACGCCGAGGAGCGCACCGATGAAGGTCGCGGCGCCCGCCAGTATGGTCAGAATCAGGGGGACTGACATGCATTGCTCCTTATGATAATGATTCTCATTAATATAAATGATTCATTTCTGGCAAAGCGAGGGTTAAAACCCGGCTTTACACATTCCTTACATTCAAATTTCCTGATGATGATCTTCACGCTTATCTGCGTTCATCTTTGCCGGATTGCGCGTAATGTAGCACCATTAAATTGACACCTTCTGTAAGGATATCACCATGACTTCTTCCCGTATGCCAGCCCTGTTTTTAGGCCACGGTAGCCCTATGAACGTTCTGGAAGACAACGTCTATACCCGCGCCTGGCGTCATCTTGGCGAGACGTTGCCGCGTCCGAAAGCGATCGTGGTGGTGTCTGCACACTGGTTTACCCGTGGGACGGGCGTTACCGCCATGGAAGCGCCAAAAACCATTCATGATTTTGGCGGCTTCCCGCAGGCGCTGTACGACACGCATTATCCGGCCCCCGGCTCGCCTGAGCTGGCGCAAAAGCTGGTAGAGTTGCTGGCACCTGTCCCTGTGACGCTGGATAAAGAAGCCTGGGGCTTTGACCATGGCTCCTGGGGCGTGCTGATTAAAATGTATCCTGACGCGGATATCCCGATGGTGCAGTTGAGCATCGACAGCACTAAACCGGCGGCCTGGCATCTGGAGGTGGGGCGCAAGCTGGCAACCCTGCGTGATGAAGGCATCATGCTGGTGGCGAGCGGCAACGTGGTGCATAACCTGCGTACCGCACGCTGGCACGGTGAGAACACGCCGTACCCGTGGGCAACCTCTTTTAACGACTACGTCAAAGCGAACCTGACCTGGCAAGGCCCGCTTGAGGAGCATCCGCTGGTGAACTATCTGGATCATGATGGCGGTTCGCTCTCTAACCCGACGCCGGAACACTTCCTGCCGCTGCTGTACGTTCTTGGCGCGTGGGATGGTCAGGAACCGGTGACGATCCCGGTCGACGGTATTGAGATGGGCAGTCTGAGTATGCTGTCGGTGCAGGTGGGATAATAAAAGCAAAACGGCAACCTCAGGTTGCCGTTTTTAGTGTTTGCACCCTCTCCCTGTGGGAGAGGGGCGGGGTGAGGGCATCAGGCTGCGGCCTATTCGACAAAAATGTGCGGATAAAACCGTGACAGATCCTGCGTGATCAGCGCGCGATCTTCGCGAATGCCAATCCCGGCCGGTTGATCGTTGATGAGCCAGCTGCCAATCAGGGTATAACTGTCGCCAAATTTCGGGAGTTGATAGAACTCCTGGACGATCATCCCTTCTTCGCCGTATGGCCCTTCAACCGCTTCCAGCGTCTTGCCGTTTTCGATAATCGAGACGTTTGCGCCTTCGCGGGAGAAGATCGGCTTAACGACGTATTTCTCCATTTGCGGGTAATCATCTTCCGCAAAATAGGCTGGCAGCAGGTTCGGGTGGTTCGGGAACATCTCCCAGAGCATCGGCAGCAGGGCTTTGTTAGAGATGATGCTCTTCCAGGCCGGCTCCAGCCAGCGCACGCCAGCATCTTCCAGCTTGGTGGAAAACATCTCGCGCAGCATGTATTCCCACGGGTATAGCTTGAACAGGTTGCTGATTACCTGGTCCTGCATATCCGTAAACTGACCTTTTTCACCCAGACCGATATCCTCGATATAGAGGAACTCGGTCGCCACTTCCGCTTCGGCGGCGCAGTCCTGCAGATACTGAACCGTGCCACGGTCTTCTTCCGTGTCGCGGCAGCAGGCGAGATGGAGCAGGTTAAAGCCATGCTGTTCACGCAGCTCGGCAAAACGCTCAATCAGCTTTTCCTGCAGGCTGTTAAACTGGTCGCTGCCTTCCGGCAGGTTTCCGGCATTGGCCTGGTCTTCCAGCCAGATCCACTGGAAGAACGCCGCTTCATATAGAGAGGTTGGCGTATCGGCGTTGTTTTCCAGAAGCTTCGGTTCACCTTTGCCGTCCCACGCCAGATCCAGGCGAGAGTAAAGCGAAGGCTGATTCGTTTTCCACGACTGGCGCACAAAGCCCCATGTGTGCTTCGGAATGCGGAACTTTGCCATCAGCTCGTCGCTGTCGATGACCTTTTCCACGACCTTCAGGCACATCTGGTGCAGCTCGGCCGTCACCTCTTCCAGTTTTTCCACCTGAGCCAGCGTGAGCTTGTAATAGGCGTCTTCACACCAGTACGGCTCGCCGTACATGGTGTGGAAGTTAAAACCGTACTCGGTGGCTTTTTCGCGCCAGTCCGGGCGCTCGGTGATACTGACTCGTTCCATGATCAGCCGCCCATTGAGCGAGTAGAGGAGGTGCCTGTCGCACTGCGCTGCATGCTGGTCTGCTTCGCCACAGATTCACCAAACCCGCCGCGGGTGATGGTGCTGGTGGTCGCAGGCTTCGGCGCCATCGCCGTTTTTGGTACGTTCACGGTGCGGCCTGGGGTCGCTGCGCCGTAGCCTTTGCCGCTGGCATCGGTATATTGACCGTAAGCCGGGCTGGCCGGGTTTTTCGAGCTAAACAGCGGCTGCTGCTGGTAGCCCGCACCGCCGCCCATCAGGCGACCCATCATGTAGCCTGCCATCAGCGGCATCCAGAAGCTGCCGCTGGACTGCGCCTGCGCCTGATTTTCAGGTGCGGTGCCTGCCTGAGCCGGTGCCTGCTGGCACTGACCTTCACCAAACTCCGCCACGCAGTCTTCGCGTGAGGCATATTTCGGTGCAGTACGTTCCGCTTCTTTCAGCGCGCTGGTGTAAGCCGTTTTACATTCGGCGGCTTTGCCGGTTGCGGCAGAGCAGTCGTCTGCGTTTTGATACAGCGAAACCGTTTCGTCATTTTTCTCACAGCCTGCCAGCATAAAGACAGCCGTGACCGCCAGCGCAACAGGGGTGAGGTGACGCGCGTTCCAGCTCTTGCGGAACGAAGCGTGATTTATGGATTTTGTCCGTTTCATGTTTGTCTTCCAGGACCCAGTGGTAATAACGCTCAGAATAGAGGATGAGTGGTTGAAAATGAAGCGAAGAGGGGCGGAATCAGGGGGATCTTTACGTTGGCTTACGTTCGGATGTGATTCAGATGCGCCCCTCTCCCTGTGGGAGAGGGGCGGGGTGGAGGGCATCAGGCCGCAGTGGGCCTGATAACACTCTTAGTTACGGAACGGATTATTGCCTTTGCTGGCGGATGTAGTGGTACGCGCAGCGGCCGGCTGTGCCGCAGGGGTGCTACTGTTAGCGTTGAAGTTATCAACCGCGGCAACCTGCTCCGGGTTCTCCGGCGCAACGCTGTCCGGAGAGGTGGAGACCGGTTTGCCCAGCGCGCTGTTCAGCATCTGCAGGTCTTGCT
This sequence comes from Enterobacter sp. Y17, assembly GCF_019730495.1. Lineage (NCBI taxonomy): Bacteria > Pseudomonadati > Pseudomonadota > Gammaproteobacteria > Enterobacterales > Enterobacteriaceae > Enterobacter > Enterobacter sp. Y17. The sequence goes on from NZ_JAASKP010000002.1 coordinate 241,294, forward strand.
CGTTCAGCGTACCCAAAGCCTGTTTGATGTTCAGCTGGTTAATCAGGTACTGGTAGCGCGCGCTGGAGAGCTGCTGTTTCGCGTTGTACAGCGTGGTGGTCGCGTCGAGCACGTCAACGATAGTACGTGTACCGACCGAGTAGCCCGCTTCCATCGCATCCAGGGAGCTCTGTGCAGACACAACGGCCTGTTTATAGGCGTTGATGCTGCTGATTGAGGCGTTCACGTTGTTGAAGGAGGAACGCACGGTCTGCACCACGTTGCGGTGGGCGCTTTCCAGCTGCTCGCTCGCGCCAACAAAGTTGTACTGCGCCTGTTTCACCTGAGAGTTGACCTGACCGCCCTGATATAGCGGCAGGGAGAAGCTCAGACCCACTTTATTCTGACCCATATTGCTGTCGTCATACTGGGACGTATTGGTTTTAGAGCCGCTATAGGACGTATCAGAGACACCGGTAGACGCGCTCAGGCTCAGGGTTGGCAGATGGCCGTCCTGCGCCTGACGAATTTGCTCGCGGGCCAGGTCCTGGCTCAGACGCGCCTGCAGCAAACTCAGGTTGCGGTTTTCCGCCTCTTTCAGCAGGGCGTTAACGGCCTGCGGTTTATCCGTTTTAAAGCTGTCCACGTTCAGCGACGCCAGCTCAGGATAGTAATTCCCGGTGACCTGACGCAGGGATTCCAGCGCGTTGTCGAGGTTGTTACGCGCGGTCACTTCGTTAGCCAGCACGGTGTCGTACTGTGAACGGGCGTTCTGCACGTCGGTGATCGCGACCAGGCCCACGTTGAAACGCTGGGTGGTTTGATCTAACTGGCGGTAAATCGCCTGTTTCTGCGCTTCGGTGTAGGAGAGTGCGTCAATCGCGCTCAGCACGTTGAAGTACGCCGTGGCGGTGTTCAGGATCAGCGTCTGCTGGTCGGTCTGATAGGTCACATCCTGGATACCCGCGCTCTTTTCCTGCAGGGTCAGGGCGCGCCATTTGGACATATCAAACAGCGTCTGTGTCAATTGCAGTGAGGCGCTGGTAGCATTGGAGTTTACGCCGTTAGCGTCGCGGAAACCGTTGCTGTAGGTATAATCTGCACCTAAACCTAACTGTGGCAGCAAGGGGCTACGCGCTTCGTTAATCTTTTCAAACGCAGCATCACGATCGGCCGCTGATTTACGTAAATCAGGGTTGCCCAGACGTGCCTGCTGGTAGACCTGTAACAGGTTTTCCGCCTGGCTCATTGCACTGAAGCCCGTCAGGCTCAGGCCGATAAGGATGGGGAGCAATTTCTTCATTTGCATTCCTTGTTGTGAAGCAGTATTAGCGCTGATCTAATTAAAAAATAATTGCCGATTCTAACAGAATCTTCCATACCAAAAGGTTGGCGTAACGTGCCATCTGGCGGTAATTTGCACCAATCTACCATATAGCCTTACAAACGGCAGCCAAACAGCCTTGAAATTCACAATTTCATCACCATTGCTACCAGGACTCGACTCATGCAAAAACCAGAAAAGTTGCCCGTGACATTCGCCAAAAACGATGTAGAAATTATTGCACGAGAAACGCTTTATAGCGGTTTTTTTTCAATGGATCTTTACCGTTTCAGGCATCGCCTGTTTAACGGGGAAATGAGCGGCGAAATCAGACGCGAAATTTTTGAGCGCGGGCATGCGGCAGTCTTGCTACCCTTTGACCCAGTGCGTGACGAAGTTGTGCTGGTGGAGCAGATCCGCATCGCCGCTTATGACGTCAGTGAGAGCCCGTGGCTGCTGGAGATGGTGGCCGGGATGATCGAAGAAGGTGAGTCTGTTGAAGACGTCGCCCGTCGCGAGGCGCTGGAAGAGGCCGGGCTGGTGGTGGGCCGTACAAAACCGGTGCTGAGCTATCTGGCAAGCCCGGGCGGTACCAGCGAGCGCTTGTCCATAATGGTGGGCGAAGTGGACGCCACGACGGCGGAAGGGATCCACGGTCTGGCAGATGAAAACGAAGATATTCGGGTTCATGTGGTGAGCCGGGAACAGGCTTATCAGTGGGTAGAAGAGGGGAAAATCGACAACGCAGCGTCTGTCATCGCCCTGCAATGGCTGCAGCTGCATTATCAGACATTACGAAACGAGTGGAAAAAATGAAGCGCTATACACCTGACTTCCCAGAAATGATGCGCCTGTGCGAAACCAATTTCGCACAATTGCGCCGCCTGCTGCCGCGAAACGACGCACCCGGCGAAACGGTAAGCTATCAGGTGAGCAACGCGCAGTATCGGTTAACGATAACAGAATCAACGCGCTACACTACGCTGGTGGAGATTGAGCAAACGGCACCCAGCATTAGCTACTGGAGCCTGCCGTCGATGACGGTGCGTCTCTATCACGACGCGATGGTCGCTGAAGTGTGTTCAAGCCAGCAGATCTTTCGCTTCAAGGCGCGGTATGATTACCCGAATAAAAAGTTGCATCAACGCGACGAAAAGCATCAAATTAACCAGTTTTTAGCCGACTGGCTAAGATATTGTTTAGCACATGGAGCAATGGCGATTCCGGTTTGTTAGCGTCATAAACCTACCTAAGGACACCATTTGGAAAGCCTGTTGAACCTGACTGTTGCTGGTGGGGCGCCAGTCAGGATATTACAAATCACCGATACCCACCTTTTTGCCGAAAAGCATGAAACGCTACTGGGGGTCAACACCTGGGAGAGTTATCAGGCGGTACTTAGCGCCATTCACGCTGAAAACCGTGCATGCGATCTGATTGTCGCAACGGGCGATCTGGCGCAGGATCAGTCCTCCGCGGCCTACCAGCATTTTGCTGAAGGCATCGCGAGCTTTAGCGTGCCTTGCGTCTGGCTGCCGGGAAACCATGACTTCCAGCCCGCCATGTACAGCTCTCTTCAGGATGCGGGAATTTCTCCGGCGAAATGTGTTTTTGCGGGTGAACAGTGGCAGATCCTGCTGCTCGATAGCCAGGTGTTTGGCGTCCCGCACGGTGAGTTAAGCGAGTTTCAGCTCGACTGGCTTGAGACCAAACTGGCTGCTGAACCTGAACGTCACACGCTGCTGTTGCTTCATCATCATCCTCTGCCGGCGGGCTGCAGCTGGCTCGATCAGCACAGCCTGCGCAACTCCGCGGCGCTGGATCGCGTGCTGGCGAAGTTCCCGCGGGTGAAAAATCTGCTGTGTGGACATATTCATCAGGAACAGGATCTCGACTGGAACGGGCGCCGCATGCTGGCGACGCCGTCGACCTGCGTTCAGTTTAAGCCGCACTGCGCCAACTTTACGCTGGATACCATCGCGCCAGGCTGGCGCTGGCTGGAACTGCATGCCGACGGCACGCTGACCACGGAAGTCTGCCGTTTGACCGGTGCAAAATTCCGCCCGGATACCGCTTCAGAAGGCTATTGATGTCTACGCTCCTTTATCTGCACGGATTCAACAGCTCGCCGCGCTCTGCAAAAGCGACACAGTTTCGCCAGTGGCTGAGCGAGCATCACCCCGACGTTGAGATGATTATCCCGCAGCTGCCGCCTTACCCGGCAGAGGCCGCGGAGATGCTGGAATCTATTGTGCTTGCGCACGGCGGCGAAACCTTCGGTGTGGTCGGTTCATCCCTGGGCGGGTACTACGCCACCTGGCTCTCACAATGCTTCATGCTGCCCGCCGTTGTGGTTAATCCGGCGGTACGGCCATTTGAGCTGCTGAGGGACTTTCTTGGCGAAAACGAGAACCCCTACACCGGGCAGCAATATGTGCTAGAGTCACGCCATATTTACGATCTCAAAGTTATGCAGGTCGACCCGCTTGAGGCACCGGATCTCATCTGGCTGCTGCAACAGACGGGTGATGAAGTGCTGGATTACCGCCAGGCAGTGGCGTATTACGCCTCCTGCCGCCAGACTATAGAAGAGGGCGGAAACCATGCTTTCACGGGCTTTGAGAATCATTTCACCCAGATTGTCGATTTTCTTGGACTGCACAGCCACTGACAATCAATGCGAATTGCTAGTTTAAATCATGACGCAAACCTATAACGCTGATGCCATTGAGGTCCTCACCGGGCTTGAGCCGGTTCGCCGCCGCCCGGGGATGTACACCGATACGACGCGCCCAAACCATCTGGGCCAGGAAGTTATTGATAACAGTGTGGACGAAGCGCTGGCGGGCCATGCCAAACGCGTTGACGTCATTCTGCACGCCGATCAGTCGCTGGAAGTCATCGACGACGGGCGCGGCATGCCGGTGGATATCCACCCGGAAGAGGGCGTGCCTGCCGTTGAGCTGATCCTCTGTCGCCTGCACGCAGGCGGTAAGTTCTCCAACAAGAACTACCAGTTCTCCGGTGGTCTGCACGGCGTGGGCATTTCCGTGGTGAACGCTCTGTCCAAACGCGTGGAAGTGAACGTCCGTCGCGATGGTCAGGTGTACAACATCGCGTTTGAAAACGGCGATAAGGTGCAGGATCTGCAGGTTGTCGGCACGTGCGGCAAACGCAACACCGGCACCAGCGTCCACTTCTGGCCTGACGAAAGCTTCTTCGACAGCCCGCGTTTTTCCGTTTCTCGCCTGACGCACCTGCTGAAAGCCAAAGCGGTGCTGTGTCCGGGCGTGGAAATCACCTTTACCGATCACGTTAACAATACCGCACAAACCTGGTGCTACGCCGACGGTCTGAACGACTACCTGTGCGAAGCGGTAAACGGACTGCCGACGCTGCCGGAAAAACCGTTTGTCGGTAACTTTAGCGGCGATACCGAAGCCGTGGACTGGGCGCTGCTGTGGCTGCCGGAAGGCGGCGAGCTGCTGACCGAAAGCTACGTCAACCTGATCCCAACCATGCTCGGCGGTACGCACGTCAACGGCCTGCGTCAGGGGCTGCTGGACGCGATGCGTGAGTTCTGCGAATACCGCAACATCCTGCCGCGCGGCGTGAAGCTGTCGGCGGAAGATATCTGGGATCGCTGCGCCTACGTGCTCTCCGTGAAGATGCAGGATCCGCAGTTTGCCGGTCAGACCAAAGAGCGCCTGTCGTCACGTCAGTGCGCGGCGTTCGTCTCCGGCGTGGTGAAAGATGCGTTTACCCTGTGGCTGAACCAGAACGTTCAGGCGGCAGAGATGCTGGCCGAAATGGCCATTTCCAGCGCCCAGCGTCGTTTGCGTGCCGCGAAGAAAGTTGTGCGTAAAAAGCTGACCAGCGGCCCTGCGCTGCCGGGCAAGCTGGCGGACTGTACCGCGCAGGATCTCAACCGTACCGAGCTGTTCCTCGTGGAAGGGGACTCGGCGGGCGGATCGGCCAAGCAGGCGCGCGATCGTGAATATCAGGCGATCATGCCGCTCAAGGGTAAGATCCTGAATACCTGGGAAGTCTCTTCTGATGAAGTGCTGGCCTCGCAGGAAGTGCACGATATTTCGGTGGCGATCGGCATCGATCCGGACAGCGACGATCTGAGCCAGCTGCGCTACGGCAAGATCTGTATCCTCGCGGATGCGGACTCCGATGGTCTGCACATCGCCACGCTGCTGTGCGCGCTGTTCGTGAAGCACTTCAAAACGCTGGTGAAAAACGGTCACGTCCACGTGGCGCTGCCGCCGCTCTACCGTATCGACCTCGGCAAAGAGGTTTACTACGCGCTGACGGAAGAAGAGAAAGCGGGCGTGCTGGAACAGCTGAAGCGCAAGAAGGGCAAACCGAACGTGCAGCGCTTTAAAGGGCTGGGCGAGATGAACCCGATGCAGCTTCGCGAAACGACGCTGGATCCGAACACGCGCCGTCTGGTGCAGCTGACGATCAGCGACGAAGACGAGCAGCAAACCAACGCCATGATGGATATGCTCCTTGCCAAGAAACGTTCGGAAGACCGACGCAACTGGCTGCAGGAGAAAGGCGATATGGCGGATATTGAGGCCTGATGCCCTCACCCTAACCCTCTCCCGCCGGGAGAGGGAATGGTTCGTAGGCCCGGTAAGCGTTAGCGCCACCGGGCTTTTTTACATCAAAACTCCATCTTCACCGTAAACTGCACTTCGCGCGGATCGCCAATCTGGTTGCCCAGGTTGTTGGTCGCAATGGACGACGTGTAGTAGGTCTTATCAAACAGATTTTTCACGTTCAGCTGCAGCGTCACCGGATACTGTAGCTTCATCTTGTACGCCGCAAACGCGTCCGCCACGAAATAGCCCGGCAGATAATAATCCGCACCGTTGGTTGCTGAGCGACGGCTTACGCCGTGCCCGCCGCCGCCCAGCGTCAGGGTATTCCCGGCAAACGCATTGTGAATATCGTAGGTCAGGAACAGGGAGCCGGTATGGCGCGGCACGTTCGGCAGTGGTTTGCCCGCATAGTCCGGGTCTTCCAGCACCTTCGCGTCGGTATAGCCGTAGCTGGCGATAATGTTGGTGTTCTCGGTCAGCGACCCGGCGAGATCCACCTCCACGCCCTGAGAACGCACGCGGCCTGCGGTTTTAGCGACGGTTTCATCACCTACGCTCTCGGTATACAGCACGTTGCGCTTGTGAATATCAAACAGCGCGATATTGGCGGTAATGCCGTCGAACAGATCAAACTTAGCGCCGATTTCATACGCGTTCGACGTTTCCGGCGGCAGGTCGCCAATATAGCTCGCAATGGACGACTGCGGCATAAACGTCTGGGAATAGTTGGCAAACAGCGAGACCGCCGGGGTGAGCTTATACACAAAACCCAGCTTCGGCGTCCACTGGTCGTCGCGGCTGTCGGTGTTCACGTTAAACGGACGGCCTTTCCCCGCGTACTGGGTGTAATACTGATAGCGCATTCCGGCGACGGCGATCCACTTATCGGTCAGGTACAGCGCGTCCTGCGCGTAGGCGGAGTAGCTTTCCTGCTTAATGGTTTGATCGCTGTCGGATGCCGAGACGGTGGTGCACTTGCCGAGGCTGCCGTAGCTCGGGTGGTAAATATTGAAGTCCTTAACGTTCTTACAGCGGATCATATCCGTACGCAGCAGATCGTAATTCTCATACGACACGCCGGTCAGGATCTCATTGTAAAAGCCCGCGATGTCCACGTTCCCCTGCAGATCCGCGCGCGTCGTGTGCATACGCTGGGTCGAGCCCTGGGTCGCATCCACGCGGCGGGTCAGGTTGCCGGTTTTAGAATCGTAGGCCATCACGCGGGCCTGGTTATCGCTGTATTTATCCTGGCTGTAGCTGTAGTCGAGCTTCGCGGTCCACTGGCTGTTGAGGCGATACTCCGCGTTGAGCTGAGCGAGATCGGACTGGCCGTCGGTCACGTTAAACGGTTCGTCGAAGCGGGTTTTACGATCGACGTTGACGGCCTTTTTGGTGTTGAGATCGAAGATCGTTCCGCGATCGAACGGCGTTTTATAGTCGCGATGCGAATAGAGCACGGTCACGGTGGCGTCATCGCCAAACCAGGTCAGCGACGGAGCGATAAAGGTGCTGCGTTCGTTGCCGAAATTACGCCAGTAATCCTCGTCCTGATATTCGCCCGTCAGGCGATACGCCAGGCGCGTGCCGTCAATCGGGCCGGTAACATCGATCTGTCCGGTGCCGCCGCCAAAGCTGGACGAGGTAGCGGAAAGGGAACCGCCGAAGGTCTTCTCCGGGCGTTTGGTGACGACGTTAATCAGGCCGCCCGGATCGAGAATGCCGTAGAGCGTCGAGGCCGGGCCTTTCAGCACCTCTACGCGCTCGGTTGCGGCATTAAAGCTGCGCGGCAGCACGGTGCGCAGGCCGTTGGTCATGATCGAGCCGTCGCGGTTCGCGCCAAATCCGCGGCGCACGAAGGCATCCTGCGTGCCGCCCAGGGTGTTGGTCTGCACCACGTTGCTGACGTTATAGAGCGCTTCATCCAGCGTGGTGGCATGCTGATCCGCCAGCACTTTGTCGCTGACGGTATTGACCACCTGCGGGATGTCCAGCATCGGCATGTTGGTTAACGTCGCGGTGGAGGTATTCAACGGCTGATAGCCATTCGTGGCCTCCGCCGTCGTATTTGGATCGGCGGTGACGGTAAGCGTTTCGCCGTCTTTAGTCGCGGTGTTATCTGCTGCCTGCACCAGCGGCGCCATAAACAGCAGTGAAAAGAGCGCGCGCCCTTTTACCCCAGAGAGTGAAGGTGTGAACGTAGCCATTACATCTGTTATCCCGAAATATCCCGCGAATGACGTTTCGCGGAAAAATGTGTGAGTCATTGCCCTTTACGGTCTGTCCGTTAGCCACGGTGGGCATCGGACATGTAATTGAGAATCATTCAATCATGCGCGAATGTAGTAGTAAATGGAAAAAAGAAAAAATCGACTACAACGTTTAGCCGGGCGTATAAGCGCAGCGGGATGATTATTAATTTATTGAATTAAATGCTTTTTAAAGTCATTGCTTGTTCATTTTTCCTCAGGCTTACCCCTGGTTTTATCAGGGTGTTTCTTCTCTTGACTACTACATGGCGCAGCGTCAAACTCTCAAAAGAGAATGATTTTTATTTATATTTGTTGCGCTTTTTTATTACGTTGGCATTCACGTGGCTCACAACACAAAAAAACCGGGACTGGTTCTGGAGAACCTCTCTGCGGGCTATCAGAAAAAAATCATCGTTGATGATATCTCCCTTGCGATCCCACAGCAGAAAATGACCGTGCTGGTAGGGGCGAACGGCTGCGGAAAATCCACGCTGCTGAGCACCATTGCGCGTTTGCTTCAGCCGCTGGGCGGCGCGGCAGTTCTCGACGGCAAGGCGATCCACGAGCAGCCGACCAAAGCCGTCGCCCGCCAGCTGGGTATCCTGCCGCAGTCTCCGCTGCTCCCGGAAGGGTTGACCGTCTTTGAGCTGGTCTCGCGCGGGCGTTTTCCCTGGCAGAACTTTATGCGCCAGTGGAGCGACGAGGACGAGCTGGCGGTGGAAGAGGCCCTGCGCCTGACCGGCACGGCGGAGTTTGCCCATATGCCGGTGGAAAGCTTATCCGGCGGCCAGCGTCAGCGCTGCTGGATCGCCATGGCGCTGGCGCAGCAAACGCCGTATATCCTGCTTGACGAGCCCACAACGTTTCTCGATCTCCGCTATCAGGTGGAGATCCTGGAACTGCTGCACACCCTGACCCGCCAGCACGGACGTACCGTCGTGGTGGTGCTGCACGATCTCAACTTCGCCGTAAACTACGGCGACTCGCTGGTCTTTTTACGCCAGGGGAAAGTTGCAGGCGTATTGCATGAGGGCGATGCCTGCACGCCGGAGCTGATCAAAGCGGTGTTTGATGTGGACGTGCATATGTCCATAAACCCGTTGACCGGCAAGCCGTTCTTTATGCCGTTTCGCCAGAGTACCGTTCAGCCATGATGCGCTCCTCTCTGGCCTTTCCGATCTTCGCACTGCTGCTGGCGCTGGGTGCGATTATGCATCTGGGCATCGGCGCACGCTTCATCGCCCCGCAGACGGTGGTGGAGGCATTTTTCCATTTCGATCCGCGCAATTTCGACCATAACGTCATTATCAAATTAAGACTGCTGCGCCTCAGCGCCGCGATGGTGACGGGCGCCGCGCTCGGCGTGGCGGGCGTGCTGCTGCAGTCCGTGATCCGCAACCCGCTCGGCGAGCCGCATATTCTGGGGCTCAACGCCGGGGCCGCGCTGGCGGTCGTGATTACCAGCGCGCTTGGGCTGTCGCTGCCGTTTGGGCGCCCGCTCGTTGCCGCCGCCGGTGCCGCCGCGCTGTTTTTGCTGGTGCTGATGTTCTCCTCGTCCGGTCGCACCGGGCTTACGCCGATGAAGGTCACGCTGTGCGGCGTGGCGATGTCGGCGTTTGCCTCGTCGATTACCGCCGCGGTGTTAATCCTCGATGAACAGACGCTGCTCGCCATGCGCACCTGGCTGGCAGGGGACCTGGCCGGGATCAACGTGCAGACGCTCCGGAGCGCCCTGTGGGCTGCAGCAGCCGGTTTTGTTCTCGCCATCGGGCTGTCGCCCTCGCTCAACATGCTGGCGCTGGGAGACCGGATGGCGCAGGGGCTTGGCGTGTCGCTGCTGAAAACCCGCCTGCTTGCCCTGCTGGCCATCGCGCTGCTCTGCGGCGCGGCCGTCTCAATTGCCGGGCCGATTGGCTTTATCGGCCTGGTCGTGCCGCAGCTCATTCGCCGTCTGGTGTCGGTCGATTTACGCGTGATGGTGCCGCTGTCTGCCCTGTGTGGCGCGCTGGTTCTGCTGCTGGCGGATATCGCCGCCCGCACGCTGTTTACGCCCTGGGAGCTGGCAACCGGCATCATGACGGCCCTGGTCGGCGCACCCGTATTCATCTTTATGGCATCGAGGATGTTCAAATGAACCGGGCCGGATTCCGCGCGATCCGTATTGGCCGTTTATCGGCGCTGGTTCGCCCGAGGGCGCTGGCCTGCCTGACGCTTTTAGCGCTGGTGGCGTTAAGCCTGCTGGGCTTTGGCCTGACGCACGGTTCTCTGCCTGTTCCCATCTCCGCCATCGGGCGCGCGCTGTTTTCTCCTGAGAGCCTGACGGCGGAGACGCGCTACATCGTGATGGATATCCGCCTGCCGCGCCTGCTGATGGCGGTGCTGTGCGGCGCGATGCTCGGCATGGCGGGGGCGGCAATGCAGTCCATCACCCGCAATGGTCTGGCCGATCCCGGGCTTATTGGCGTGAAGGAGGGCTGTAGCGCGGCGGTACTGCTGCTGATTTTTCAGTTCCCGGCGCTGGGCCTGGCCTGGCGTCCGCTGGTCGGCATGGCCGGTGGGCTGCTTACCGCGCTGCTGGTTATCGGCCTGGCGCGCGATATCTCGCGCCCGCGGTTTATCCTGATCGGCATCGGCGTGTCGTGGGCGTTTGCCGCCGCAATGGGCGTCTTTATCACCACCGCCGACGTGCGGGACGTGCAGACGGCGATGCTGTGGCTGGCGGGAAGCCTGCATGCGGCAAACTGGACGCTGGTGGGGTTAGCCGCGCTCTGGGCTGCCCCCGCGTTTGCGCTGCTGCTGTTTACCGCACGGGCTGCGGACGTGGCGTTGCTTGGCAATCAGGCCGCCGCGGGCCTTGGCGTGCGCATAACCCGGCTGGCGCTGCTGCGGGTTCTCGCCCCGGTGGTGCTGACGGCGGCCTGCGTCTCGTGCGTGGGCAGTATTGGTTTCGTGGGGCTTATTGCCCCGCATATGGCGCGCCTGCTGCTGCGCGGTGGGCAAACCGCGCTCCTGACGGGAAGCGCCGTGCTGGGCGCGCTACTGGTGCTGCTGGCGGATAACGTCGGACGTCTGGCGTTCCTCCCGCTGCAGCTGCCGGCGGGAATTGTGATTTCACTGATTGGCGGACCGTTTTTCCTGCTGCTGCTCTGGCAGCGTCGGGACAGATTTTAGGGGACTAAAATGCGCGTAGTGTTTTCGATGCTGTTGCTGGTGGGGTTCGCGGTGGGTGCGGCGGAGCCGACGCAGACGTTTACTGACGATCTTAACCGAAAAGTGGTGGTACCGGTTCATCCGAAACGGATTGTCTCTTTACACGATCTGGATATCACCATTCCGCTGATTGAGCTTGGCGTGCCGCCGGTGGCAAGCCATGGCCGCACGCGGCCGGACGGCAGCCACTTTCTGCGCTCCAGCGGCATGTTGACCGGCGTCGACTTCGATAATTCCGACATTACATTTATCGGCACGGCCGATATCGACATTGAAGCCATCGCCGCCGCAAAGCCTGACCTAATTATTACCGAGCCGACCCGCAACACCCCGCTGGAACAGCTGGCGAAAATTGCCCCGACGGTGAGTATCGATCATCTCGACGGCGGCGCGCCGGAGATCTACCGCAAGCTGGCTCAGCTGACGGGAACGCAGGCGCGGCTCAAGATTCTGGAGCGGCGCTATCAGGAGCAGATTAAGGCCCTGAAGGCGGCTATTGATACCCGCAAGGTGACCGTGTCCGTGATTCAGGCGAATCAGGGAAAGATTAATGCCATGCACAGCTACCACTCGCTGGGCCGCGTGTTGCGCGACGCCGGGTTCATCTTCCCGCCGCTGATTGAGTCCATCCCGGACGGAGGGCGCATCGACGTCAGCGCCGAGCGCCTGCCGGAGCTGGATGCCGATTTCGTCTTCGCCACCTGGCGCGGGGATACGGGCGGTAAACCGCAGGACGAGCTGGCGGCGATGGATGCGGTCATGCCGGGCTGGTGTCAGTTCCTGAATGCCTGCAGAACCGGGCATTACGTGCTGATCTCGCGTGAAGAGGCCATCTCGAATTCGTACGCCTCGTTAGGGCTGATGGCCGCGCAGGTGCAGTCGCAGATTGCCGGGCGTCCGCTGCCGGAGGCGTCACGGTGATCCGCAAAGAGAAAGGGCGCGTGGATGTCTATGGTGACCGCTTTCGCGCGCGTGCGCATCAGCTGACGCCGCGTCTGCTGCAGGTTGCACGCTATATCCATGACAACCGCGAAGCGGTGATGGAACAGACCGCAATGGAGATCGCGACGCTGTTGAAAACATCGGATGCCACGGTAGTCCGCGCCATTCAGGCGCTGGGTTTCGCCGGGCTGCGCGATCTCAAGCAAACGCTGGAGCAGTGGTTTGGTCCGGTGGTCACCTCCAGCGAAAAGATGTCCACCACGGTGAATACGCTCGCCAGCGACGTTAACGCGAGCATTGATTTCGTGCTGGAGGGGCATCAGCACACCTGCGAGGTGTTATCCGAACCCCACAACCGCTACGCGATGGCCCAGGCGGTCTCTCTGCTGGCGCAGGCGAGGCAGGTCGCCATATTTGGCATTGGCGCCTCCGGCATTCTGGCCGAGTACACCGCCAGGCTGTTCAGTCGCATGGGGTTACCCGCCACGCCGCTTAACCGTACCGGAATAGGGCTTGCCGAGCAGCTGATTGCGCTTCAGCGCGGCGACGTGCTGGTGATGATGGCGCAGAAATCCGCGCACCGGGAGGGGCAAACCACGCTGCGTGAAGCAAAACGTCTGGGCATTCCAACTATATTGCTGACCAACGCCCTCGATTCGCGTTTCAGCAAGGAGGCCAGCGTGGTGATCCACGTTCCGCGCGGCGGCGAAAAAGGCAAAATTCCGCTCCACGGCACGGTACTGCTGTGTCTGGAGATGATCATTTTATCCGTCGCCTCCACCGAGCCGCAGCGCACCATCAAGTCGATGAAGCGCATCAACGAGCTACACCGTGGGTTAAAGCCGGGGAAGAAAAGCACCTAAAAACAAAGCCCGGTAGCGCTGACGCTCACCGGGCCTGGATCTGTTCTCCCTCTCCTTTCGGGAGAGGGCGGGGGAGGGGAAACTTAAACCCCTTGCTCCAGAATGCGGATGTGGGTTTCCAGCACGTCACCCTTCACCGCGTCGCTCCACGCTTTCATGTGCGCGGTCTGCAGGTGCGCTTCAAGATGCGCGACGGTTTCCCACTGCTCAACCATGATGATCGAGTCTGGCGCGGTCGCCTGGAAGCTGGCGTCAGTGGCGGCATCCACCATCGGCGCGTAGCCGTGGCAGCCTTCTTCTTTCAGTACGGTCGGGATAATTTTCGCGAACTGATCCAGCACCGCCTGACGGTGATGTTGACCTGGACGAGTACGGATTTCTGCGATTACGGTAAGCATGTTTACTACTCCTTTAATTCCAGGCTACCAGTTAAGCAAAAATTTCCGCGAGATGCTTGCGATATTCTGCGATATAGCTCGGGACGTCAGGCATTTTAATCACGTCGTTGACGATAAAGGTCGGCAGCGGATCCATGCCCAGGAACTGGTTAGCCTTGTGGAACGGCAGGTACGCGCCGTCAACGCCCACGCCTTCGAAGAACTGATCTTTATCGGTGAAGGCTTCCAGCGGGGCGTTCCAGGTCAGCGAGAGCATATATTTTTTGCCCTGAATCAGGCCGCCCGAGCCGTATTTTTTGGAGGCGTCAGAGCGGGTGCGGCCATCGCTGGCATACAGCGAGCCGTGACCTTCTGTGAACACGTCGTCCATGTATTTTTTCACGGTCCACGGCGCGCCCATCCACCAGCCTGGCATCTGCCAGATCACCACGTCAGCCCACAGGAAGTTCTGCACTTCGGCCTTCACGTCGTAGTTGCTGTCCGCGCGCACGACCTTAACATCATGCCCGGCGTCGCGCAGGAAACCGTCCGCGACCTCGGTCAGGGTGTCATTCAGCTGGCCTTTAGAGTGCGCAAATTCTTTTGCACCGTTGATAATCAGGATGTTGCTCATTATTTGTCCTCGATGATGAGAGTATGGCCTGTATTCTACGCGCGAGGACGGTGCGGTAAAATGAGCAAAATGTGCAAAGTCTTTTGCGTTAAACGCAATAATCCCTACCAGCTGACCTTCACTTCAAAACCGCCTTCAGGCGCATTGCTCAGCGAAACGCGCATCCCGTGCAGGGTGGCGATGCGTTTTACAATGGATAACCCCAGCCCGCTGCCCGTGGCATCCTGACCCGGCGGGCGATAAAAGCGCTCGCCGATGCGCGCCAGCGCGTCCGGTGAAATGCCTGGGCCGTTGTCGCGCACGATAAAGCCACGCGCGTCCAGCGTCACGTCGACCACGCTGCCGCGCGGGCTATAGCGGATCGCGTTATCCAGCAGGTTGCGCACCAGCAGGCTCAGGAGCAGCTGCTGGCCCGTGCGTGTCACCTCTGGTGCATGGATGTTCAGGCGAATATCAATGCCCGCCTGCTGCGCCGGATGCCAGATATCCAGCACGGCCGACTGCAGCAAGTCGGCCAGGGGAATCGGTTCGACATCGTCAAGGTTATCCAGCGAGTCCAGACGCGAAAGCGTGAGGAGCTGATCCACCAGCCGGGAAGCGCGGTCGATGCCCGCATGCAGCTGCGTCAGCGCCTTTTCCCGCGCCAGCGGATCGTCATGAGAGAGCTGCGCCACGTCAGTTTGCACCTTCAGGGCCGCCAGCGGGCTGCGCAGCTCGTGGGCGGCATCGGACGTAAAGCGGCGCTCGCGGGTCATCATCTCCTGGGTGCGCGCGAAGAGATGATTCAGCGCGTCGAGCAGGGGGCGCACTTCCGTAGGGACACCCTCGGTCGGCAGTTTATCGGTGGCATCCGGCGAGCGGGAGCGCAGGGTCTGCGCCAGCTTTTTCAGCGGCTTCAGCTCCCGACTCAGGAGGACGATCAGCAGCAGCAACATCACGGGCAGCGCCACCAGCCAGGGGGTCAGCTGCGAGCTGACCACGTCCAGCGCCATCTCCTGGCGGTACTCCCACTCCTGGCCGACCACCACGCGGTACTTCCCGTCGGGTGAGGTCAGCCATAAAAAGCGCCATTCGTCGTTGTCGCCCTGCAGCTGCCCGTTATCGAACCCGTCGCGGCGATAGTGGTACGGGATATCGCGTCCGTTTTCACCGTCGTTGAGGAGCATTTTGCCGTCGACGGCGTAAATGGCGAAAGCCAGCGCGTCGTCGTCCAGACGACCGTGCTTCACTTTTTTCGGGATCTCGCGCATGCGTTCGGGGGCGCGGATCTCGTCCAGATCCATCGTCAGCAGCCGTTTAGCAAACAGCATCTGCTGGGTATCGAACAGCTTGTCGAGCTTGTGGGTCGTCTGCTGCCAGGCAACCAGGCTGGCGGCAAACCAGGCCGTCAGAGAGAGAAGTAAAAAGAGAAGCGTCAGGCGCAGCTTCAGGCTCAGTTGCATGCGTCACCCAGGGTGTAGCCGATGCCGTGCACGGTGCGGATAAACTCGCTCCCAAGCTTGCGGCGCAAATGATGGACGTGAACCTCGATGGCGTTGCTGGAGACGTCGTCGTCCCAGGTATAGAGTTTTTCCTCGATCAGCTTTCGCGGCAGCACCCGACCGGCGTTACGCATTAACAGCTCCAGCAGCGCGAACTCTTTCGGCTTGAGCGTCAGCGTCTCACCGTCCAGCGTGGCGACGAGACGGGTTGGATCGAGCGTGACCTTCCCGTGACGCAGCTCGCTACTCGCCTGGCCGTGGCTGCGGCGGACCAGCGCTTCGAGGCGGGCACCCACTTCGATCAGCGCGAACGGCTTACAGAGATAATCATCCGCCCCAAGACGCAGCCCTTCGACGCGCTGGTTAAGCGCATCCCGCGCCGTCAGAATCAGTACCGGCTCGCTGCGCCCGCTTTCGCGCCACGCGCGCAGAATGTCCAGACCGTCAATTTCCGGCAGCGTCAGATCCAGCACCACGGCATCATAGGGTGCAGAGGAGAGCGCGGCCTGGCCGGTTTTACCGTCGGTAAACCAGTCCACGCTAAAACCCATTTTGCTCAACCCCGCCTTGATACCGTCGCCGATTAACCTGTCGTCTTCAACCAGTAAAATGCGCATGTTCCCTCCTTGATGTCGTCAGTAAACCCTCTGTAAGCGCCTGCTGTACAGCAATAATAAATAAATTTTTCCCTTAAGAAGTTGTTAAGGATTACCCTGTTAAATGGACTGCGAAACGACATTAAAGGGAGAGATGAAGATGAAAAAATTCGCTGCAATTGCTGCCATCATGATGATGACCACCGCGCCGGTCTTTGCTGCTCAGGGCGGTTTTACTGGCCCATCGGCCACACAGACCCAGACGCAAACTCAGCAGGGCGGTTTTGTCGATAACAACGCCAACCTCACCACCGCGGCAAAAGTGAAAGACCTGAAGGACGATGCCTGGGTGAAGCTGCGCGGGAACATTACCGAGCGCCTGTCCGATGACCGCTACACCTTCCGCGATGAATCCGGCACGGTCGTGGTTGAGATTGACCACAAGCGCTGGAACGGCGTGACCGTCACTCCGCAGGATAAAGTTGAACTGCAGGGTAAAGTCGATAAAGACTGGAACGAGTTTGAAATCGACGTGAAGCAGGTTATTAAGCTGAACAAATAACCCGAAAAGGGCCGCCTGTGCGGCCCTTTTTCTTTGTGACTCAATTCATCAGATGAGGTAGTATCTGCGGCAATATTGCCTGAAACCCTTCGGTTTCTGAGTTGAGGAATCACACGTAATGAGCGATATGGCAGAGCGCCTCGCGCTACATGAATTCACGGAAAACGCCTACCTGAACTACTCCATGTACGTCATCATGGACAGGGCGTTGCCGTTTATCGGGGATGGCCTGAAGCCCGTTCAGCGCCGCATCGTGTATGCGATGTCCGAACTGGGGCTGAACGCCACCGCCAAGTTTAAGAAATCCGCCCGTACCGTCGGTGACGTACTGGGTAAATACCATCCGCACGGCGACAGCGCCTGTTATGAAGCGATGGTGCTGATGGCACAGCCGTTCTCTTACCGCTACCCGCTGGTGGACGGGCAGGGGAACTGGGGTGCGCCGGACGATCCGAAATCCTTCGCGGCGATGCGTTATACCGAATCCCGCCTCTCTAAATATGCCGAAGTGCTGCTGGGCGAGCTGGGTCAGGGAACCGTTGACTGGGTGCCGAACTTCGACGGTACGATGCAGGAGCCGAAGATGCTGCCTGCGCGTCTGCCGAACATCCTGCTGAACGGTACCACCGGTATCGCGGTCGGTATGGCGACGGACATTCCGCCGCACAACCTGCGTGAAGTGGCGAAAGCCGCTATTACCCTGATTGAGCAGCCGAAAGCCACGCTCGACGAGCTGCTGGATATCGTGCAGGGGCCAGATTTCCCGACCGAAGCCGAGATCATCACCTCGCGCGCGGAAATCCGCAAAATCTACCAGAACGGTCGCGGCTCCGTGCGCATGCGCGCGGTGTGGAATAAAGAGGACGGCGCCGTGGTGATCACCGCGCTGCCGCATCAGGTTTCCGGTGCCAAAGTGCTGGAGCAGATCGCCTCACAGATGCGCAATAAGAAGCTGCCGATGGTGGACGACCTGCGCGATGAATCGGATCACGAAAACCCGACCCGTCTGGTGATCGTGCCGCGCTCCAACCGCGTGGACATGGAGCAGGTGATGAACCACCTGTTCGCCACCACCGATCTGGAAAAAAGCTACCGCATCAACCTGAACATGATTGGTCTCGACGGACGCCCGGCGGTGAAAAACCTGCTGGAGATCCTCACCGAATGGCTGACCTTCCGCCGCGATACGGTCCGCCGTCGTCTGAACCATCGTCTGGAGAAAGTGCTTAAGCGCCTGCATATCCTCGAAGGTTTGCTGGTGGCGTTCCTCAATATCGACGAAGTGATTGAGATCATCCGTACCGAGGACGAGCCGAAGCCGGCGCTGATGTCGCGCTTTGGCATCAGCGAAACCCAGGCCGAAGCGATCCTCGAACTGAAGCTGCGCCATCTTGCCAAACTGGAAGAGATGAAGATCCGCGGCGAGCAGAACGAGCTGGAAAAAGAGCGCGATCAGCTGCAGGCGATCCTCGCGTCCGAGCGCAAGATGAATACCCTGCTGAAGAAAGAGCTGCAGGCCGATGCCGACGCCTTCGGCGACGACCGTCGTTCTCCGCTGCACGAGCGCGAAGAAGCGAAGGCCATGAACGAGCACGACATGCAGCCGTCCGAGCCGGTCACCATTGTCCTGTCGCAGAGCGGCTGGGTGCGCAGCGCCAAAGGCCACGATATCGACGCGCCGGGCCTGAGCTACAAAGCGGGCGACAGCTTCAAAGCGGCGGTGAAAGGCAAGAGCAACCAGCCGGTGGCGTTTATCGACTCCACCGGCCGCAGCTACGCCATCGACCCGATTACGCTGCCTTCCGCGCGCGGGCAGGGCGAGCCGCTCACCGGCAAGCTGACGCTGCCGCCGGGAGCGACGGTTGACCATATGCTGATGGAAGCCGATGACCAGAAGCTGCTCCTGGCGTCCGATGCGGGCTACGGCTTTATCTGTACCTTCAACGATCTGGTCTCCCGTAACCGTGCCGGTAAGGCGCTGATTAGCCTGCCGGACAACGCCCACGTGATGGCGCCGCTGGTGATCGAGAACGAAAGCGACATGCTGCTGGCGATCACCACCGCCGGACGTATGCTGATGTTCCCGGTCAGCGATCTGCCGGAACTGTCGAAAGGCAAGGGCAACAAGATCATCAACATCCCGTCGGCGGAAGCCGCGAAAGGCGAAGATGGCCTGGCGCACCTCTTCCTCCTGCCGCCGCAGAGCACGCTGACCATTCACGTCGGCAAGCGTAAGATCAAGCTTCGTCCGGAAGAGCTGCAGAAAGTGGTGGGTGAGCGCGGTCGCCGCGGCTCGCTGATGCGCGGCCTGCAGCGCATCGACCGCGTGGAGATTGACTCTCCTGCACGCAGCACCGCGGGTGACAGCGAAGAGTAATGTCGTGATATCCCCCTCTGCCCGGAGGGGGAGTTTCAATAAAATTTCCCGTAAAATCGTTGTTAATTCGTGCGTTGCGATTAACAATACGCGCTCGTAATAAAGTCCTTACCTGGCCACAGGTGAAGTATAATTGTCAGCTGTTGGGGCTTCAGAGGTCGCTATGCTATATATTGTTCGTCTTATTCTTACCGTTATCTACTGCATTCTGGTCTGTATTTTCGGCTGCATCTATTGCCTGTTCAGTCCGCGTAATCCTAAGCATGTTGCCACCTTCGGCCATATGTTCGGTCGCCTTGCGCCGCTGTTTGGTCTGAAGGTTGAAAAACGTCTGCCTGAAGGGGCGGAGAATTTCGGTAACGCCATCTATATCGCCAACCATCAGAACAATTACGATATGGTGACCGCCGCAAATATCGTTTTGCCACCGACCGTGACGGTGGGGAAAAAAAGCCTGCTGTGGATCCCGTTTTTTGGCCAGCTGTACTGGCTGACCGGTAACCTGCTGATCGACCGTAATAACCGTGCGAAAGCGCACAGCACCATTGCGGAAGTGGTCAATCATTTTAAAAAGCGCAGAATCTCAATCTGGATGTTCCCGGAAGGAACGCGCAGCCGCGGCCGCGGCCTGCTGCCGTTTAAAACCGGGGCGTTTCATGCCGCAATTGCGGCAGGTGTTCCAATTATTCCTGTGTGTGTTTCCAATACTTCGAATAAGATTAATCTTAACCGCCTGAATAACGGGCTGGTGATTGTCGAAATGCTGCCACCCGTCGATACCAGCAAATACGGTAAAGACCAGGTGCGCGAGCTGGCAGCGCACTGCCGTGAGCTGATGGCTCAGCACATTGCGCAGCTCGACAAAGAAGTCGCAGAGAGAGAAGCCGCCGGTAAGATTTAATCCGGCGTTGAAGGGAAAACGAATTCCCGCGTTGTTAGTCGTTTCAGATGGAGCTTATATGTCACTCAGTCGGCGTCAGTTTATTCAGGCTTCCGGGATCGCCCTTTGTGCGGGTGCGATGCCGCTGACAGCCAGCGCCGCCGGGCAGCAACAGCCGCTGCCCATTCCGCCATTAATTGAATCCCGTCGCGGTCAGCCGCTTTTCCTGACGCTGCAGCGCAGCCACTGGTCCTTTACCCAAGGGACGCGCGCGCCGGTCTGGGGCATTAACGGACGTTACCTTGGGCCGACCATACGCGTGTGGAATGGCGATGACGTAAAGCTCATCTACAGTAACCGTACCCCTGAAAATGTCGCCATGACCATCAGCGGCTTACAGGTGCCTGGCCCGTTGATTGGCGGCGCGGCGCGAATGATGTCACCCAGCGCCGACTGGGCGCCGGTTCTGCCGATTCGCCAGAGCGCGGCCACCCTGTGGTATCACGCCAACACGCCTAACCGCACGGCGCAGCAGGTTTATAATGGCCTGGCCGGAATGTGGCTGGTGGAAGATGAGGTCAGCAAATCCCTGCCGATCCCGAACCACTACGGCGTGGATGACTTCCCGGTTATCATCCAGGACAAGCGTCTGGATAATTTCGGTACGCCAGAATACAGCGAGCCGGGCAGCGGTGGCTTTGTCGGCGATACGCTGCTGGTCAACGGCGCGCAAAGCCCGTATGTGGAAGTTTCGCGCGGCTGGGTGCGCCTGCGCCTGCTCAACGCGTCTAACTCGCGCCGCTATCAGCTGCAAATGAGCGATGGCCGTCCGCTGCACGTGATCTCCGGCGACCAGGGCTTTTTACCGGCGCCGGTTTCCGTCAAACAGCTGGCGCTCTCGCCGGGCGAACGTCGTGAAGTTCTCATTGATATGACCAATGGGGATGAAGTGTCTGTCACCTGCGGTGAAGCGGCCAGCATTGTGGACCGCATTCGCGGGTTCTTTGAACCGTCGAGCATTCTTGTCTCGACTCTGGTTCTGACCCTGCGCCCGACCGGTCTGCTGCCGCTGGTGACCGATAGCCTGCCAATGCGTCTGCTGCCGCAGGAGATCATGAGCGGCTCGCCGGTGCGTAGCCGTGATATCAGCCTGGGCGACGACCCGGGCATCAACGGCGCGCTGTGGGACGTCAACCGCATCGACATTACCGCGCAGCAGGGCACCTGGGAGCGCTGGACGGTCCGTTCAGATATGCCGCAGTCGTTCCATATTGAAGGGGTGGCATTCCTGATCCGCAACGTCAACGGCGCGATGCCGTTCCCGGAAGACCGCGGCTGGAAAGATACCGTCTGGGTGGACGGCCAGGTTGAACTGCTTGTCTATTACGGTCAGCCTTCGTGGCCGCACTTCCCGTTCCTGTTCCACAGCCAGACGCTGGAGATGATGGACAGGGGCTCCGTGGGGCAGATGCTGATCAACCCTGCGCCATAATCCTGTCATTCCCGGTTCGCCGGGAATGTTTTATGCCCGCCAGAAAAAGCGCGAGAACAGAATCAGCACCGGATAAATTTCCAGACGCCCCAGGATCATCGCCGCGCACATCAGCAGTTTTGCCCCCTCGGTTAACGTGCCGAACGTCGACGCCGTCTCGCCAAACCCCAGCCCCATGTTGTTGATGCAGGCGGCAACCGTTGCGAATGCGGTAAACAGGTCGTAGCCCATCAGGTTGAGCGACCAGACAAAAAAGCCTGTGATCATCACGTAGAGAAAAAAGAAGCTCCATACCGAGCGCAGGACGCGTTCATTCACCACGCTTTTGCCCACCTTAATGCTCAGCAGCGCTCTCGGATGCGCCAGCTGGTTCATCTCCTGAATACTCTGCTTGAACATAATGAGAAAGCGCAGGACTTTGATCCCGCCGCAGGTCGAGCCTACGCAGCCGCCAAAAAAGCTGGCGCTCAACAGCAGGAAGATGGTGTGTGCGGGCCATTGGGCATAGTCGGCTGTCGAAAGGCCGTTATCGGTCATCATCGAACTGGCAAGGAAGAAGGCGTGCACCAGGCTATCCGTGGCGTTGTACATCCCGGCATGCCAGACCTGCCAGGCGGTGATGACAATAATCACCGCGGCGGCGCTCAGAAAGAATTTAACCTCCGGGCTGCGGCGAATCGGTTTCAGGGTGCGTCTGACAATGGCGACGTACCAGAGGGTGAAGTTGAACGCGGAGAGCAGTGAAAACGCCCCGGCGACCAGCTCAATCGCGTGGCTGTCATAAAACCCAATGCTCTCGCTGCGGGTGGAAAATCCGCCCAACGACACGGTCGACAGCCCGTGACAGAGGGCGTCAAAAAATGACATTCCCGCCAGCCAGTAGGCCAGGGTGCAGGCTACGCCCAGCGCGAAGTAGGTCACCCACAGCGTGCGCGCGGTATCGGCAAGGCGGGGCGTCAGACGCTCCTCCTTGAACGGCCCCGGCATCTCTGACTGATAGAGCTTCATGCCGCCGATGCCCAGCAGCGGCAGGACCGCGACGGCCAGCACGATGACGCCTAACCCGCCAATGAAATTCAGCTGTGCGCGGTAATAAAGGTAAGACTTAGGCAGGGCGCTGACGTCCCCGATCACCGTTGCCCCGGTGGTTGTGATCCCGGAAACCCCTTCAAAGAGCGCGTCGGCAAAGGAGAGCTGTAGCCCGTCATCCATCCAGAGCGGCATGGCGCTAATGAATGAAAACAGCAGCCAGAACAGCACGATAATCACAAACCCGTCGCGGGTGCGAAGCTGTATGCCGGCGTGACGTGTTGCCCGCCAGGTTAGCCCTCCGAGAGTAAAAAAGGTTAAAAAGGTGGTCAGGAAGGCAAAGTAGGTCCGCTCTTTATTCAGCAGGGCGATCACCATCGGCGGCAGCATGGAAAGGCTGTACAGCAGAACCAGAAAACCGCAGAGGTGAAGGACAACCCGCAGCTGGGATACATGTAACGAATCGTTGGGCTTCACGACAGAGCTCCGCGCAATAACACGTTCCGGGGCAACTCACCGGAAAATATAGTGAATATTATGATTCAAAATTATCAGGGCGCCGTATTTTAACGACTTCCCCGAATATCTGCCTGCTTCATGCATCCTTTTCTTCAAATCTGGCGGATGAACAGCGTATAATCCCGCTCCTTTTGTCTATTTTTTCTTCGGAAGCATTATGAGCGCAATTTCCCTGATCCAGCCGGATCGTGACCTCTTCTCCTGGCCCCAGTACTGGGCGGCCTGCTTTGGACCGGCGCCATTCCTGCCGATGTCCCGGGAAGAGATGGACCGACTGGGCTGGGACAGCTGCGACATCATTCTGGTCACGGGCGATGCCTACGTTGACCATCCGAGCTTCGGCATGGCCATCTGTGGCCGTATGCTTGAGGCGCAGGGCTTCCGCGTGGGGATCATCTCCCAGCCTGACTGGAACAGCAAAGACGACTTTATGCGTCTGGGTAAACCGAACCTGTTCTTCGGCGTCACCGCAGGCAACATGGACTCGATGATCAACCGCTATACTGCCGACCGCAAGCTGCGCCATGACGACGCCTACACGCCGGATAACGTGGCGGGTAAACGCCCCGACCGCGCGACCCTGGTCTATACCCAGCGCTGTAAAGAAGCCTGGAAAGACGTCCCGGTGATCCTGGGCGGCATCGAGGCGAGCCTTCGCCGCACCGCCCACTACGACTACTGGTCAGATACCGTACGCCGCTCGGTGCTGGTGGATTCCAAAGCCGATATGCTGATTTACGGTAACGGCGAGCGTCCGCTGGTGGAAGTGGCGCACCGTCTGTCGCAGGGTGAGCCGGTGAGCAGCATCCGCGACGTGCGCAATACCGCCATTATGGTGAAAGAGGCGCTGCCGGGCTGGAGCGGGGTGGATTCCCGCATCATTGATATGCCGGGCAAAATCGACCCTATCCCGCACCCGTACGGTGAAGATCTGCCGTGTGCCGATAACAAGCCGGTTGAGCCGAAAAAAGCGGAAGCGAAGTCAATCGTTGTGCAGCCGCCGCGCCCGAAACCGTGGGAAAAGACCTACGTGCTGCTGCCGTCCTACGAGAAGGTGAAAGCCGACAAGGTGCTCTACGCGCACGCGTCCCGTATTCTGCACCATGAAACCAACCCGGGCTGCGCCCGCGCGCTGATGCAGAAGCACGGCGAGCGCTTTATCTGGATCAACCCGCCGGCGATCCCGCTCTCCACCGAAGAGATGGACAGCGTCTTTGCGCTGCCGTACAAGCGCGTGCCGCACCCGGCGTACGGTAACGCCCGTATCCCGGCGTATGAGATGATCCGCTTCTCGATCAACATCATGCGCGGCTGCTTCGGCGGCTGTTCCTTCTGCTCTATTACCGAGCACGAAGGGCGCATTATCCAGAGCCGCTCTGAAGATTCGATCATCAATGAGATCGAAGCGATTCGCGACTCGGTTCCGGGCTTTACCGGCGTGATTTCCGACCTTGGCGGCCCAACCGCGAACATGTACATGCTGCGCTGCAAGTCGCCGCGCGCGGAGCAAACCTGCCGTCGCCTCTCCTGCGTCTATCCGAGCATTTGCGAGCATATGGACACTAACCATGAGCCGACGATCAACCTCTACCGCCGCGCGCGGGACCTGAAGGGCATCAAGAAGATCCTGATCGCGTCCGGGGTACGTTACGACATCGCCGTGGAAGATCCGCGCTACATCAAAGAGCTGGCGACGCACCACGTCGGCGGCTATCTGAAGATTGCGCCGGAGCACACCGAGGAAGGCCCGCTGTCGAAAATGATGAAGCCGGGCATGGGCAGCTACGATCGATTTAAAGAGCTGTTCGATACCTATTCAAAGCAGGCGGGTAAAGAGCAGTATCTGATCCCATACTTCATCTCTGCCCACCCGGGCACGCGCGATGAGGACATGGTGAACCTGGCGCTGTGGCTGAAGCAGCGTCGCTTCCGCCTGGATCAGGTGCAGAACTTCTATCCGTCACCGCTCGCTAACTCGACGACCATGTATTACACCGGCAAGAACCCGCTGAGTAAGATTGGTTATAAGAGTGAAGAGGTGGTGGTGCCGAAAGGGGATAAACAGCGCCGTCTGCATAAAGCGCTGCTGCGCTACCACGATCCGAAAAACTGGCCGCTGATCCGTCAGGCGCTGGAAGATATGGGTAAAAAACACCTGATCGGCTCGCGCCGCGACTGCCTGGTACCGGCCCCGACGCTGGATGAGATGCGCGAAGCGCGTCGCCAGAACCGCAATACGCGCCCGGCGCTGACCAAGCACACGCCGATTGTGCATCAGCGTTCGAACGGTAATTCGAGTGTGAAGAAGCCCGTGAAGCGCAAAGCGTAAATAAAAAACCCCGGCGAGCCGGGGTTTTTATGTCGACACGTAGGCCGGGTAAGGCGAAGCCGCCACCCGGCTTTTTTACGCGATTACCCGCCAAACTGGTCCGGGTCCGGGCCTAAACGTTTACCCTTATCCAGCTTCGCAATCTCACCCAGCTCGTCTTTGTCCAGACGGAAATCCCAGACGTCGAAGTTCTCGGCGATGCGCGATGGCGTGACCGATTTCGGGATGACCACCAGGCCGTTGTCCAGATGCCAGCGAATGACGATTTGCGCCGGGGTTTTACCGTATTTATCCGCCAGCTCACGGATAATCTTTTGATCAAACACCCCTTCGCCGCCCTGCGCCAGCGGGCTCCAAGACTCGGTCTGGATTTTATGCGTAGCGTTCCAGGCGTGTAGCTGGCGCTGCTGCATCAGCGGGTGCAGCTCGATCTGGTTAATCACTGGCGCAACGCCCGTTTCGTCAATCAGCCGCTGCAGGTGATGAACCTGGAAATTACAGACGCCGATGCTTTTCACCAGCCCCTCTTTCTGCAGTTCAATCATCCCTTTCCAGGCATCAACGTAGTGATCGATAGCCGGAACCGGCCAGTGCATCAGCCAGAGATCGACGAAATCGAGCTGGAGTTTCTCCAGGCTCTCCTCCAGCGCTTCGCGGGGACGTTTTTGATCGTCGTTCCACAGTTTCGTGGTGATGAATAACTCATCGCGGGGGACGCCAGCGCTGGCCAGTGCCTTACCCACGCCGTCCTCGTTTTTATATGCGGCGGCGGTATCAATGGACCGATAGCCGACTTCCAGGGCTTTATGAATGGCGGAGACGACCTCGTCGTTACCGGCTTTCCATACACCTAGCCCCAGCTGGGGCATCACGTTGCCGTCCTGCAGCTTGATTACGGTTTGGTTTGCCATTTTTCCTCCTTCAGGTGCGCATCGCCGGAGGGTTCCTCCGGCGATGGGTTGTGCATTAAGTCTGGACGAAATGTCAAAAAACGAAAGTCGGGAGGGCAAAAACGCTTAGCGTGCCGCTTCGTAGATGCGACGGCTCACGTCGAGCGTAATATCGCCGTGCTCGCCCAGGTGGGTCATGCCGTGCTCTTCGAGTTTCGCCAGCAGGGCAGGGATGGAGCTGCCGTCCAGGCCGTAGCCGGACAGACGCGTTGGCACGCCCAGACCTTCAAAGAAGCTGCGGGTCGCTTCGATGGCGGCATCAATACGCGCATCGTCAGAACCCTCGGTGATGTTCCACACGCGCTCGGCATACTGCAGCAGTTTGGCACGCTTGGTATCCCGTTTTTCGTTCCACAGGGCAGGCAGCACAACGGCCAGCGTCTGAGCGTGATCCAGACCGTGCATCGCCGTCAGCTCGTGGCCCAGCATATGGGTTGCCCAGTCCTGCGGCACGCCAGCGCCGATCAGGCCGTTCAGCGCCTGCGTTGCCGCCCACATGACGTTGGCACGAACGTCGTAGTTTTCCGGCTCTTTCAGCGCTTTCGGACCTTCTTCGACGAGCGTCAGCAGAATGCCTTCCGCGAATCGATCCTGAATTTTGGCATCTACCGGATACGTGACGTACTGCTCAACGGTATGAACAAAGGCATCGACCACGCCGTTCGCCACCTGACGCGCAGGCAGGGTGTAGGTGTAAACCGGATCCAGGATCGCGAACACAGGCTGAACGTGTTCGTTCATAAAGGCCTGTTTGTCGCCGGTCGTTTTACGGGAGATCACCGCGCCCTTGTTGGATTCAGAACCGGTGGCCGGCAGGGTCAGCACGGAGCCCATCGGGATTGCGCTTTTAATGTCGCTGCCGCGGGTTTCCAGAATGTGCCACGGATCGATGCCGTCAGCGTAGTGCGCTGCCGCCGCGATGAACTTGGTGCCGTCCAGCACGGAGCCGCCGCCGACGGCCAGCAGGAAGGTGATATTTTCTTCGCGGGCAATTTTCACCGCGTTCATTAGCGTTTCGTAAGACGGATTTGGCTCGATGCCGCCGAACTCACGCACGTCCAAACCGTCCAGGGCGCTGTAAACCTGATCCAGCACGCCGGTTTTTTTCACGCTGCCGCCACCGTAGGTGATCAGTACGCGGGCGTCAGCGGGGATCTGCGCGCGCAGATCGGCGATAGCATCTTTACCAAACAGAATGCGGGTTGGGGTGTGAAGATTAAAGTTGTTCATTGCTCGTTCCCTTTAGTGGGTGAAAAACCGTGGTGGCGCAGAGGGCGACCTGATGCTGCACATTGTGGCCGTCCGGGGCTATCCTCTCAATGCACATTCCTGCCGATGTCTTGCCCATTTCTACAGAGCGCTGGAGAAAGCGCGGAAAAGCACGCACACTGTCAACGTCGGAAACCGTACCCGGAGTAACGTAATATGAACCGTGAAGCGATCTGCCATCAGCTCACTGCGCAGATTAAAAGACTGATAGATAAAGAAAATGGCGTCAGCGATCTGCTTCCTGACATTCGCCTGCTCTACGGCACGCAGCCCGGGACGCGCACGCCGGTCATGTACCAGCCGGGCATCGTTTTTCTCTTCTCGGGCCATAAAATTGGCTATATCAACGAGCGCGTGTTCCGCTACGACACCAATGAATATCTGCTCCTGACGGTACCTTTACCCTTCGAATGTGAAACCTTCGCGACAGAGGCCGTTCCGCTGGCCGGTATTCGCGTCAACGTCGATATTCTTCAGCTGCAGGAGCTGCTGATGGATATTGGCGAAGACGAATTCTTCCAGCCGTCTATGGCGTCGAGCGGGATTAACTCGGCGACGCTGTCGGAAGAGATCCTCTGCGCCATTGAACGTCTGCTGGACGTGATGGAAAGGCCGCTGGACGCGCGTATTCTGGGCAAACAGATCGTCCGCGAAATTCTCTACCACGTGCTGCTGGGCCCGGGCGGCGGGGCGTTACTGGCTCTGGTGAGCCGACAGACCCACTTCAGCCTGATAAGCCGCGTACTCAAGCGTATCGAAAGCCAGTACACGGAAAACCTCAGCGTCGACCAGCTGGCGGCGGAAGCGAACATGAGCGTCTCGGCGTTTCACCATAACTTCAAGTCGGTAACCAGCACCTCGCCGCTGCAGTACCTTAAAACCTACCGGCTGCATAAGGCGCGGATGCTGATGATCCACGACGGCATGAAGGCCAGCGCGGCGGCGATGCGGGTGGGTTACGAAAGTGCGTCGCAGTTCAGTCGGGAGTTTAAGCGATATTTCGGCGTCACGCCGGGAGAAGATGCATCACGTATAAGAACGATGCAGGGAGCTTAAGCTTTTCCCCTCTCCCCTATGGGGAGAGGGTCAGGGTGAGGGTATCAGGCGCTGCAGTACTTTTTCTTTATCACTACCGCGATGGTTCCCACCAGTCCTGCCACCAGCAGGAACATCGGCAGCACCATCAGGAAGGTCATCACCTGATCTTCATGGTGTTTCACAAAGGGGATCATATTCAGCGCGTAGCCGAGCGTGGTGACCACACCCACCCACAGCAGGGCGCTGAGCCAGTTGAAGAACTGAAAGCGGCGGTTTGACAGACCGGAAATGCCCGCCATCGTAGGCAGAAGCGTGCGAACAAACGCGAGGAAACGCCCCGCCAGCAGTGCCAGCAGGCCGTGGCGATCGAACATGCAGGTCGCACGCTGATGATATTTATGCGGTAACTGCGCCAGCCAGCCTTTCACGACGCGGGTATTCCCGAGCCAGCGGCCCTGCAGATAGCTCAGCCAGCAGCCCAGGCTTGCTGCGGAAGTGAGAATAACCATCGTTGGCGTGAAGTCCATGACGCCTTTCCCGATTAACGCCCCGGCAAGTAAAAGCAGGCTGTCACCGGGTAAAAAAGAGGCTGGCAGTAATCCATTTTCCAGAAACAGAGTTGCGAACATCACGAGGTAAACGATACCGACGACGTGAGGATCCGCCAGCGCGGCAAAGTCGTGTTGCCAGAGCGCCGCGATAATATCTTGAATAACAGCCATGGACTTTCCTGTGGAACAGCAGATATAGCGCTATTGTACTCCCTTATTCGCCCGTCGGGTTTGATCCCGGGCGCAACTCAAGCAGACTTTTCTGCTTGCGGTGTCCACAAAAGCGTCCAGGGAGTACATTTTCAGCCAGCACTCTACACGATACGCTCGAACCCTGCTGCTAAATCGGCAATCAGATCGTCAACGTTTTCTAAACCGATATGCAGTCGAATCAGGGTACCGCTGAAGTCCACTTCACCGCCGGGACGCAGAGCCGCAACCTGTTCCGGCTGGTTAGGCAGGATCAGGGATTCAAAACCGCCCCAGGAGTAGGCCATGCTGAAGAGGGTAAAATTATCCAGATAGCTCGCCAGCTCGTCGTGATTCAGCCGCTTTTTCAGTATGAACGAGAACAAACCGCTGCTGCCCGTAAAATCACGCTGCCAGAATTCGTGGCCTTTACTGCCCGGTAACGCGGGATGATTCACGCGCTCAACCAGCGGATGCTGCGCCAGCCATTCGGCCACCTTCAGGCTGCTTTCATGGTGTTGACGCAGGCGAACGCCCAGCGTGCGGAGTCCGCGGCTGGTCATGTAGGCCGTGTCTGCATCCACCATCTGGCCCATCAGGTAGGCATTTTCACGCAGCTGATCCCAGCAGCGCGCGTTGGAAACCGCGGTGCCAATCATGCCGTCAGAGTGGCCTATCAGGTATTTCGTCGCCGCCTGAATCGAGATATCAATGTCGAACTCCAGGGCTTTAAACAGCACGCCCGCCGCCCAGGTGTTGTCGATCATCACGATCGCCTCTGGCGCTTTGCTGCGCACGGCCTTCACGATAGCCGGTACGTCGTGAACTTCCATGGTGAGCGATCCCGGAGATTCCAGGAACACAATGCGCGTGTTTGGCTGAATAAGTTCGGCAATGCCTTCACCGATCAGCGGGTCGAACCAGCCGGTCGTTACGCCGAGCTTGCTGAGGATTTTGGTGCAGAAGTCCTGGCTGGGCTCGTAGGCGGTGTTGGTCATCAGGATATGGTCGCCCTGTTCCACAAACGCCAGAATGGTGTTGGCGACCGCCGCCGCCCCGCACGGGAACAGCGCGCAGCCCGCGCCGCCTTCCAGCTCGCACATCGCTTCCTGAAGAGAGAAATGGGTCAGCGTGCCGCGACGGCCATAAAACAGCCCGCCTTTCGCGCGGTTACGCGTGGCGATTTTTTTCTCCTCTAGGGTATCAAACACCAGCGAGGAGGCTCGTTGAATCACGCTGTTGACCGATCCCTGCGTATATTTTTTGCTGCGTCCTGCCTGTACCAGCGTGGTATCAAGATGCTTCTTTGTCATGTTCGCTAACCCTGTTTTTATACGTCTGGACGTCCAGACTACCACGATTGGAAAAAACTGCACCCCGGGGCTTATCGAATAAGCAGAAAATATTAGCAAAAATTTGCATAAGAAATTTTTACTGCGTAAGCGCAAGGAAAGTGAACGAAAATTACGGCACCATGCAAATACTAATGAGAACTACTATCAATTCGACGACGTTTTGATATTATTACGCTCAGATTTTGTGATTTGCGTCCTGGAGATACAGAGTGGGTAATAATTTGATGCAGACGGATCTCTCCGTTTGGGGCATGTATCAGCATGCTGACATCGTGGTTAAGATTGTGATGATCGGCCTGATTCTGGCGTCCGTTGTCACCTGGGCTATCTTCTTCAGCAAAAGCGCCGAGCTGCTTTCGCAGAAGCGTCGCCTTAAGCGGGAACAGCAGCAGCTGGCTGAAGCCCGCTCTCTGGATCAGGCTTCAGATATGACCTCATCCTTCCACGCGAAAAGCCTGACCACCCTGTTAGTGAACGAAGCGCAGAACGAGCTGGAACTCTCCGCTGGCAGTGAAGATAACGAAGGGATCAAAGAACGTACCGGTTTCCGCCTGGAGCGTCGCGTTGCGGCCGTTGGCCGACACATGGGACGCGGCAATGGCTATCTGGCGACCATCGGCGCGATCTCACCGTTCATCGGTCTTTTCGGAACGGTCTGGGGCATCATGAACAGCTTTATCGGTATCGCGCAGACCCAAACCACCAACCTGGCGGTCGTGGCGCCGGGTATCGCAGAAGCGCTGCTGGCGACGGCAATCGGTCTGGTCGCCGCTATCCCGGCGGTGGTTATCTACAACATCTTCGCACGCATGATTGGCAGCTACAAAGCCACGCTGGGTGATGTTGCCGCGCAGGTTCTGCTGCTGCAAAGCCGCGATCTCGACCTGAACGCCAGCTCGGTTAAGCCGGTGCACGCGGCGTCTAAACTGCGCGCAGGTTAAGAGTATGGCGATGCGTCTAAACGAAAATCTGGACGATAACGGCGAAATGCATGAAATCAACGTGACGCCGTTTATCGACGTCATGCTGGTTCTGCTGATTATCTTCATGGTGGCCGCGCCGCTGGCGACGGTGGATGTGAAGGTGAATCTGCCCGCCTCTTCCAGCCAGCCCCAGCCGCGCCCGGAGAAGCCTATCTACCTGTCGGTGAAAGCGGATAAATCAATGTTCCTCGGGAACGACCCGGTGACGGCCGACTCGGTCATCCCGGCGCTGGAGCAGCTTACGGGCGGTAAGAAAGACACCACGGTCTTCTTCCGCGCGGATAAAACCGTTGATTATGAAACCATGATGAAGGTAATGGACACGCTGCATCAGGCGGGTTACCTGAAGATTGGACTGGTCGGCGAAGAGAAAGCGGCCTCGAAGTGATAAAGAAGCTGGCGAAAGCCGGCTTTTTTTATGCCTGTCGGCTTAAGCGTTTTTATTATCCGTCGGTGCGGTAGAAGGGATTGCCAGCGCGTCCTCATCAAGCGCCACGCAGGTGACGTTTGAGGTACGGTACTCACCGTCGGACAGCTTGCGCGTCAGACGCAGGGTGGAGATTTCTCTGGCAAGCAGATACTGATAATTGGCCTCAAGACGTCCCAGAAGCTTCTCTTTCAGCTCGGGACGCTGCTCTATGATGGCGTTCATCACGGCACCGTAAATTTCTTCTTTGACCTGCAACGGATAAATTTCACGGCGATTCTGCCATTTCAGACGAACCAGCGTCGCCGGGATCGATACCAGGTCTTGCGTAATACGCGTCATCTCGTCATTTTTTGTGTTTCTCAGCGCCTCGAGATTTTGCTTTAAGATAAATTCATCACTTTTTTTATCATCTAAAGTCAAATAAACGTCGTTGTTTTTAACTTCTTTCACGTTAATCTTCCCCCAGGCTATAAAAGATTGGGTTGTTTTTTTCGCGCGTAATTAAATTAAGCCAAATTTCATTGCCCGCTTCATTAATTTCTTCGGTTTTTTCAGCCATTATTTGACTTAGTTTCTGGGAATCTATTTCACCCTCGGCCTGCAGGTCATTCAGCAGGTGGACAAAGGCTTCAATTTTTATGGCGCGAAATAAGCGATCTTTTATATGGCGATCGTGCTCTTCCAGCAACATATTTCGGGATTTGCCAGTTCGGGAAACACCAATTAATATATCGGGCTCGAAATCAGAGAGCTTTCTTTTCCCCTGAGTGAAACTGGCCTCTTTTTCTGCTTCCATCGGTTGCTGTTCCACAGGCGTAATGTGGTACTTAGCCGGGACGAGATAGTCGGGCAGCATTTTTAATTTCCTTTATTTTCAACAGGGTGGGGTTGGTAAAGGCGTGAGATTCGTTGACAATATCATGAGGCAAATTTAAAATCAAAAAAAATGGAGCCTACCCATGAACAGCATCTTTTTTACGGTCATCACATTACTATTACTGACCGCTGGTGTGCTTTTATTGATGCAGGAGTTCAATAAAACGAAAGTGTCGAAAGACACCAGTGAACCCCCGCAACCTGAACTGATGACAAAAGAGGAAGGGGAAGACCATTTCTCTGTATTGATGAACTCCGTTACGCCTGTCTGGTACTGGCGGGTGAACCACGAATATATCGACTTTTTACACGCGACAATTAAGCGCATGAAAATGTCGGAAATTAATGACACGCCTGGACTGTTTGAGGCGCAGCGTCGCTGTAGCGATCTGAATTCAGCAGTCTATAAATATTATGACAATATTAAAAAGCGCTGTCTTAACGGCGAGAAGGTCTCTTATTCCGATCTGGACGTATTAAATTTGCGTCAGTGTTTTCGCGAGTTCAGTCTGGAAGCCTATCCTGAACTGGTGGCGCTAGTCTGGCCGGAGTACGCACGTCCCGAAGTTAACCCAGACAACGTCTGAGTGACGTACCGTTGAGTTATTGCAAACAGCCAGCGCCGTTGAGATATACTGGGCGCTGGTTTCTTTTGCAAACAGGACTTTATGGAACGCTTTTTTGAAAATGCCATGTACGCCTCCCGCTGGATACTGGCCCCCGTCTATTTTGGCCTCTCGCTGGCACTTATCGCACTGACGATTAAGTTCTTTCAGGAAATCTGGCATGTTCTGCCGAACATTTTTTCTATTGCCGAAGCGGATTTGATTCTGGTGCTGCTGTCGCTGGTGGATATGACCCTGGTGGGCGGGCTGCTGGTGATGGTGATGTTCTCCGGCTACGAGAATTTTGTCTCCCAGCTCGATATCGACGAGCGTAAAGAGAAGCTCAGCTGGCTGGGCAAAATGGATGCTTCGTCGCTGAAGAATAAAGTGGCCGCGTCGATTGTGGCGATCTCTTCTATCCACCTGTTGCGCGTTTTTATGGACGCGAAGAACGTGCCGGATAACAAACTGATGTGGTACGTCATCATCCACCTGACGTTTGTGCTGTCTGCGTTTGTGATGGGGTATCTGGATAAGATCAGTAAGAAATAAAGTACACCTTACCCCTCACCCTAACCCTCTCCCCAAAGGGGCGAGGGGACCGCTCGGTGCGGCCTTTCTCCCTCTCCCTGTGGGAGAGGGCCGGGGTGAGGGCATCAGACAGCACTATTTATCCGACGACGCCTGCCACAGATTCAAAGCGCTTTCCCACTCTGCACTTATCACATCACAAATTGCATCACTAAGCGCGGGCCTAATGATTAACGGCAGCTGTGTGACCAGTGAAGCCACGCTAATTAAAAATGATCACAAAACGTTATAATTTCCCTCTTTCCTGCCGATAACGAGAGTAGTACTCGCCTCTGGGCGAACTCACCCTCACGGCAAGGAAGACTTATGAATATGCTCCGTAATTTCACGATCCGTTTCGTCATGCTGACGATTCTCGGGATCTTTTGTTTAATGTGGGCGGGCGTTGGGTTGTACAGCACCTGGTCCCTTTCTCGCGTATCGGATGGCAATGAAGTCGACCGCCAGCTGGTTAAACAGATGACGGTACTCAGCCAGGGTAACGATCAATATTTCCGCTTTGTGACCCGTCTGAGCCGCGCAATGGAAGTCAAAGCCGCAGGCGGCACGCCGGATCTGTCCTCCGCCCAACAGGCGCTGGATAACATGGGCAAGAAACTGGCCGAGATGAAAGCGATCTCCCCAGGCCCGATGGACGAGCAGATCTCTTCACGGGTGATCGGCTCCTGGCAGGCGCTGCTTGAACAGGGCGTCACGCCGCAAATGCAGCAGGCGAAGCAGGGGGCTCTGGAGGGGTATCGCCAGCAGGCCAACAACGTCACGCCACCGCTGAGCCGCGCGTTCGGTGCGGCCGCTGAGGCGTTCAACAATGCCGCCGCGAAGTCGCTCGACAGCACCCGCGTGGTGGTGGACGGCCTGACAAGCATGACCCGCACGGTGATTATCGTCGCCACGATTATCGGCCTGCTGATCCTGCTCTTCACCGACCGTTACCTGGTGGCGATGCTGGTCAAACCGCTGGCTCGCATTCGCCAGCAGTTCCGCCAGATTGCCCAGGGCGATCTCAGCCAGCCCATTGAGCCGTTCGGCCGCAACTGCGTGGGGCAGCTGGTGCCGCTGCTGAGCGCGATGCAGGACAGCCTGCGCGAAGCGGTCAGCACGATTCGCTCCGGCAGTGAAAATATCTGGCGCGGCGCGACGGAAATCTCCAGCGGTAACAACGACCTCTCTTCCCGTACCGAAGAGCAGGCGGCTGCGCTGGAAGAGACGGCAGCCAGCATGGAACAGCTGACCGCCACGGTGAAACTGAACGCGGAAAGCGCGCGTCAGGCCAGCCAGCTGGCCGATGTGGCCTCAACTACCGCCAGCCGCGGCGGCTCGCTGGTGGAAGAGGTGGTGACCACCATGAGCGGTATTTCGGAAAGCTCGAAGAAAATTGCTGAAATCACCAATGTGATCAACAGCATTGCCTTCCAGACGAATATTCTGGCACTCAATGCGGCGGTTGAAGCGGCGCGTGCCGGCGAACAGGGGCGTGGTTTCGCAGTAGTGGCAGGCGAAGTTCGCAACCTGGCAAGCCGCAGTGCCAATGCGGCTAAAGAGATTGAAGGGTTGATTACCGATTCCGTTTCCCGCGTAGAGCAGGGGGCGCAGCTGGTGAGCGACACCGGCACCACCATGGATGCGATTTTGCGCGACGTGACGGAAGTGACAACCATCATGAAGCAAATCGCTTCCGCCTCTGAGGAGCAAAGCAAGGGTATTTCGCAGGTCGGGATTGCCATTACCCAGATGGACGGCGTGACCCAGCAAAACGCCTCGCT
The DNA here is from genome assembly GCF_019730495.1 of Enterobacter sp. Y17. Classification (NCBI taxonomy): domain Bacteria; kingdom Pseudomonadati; phylum Pseudomonadota; class Gammaproteobacteria; order Enterobacterales; family Enterobacteriaceae; genus Enterobacter; species Enterobacter sp. Y17. The sequence continues at coordinate 277,350 of NZ_JAASKP010000002.1, forward strand.
GGTTGAAGAAGTTTCTGCCGCGGCGGCGGCGCTGGAGCGCCAGACCGAAGAGCTTCAGCGCTCGGTGCAGAAGTTCCGCCTGACGGCATAACGCAACGTACAAGGCCGCCTTGTGCGGCCTTATATTATTAACGCCTTCCCCATTCAGCCCCTTCTGAAACTGCTATTCTTTTGCTAACCCCCTGACGTTCTGGGCTCTCTTCTCCGAGGTGTTGCTATGAACAGATCGTTATCTGTCATTCCTGTCCTTTCTTGCATTCTTCTGATGCTGTTCTCGGTTTCTGCCAGTGCGACCCAGCAGGCGCAGGAGCGGCGCGTGGCGCGTGATGTCAGGCAGGAAACCCGCGACGCGTCGCGGCAGGTGAAGCAGACCTGCGTGGCGAACAATAACCAGAGTAATCACGACTGCCGTCAGGACAAGCGTCAGATGAAACAGTCCGGAAGACAAAAAGCGCGGGACATTAAGTATTAATGCAACAGATGAGGCGGCATGCAGGCATGTCTCTTACCGCCTTTTCCAATGGCGTTTCAGCATGACGATCGTCATTGATGCTTCGCGCGGCTAGCACATCCGGGCGTATTTTGACGTGCGTCTCACGCTGGTGCGTTTAACCCTGCAGCTGCAATTCGGGAAATCGGATATCCCGTTGCGGATGCCACTTCCGCAATACGCTTAAATGAAGGGTTACCGTTTGGTGAAAGTGATTTATAGAGTGATTCGCGAGAAATGCCTGCACGTTTAGCAATGACGGTCATCCCGCCAGAAGCTTCAATCACATGTCGTAAAGCCAGCATGAACGCCTCATAGCCTCCGGGCTCGTCAATTTCAATAAAAGCCTGATGAAGATATACGGGCGCGAAATCCGGAGAATCTTTCAGGAGCTGTACCATTGCGTCATCATGAAGTACTGATTTAGCCATTCCGATTTCCTCTGATATCCTGCGCTTGTAGTCGTTGAGATACTCAACGGCCCTGTCAATATCTGCATTTTGCTTTTTTTTCGTTCCAGTCAATAGCACCAGACTCACTGCGCCATCTGCCGGATCGAAGACTTCGCTGAAATAGACGCGGTAACCCGGCCCCTGGTCAATCCTGAGTTCTGAAACGCTCTCTCTGCATGGCTTGCAATCACCATAGTTACCCGTAGACATTCTGGCGACACGTGTAGCAATCATGGCTTTTGCTATGGGATCTTTCACACTTCTCAGATATGCATCAAAAGGGTCGTACCCGTCTGCTGTGATGTAGTGTTTGACCTTAGCCATTATTGTAGCCTGTAGTTTACGATAAGCAAATGCATTGTAATCTTCAGGCTACGGCAGGCAACTGTTCACGGGGTTGTGACACAGGGGAAGATGTGATTTCTGAAAGCGGATCGCAAAAATTTGAGACTTTGTGCGGAGGGATTACTGCATAACAACGAGGCCGGGCTCGCAGAGCGCTGCCCGGCTGTATTTATCAGTGCGTCGCTTCACCAATCAGCGCGCCCGTGCCCGCACCAACGGCTGCACCTTTCAGCACGCTCTTGCCGGTAACCGCCGCGGCACCTGCGCCTACGGCAGCACCTACCGCGCCGCCCTTACGCGCGGCTTTACCTTTGCCGCCGTTTTTGAACATGGCACCTGTGCCTGCGCCCACGACGGCGCCGCCAACGGTCGATTTCAGATCTTTGCCCGTGGCCGCACCAATGGCCGCGCCTGCTACCGCGCCAGCGGCGGTTTTGTCGATAGCCATTCCCGAGGTGGAAAAAATGAGGGCGCTGATAACCAGCGTTGTTTTAATAAGTTTCATAACAGATCCTTTGTGACTGCTGTCGGTTGAGACGTCATTTCTCACTCTCTGACGCGAGAAAAACGTCCAGATAGTGCCAGCAATACCGGCTCAACCTTTAAGCTAATCATGCCCTGGGCTGGGATCTCAGTTGCCGGGCGGGGACCCGCCCGGCTGAACATTACGCCTGACGCTTATCTTCCGTATTGGTATCGAAGTCGCTCGCCGCGTGGCGTTCGTGGAGCTGCTCGTTCAGCTCGCCGCTGGTGCGGTTAACGATACGGCCGCGCTTAACGGCATGGCGATTCGCCACGTCTTTCGCCCAGCGCTGCACGTTTGTGTACTTCTCTGCATCGAGGAACTCGGCGGCGTTATAGACGCTGCCCAGCGCCACGCAGCCGAACCACGGCCAGATGGCGATATCCGCGATGGTGTACTCTTCACCCGCCACGTAGCGACCGCGCGCCAGCTGTTTATCCAGCACGTCGAACAGGCGCTTGGCTTCCATGGTGAAGCGGTCAATCGCGTATTCAATTTTTACCGGCGCGTAGTTGTAGAAGTGGCCAAAGCCGCCGCCGAGGAACGGCGCTGCGCCCTGCAGCCAGAACAGCCAGTTCAGGGTCTCGGTGCGTCCAGCCGGATCTTTCGGCAGGAAGTGACCGAATTTCTCTGCCAGATAGAGCAGGATATTGCCGGATTCAAAGACGCGCGTTGGCGGGTTCGTGGAGTGGTCACGCAGCGCCGGTATTTTCGAGTTCGGGTTCACCTCAACAAACCCGCTGGAGAACTGATCGCCCTCGCCGATGCGGATCAACCATGCGTCGTACTCCGCGCCCGTCACGCCCAGCGCCAGCAGCTCTTCGAGCATGATCGTCACTTTCTGACCGTTCGGTGTTCCGAGAGAGTAAAGCTGCAGCGGGTGGGAGCCCACGGGCAGATCTTTCTCATGGGTCGCGCCGGAAATCGGGCGGTTGATGTTGGCGAACGCGCCGCCGCCGTTCTTTTTCCATTCCCACACTTTTGGTGGCTGATACGTGTTGTCTGACATGTTGGCCTGCCTTTTGAGTGATGTGTTGAGGCAGTGTAGCAGGAGATTTGTGAAGCGTTTAACGAACTGAGCGTAATCGATCTGCCGCTATTCCTTCCGGCGCTTATATATATCAAATCCGGCATAAGCTTAATCGAAAATCGCATTTTCATAATTAATGCGTAAACCGATAAAGCTGAATATGATGCTTCAACATAAATAAAAGATGCAGTAATAAACACTTTATAAGGCAAGGAGTTAGTGAGATGCGCAAGCTTCTGTTATCGGCAGTGGTCGTTTCGCTCGCGTTAGGCCTGGCGGGCTGTGATGATGCGAAAAATAAAGAGACAAATACGCCCTCAGCGGCAAAAAACGACGCGCCAAAAGAGGGCGGTTCGCTAACTATTGGAATTACCTCCGGCGACCCGTTAGCCGTTAATCCGCTCTATGCCAGTGACCGTACGACGTTAACGATCATGCAGGCGCTCTATGCCCCGCTGTACAGTTTTAATAACGGCAACATTGAGTGGGGCCTGGCGGAAAGCCTGACGCCTTCCGCCGACAACCTGAGCTATACCCTGACGTTAAAACCCAACCTCAAATGGCAGGACGGCCAGCCGCTGACGGCGGACGACGTGGTCTTTACGTTCAATAAGCTGCTGGATGCCAAACAGCACAGCATCTTCCGCAGCATGTTCACCTACGGCGACAAGCCGGTACAGGTGAGCAAGGTGGATGAGCGCACCGTCAAATTCACCCTACCGCAGGTCAGCGCGGCCTTTACCGGCACCCTGGTACAAATCTACCCGATCCCGCAGCACGTGTTCGCCGGTGAAGGCGACCTGGAAAAGAGCAGCAAAAACGATGCGCCGGTAGGTTCCGGGCCGTTCAAATTCAAAGAGTACCGCGCCGGGCAATATTACGCCCTGACCCGTTTTGACGATTACTGGAACGGCAAAGCGAAGCTTGATTCGGTCACCTACCGTTTCGCCAAAGACAGCAACGCCGCCAACCTTGCGCTGCAAAACGGGGAAATCAACCTCAAGATGGTTGACCCGCAGGACGTGAACCGCCTGAAAAATACCGGTAAGTTTGACTTCGTGGTCTATCCGGAAGGCCGTCTGGCCTATATGACGTTCAACCAGAACGTGGCGGTGATGAAGAGCAAAGCGCTGCGTCAGGCCATCGCGTATGCCATCAACAAGGACGAGCTCACCCAGACCGCGTTTACCTCACTGGACTACGCTAAACCGGCAACGTCGTTCCTGACGCCAGATACGCTTTACAAGACGGATGACGTCGAACAGTACAAGTTCGATCTGCAAAAAGCCAAAGAGCTGCTGAAGACGTCCGGCGCGCCCGACAATCTCAAGCTGCGCCTGGCGTACGTGAACACCAACAAAACCCAGGAGAGCATGGCGCTCTACATTCAGCAGGCGCTGAAGGGCATTGGGGTGAACGTGGAGTTGATGCCGCTGGACTCCAACGCCATGTCTCAGCGCAGCCTCGATATGAACAACACCGCGTGGGAGCTGAACCTGGGCGGCTACATCATGGGCTCCGAGCCGGACGGTTACAAATCGCTGTTCATGAGCAACGAAGCCTATAACTACGCGCACTACAAAAATCCGCAGTTTGATGCCCTGTGGGATAAAGGTGCAGTGGAAACCGACGCCGCAAAACGGGCCGATATCTATAAGCAAATTCAGCAGACCGTGGCAAACGACATGACCTACTACCCGATCGCCTACACCAATGCGACCGTCGCTGTGGACAAGCGTTTTGGCGGCACCGAGGAAGCGGAGCCGAAACCGGTCTATCTGTTCCAGGATCTGTCAAAAATCTATCAGAAATAAGTGATTGCCCCGGCCGTCAGGTCGGGGCTTTTGAAAGGGCACGTCGTGAACACACTCCTCACGCGTCGGCTGCTGCAGCTGCTGCCGATGCTGTTCTTTATTTCACTGGTGGCGTTTCTGCTGGTCAAGCTCGCGCCCGGCGATCCGGTGGCGGCGTACATTACGCCGCGTATGGCCCCGGAAGACATCGAGCGTATTCGCCAGAGCCTGGGGCTCGATAAGCCGCTGGTCACGCAGTACGTCCTGTGGCTGAAAAACGTCCTGCAGGGCGATCTCGGCTATTCGCTGATTTACCACCGCCCGGTGCTGGAGATGATCGGCGAACGCATACCGGCCACGCTGGGGCTGATGGGCGCGTCGCTGATGATGGCGATCGTGCTGGCGATCCCGCTGGGGCTGCTGGCGGGGGCATTTAAGCACCGCTGGCTGGATCATCTGCTCAATTTATTCGCCTATATCGGCATTTCTGTTCCGATATTCTGGTTCGGCATCCTGCTCATCACCATTTTTGCCGTGCAGCTTAACTGGTTCCCCAGCATGGGGATGCGCACCATCGGCATGGAGGATAACGGGCTGGATCTGCTGCGTCACGGCGTGCTGCCGTGTATTGCCCTCACGTTCTACAACCTCTCCAGCTACGTGCGCTACATCCGCTCCAACACCATCTCGCAGCTCTCGGCCGACTACGTGCAGACCCAGCTTGCCTACGGCGCCACGCGTTCCAGTATTCTGTTCCGCCACGTGCTGAAAAACGTGCTGCTGCCGGTGATTACCCTGTTCGGCCTGTCGTTCGGAGAGCTGATTGTGGGGGCCTATGTGACGGAAAGCGTCTTCTCCTGGCCGGGGATGGGGCTGCTCGGGATCCAGTCGATCGCCTCGCTGGATTACCCCCTGATTATGGCGATCATCATGCTCTCGTCGATGATGCTGATCGTCGGAAACCTGATCGCCGACGTGCTTTATCGCTTCGCCGATCCCCGCATTCGTACGCTGAGGTAGCCCGGATGAGCAGACGCTGGCAGCAGGTTCGTCACCAGCTGCGCCGCAACCGTCCGGCGCAGTTCTCCCTGTTTGTGCTTTTTATTTTCGTTGTCGCCGCGCTCTGTGCGGGGTTAAGCCCGTACGATCCGGATCGGATGGCGCTCGGCGCGCGCACGTTGCCGCCGGATGCCGCGCACTGGTTTGGCACCGACGAATACGGCCGCGACTACTTCACCCGCGCGCTGTATGGCGGCCAGATCTCCCTGATGGTCGGTTTTCTCGCCATGCTCTTTTCCACGCTTATCGGCACGGTGGTGGGAACGGTGAGCGGCTATTTTGGCGGCTGGCTGGATAACCTGATGATGCGCGCCGTGGATATCCTGATGGCCATTCCGGCCTTCTTCCTGCTGCTGGTAGTGAATGCTTACCTCAAGCCGGGCGTGGATAACATCATTCTGATTATCAGCCTGCTGACGTGGATGAACATGTCGCGTCTGGTGCGTGCTGAAACCCTGTCGGTGAAAGAGCGCGAGTACGTGCTTTATGCCCGCGCCTCGGGAGAGCATCCGCTGCGCATCATCGTGCGCCACATCATTCCCGGCGTGCTGCCGACCATTATTGTGGCGGCCACGCTTAATATCGCCTCGGCCATTCTGATGGAGTCAACCCTGAGCTTCTTAGGGCTGGGCGTGCAGGCGCCCGCGGCGTCGTGGGGAAGCATGCTTAACAACGCGCAGTCTTATATTGGCGAAGCGTCGTGGCTGGCGATGTTCCCCGGCATTCTGATCCTGCTGACGGTGTTCAGCTTTAACGTGCTGGGCGATGTGTTCCGTACCGCCTTTGAGCCGGGAGCGAATCGCGATGAGTAACTTATTAGCGCTTGAGAACCTGCAAACCACGTTCCGCACCCGGGAGGGCGAGGTTCACGCGGTGCGCGGCGTGAGCTTTCAGGTTCAGCCGGGCGAACTCGTCGGCATCGTCGGTGAGTCGGGCTGCGGGAAAAGCGTCACCTGCAAGTCGATTATCCAGCTTCTGGGGAGCAACGGACGGATAACCGGCGGCAGCATCCGCTTCCAGAATGAGGATCTGGCGCAGAAAACGCCCGCGCAGATGCGCGCCATTCGCGGCAACCAGATCGCGATGATTTTTCAGGATCCAATGACCGCCCTGAACCCGGTGTTGACCATCGGCAAGCAGATGGCTGAGATCCTGATGCGCAATAAAGGGCTCAGCAAAAAAGCGGCCAAAGCGGCGGTCATCGCCATGCTGGAACAGGTAGGTATTGCCGGGGCGGAACGGCGATACGACCAGTATCCCCACGAGTTCAGCGGCGGGATGCGACAGCGGGTGATGATCGCCATTGCGCTCTCCTGCAACCCGAAGCTTCTTATTGCTGATGAGCCGACCACCGCGCTGGACGTGACCATTCAGGCGCAGATCCTGCGCCTGCTGAAAAGCCTGCAGCAGCAGACCCGGACCGCGATTTTGCTGATCACCCACGATCTCGGCGTGGTGGCGCAGGTCTGCAGCCGCGTGGTGGTGATGTACGGCGGGCTGGTGATGGAGGAGGGGAGCGTAGAGGACATTTTTTATCGCCCTGCGCATCCTTACACCCAGGGGCTGCTGGCCTCGCTGCCGCGCCCGGATGAGGTCAATCAGCGTTTATCGCCGATCGAAGGTTCGCCGCCTGGCCTGCTTAACCCGCCGCCGGGCTGTCCGTTCGCGGAACGCTGCCCGAAACGCATGCCCCAGTGTGAACGGCAGCCCGCATTTTACACCGCCGGAGAGGGCCATCGCGCCGCCTGCTGGCTATGGGCAGACAAGGAGATTCAGGCATGAGTGAACAACTGGCGCCATTAGTGAGCGTGCGCGATCTGCGCAAGCACTATCCGCTCAACGGCGGTTTGCTGCGTAAAGGCGTGGCCGTGAAGGCGGTTGATGGCGTGAGCTTTGATATCCAGCCCGGCGAGACGTTTGGCCTGGTGGGGGAGTCCGGCTGCGGAAAATCCACCCTCGGGCGCGCCATCCTGCGCCTTTTCGATATCACCTCGGGCGAGATCCACTTCGCCGGGCAGGCGATTGCTCACGCCCACGAAAGAGAGCTTAAGCCGCTGCGTAAACGGATGCAGGCGATTTTTCAGGATCCTTACTCCTCGCTCAACCCCGGAATGACGGTGCGACAGCTGGTGGCCGAGCCGATGCAGATCCACGGCTACAGCCGCGAAGAACAGCGGGAACGTACGGAAACGCTGCTCTACAAAGTGGGGCTGAAGCACGAGCACCTTGAACGGTTCCCGCATGAGTTCAGCGGCGGCCAGCGTCAGCGCATCAGTATCGCCCGCGCGTTGTCCGTGCATCCTGAATTTGTGCTGTGCGATGAGCCGCTCTCTGCGCTGGACGTCTCGGTGCAGGCGCAGGTGGTGAATATTTTACAGGATCTGCAGCAGGAGCTGGGGCTAACCTATCTGTTCATCGCCCACGATCTCTCCATGGTGCGGCATATCTCCAGCCGCATTGGGGTGATGTATCTCGGTAAACTGGTGGAGGTTGCCCCGGCGAATGAACTGTATCAACGTCCGGCGCACCCTTACACCCGCGCGCTGCTGGCGGCGGTTCCCCAGCCCGATCCGCGCATCCGCAATCTCGAAGACGCCACCCTGCGCGGCGACATTCCCGGCCCCACGTCCGCGCTGCCGGGCTGTAAGTTCTGCAGCCGCTGCCCGCACGCCATGCCGGTTTGCCAGACGCAGGAGCCTGCCATGCGGGAGATCGCGCCAGGGCATTTCGCGGCATGCTGGCTGTTTAACATGTAGTTAATGCGCCGCGCAGGTGTATGATAAATGTCCCTCTGTCAGGTTAATTACAACGTGCAGACGACGACAACCCTTAAAAAAATTGCCGCCTGCCTGTTTTAGGTTGGATACATGCGTAAAGGAAAGTTAAGCAGTGATGCGCCATTCGGGACATTGTTAGGCTATGCGCCCGGTGGCGTGGCGATTTACTCTTCAAATTACGGCAGTCTGGACCCGCGAAAATACCCGGAAGACGCGGATTTTCGCAGCTATATCGGCAACGAATACATGGGCCACAAGTGGCAATGCGTTGAGTTTGCCCGCCGTTTCCTGTTTCTCAACTATGGCTTCGTGTTTACCGACGTCGGCATGGCGTGGGAAATCTTCTCCCTGCGCTTTTTGCGCCAGGTGGTGAACGATAACATTCTGCCTCTTCAGGCTTTTGCCAACGGCTCAAAACGCGCGCCGCGCGCCGGGGCGCTGCTGATCTGGCAAAAGGGCGGCGAGTTTCACGAGACCGGCCACGTGGCGGTGATCACCCAGCTTCTCGACGATAGGGTGCGAATTGCGGAGCAGAACGTGATTCACTCCCCGCTGCCGCTCGGGCAGCAGTGGACGCGCGAGCTGCGTCTGAGCGTGGAGAACGGGTGTTACACGATCCATGACACCTTCAACGACACGGAGATTCTCGGCTGGATGATCCAGACCGACGACGCGGAACACAGCATTCCCCAGCCGGAAATCGACGGCGAACTGCTGAAAATCAGCGGCGCGCGGCTGAAAAACAAGCGTCAGTTCGACGGAAAATGGCTTAACGAAAATGACGCGCTGCAGCAGGCGTATATCCGCGCCAACGGCCATGTGATCAACAAAGATCCCTGCCAGTACTTCACCATTACCGAAAGCGCCGAGCAGGAGCTGATCAAGGCCACCAACGAACTGCACCTGATGTACCTGCACGCGACGGACAAGGTGCTGAAAGACGACAGCCTGCTGGCGCTTTTCGACATCCCGAAAATCCTCTGGCCGCGCCTGCGCCTCTCCTGGCAGTGGCGTCGCCACCATATGATAACCGGTCGTATGGATTTCTGCATGGATGAGCGCGGCATTAAGGTCTACGAGTACAACGCCGACTCCGCGTCCTGCCATACCGAGGGCGGGCTGATTCTCGAAGAGTGGGTGAAAAACGGCTATCGCGGCAACGGGCATAACCCGGCGGAAGGGCTGCTGGAAGAGCTGACCGGCGCGTGGAAGCACAGCCACGCGCGGCCGTTCGTCCATATCATGCAGGACAACGATGTCGAAGAGGATTACCACGCGCTCTTTATTCAGCGTTCGCTGATGCAGGCCGGGTTCGAGACCAAAATTCTGCACGGGCTGGAGGCGCTCAGCTGGGATGCCGCCGGACAGCTGATTGACGACGAAGGTCGCCACGTCAACTGCGTGTGGAAAACCTGGGCGTGGGAAACGGCGATAGAGCAGATCCGCGAGGTAAGCGAAACAGAATACGCCGCCGTGCCTATTCGGACCGGATATCCCGAGGGCGAGGTGCGCCTGATTGACGTCCTGCTGCGCCCGGAGGTGCTGGTCTTCGAACCGCTGTGGACCGTTATTCCCGGCAACAAGGCGATTCTCCCGGTACTGTGGCAGCTGTTCCCGAATCACCGTTATCTGCTCGACACCGATTTTGAGGTTAACGATCTGCTGAAGCAGACCGGCTATGCCGTCAAGCCGATTGCCGGCCGCTGCGGCAGCAATATCGATCTCATCAGCGCTCAGGACGAACTGCTGGATAAATCCAGCGGCAAGTTTGTCGACCGCAAAAACATCTACCAGCAGCTGTGGTGCCTGCCGAAGGTCGACGGCAAGTACATACAGGTCTGCACCTTCACCGTGGGCGGGAACTACGGCGGAACCTGTCTGCGCGGCGATGACTCGCTGGTGGTGAAGAAAGAGAGCGATATCGAGCCGTTGATTGTGGTGAAGGACTCGCTATAAAAATCCCCCCGCAGGGCTGAGGATTGCCTACAAAATAATGCCTGCAAGGACGGCCCCCTCTCCCTTGAGGGAGAGGGCTGGGGTGAGGGGGAACATACGGCTCATGTCACGTTATATTCCTTGCTACAAAATACTGTGGATCCCTCAACCCGCAGCGTCTCCTGCGGGGGCTTTTCGCTACTGCTCTTCCTCTTCCTGCTGCTCGTTGATCTTCAGATCGATGATGCGGCCAATTTGATCGTGGTACACCGTCAGCAGGTTGTACTGGCTCATCTCGGAGATGATCTGCGGTGAGACGTTAAAGCTGCGGGCCAGCTCCTCCTGGTGAAAATAGCCCGGCTGGCGCCGTCTCACGTTGGCGCGGCGGCGGTTGTACTGATACCACAAAATCAGCAGCCAGCCGTTGATCGCGGCGAACAGCAGGTAGAGCAACACCGTATTAAAGGACGCGATAATCACGCCCCAGCGGTGGTCGCTCTCATCGGTTAGCTGCATCCACAGACGGGCATACAGGAAAAACAGAAATCCTCCCCACGCCACCAGCGTTAGCGCGGCATCAAAAAGACGCGGCAAGAGCCGATGCTCGGTCAAAATTAAGGTGTTTTCGTTCATTAAATGCTCCCTTTTCCCCGGTCCGGACTGATCCAGCGCGCGCGGGCGCGCTGGCGTTTAAGCATGACTTTTGGAAATGCGACGAGGGTGGTGAACAGGCCGATCATCCAGTACACCATCGGGAACCAGATCACCCAGAAAAGCGAGCTGGCCACTTTACGTTCATAGCGCCGCTCGATGTACAAGCTGACCAGGAACTGCAGCAGGCACATCACGCCCAGCAGCAGCCCGGTAAACTCCGGTGGAAAAAGGCTCTCCACGGTCAGCCTGGCGGGAACAGGCGCAACCTGGCTGAGGAGGAACAGCAGCACCGTCATCGCGTACGCGAAGGCCCATAGCGTTGACAGCGCGTACTCCAGAAACAGCGGCCACATGCGGTGATGCTCCCAGCGCACAATCCTGCGAAGGTTAACCAGAAACACCTCCGCGCCCCCCTGGGCCCAGCGCAGACGCTGTTTCCACAGGCCTCTCAGCGTCTCCGGCATCAGGATCCAGCACAGCGCCCGCGGCTCAAAAAAGATATCCCAGTGGCGCAGCTGAAGCTTCCAGCTGATGTCGATGTCTTCGGTGATCATGTCCGGACTCCAGTACCCGACGTCCGCCAGCGCCTGTCGGCGAAACGCGGCGATGACGCCGGAGACGGTAAAGACCCGGCCATAGATCCGCTGCGTCCGCTTGATGAGCCCAATAATGGATGAGAACTCGCCCACCTGAATGCGGCCAATCAGCGTGGAGCGCGTGCGAATGCGCGGATTCCCGGTGACAGCCCCGACGTGGGGGTACTGAATCAGCGGTGCCACCAGATAAGCGGCGGTATCGCGGTCGAGCAGGGCGTCGCCGTCAATGCAGACCAGCAGATCGCCCCGCGCCGCCGCGGCTCCGGCCTTAAGCGCCAGCGCTTTCCCCTGATTTTCCGCGAGGTTAATCACCCGCAGGCGCGGCTGTTCCTGCGCCAACTCCTGCAGCACTTGCGCGGTGTTGTCAGAGGATCCGTCGTTGATGGCGATAACTTCTATATTTTCATACCGCTGATCCAGCGCGGCGCTGATGGTCTCCCGGGCATTTCGTCCCTCGTTGAAGCAGGGGATAAGAATGGAGATGAGCGGCTCACCGGCGAGCGTCGGGGCGGGCGTGTCTTTATCCCACGACCAGTGGCGTTCAAGCTGAAACCAGAAATAGAGGCCGCCTGTTATCCAGAGTACCGACATGAACAGCGGCCAGAAGAACACAAAATCCAGAATCAGTTCGCCGGTAAAGAGGGCGGCCACGCCTAACGGCAACCCGAATACCAGACATAAAATAGAGAAGGCGATAATGCGATCAGTCATTGTCAGGGTACCAGTACGAAGAAAATTCAGGCCTGATGCGTGAGATATCAGGTTGGTTGTTGATGAAGTCGTCGGGGTAGTAACCGTAGTTTTTGACGCCGTTCAGCTGGAGCACGCGCATCCACTGCGCAAGCTGGCTGTCGGACACGGCGCGCTGCGGTTTCTGGTCCCAGTCCCTGGCCTGCAGCTCGAAAATGGTTTTATCAAGCGCGCCAGGGCGTGCGGCGACCGCGTTAACCAGACGCGTCAGCCAGGCATCGCTCTCGTCTGCCGGAACGGACTCCATCAGCGGCATGGCCATCGGCACCGTCCAGTCGTACTCCGCCAGAAAATCATCAAGATTCTGCGCGAACCACGCTTCGCTTTCGTGCTGCAGAATGGGTAAGGCGAACATATTGCGGGCGGTTTTTATCTGCGGGCCACGGATATGCTTCACCGCCAGGCTCAGGGCGTGGGTAAGCCCGATAAGCGTCTGGCTTTTCTGACGCGTGGTGTTCTGACCGGCATCGTCCACGTCCGTCAGCGCCGCATCGTCATGGAACAAAATCCCGTTGAAGCTGGCATAGCGGGCCAGGTCTTCATAGATGTCCGTCACCTGCTGGCGCACCTGCGGGTCCCACGGGGATAGCCGGATATAGGGCTCGGTGGCTTCGCGCAGCTGGCCGGTTTGACGATCCCGGCGCTGCACGCGCGGCAGGGAAGGATCGAGATCGAACGAGAGCACCGGCATCCACGCGAAGACTTTTACCCCGGCGCGGGTTTGCAGCTGCCAGGCGACAAAATTAAAGAGATCGGCCCGAACCGGCAGCCGACGGTTGGGGAAATAAAGCGCCTTGATCCTGCCGTCGCCCTGCGGATCGGCAAACGCCTGCAGGAAAACATGGCTGATCTTCATGTCGTAAACCCGCTGGATCAGCCTGTTGATGTTTTGGGTCTGCTGGGCCGCATCGGGATCGTAAACGTAGTCGAGATCGATGTGCATGACGCGCACGGGATCGCGCTCCTGAACCTGGCTGACCGTGCTGGCAAACGCCTTGAGCGAGGGATTCCCGGCGATCAGCAGGCGGGGGATGTTGCCCAGATCCTGCACGTTCCCCAGCCCGTCCTCAAGGGTGAAGGCCAGCCGGTAACCCTGCTGTCTGGCGATAGCGAGCGACGTACCGCTGGCGGCGCCGTAGGGCCAGACCCAGGCGCGCGGCGCCTTGCCCGTCACCTGCGTGATTTTTTCAGTCACTTTGCGAACGTCATCGCCGATCCGCTGGTTGAACTGCTGGTCGGTTTCATAGCGACCCGTGGCTTTGTCATAAAAGCGGTTGGCGATGGCCGGCTCGCGGCTGCCCTGCGGGTTGGCCGGAATGCCGTAATGCGAGGCCCAGGTATGCGATCCGATCTCAATCAGCGGAGACTGGCTGAGCTCGCGCACCATGTCCCACGTTGCGAAGCGATCCCGGGGCGTCATCAGGCCGCCGAAATTAACTTTTTGATTCGCTGGCGTATCGACCCAACTGCCCACCGGCGCCCACAGCGCGGGGACGTTCCAGGCCTGAAGCAGCGGCCAGACGCGGGTGTAAAAGCTGCTGTAGCCGTCGTCAAAGCTGAGCAGAACGGCTTTTGGCGGCAGCGTTTTTTTCCCGTCATGCGCGTCAAGAATGTCCTGCACGCTGATGGCGTGGTAGCCGTTGTGCAGCAGCCAGCTTATCTGCTCGTTTAACGCGCTGGTGCGAACGGAGAGATAGCGCTGATCGGCGGCATCGTCTTCGACGTCGTGGTAGGCCAGGACCAGGAACTGGTTCTTCGGCCAGGGTTTACTCGCCTCCAGCTGCGGCCTCTCTTTGGGCGCAATGAACGAGATCGCCTGCGCGCAGACGCTCGCGCTGAGGCAGAGCCAGCCGAGGAGTATCAGGCTCACGGAAAAACGTGTGTTCAGCATATTCATCCTTAAAAGCGTAAAGTCGCGTCAAACGTGACGGAGAGGTTGCTCTCGCGTTTGCCGTCGTAAGGGCGTTTATCCCAGTTCAGCATCACGCCGGTATCAATGACGTTGTTCCACTGGACGCGCTGTCCGTAACCCAGCAGAGCGATGGCACCAGCGGACTGATTTTTCTGCCAGTAGCTGCCGCCTCCCGCCACAAACTGCTGGCTCCAGAGGGTGTCGTAATGGCGGACCATCTCATGGTCAACGGCCAGGGCCGCCGTCACGGACAGATCCCGCGCCGGGTTGTAGTAGAGCGTGTCGCGCAGGCTGTTTTTGCTGGCGGCGATCCCCGGCTCGAGATCCAGCGTCAGGGACGGGGTCTGCCAGAGACGCTCCCTGCCCGTGAGGGTATATTCCTGGCGACGGTTATGGTCGGAGAAGCGGCTGAGGGCGGCGCTGAACTGGTACTCACGCCGCTCGTTTTGATACCAGCGCACCCCGCCTTCACCCCGGTTGGCGCTAATGCCGTTGCGTAACGCCCGAAGGGGCGTAGTGCGCGACAGGCGTTCCAGGCTGCCGCTGACCTGCCAGCTATCGTTCACAAAGTACGTTGTTGCGAGGCGAGCGCCCGGCTTGTTTTCGCCGTGATAGCGGTTGCTGGAAAGCTCGGCTTCGAGCTGGAGGTCGCGTGGCCGCCACTCGACGCCGCCCAAAAGGTGACGGCTGGTGCCTTTGCCTTCATCGAAATTACTTTGCGCGTAGCGGGTACCCGCAAACAGCCGCCAGCTGTCCGCTACGGGTGGGCCATAGAGCGTGGCGTCCCAGCTCAGGTCGTGCGTCCCGCTGACGGGGCTATCGGAGTGCAAGCCCTTGCTCGCGTTGAGGCGCAGCTCTGACATATGGTGGACCGTTCTGAGCCTGTCGAGACGCCTGGCGCTGCGGTCGGCAGGCGCGCGGGCAAGCACGTCGTCGGCCAGTAAATCCATCTCTCGCCACTCCTGTAGATCCATCGCGACGTAAGCCTGCTGTTGCTCTAGCTCTGTATTGGACGGCTCCAGCGCCTCCGCCTTTTTCAGCGTTTGCTCGGCCGCACGCGGCAGGCCCCGCGCCTGAAGCAGGGTGGCGTAGTCAATCTGTAATCCCTGATTGCCCGGCGCCGTTGTCGCCAGACGGTGCGCCAGCTTTTCGGCTTCCGGCAGGGCATTCGTCGCCAGCAAATAGTTAAAGCGGAGCGACTGCCCGGTAAGCCACCGATCGTTCGGCTGAGGGGTAGGGGAGCCGAAATCGTAGCGGGTCCACGGGACGCTGCGGGTCTGGCGCTCAGCATATCGGCGGGCGGATTGATAATCTCCCGTATCCAGCCAGGCGTAGAAAAGCGCGTGCTCCTCGTCCTGCGGATCGGAAGCATATTGCGGATAGCGTTGCAGAAGCGCGAAGGCGGCGGCAGCGTTTTTCTCCTGAAGATACGCGGAGATGACCCAGCCGATGGCCCAGCCCGGCATCGGATGCTGCTCAGCCGTCAGCGCCTGATATTCACGGATGACCTGCGGGTAATCACCATGCGCATACAGCGCGCCAAGCCTGTCGATACGCGCCAGGACGACGTCTTCCGCCGCCTGCGGATCGTTTTGCCAGCGGGAAAGCAGGGCGTCGTAACGATTCAGCGCGGTTTGCGCAAGCTGCAGGCGCTCCTTTTCTGTTCTGCCGGGCACATCGGCGAGGCGAACCCGTTCGGCGGCGGCATTACGCTCAAGACGGCGATGCTCCGCGGGGGACAGCGTGACGCTTTGTGAAAGCTGCAGCGCGGGGGTGTTCACCCGGCTATCCGTTAGCGCGTCGATCAGCTCGCTGAGGAGCGCTTTATTCTCAGGTGCGATATTCAGCGCGCGCGTGTCTGCCAGAAGCCGATCCCAGCTTTTTCCCTGGCGTAACCAGACATACGAGAGCGTCTCAAGATGTGCCTGAGAAGGATTTTCCGCTACCAGCCGTTGGGCTTCCTGCAGGGCAAGCGTGTCCATGCGGGCATCGGCGAGAGTTTTTATGTAGCCGATACGATACTCGTCGTTGTCCGGCGCAAGGCTACGCGCCTCTTTCCAGCGCGCCAGGGCTGGCTGCCAGGCTTTTTTATTCCGCCAGGATTGCGCGACGGCAGCAACGCCGCGGGCGGGCAGCGGCATATAAATACCGTAACGCTGCCAGACCTGAATAACCTCGTCATCATGACCTGCCCAGGACGCAACCTGTAACCAGTCCGCAACGTGTTCTGGCGTCAGGGCATGCTGCTGCTGATAACGCTGAAGATAATCGAGAAACGGCGAGTAATTACCGTTACGCGCCTGTTGAATCTGTTGCTCATAAACGGATTCAGTCGCCTGAGCCAGAACAGGAAAGAGGAATAACAGAAACAATAATGTTGGGGCGCGATAAAAGAATAACGTATTGAAGCGAAGCGATCTTTCCATATCTATTTGCCATTTGTTTATCATGAATCCATTGCATAACACGGCCGCCTTTAAACTCAGGGTTAAAGGCCATAAATGAGAACATTAAATCTGAATGCAGTGATGTTACGGGATACTTACCTAAAGGTAATTATGGATCCTTATGTCAGTGGACTGGGTGAAAGCTAATGTACACCTGATATGTTGCCGGATAAATATGTTGAAATGGGGCTGTGTTGTTTTGAGATAATTCTGTATCGAGTGGTTTTTGGCGGTTTTATTGAAATGATTGTTTATTTGTAACTGATTGATGTATTGGTATTTTATTTATATTGTGACAGCTTTGTATATATTTTTAATGTGGTTTACCTGCCTCAATTAAAGTACTTTCTGGTGCATGTTTGGGAAGTTTCATGACAAAAACTCTTAATGTTTAAAGAAGTGACTTTTCTGCGATTGTTTTTTATTTATAATTAATGGCAGCCATTGAATGATAGTCTACAGGAAGTCTTACTCATCAATGTCTGTATTGAGGGATGTCCAAAGCCAGAATACATTTATCGTTAATATAACAGCGCTATAAAACGAAGGCGGCCTTCTTTGCGAGGGATCGTGCTTGCTTTAATCTAAAAGGGATGGTTAGTGGCAACTTCAATTGTTTTAGTGACTCAGGATCGCTACCTTGTCAGAGGGATGCGGATATTTTTCCCGGATATTATCCTGCTCGACTCGATTGACAGAAACATATTTGATAACGGTGCAGATGAATATTCTGTATTGATTGATAGTCGTTCTCCGCTCCGTTTATATGATTACCTGATACGCCATCCGGCCAGAACGAAAAAAACAATCTGCTGCGTTATGCTCGATATGCGACACCGCGAGGAGAATCTGCTCAGTATGAAGTTATTTATGAACACGTCGCTGACCGCGCCGGATATGGCGTCGTTATTTAACCTGGTGCTCAATATGAAGGGCAGGCGCCTGACCACGAAGTGGCTGCTTAACTTACGGCTTAGCACACACGAAGCGATCATGCTGCGGTTGCTGAGGGCAGGGATGCCGATGGAAGCCATCGCCGATGAGCTGAATACGTCGGTCAAAAGCCTCTATCGCAAACGAACGGCGCTCTCGGAACGCCTGGGGGCGGAGAACTTCAACGAGGCGTGTTTGTTTATCTTTAAAAACAAACTGCTGGACGCAGGTGGGAACGATCCCTAGGGGGGGGAACCAAAAGCATAGAACTGACTTGCGGGTGGTATTCTGAGTTTTAAGAAAACTGGACGGTGACGACATCCTTGTTTTAGCTATGGATTTACTCTGGCTCAAAACGAGAGAAAGGGCGTTGTAATGGACACGGTTGAAGAGACTGGTTGGAAATTTTTCTGATGCTACATGATGAGCAAGAATTGTTAGATTACCTCACTGAGAATTACAGTGACCGTAAATCTCCGGCAAAGAAAGAATGGACCTTCCAGGAGCATTTCAATCTCATACCTGAAGATCTTGAGGACATGCTGCTTGACCTTTTCATCCGGTACGGAATTGAGTAGAGCAACTTTGTGATGGACCATTATTTTGAACCGGAGCTGTTTTGGTTTCAGTTTCGGCTCAGAAAAAAATTCCGCGATCGGCAGTACAAACCGCTATCTACCGGCGGATGTAAGGTGGCAGAAAATGAGCGGGTGGCGGTTGGATTTTGGGGGAGAGGAAACGCGTATTATAATGAAAAACGAATGGTATCTTCTGCTCTTTAACCCCGTTTATGAACTGCCAGAGGCTAAGCCATGTGTTTTATCCTGAGCGGGTGATACCAGAAGGAGACTCCTGGAAGTGATTGAAAAATTTAAAAGGACGTTAGAAATGAATAAATTTCTGTCTGGTCTGTGTGTTGTTTCTTTTTTTTATTTTTCTTCAATAGGTTACGCGCACTCTGCGGGGCTAAATAAAGTTCAGGTTAGTATCAAACCCAGCAGCGCTAATGGAGGATATATCCCGGTAATTTCTGATGCAGATGAAATCGAGCCTTCTGATTTCAGGGAGTCGGATCTACAGGAGATGCAGGATGGCCTGAGGAAGATGAAGTCCGACAACCGCAAAGTCGATGAACTAACTCAGAAGGTTTTACAGCTTGAGAGAAAGAATTCTGAGCAGGAGAGTAAGATCGAGCGATTGCAAAGAAGCCTTGATGACATGAAGCGGAGCAATGACAACCTTTCAAATCAGGTCAGCAATTTATCCGGCAAAATTAAGTGATAAAAAAGAGCCACCGCCTGTATTAACTTACCGGGCTATTAGCGTAAGCGTGCCTGCATTAAAGCCACGCTTATCAGCGCCCAGAAATCGGCCGTAGCCATAAAGCAAAAACCCAGCCATAGGCTGGGTTTTCTAAATAGTGGTGCCCGGACTCGGAATCGAACCAAGGACACGGGGATTTTCAATCCCCTGCTCTACCGACTGAGCTATCCGGGCAACGGGGCGCATTAAACCCGATCTGCCCCGTGGCGTCAACGAAAAATGTTGTTTTCGTTACAGACTGCGCAATCTCTCACCATTTCGCCGCATCCTTAAGCGAAAAAGTGCGTCCAGAGCGCGGAGAGCGGCATGGCGAGCAGCAGTGCGGGCAGCATGTTCACCACGGCAAACATCTTAATCCCACAGATGCGCAGCCCGGTCGCCAACAGCAGCAGGCCGCCGACGGCGGTAAAGTCTGCCATCATCGCCGGCGTGGTGAGCGGGAGAATCAACGTGGCGCAGGTGGCGAGCGCCAGCTGAATTAGCAGCATCGGGACGCAAATCGCCGCCACGGCGACGCCAAGGGTAGTGGCGAAAATGGTGGCGGTGAAGAAATCAAGGAACGCTTTCGCAATCAATATGCTTGGGTCGCCCGTCATCCCCTCCTGCATCGAACCGAAAATCCCGGTGCCGCTGGCGCAAAACAGAATGATGATGGCGACATAGTTTTGAATAAACGACTCGTGCGTGCCGTGTTTCGCCTTGCCGCCCGGTCGGGCAATCAGGTTTTTGGCTTTACTCACCGCGCTGTTAATGCCTTTTTCCAGATAGCAAAATTCGCCAATCAGCGCGCCGAGCAGGGTGGCCAGCACCATCACCGGCAGGTTGGCGCATTTGATCACGAGAAGAATACCGATCCCTAACGATGCCAGGCCGAATATTGAGGGCATGGAGGTGCGAATACGCTCCGGCAACCGCTGGCTCAGCACGGCGCCGAGTACGCCGCCCAACAATACGGCGCCTGCGTTAATAAATGGCCCGATAACCAAAGTTAACTCCTGTTATTTAATCATTGATATTGCATTATTATGGCACGGCAGGGCCGCGCGGGCCTTAGCTTTGGTTGGTTTCGTGCATACTGATTCCTTCTTGCACCTCAAAATAAAAGGTGACATTATTGCGCGAATTTTCTCCTCCCTGTCTCACCGCCCGGTGAGGGTAACTGCGCTTATGAAAACCATGAAAATTGCCGTCAGCCGCGAGCTGCTCTCCACTGTGTCTACGCACCGCGAAAAGGTGACGCTGGACAGCACTGATTTTACCGATGTGGCGGCCGTCGTCATCACAACAGCTGAAAGTCGCAGCGGCATTCTTGCACTGCTGAAACGCACGGGCTTTCATTTACCGGTGTTTATTTTCTCGCAGGAGCCAACGGACGTACCCGACGGCGCCACCGCGGTCATCTCGGGTAAAGCTCAGGAGTTTCTGGAACTGGAGAGCGCTGCCAGCCGCTACGAAGAGAACCTGCTGCCGCCTTTTTTCGACACCCTGAGCCAGTATGTGGAGATGGGCAACAGCACTTTCGCCTGTCCGGGCCACCAGCACGGGGCATTTTTCAAAAAACACCCGGCAGGGCGACAGTTCTATGATTTCTTCGGTGAAAACGTGTTTCGCGCCGACATGTGCAACGCCGACGTGAAGCTGGGCGATCTGCTGATCCACGAAGGGTCCGCCAAGCACGCGCAAAAGTTCGCGGCGAAAGTGTTCAACGCGGACAAAACCTACTTCGTGCTGAACGGCACCTCAGCGGCCAACAAGGTGGTGACCAACGCGCTGCTGACACGCGGCGACCTGGTGCTGTTCGACCGCAATAACCATAAATCTAACCACCACGGGGCGCTGATCCAGGCGGGAGCCACGCCGGTTTATCTTGAGGCCGCGCGTAACCCGTTTGGCTTTATTGGCGGGATTGACGACCACTGCTTTGACGACGCCTATCTGCGGGATCTTATCCGCGAGGCGGCGCCGGAAAAGGCCGACGAGGCGCGTCCGTTCCGCCTGGCGATCATTCAGCTTGGCACCTACGACGGGACGATCTACAACGCCCGTCAGGTGATCGACAAGATCGGCCATCTCTGCGACTACATCCTCTTTGACTCCGCCTGGGTGGGCTACGAGCAGTTTATTCCAATGATGGCGGAAACGTCCCCGCTGTTGCTGGAGCTGAACGAGAACGATCCTGGGATTTTCGTGACCCAGTCGGTGCACAAACAGCAGGCCGGGTTCTCGCAAACGTCGCAGATCCATAAAAAGGATAACCACATTCGCGGGCAGGCGCGCTTCTGCCCGCACAAGCGGCTGAACAACGCGTTTATGCTGCATGCCTCCACCAGCCCGTTTTATCCGCTGTTCGCAGCGCTGGATGTGAATGCCAAGATCCACGAAGGTGAAAGCGGACGCAGGCTGTGGGCGGAGTGCGTCGAGCTGGGGATTGAAGCGCGCAAGGCGATCATTGCGAATTGCCATATGATCAAACCGTTTATCCCGCCGGTGGTGGCGGGCCGGCCGTGGCAGGATCATCCGACGCACGCCATCGCCAGCGAGGTGCGCTTCTTCAGCTTTGAGCCGGGGGCCAAATGGCACGGCTTTGAGGGCTATGCCCGCGAGCAGTACTTTGTCGACCCGTGCAAGCTCCTGCTGACCACGCCGGGTATCGATGCTGAAACCGGGGAGTACACGGATTTCGGGATCCCGGCGACGATTCTGGCGCACTACCTGCGCGAAAACGGCATCGTGCCGGAGAAATGCGACCTCAATTCGATCCTGTTCCTGCTGACGCCTGCCGAAAGCAGCGAGAAGCTGGCGCAGCTGGTGGCGATGCTGGGCCAGTTCGAACAGCATATTGAAGACGACACGCCGCTGGCGGACGTATTGCCGACGATCTTCCAGAAATACCCGGTGCGCTACCGGGATTATACCCTCCGCCAGCTGTGTCAGGAGATGCACGATCTCTACGTCAGCTTTGACGTGAAGGATCTGCAGAAGGCGATGTTCCGCAAGGAGAGCCTGCCGGAGGTAGTGATGAACCCGCAGGATGCGAACCGGGCCTATATTCGCGGTGACGTGGAGCTGGTTCGCATACGTGATGCCGCAGGGCGCATTGCTGCCGAAGGGGCGCTGCCCTATCCGCCGGGCGTGCTGTGCGTGGTGCCGGGTGAAGTCTGGGGCGGGGCGGTACAGCGTTACTTCCTCGCGCTGGAGGAGGGCATCAACCTGCTGCCGGGCTTCTCGCCGGAGCTGCAGGGAGTTTACAGCGAGAAGGATGCCGACGGGATTAAGCGGCTGTATGGGTATGTATTGAGATAGTGCGGGCTGTTGCCCTCACCCTAACCCTCTCCCCAAAGGGGAGAGGGGATTGTACGGGGCCGTCTTTTCACCCTCGCCCCTTTGGGGAGAGGGCCGGGGTGAGAGGGAACGTTTCATCAAACCGCACTACGCTTGTACATCCTCCTCGGATGCCCAATCTTGCCGTACAGCATCTCCACCGTCAGAAAGCCCGCCTCCACGCAGTGCTCCAGATAGCGCCGGGTGGTGGTTTTGCTTAATCCCGTTTCGCTCACCACCTCATCCACGGTAAAGCAGTGCGTTGCCTTGTCGTTGAACAGCGTCTGCACCCGCGCCAGCGTATTTTCCTCAATGCCTTTACTGCCGTTGTCCAGGCGGTAGTTTTTCGCCTGGAGCTGATACAGCGAATCCACGTTCTGCTGGTCGACAATCTTCCACACGCGCTGCTGTTCCGCAAACTGCACAAACCGCTCCAGCGACTGGCTGAGCCGCTTCCAGGAGACGGGTTTGAGGATGTAGTCGAACGCGCCGTTGCGAATCGCCTGGCTGCAGGTGTCCATATCGCTGGCGGCAGTAATAAAAATCACCGAGCAGTTGGCGCGGGCCAGCATGGGGTTATTGATAAGCGAGATGCCTTTGCCGTCCGGCAGGTAGTTATCCAGCAGCATGAGCTGCGGCTGTTTGCTTTCAAGCTCTGCCTGGGCCGCAGCCAGCGACGAGGCAATGCCTACCAGCCTCAGACGCGGGTGTTTGCCTATCAGCTCCGCGTGCAGTTGCGCCAGTTCGTTCTCGTCTTCAACAATCAGTACGTCGATAAGTTCATGTTGCATAGTCGGTGTCTTCCAGTTGCCGGGCGATTCCCGTGGCCGGGATAAACAAGGAGAAAATGGCGCCGCGTGGCGTATTATCGGCAACTTCTATCGCGCCGCCAGCCTGTGTGACGTAGCTTTCGATCAGATACAGGCCAATCCCATGATCGCCGCGTGTTTTTGTGGTGATGCCGCGTTCAAAGATCCGGTCACGCATCTCCGGTGTAATGCCAACGCCCTGGTCGGCGACTTCAATAATCAGCTCCTGTTCGCTGAGTTTTATCAGCACTTCTACCGGCGCGTGGGGAAGCGGCGACCGCTGTGTTGCTTCGATGGCGTTATCCAACAGGTTGCCAATAATTGAAATCAGCTCTTGCTCCCCAAGGGGCAGGAAGGGTCTGTCCAGCCGACAGCCTGGGTCGAAACACAGCTCTACGCCTTTCTCCCGCGCGCGGGCGGCTTTCCCCAGCAGCAGGCCGCACAGGGTCGGGGAACTGAAGCGCGAAGAGATAAAGTCCAGCAGCTCCTGGGCATGTTCCGACTGCGCCTGAATATAGCCAATGGCTTCCTCATAGCGGCCCATATGCAGCAGGCCGGAGAGGGTGGTCATCCTGTTTAACTGCTCGTGGCGCATGATGCGCAGGTTATCGACATAGCGTTTTACCTGGCTGAGCTGGGCGCTCAGCGAGTCGATCTCGTTGCGATCGCGGAAGGTGATCACCCAGCCCTGCAGCGACCCCTCAAGCATGATGTGCACCCGGCTGGCAATCACCGTGAGATCGTTAAAACGACAAATCTCGTCATGGGTATCTTTCGCCAGCATCGTCTGCGTGTCGAAGAACGGGACCGGATCGATCACCTGGCTTATCAGCTGTCCGCGCAGCTCGCGGGCCGGCTGGCTCAGACCCAGCAGCTTGCGCGCCGCCTGGTTGATGACTTCAATCCGCCGCCGATCGTCAATGGCAATCACGCCTTCATAAATAGATTCCATCATCGCCTTCTGCTGGCGCACCAGCAGGCCGATCTCGCGCGGCTCAAGGGAGAAGATCTGCTTCTTGATGCTGCGGGTAAAGAACCAGGAGAAGATAAAGAGAGCGATCAGCAGCAGCACGGCGGCAATCAGGATATTGACCACTTTACTGACGGTAATGGTATCAAGGTAGCTGGTGAGATAGCCTACCGAAACAATGCCGACCACCTGTCCGGCGGCGTTGAAGATGGGGGCTTTACTGCGCAGCGAAATGCCCAGCCCGCCTTTGCGGATGGTGGTGGTGCTTTTACCCTGCAATACGGCTTCATTGTCTCCGCCAACCAGGGTTGTGCCCACTCTGTCGGCAAAGACGGAGTGAAAAAGATGCTGCCCCTTATTATCACCAATCACAATAAAGCTGGCGTCACTGTGCGCAGAAATCTTCTGCATAAAATCATGGATGGCGCTGATATTCTTTTGTTCAACTTCATTACGCAATGTCGGAATAAGCGCAATCTCTTCAGCCTGTATTTTGGCACGCGTACTCATTTCCTGATAAAGCTGTTTCCCGACGTCGGCATAATAATATCCGCCCAGCAGCGCGAAAAGCACCGAGAAAAAGGCAACCAGCGAAATAAACAGCTTAATCTGGAAAGAAACTTTCATAACTATCACGCGAGGTAGCAGCAAAGATCGCCAATATATCATCTTTTTTTGCGCTGACGCCCGCTTTGCCGAAAACTTGTGATCCCTTGCACAGCGGGCGCTGTAAAAGCGTTATGCTGAAGGCTAACGTGCTTCGGGCTTCCCGGACAAATGTTATTTGTTTGTTCAATTCGGAAAAGAAACCATAAAAACCACGGCAATAAATAAGGTATAAATCACATTAAATAAAAGAAACCATTAAAACCATAGCTGCCATTAAAACTTCGCTTTTAATATGCCATCCCTCACATAAAGTAAGCCTTTGTGACTCTAAGCTGAACGCACAAAATAACCAAGGGGCTTATTATGAGCACAACTGACGATTCTTTCTCTGTTACCCACGACCCGATTGAAATTCAGCGGCCTTCGCTCAAAGAGCGCTGGTGGCATATTATGGATACCTGGAAAGTTGGGATTATTCCTCTGCCGCTGTTCGTTCTGGCGGGCGCGCTGATTGCGATTGATTGCCTGGGCGGAAAACTGCCGAGCGATATCGTGGTCATGGTGGCAACGCTGGCTTTCTTCGGCTTTGCCTGCGGCGAGTTTGGCAAACGCCTGCCGATTGTCGGCAAGCTCGGCGCGGCGGCGATTTGCGCCACCTTTATCCCTTCCGCGCTGGTCTACTATGGCCTGCTGCCGGACGTGGTGGTCGAGTCCACCACCAAGTTCTACAAATCCACCAACATTCTCTATCTCTACATCTGCTGCATTATCGTCGGCAGCATCATGAGCATGAACCGCACGGTGCTGATTCAGGGCTTCCTGCGCATCTTCTTCCCGATGCTGTGCGGTGAAATCGTCGGCATGCTGGTGGGGATGGGCGTGGGCCTGGCGCTGGGTCTTGAGCCATTCCAGATCTTCTTCTTTATCATTCTGCCGATTATGGCGGGCGGCGTCGGGGAAGGGGCGATCCCGCTTTCCATTGGCTATGCCACCCTGCTGCACATGGATCAGGGCGTGGCGCTCGGCCGCGTGCTGCCGATGGTAATGCTCGGCGGTCTGACGGCAATCATCATCTCCGGCTGCCTGAACCAGCTCGGTAAACGCTTCCCGCACCTGACCGGTGAAGGCCAGCTGATGCCAAACCGCGCGAATGCCGATGCCACCGTCTCTCAGCCTGCGTTTTCCGGCAAAGCGGACGTCACCACTATCGCCTCCGGCGCGCTGCTGGCGGTGCTGCTCTACATGCTGGGCATGCTCGGCCACAAGCTGATTGGCCTGCCTGCACCAGTTGGCATGCTGTTTATGGCGGTCCTGGTGAAGCTCTGCAACGGCGCCTCTCCGCGCCTGCTGGAAGGCTCTCAGGTGGTGTACAAATTCTTCCAGACCTCCGTGACCTACCCAATCCTCTTCGCCGTCGGCGTGGCTATCACCCCGTGGCATGAACTGGTGGCGGCGTTCACCGTCAGCAACCTGCTGGTGATTGTCAGCACCGTTTCCGCACTGGTGGCAACCGGCTTCTTCGTCGGCAAAAAGATTGGTATGCACCCGATTGATGTCGCCATCGTCTCCTGCTGCCAGAGCGGCCAGGGCGGTACCGGCGACGTGGCGATCCTGACCGCAGGCAACCGTATGAGCCTGATGCCGTTCGCCCAGATTGCTACCCGTATCGGCGGGGCGATTAACGTCTCTGTCTCACTGCTGATTCTGGGCAACTTCCTCGTTTAAGTTTTCAGGAAAGAACAATGAAACTCGCAAGCTTTTTATACCAGGGAAAACGCAGCTACGGCATCGTCCAGGCCGACGGCGTGATTGATTTAGGCCGCCGTCTCGGCGACCGCTACAGCGACCTCAAGGCGCTGCTGCAGGGCAACGGGCTGGCGCAGGCCACCCGTTACCTGAACGATGCCGTGGACGTGCCGATGAGCGCCATCACCTTCTTACCGGTGATCGAGCAGCCGGAAAAGATCCTCTGCGTGGGCATGAACTATGCCGACAAGCGCAAGGAGTTTGACCAGCATAACCCGGCCCCGACGCTGTTTGTCCGCTTCCCGGATTCACAGACCGGCCACAACGAGCCGGTGCTGAAGCCGCGCCATTCAAGTGAATTCGACTATGAAGGCGAGCTGGCGGTGATCATCGGCAAAGGTGGGGAGAACATCAGCCGCGACGACGCCCTGCGCCACGTAGCGGGCTACAGCTGCTACATGGACGGCTCCGCCCGCGACTGGCAGCACACCTGGTTCACCGCCGGTAAAAACTGGCGCAAAACCGGCGCGTTTGGGCCGTGGATGGCGACGGCAGATGAGATCCCTGATCCGCACCAGCTTGCGATCCGCACCTGGCTGAACGGCCGCATGGTGCAGGAAGACAACACCAGCAGCATGATCCACAAGGTGGCGGAGCTGATCGAGTACATCAGCACCTTCACCCGCCTCAGCCCGGGCGACGTGATCATCACCGGATCCCCGGGCGGGGTGGGTAAAAAGCGCAATCCGCCGCTGTTTATGAAAGAAGGGGATCGCATTGAGGTGGAGATCGAGCATATCGGTCATCTCAGCAACGTGATCGTGGAAGCGCCAGCCGTCGGGCTTGCGGCAGCACATTAAGAAAGACGGCATGAACAGTCAACCCATCGATTTTCGCCACACCGTCGTGGCGAAACACCCGGAACGCTTAAGCCAGATCCGCTACCTGCTGGCAGACAGCGGCCTTGGCCTGGACAACGACATCACGCTGTTTGTCGAAGCCTGGTCCGGCTCGCAGCTGGTGGGTTGCGCAGGGCTTGCTGCCAACGTTATCAAATGCGTGGCGGTCAACGAGCAGCTTCGCGGCGAAAACCTCAGCGCGCGGCTGCTGGCAGAGGTGGAAAATGCGGCGCTGGAGTGCGGCCATTTTCACCTCTTCCTCTGCACCCGTCCGTGCAATCGGGAGCGCTTTGCCCGCAGCGGCTTCTGGCCGATTGCCCAGAGCGGAAACAACGCGGTGCTGATGGAAAACACCCCGCAGGGGATCGAACGCTACTGCCGTTCCCTGCGCGCGAAGCGCAAGTGCGGGGAGAACGTTGGCGCGATAGTGATGAACGCCAATCCGTTCACCCTCGGCCACCGCCATCTGGTGGAGCAGGCGGCGCAGCGGTGCGATGCCCTGCACCTGTTCGTGGTGCGTGAAGACGCCTCGTTCTTCCCGTTCAGCGCGCGCCTCGAGATGGTGCGCGCGGGCGTGGCGCATCTGCCGAACGTGTTGGTGCATGAAGGCTCGCAGTACATCATCTCCCGCGCCACCTTCCCGGCCTACTTCCTGAAGGAGACCGGCAAAGTGCTGCAGGCGTGGAGCGAGATCGACGTGCTGATCTTCCGGGACTTCATCGCCCCGGCGCTGGGCATTACGCACCGCTTCATCGGCTCGGAGCCGTTCTGCGATATCACCCGCCAGTACAACCAGACGCTGCACGACCTGCTGGCTTCGCATATCGAGGTGGTGGAAATGCCGCGCATCAAGGCCACCGGCAACGCCATATCAGCGTCCGAAGTGCGCCGCTTACTGAAGACACAGCAGTTTTCCCGGATCCGGGAGATTGTCCCGGACTCCACCTTCGCGCATCTCGAAACGCATTACCGTGCGAGTGCGGAAGTCGCTTAACTACCAGGAATTTATCATGAAAATTGTAAGGGAGGCGCTGGCCGGAACGCAGGAGTCCAGCGACCTGATGGTGAAAATCGCTCCCGCTCACGGCGAGCTGGAGATAGTCATCCACAGTGAAGTGATTAAGCAGTTTGGCGAGCAAATTCGCCAGGTGGTCAACGACACATTGCGCGCCATGAACGTGCACCAGGGATTAATCATTATTGAAGACAAAGGGGCGCTGGACTGTGTGATCCGCGCCCGCCTGCAAAGCGCGCTGATGCGTGCCGCCGATGAACAGGCCATCAACTGGGGGGCGCTGAAATGAGCAAACTCCGCCGCAGTATGCTGTTCCTGCCGGGCGCCAACGCCGCCATGCTCTCAACCGCCTTTATCTACCGTCCCGACTCCATCATGTTTGATCTTGAGGACGCCGTCGCCCTGCGCGAGAAGGATACCGCGCGCATGCTGGTGTTCCACGCCCTGCAGCACCCGATGTATCAGGATATCGAAACCGTGGTGCGTATTAACCCGCTCAGCACGCCGTTTGGCCTGCTGGATCTGGAAGCCGCCGTGCGGGCCGGCGTGGACGTGATCCGCCTGCCGAAAACCGACACGCCGGACGATATCTACGAGCTGGAAAGCCATCTCGAGCGTATCGAACGCGAGTGCGGCCGCGAGGTTGGCTCCACCCGCGTGATGGCGGCGATTGAATCGGCCATTGGCGTCATCAACGCCGTGGCGATTGCCCGCAGCTCTCCGCGCCTCATCGGGATTGCGTTGGCCGCCTTTGACTACGTGATGGACATGCAGACCGAGCGCGGCGACGGCACCGAGCTGTTCTACGCCCGCTGCGCCGTGCTGCACGCCGCCCGCGCGGCGGGCATCGACGCCTTCGACGTGGTGTGGTCAGACGTTAACGACGAGGCCGGGTTCCTGCGCGAGGTCGATCTGATCCGCAAGATGGGCTTTAACGGCAAATCGCTGATTAACCCGCGCCAGATTGACCTGCTGCACAACGCCTACGCCCCGACTCAGGAAGAGGTGGATCACGCCAGAAGGGTGATTGAGGCGGCAGAAGAGGGCGAGCGTAACGGCCTGGGCGTGGTGTCGCTCAACGGCAAAATGGTGGATGCACCGATTATTAACCACGCGCAGGTGGTGCTGGAGCGCGCGGCGGCCTCCGGCGTGCGTCGGTAAGGATAAAATAATGAATCAGACAGAACTTCTTCACGTGAACTTTCCCCATCTGCGGGACTTAAAACCGTTTGATAACGCCCACAGCGCCACGCCGTGGCTGTCGGACAGCGACGCGAAGCACAGCCGCAAGCTCTGCGCCTCTGTTGAAGAGGCGGTTAAGCGTTGCGGCCTCCAGGACGGGATGACCATCTCCTTCCACCACGCGTTTCGCGAAGGCGACCGGGTGATCAACACCGTCGTGGCGCTGCTGGCGCGAATGGGCTTCAAAAACCTGACGCTGGCCTCCAGCTCGCTGATGACCTGTAACGACGCGCTGATCGAGCATATTGAAAGCGGCGTCATCACCCGGATTTACACCTCGGGCATGCGCGGCAGGCTGGCGGATGCCATCTCCCACGGGCTGATGGACGAGCCGGTGCAAATTCATTCCCACGGCGGGCGCGTGAAGCTGCTTCAGGACGGCGAGCTGAATATCGACGTAGCGTTTCTCGGCGTGCCGTGCAGCGATGAATTTGGCAACGCCAACGGCACGCACGGCAAATCGTGCTGCGGCTCGCTGGGCTATGCGATGGTGGACGCGCACTTCGCCCGCAAGGTGGTACTGCTGACCGAAGAGCTGGTGCCGTTCCCCAATATGCCCGCCAGCCTGGTTCAGGACCAGGTGGACTACATCGTGCAGGTTGAAAGCGTGGGCGACCCGGCGAAAATCAGCGTCGGCGCGGCGCGCGTCACCAGCAACCCGCGCGAGCTGATGATCGCCCGCTATGCGGCGGACGTGATTGAACACTCCGGCTACTTCAAACCGGGATTCTCGATGCAGACCGGCTCCGGCGCGGCGGCGACCGCCTGCACGCGCTTTATGGAAGAGAAGATGGAGCGCAGCGGCGTGAAGGCGCGCTTTGCGCTCGGCGGCATCACCGGCAGCCTGGTGGATTTACACGAGAAGGGGCTCATCGAAAAGCTGCTCGATACCCAGTGCTTTGACGGTCAGGCGGCGGCCTCGCTGGCGCGCAACCCGAACCACGTGGAGATCTCCACCAACGTTTACGCCAACCCCGGCAGCAAGGCTGCAAGCTGCGACCAGCTCGACGTGGTGATCCTCAGCGCTCTCGAGATCGACGTCGATTTTAACGTCAACGTTATCACCGGCTCCGACGGCGTGATGCGCGGCGCGTCCGGCGGACACTGCGACGTGGCCGCCGCGGCAAACCTGACCATCGTCGTCGCGCCGCTGCTGCGCAGCCGTATTCCGACGGTAGTGAAGCGCGTCACCACGCGCCTCACGCCGGGTGAGAGCATCGACGTGCTGGTCACCGACCACGGCATTGCGGTCAACCCGGCGCGCCCGGAGATCCGCGAGCGCCTGCTGGAAGCCGGGCTCAAAGTTGTGGATATCAGCGCGCTTTACGAGCGGGCGATTTCCCTGACGGGCGTACCGAAACCGATTGAATTTACCGACAAAATCGTCGGGGTGATCCGCTACCGCGACGGCAGCGTGATCGACACCGTGCGACAGGTAAAGGAGTAGTTATGACAATAGCGACACCCGTGCGGGCGGGTGTCAGCCTGGACGAACTGCTGGCGGCGAAAGAGCGCCGCGCAGCGCGCCAGGCTGACATGCTTGAGCACTATCAACAACCGGTGATTTCCCTCACGCTGGTCACGCCAGGGGAAATCAAAGACAGCCTGCGCTATCGCAATACCATGGGCGTGGCGCTGCAAATGTGCGACCAGCTGCTGTGGGAAAACCGCTGGCAGGTGCTGGACCGTCAGGTGCTGTGGCTCCCGACCGGGCCAGAAGCCCTGTGGTGCGTGGCCCATCCCGCGGTGGAAATCAAAGCGCACTGCGCGGAGCTGGAGCAGACGCACCCGCTCGGCAGGCTGTGGGATCTGGACGTGATCTGCCCTCAGCACGGCCACGTCGGGCGTCAGTCGCTGGGGGCGAATCTCAGACGCTGCCTGATCTGCGACGAACCCGCTCATGCCTGTTCCCGTTCGCGCAATCACCCCCTTGAGCAGGTGGTTTCCCGCGTGGAGAAGACGATCGATGACTGGTTTGCTCGCGACTAAACCGCGCCCGGTTGACGTGCCCGCGCTTGCCGAGGCGGCGCTATGGCAGGAGCTGGAGCTGACGCCCAAGCCGGGGCTGGTGGACAAGCTCAATAACGGTTCCCATCGCGATATGGACCACGCGCTGTTCGTCCGCAGCATTGCGGCGATAACGCCGTGGTTTTCGCGCTTTGCCGAACTCGGTAACGCGCATGCGGATAAACCCGCTGACGCACTGCTTCGCATTATCCGCCCGATGGGGATGGCCTGCGAGCAGGCGATGTACGCCGCGACGAACGGAGTGAACACCCACAAGGGCGGGATTTTTGCCCTGGGTTTACTGTGCTTCGCTGCCGGACGTGTGAAAAATATCTCCGCAGATAGCCTCTGTTGTGAGGTGAGTAACATCTGCAGCGGGCTGGTGTCGCGGGAACTGGCCGCGCGCAGCGGACAGGCGACGGCGGGCGAGCGGCAGTTTCAGCTGTACGGCTTAACCGGCGCGCGCGGAGAGGCGGAAAGCGGCTTTGCGACGGCGCGTAGGGCGCTGGCGCAGTGGAGCGGACAGTCGCTTCACGGCCTGCTGTTGCGCCTGATGGCGGTTAATCAGGACAGTAATCTCGTCTCGCGCGGCGGCATTGAAGGGCTGCGCTACGTTCAGGGCTACGCGCGGGAATTACTGGCGAGTGGCTGGGATCGAGAGGCGCTGCTTAAGATGGATAAGGCATTGATTGAACGGAACCTGAGCCCGGGCGGCAGCGCGGATTTGCTGTCGGTGGGGTGGGTGCTCTCTGCAATAAAATAGCCGGGTGGCGGCTTCGCCTTACCCGGCCTACGGTCTGGTTTTGTAGGCCCGGTAAGCGCAGCGCCACCGGGCACAACAATCAATGCGCGATCGGCTGCGCACCGTGCGGCTCGCGCACGTGCTTGTACTTGAACAGCGCGATGAACGCGAAGAACAGCACCAGCGAGTACGCCGCGAAGATCAGCCACACAGGCTGCCAGTTGGTGATGCCGTTGGTGGTGTACATCTCAACCACTTTACCGCTTACCACGCCGCCCAGAATACAGCCGAAGCCGTTGGTCATCATCAGGAACATACCCTGCGCGCTGGCGCGGATTTCAGGCTTCACCTCTTTTTCAACAAACACCGAACCAGAGATGTTGAAGAAGTCGAAGGCGCAGCCGTAAACGATCATCGACAGCACCAGCAGCACGGTACCAAACGCGCTCGGGTCACCGTAGGCGAACAGGCCGAAGCGCAACATCCATGCCGCGATACTGATCAGCATGACGTTTTTGATGCCGTAGCGGCTCAGGAAGAACGGGATGGTCAGGATGAACAGCGTCTCAGAGATCTGAGAGATGGACATCATCACCGACGCATGTTCAACGATAAAGCTGCCGGAGAACAGCGGGTTGTTATCGAAGCTGTGCAGGAAGGTGTTGCCGAACATGTTGGTGATCTGCAGCTCTGCGCCCAGCAGCATGGAGAAGATAAAGAAGATCGCCATGCGTTTGTTTTTAAACAGCGCGAACGCGTCCAGGCCGAGCATGGTGCTCCAGCTCTGGTTTTTCTGCTGGTTAGAAACCGGAATGGTTGGCAGCGTCAGGGTGAAGATCGCCAGCACCACGGAGAGCGCCGCACCGATATAGAGCTGCATATGGCTCAGTTCGAAGCCTGCGAAGCTCACGCCCCACATCGCCATGATAAAGCCGATGGTGCCCCAGATACGGATTGGCGGGAAATCTGTCACGATATCCAAATCCGCGGATTTCAGGCGGTAGTAGGAGATGGTGTTGATCAGGCCAAGCGTTGGCATATAGGCCAGCGAGTTAAGCAGGATCACCATGAACATCGCCCCCGGCGTGGTCACTTGGGCTGCCATAAACAGCGTCCCCGCGCCCACCAGATGGCAAAGCATGTACAGCCATTTCGCACTCAACCATTTATCCGCCACGATGCC
This sequence comes from Enterobacter sp. Y17, assembly GCF_019730495.1. Classification (NCBI taxonomy): domain Bacteria; kingdom Pseudomonadati; phylum Pseudomonadota; class Gammaproteobacteria; order Enterobacterales; family Enterobacteriaceae; genus Enterobacter; species Enterobacter sp. Y17. Next base: position 310,912 of record NZ_JAASKP010000002.1, read on the forward strand.
CAGCAGCGTTGGCATGAAGACAGCCGCAATACCGAGCGAGCTGTATACGGCACCGATTGACGCACCGTCGAACTTGAGCGTCACAAACATATAGGAGCCGAGTGTGGTCAGCCAGCTACCCCACAGGCAGAACTGCAGAAACGACAATATTTTAAGCTGCAGCTTAAGGTTCATGTTACTTTCCTCACAAGTGAGCGGGAGATATGTTGTTTTGGGAACATTCAGGGTTGTTATTTGATGCAATTCTATCAGTTGGCAACAATATGTTTTGTTACCTCCCGCAAAAAAATGCAATCCACATTAATTTGCAGTTTGGATTGTGATGCAAATAACATTTTCGTATGGGTGGGGTTGGATAGGTGCGGCCTGATGCCCTCACCCTGACCCTCTCCCACAGGGAGAGGGGAAACAGAACACCTTCTCCCAGAGGGGAGAAGGTGTGCCGATCACCGGCGACGATAGTTCTTCTGCGCCGTATTCACCTTATACAGATAGCGACGGGATTCCGCAGACGGGTGACGAGTGGTGAGGGTAGAGTAGACATCCCCCGGCGCCATGCTGTTGATGATGTTCGCGGCCTGCACTTTGTCATTCGAGAAGACGCGCAGCACGCTGCCCGCGCCGCCGTTATAGGCGGTGATCACCGCATAGCGGCGCGACGTTGGGTTATCAATTCCGCCCAGGTACACATTGTTTAGCATCGCCAGATAGGCCGTGCCGGTATCAATGTTGCTCTGCGGATCGAACAGATAGCTGCGGCTCGGCGTGCCGGATTTCCCCTGCGCGCGGAAGACGTCTTTACCGGCGCTGTGCTGCACTACCTGCATCAGCCCCAGGGCGTCGGAACGGCTTACCGCGTAGGGGTTGAACGAGGATTCGGTCTGCATAATCGCCAGGATCAGCGACTCATCCACGCCGTACTTGCGCGAGGCCTGACGCACCATCCCAATGTATTTATGCGCACGCTTGTCGAGGTGGTTCGGGACGAGGTTGATGGTGACGCTGTAGATAATCTTCAGACCGTTAGAGCGGCTTTTCAGGCGCGTCTGCAGCAGGTAGTCGGCAAATTTCGTGGCGCGACCTTCCCAGCGGATCGGCTGACCGGTCTGATCGACGACCTGGCCGTACAGGAACGGCTCTTTCGAGATAGTGATATCGTCGGCATCGGAGTAGAGATCGATAGAACCCGGATCGTCACCCATCAGCAGGGTTTTGACGATCGCCTGACGCAGTCGTGCCGCAGGGTCGGTGCCTGCAATGGTCTCAATCGTGATCGTCCCCTCATCAAAGTTGATGTGGCTACGGGTCTGATAGGCGTCGGTGTACTTAACGTAGTCCTTAGGTCCGGCAATAAGAACTTCGTTAAATCCCCATATATTCTCGATGTTGTGGGCAAACTGCCCCATCAAAATGTCAAAACCGTTGGTGTCCTTGATCCAGGCTTCGTTGTAATCTTCGCCTTTTTTTGACGAACACGAGACAAGCAACGGCGCAACAAGGGCTAGCGCTAAAAGTTTTTTCATCATTCCGGGAGTGCGTGTTGTGTTTGCTTTAACGGCGGGGTTTCCCCCGCGCGCTGTTATTTTTCCGGTGGCGTATAGCCTTCGATGTGCACGTCTTTACCTTCGAACAGGAAGCTTACCATCTCCTGCTCCAGCAGCTTGCGGTGTTCCGGGTTCATCATGCTGAGTTTTTTCTCGTTGATCAGCATGGTCTGCTTTTTCTGCCACTGTCCCCAGGCTTCTTTGGAGATTTCATTGTAGATGCGTTTACCCAGGTCGCCCGGATAAAGCTGGAAATCCTGGCCTTCAGCGTCACGCTGCAGGAAAGTACAAAAAATCGTTCTGGCCATACTCATTCCTCTTTTTCTTGTCGATGCTAAACCATTGCACCGGCATGTAATTGCTGTAACAGGCGCTCCACGGGAGCCGCCAGTCCGACTGATGGCGGTTGCGCTAAGTTATACCAGAGAGCGGTGCCTTCATCCATGCACGAGGCAAATGACGACACGGGAAGCCACATGGGTACAATATCCAGGTGGAAATGGCTGAACGTATGGCGAAACGCGGTCAGCTGCGTCAGGTTATCGGCAGCAATCCCGCGCTGTTTAAGCCATTCACGCAGCAAATCTTCATCTTCAAACTGTGGGAAGCAGTATAGACCACCCCACAGACCGCTCGGTGGACGCTGGGCGAGGAAGACCTCGTCGCCGTGCTGCATCAGCAGCATATAGCCGGTGCGCTCCGGCAGCGTCTGTTTGGGTTTCTTACCCGGATATTGCGCCCATGAATGGTTGGCATACGCCACGCAGAGATTATTCACCGGGCAGAGTTCGCATTTTGGTTTTGAGCGCGTGCAGACCAGCGCGCCGAGATCCATCATCGCCTGGTTGAAACGCTCGACGCCGTTGGCCGGGGTGACCGCTTCACTTATTTCCCAAAGGCGTTTTTCGACGTCCTTCTTCCCCGGCCAGCCGTCGACGGCGTAGCAGCGTGCCAGCACGCGCTTCACGTTGCCGTCGAGGATCGGGAAATGCTTGCCTAAAGACAGGGAGAGAATGGCGCCTGCGGTTGAACGTCCTACACCGGGCAAGTCCGCCACCTCGTTGAAGGTTTCCGGGAATGTCCCGTTGTGGCGCGTGGCAACCTGCTGTGCGGCCTTGTGAAGGTTACGCGCCCGGGCGTAATAGCCAAGACCGGTCCACAGGTGCAGGACCTCGTCCAGCGGCGCGTTGGCCAGATCGGTCACCGTCGGGAAGCGCGCCATAAAACGCTCGAAGTAAGGGATCACCGTGGCGACCTGCGTTTGTTGCAACATCACCTCGGAGAGCCATACTTTGTAAGGCGTTTTTTCAATTTGCCAGGGCAGGGTTTTACGCCCGTATTTGTCGTACCAGTCCAGCACCTGGGCTGAAAATTGAGAGGCTTGCATGGTCATCGATTCGCATAATCAGGGACGCAGATTGCAGCACAGCGTCAATCTGCTGTAAACCGGATCTTTCCCATGCTTGCATAGAAGCCTTAACTTTGGATAATGCCCGTTTCCCGAACATTCTCACAAGCAGACAACTCTTTTATGAAAAACGACGTCATTTCACCGGAATTTGATGAAAACGGTCGCCCGCTGCGCCGTATTCGCAGCTTTGTCCGCCGTCAGGGCCGCCTGACAAAAGGGCAGCAACATGCGCTGGACAACTACTGGCCGGTGATGGGCGTTGAGTTCAGCGAGCAGCCTCTGGACTTTACCGAACTGTTCGGCCGCGAAGCACCCGTCACGCTGGAAATCGGGTTTGGTATGGGCACCTCGCTGGTGACCATGGCGAAAGCGCGACCGGAGCAGAACTTCCTCGGTATCGAAGTCCACTCCCCGGGCGTGGGTGCATGCCTGGCAACGGCCCATGAAGAGGGTGTTGAGAACCTGCGCGTGATGTGTCACGACGCGGTGGAAGTGCTGCATAAAATGATTCCTGACAATTCTTTAACCATGGTTCAGCTCTTTTTCCCTGACCCGTGGCACAAAGCACGTCATAATAAACGCCGTATCGTTCAGGCGCCGTTTGCCGAGCTGGTGAAAAGTAAGCTGAAGCTGGGCGGTGTCTTCCATATGGCGACCGACTGGGAACCGTATGCGGAACATATGCTGGAAGTGATGTCGTCGCTGGACGGGTATAAAAACCAGTCTGAGAGTAACGATTATGTACCGCGTCCGGAATCGCGTCCGGTAACGAAATTTGAACAGCGTGGCCATCGTCTTGGTCACGGTGTATGGGACTTAATGTTCGAGAGGGTGAAATAATGGCAAAGAATCGTAGCCGTCGTCTGCGTAAAAAGATGCACATCGAAGAATTCCAGGAAGTGGGCTTCTCCGTTGCGTGGCGTTTCCCGGAAGGCACCAGTGTAGAACAGATCGATCAGGACGTGGATGCGTTCATCAATGACGTGATTGAGCCAAACAAGCTGGCCTTCGACGGTAGCGGCTATCTGGCCTGGGAAGGTCTGATCTGCACCCAGGAAGTGGGTAAATGCACTGAAGAACATCAGGCCCTGGTACGTAAATGGCTTGAAGACCACAAGCTCGAAGATGTCCGCGTCAGCGAACTTTTCGACGTTTGGTGGGACTAATAAAGCAGTAAGGGGCCAGCATTAGCTGGCCCATTTTGTCTGAGGGAGTGTTTAAGATGCGCAAAACGTTGCTGGCTGTTGCTTTGATGGCAACCGGATTCACCGCCCATGCGGATTATCAATGTAGCGTCACCCCGCGTGATGACGTGGTGTTAAGCCCGCAAACCGTGCAGGTCAAAGGCGAGAACGGCAATCTGGTGATTACGCCGCAGGGGAACGTCACCTTTAACGGCAAGCAGTACAACCTGACTGCCGCACAGCGTGAGCAGGCGAAAGACTATCAGGCCGATTTGCGTACCGCGCTGCCATGGATTAATGAAGGCGCGCTGACCCGCGTTGAGAAAAGCCGCGTCGCGCTGGATAAGATCATCACCAAAGAAGTGGGTGAGAGCAGCAATATGCGCACCCGTCTGACGAAGCTCGATAAGCAGCTTAAAGAGCAGATGAACCGCATTATCGAGACGCGCTCCGACGGCCTGACGTTCCACTACAAGGCGATCGATCAGGTCCGTGCTGACGGGCAGCAGCTGGTGAACCAGGCGATGGGCGGTATCCTGCAGGACAGCATCAACGAGATGGGTGCGAAAGCCGTGCTGAAGGGCGGTGGTAATCCGCTGCAGGGCGTGCTGGGCAGCCTGGGCGGCTTGCAGACCTCCATTCAGAACGAGTGGAAGAACCAGGAAGATGATTTCCAGCAGTTCGGCAAAGACGTGTGTAAACGCGTGGTGTCGCTGGAAGATAGCCGGAAGGCGCTGGTGGGGACGCTTAAGTAAGATCTCTGCGCGCTGGGCCCCTCACCCCGGCCCTCTCCCCATGGGAGAGGGTGTAATCGTTCCCTCTCCCTGTGGGAGAGGGTTAGGGTGAGGGCATCCGGCATTGCAGTCGTTGCAGAATAGCCATCAACACCTCCTCCTCATTAGCCCTGAATTCATTATTCCAGAACCGCAAAACTTCCCAGCCGTTTGCGTTTAAGAATGCTGTTCTTCGTAAGTCATACGCCTCTTCATTCTGATGCTGACCCCCGTCCAGCTCAACGATCAGCTTTGCCTTAAAGCAGGCGAAATCCACGATGTACGGACCAACAGGCATCTGCCGACGAAACTTATACCCAAAGAAGCGACGCCCCCTGAGCAAATACCAGAGGCGTAATTCTTCGGGCGTCATTTCTTTGCGGAGTTGTTTTGATTTTTCCATCCCACACTCTGCCAGCCTTTCCCTCAGCCGGCAGAACGGGATGCAAAATCCTGAATCAGCCTTCAGGATTCTTCGGCGAGGAACAGCTCAAGAAGAGAGTTTAAGAACAGCTTGCCGTGCTCGGTGATCTGCCAGTATTCCTCGCTCTCGGTGAGATACCCCTGCGCCAGCGCCTCGTCGATCTGCGGGCGAATCACCGACTCCGCCAGCCCGGTGTAACGCGCAAATTCCGCGCGCGGCGCGGCTTCCAGCAGACGGAAGCGGTTCATAAAGAACTCAAACGGTTTATCCGCTGCCTCGACGTCGTGCTGACGCTCCAGGTAGCGGCCTTCCATATACCCGCGCGGGTGGCGGGTTTTAGCGGTGCGCAGAATGCGCCCGTCCGGGAAGGTCACCTTGCCGTGCGCGCCGCAGCCAATTCCCAGGTAGTCGCCAAAGCGCCAGTAGTTCAGGTTGTGCTGGCACTGGTAGCCCGGCTTCGCGTACGCGGACGTTTCATACTGCTGATAACCCGCAGCGGTTAGCAGCCTGTGACCCTGCTCGAAGATATCCCACAGCGCGTCGTCGTCCGGCAGCACCGGCGGGCGGGAACCGAACAGCGTATTCGGCTCGATGGTGAGCTGATACCACGACAGGTGCGGCGGATTCAGTTCGATCGCCTGGCGCAGGTCGTCCAGCGCCTCTTCCAGCGACTGATCCGGCAGGCCGTGCATCAAATCCAGGTTAAAGCTGCGAAGATTAAGCCCCGTTGCCAGGTGTGCCGCGCGCTTTGCCTCTTCCGGGCCGTGAATGCGCCCCAGACGTTTCAGCTTCGGCTCGCTAAAGCTCTGCACGCCGATGGAGATGCGGTTCACGCCCGCGCGCTGATAGTCGACAAAACGGTCGGCCTCAACGGTGCCGGGGTTGGCTTCCATCGTAATTTCAGCATCTGCCGCCAGGTTCAGGCGCGCACGCACGCCGTCCAGCAGCGTCTGCATTGCCGGGCCGGACAGCAGGCTCGGCGTACCGCCACCAATGAAAATGGTCTTAACTTCACGTCCCTGTGCGTAAGCGATATCGGCGTCCAGGTCGGCCAGCAGATGCGCAACGTAGTCATCGTGCGGCACTTCGCCCTTCAGCGCGTGCGAGTTGAAATCGCAGTACGGACATTTCTGCACGCACCACGGGATGTGAATATACAGACTCAGAGGCGGCAAATTAGCCATTACGCAGTGCTTCCAGTAACAGTTTCAGCGCGCGTCCACGGTGGGAAATTGCGCTTTTCTCTTCGCGGGTCAGTTCCGCAGCGGTTTTGCCCTCGGTCGGGACAAAGAAAATCGGGTCGTAGCCAAAGCCGCCGTTGCCAGCCGCTTCACGGGTAATCACGCCCGGCCAGCTGCCGTGGCAGACAATCGGCGTCGGGTCTTCCGCGTGGCGCATATAGACCAGCACGCAGTGGAACTGCGCGGTGCGCTGTTCGTCCGGTACGTCTTTCAGGGCGACAAGCAGCTTTTCCAGATTCTGCTGGTCGGTGGCGTCAACGCCGGAATAGCGCGCAGAGTAAATCCCCGGCGCACCGCCGAGAAAATCCACGGCCAGGCCGGAGTCGTCGGCAATCGCGGGCAGGCCGGTAATCTGCGAGGCGTGGCGCGCTTTCAGGATCGCGTTTTCGATAAACGTCAGCCCCGTCTCTTCGGCGGACTCCACGCCCAGATCGGTCTGGGCGACCACGTCCAGCCCAAAATCATTTAATAGCGAGGCCAGCTCGCGCACTTTACCGGCGTTGCCGGTCGCGAGAACAACTTTCTGCATGGTTTAGTCCTGTTCTTTCAGAGCCGCGACTTCCGTCGGGATAGATTGCGGATTAAGGATTTTTACCTGTTTATGTCGCCCAAGTTCACCTTTTTCAATGATGACCTGGCTTTTGGCGACGCGAAACTGTTTTGCCAGATATTTGGTCAGATGCGCGTTCGCCTGGCCGTCAACCGGTGGGGCGGTGATGGCGACTTTTAACTCGTCGCCATGCAGCCCAACAATACCGTCACGGCTGGCTTTCGGCTGAATATACAGCCGCAAAACCAGCCCGTCAGCGCAGGTGCTTACGGCACTCATAGCGCCATCCACAGCCCCGGCAGCAGCATATCGCCCGTGGACTGTAACAGCTCAGCGATCCCCATATTTACCACGTACAGCAGCAGAACCAGGATCATCGGCGAGAAATCAATACCGCCCATCGAAGGCAGCAGGTTGCGAATCGGGCGCAGCAGCGGCTCGGCCAGTTGGATCAGCGCATATTCTACTGGACTACGCCCCTGGCTTACCCAGCTCATGATGGCCATGACCAGCAGCACCCAGAAAATCAGCAGGCCGATGGTTTTGACTAAAATCAGGACCGCAGCAATCCAGATAATCGGCTGGAAGGTGATGACCATAAACAGCACGATCGCTTTGATAACGCTCAGAATAAACGCCACCAGCAGAGACGAACTGTCGATGGGACCCATCGCCGGGATAATGCGGCGCAGCGGTCCGACAACAGGTTGCGTGATTTTCACGACAAACTGCGAGAACGGATTGTAAAAATCACAGCGGGCCCACTGCATCCAGACGCGCAGCAAAAGCGCCATCGTATACAGCTCAAGCACTGTTGAGAGCAGGAAAGTCAACGTCTTCATGGCGTTCCTCAGGTTTCCTTATTATTTTGAGTAGTCGCGCGCACCGAAAATTGCCGTGCCGATGCGCACCATAGTGCTGCCTGCCGCGATGGCGGCTTCCATATCATCCGACATGCCCAGTGAAAGCGTGTCTACCGTGTTATAGCGCGCTTTAAGCGCCTCAAATGCTACAGCCATTTGCTGTGCCACGGCAAACTGCCTTTCATAACTTGACTCAGGCGCAGGAATGGCCATCAGCCCGCGCAGGGTTAAGCGCGGCAGTTCGGCCACCTCGGCGGCCAGCGCGCCCAGCTCGCTCAGCGCAATGCCGGACTTGCTGTTTTCGTCGCTGATGTTGACCTGAATAAGCACGTTGAGTGCCGGCATTTCTGCCGGACGCTGGTCATTCAGACGGGTAGCAATACGCAGGCGGTCGATGGTGTGGCACCAGTCGAAGTGCTCTGCCACCAGACGGCTTTTGTTCGACTGCAGGGGGCCAATAAAGTGCCACTGCAGATCCGTCTTCCCCTGTTCCTGGAAGTAGCGAATTTTATCCACGCCTTCCTGCACGTAGTTTTCACCAAACGCCCGCTGGCCTGCATCAATAGCTTCTGCGATGGCGCTCGCAGGCTTGGTTTTGCTGACTGCAAGCAGCGTAATTTCTTCTGAAGCACGGCCGCAACGCGCTGCGGCGGCTGAGATTTTGTCCCGGACCTGTGCCAGGTTATGCGCAATGTCGTTCATTTTCCGAGGAGTAGTCTATGGATGTGGAAGAAATTGTGGCCCTTAGTGTAAAGCATAACGTCTCCGATCTACACCTGTGCAGTGATTCGCCACCGCGCTGGCGCAGATTAGGCCGGCTTGAACCCGCTCCCTTTCAGCCTCCCGACGTTGGGGCGTTATTAAAAGCGTGGCTTAACGATGAGCAGCAGGGAACATGGTGGGCAAAGGGGCAGGTGGATTTTGCCGCGACGGTAACGGGAGGCCAGCGCCTGCGCGGCAGTGCCTTTAAGCAGATGAGAGGTGTCTCTGTGACGCTGCGGCTGTTGCCGCGTAACTGCCCGCAGCTCGCTTCGCTGGGCGCGCCGCGGGCGATCCCGGAACTGTTATCCAATGACGCCGGGCTGATTCTGGTCACGGGGGCGACCGGCAGCGGCAAATCCACTACGCTGGCGGCGATGGTCGATTTTCTCAACCACCATGCTGACGGCCATATCCTCACACTTGAAGATCCGGTGGAGTTTATCTACCAGAGCGAACGTTGCCTGATCCAGCAGCGGGAGATAGGTCAGCACAGCCCGTCATTTGCCGAAGCGCTGCGCAGTGCCTTGCGCCAGGATCCGGACGTTATTTTGCTGGGGGAGCTGCGCGACAGCGAAACGATCCGCCTGGCGCTGACGGCGGCGGAAACCGGCCATCTGGTGCTGGCGACGCTGCATACGCGCGGGGCATCGCAGGCGATTGAACGGCTGGTCGATACGTTCCCGGCGCAGGAGAAAGATCCGGTGCGTAGCCAGCTGGCCGGTAGCCTGCGGGCGGTGCTGGCGCAGAGGCTGCTTCCCGATCTACAGGGCGGGCGCGTCGCGTTGTATGAACTGCTGGTGAACACAGCGGCGGCGGCGAATCTGATTCGTGAAGGGAAAACGTGGCAACTGCCCGGCATCATCCAGACCGGTCAGCAGGCAGGAATGCAGAACTTTGACCAGAGCCTGGCGGAGAGACGGGCGCAGGGGCGGCTGTAAGCCCCTGTGTTTAAAAGCCCTGGTCGAAATAGCTTTCGAGGATGATTACTGCTGAAGCGGAGTCCACGCTGCCTTTGTTGAGCGCCCGGAAGCCGCCGTGCTCAAACAGGCCCGCGCGCGCTTCGACGGTGCTGAGACGCTCGTCGTGAAGCTTCACGGAGACGCCAAAGCGGCCATGGATTTTATTGGCGAACTTACGCGCCCGGGCGGTAAGCGGCTGTTCTGTACCGTCCATGTTCAGCGGGAGCCCAACAATCACGTCATCCGGCTGCCACTCTTTGAGCAGACGCTCGATAAGATTCCAGTCTGGCGTGCCGTCATTGGCCTTCAGGGCCGTAAGCGGACGCGCGGTACCGGTGATGCGCTGACCCACGGCGACGCCAATGCTTTTAGTACCAAAATCGAAGGCCAGAAGCGTTCCGCTCATCAGGCGTGCCCCGCTACGCCAGGCATGGTCAGGATATCAATGCCAATCAGCTTTGCCGCGTCACGCCAGCGATCGGCGATCGGGGTTTTAAACAGGATATTCATGTCCGCAGGCGCGGTAAGCCAGGCGTTATCGAGGATCTCTTGCTCAAGCTGACCTTTCTCCCACGACGAATAGCCCAGCGCCACCAGCACTTCAGAAGGCTGCTCAGCGGTGCCCAGCGTTTCAAGCACGTCGCGCGAGGTCGTGATGACGGTGTTATCCGAAATTCGAATACTGGAAGAGAATACCGGCGGCGTATGCAGGATAAAGCCGCGATCTTCTGCAAGAGGTCCACCCAGCATCACCGGTTTATCTAGCCGGATTTCCGGCAGTCGCGCTTCAGCCGGTATTTTCAGCTTGTCCAGAATTCCTTCAACCTGAAAATTTTCCAGTGGTTTATTGATGATAATGCCCATCGCGCCGTCTTCATTGTATTCACAAATATAAACCACGGCGCGGCGAAAAATCGGGTCCTGGAGAGCAGGCATGGCAATAAGAAAGTGATGCTGTAAATTCATTGTCAGAGGTACTGTTTCCTGGTTTAAAAAGCGACAGCGCCCAGTATGGGGACAAACACAGGCGCTGTCACTAATAGTATTGTTAGGTTATTTCTGTAAACGTTTTTCGATAGCGTCCATCAGCATTCCGGTGATCGAAATCGGGAATTCCGCTTCAATTTCACGAATGCAGGTCGGGCTGGTGACGTTCACTTCGGTCAGACGATCGCCGATGATATCCAGGCCAACGAAGATCAGGCCTTTGGCTTTCAGCGTCGGGCCAACGCGGCGGGCAATTTCCCAGTCGCTTTCGGTCAGCGGGCGCGGCTCACCGCGACCGCCGGCTGCCAGGTTCCCACGAGTTTCGCCACCCTGCGGGATACGTGCCAGGCAGTAAGGAACCGGTTCGCCATCTACCACCAGAACGCGTTTGTCGCCGTCTTTGATCGCCGGAATATAGTTCTGTGCCATGCAGTAACGCGTACCCAGTTCGGTCAGCGTTTCGGCAATCACGCCAATGTTCGGGTCGCTCTCTTTCACGCGGAAAATCGACGCGCCGCCCATGCCGTCCAGCGGCTTCATGATGATATCGCCGTGCTTCTGCCAGAATTCTTTCAGCTGCGCTTTGCTGCGGGTCACCAGGGTTTCCGGCGTCAGGTCAGAGAACCAGGCGGTGTAGAGCTTCTCGTTGCAGTCGCGCAGGCTCTGCGGCTTGTTGACGATCAGCGTGCCTTTCTCTTCAGCACGCTCAAGGATGTAGGTGCTGTAGATGTATTCGGTGTCGAACGGCGGATCTTTACGCATCAGGATGACGTTGAGATCGGCCAGGGCAATATCCTGCTCGGTGCCAAACTCGTACCATTTGTCGTAGTTCTGCTCGACGTTAACGATGCGGGTGCGCGCGCGGGCTTCACCGTTGATCAGGTAAAGATCGTTCATCTCCATATAGTGGAGTTCATAGCCGCGACGCTGCGCTTCCAGCAGCATGGCGAAGCTGGAATCTTTCTTGATGTTAATGTTTGCGATGGGGTCCATCACGATGCCGAGCTTGATCATGTTCTTCTCCGTTAATGCTTCAACCCAGATCGCCAAACCGTACCTGTAGCGCGGTAATGGCCGTGAGTGCCGTTGTCTCAGTGCGCAGAACGCGAGGTCCCAACAGAATATCAGTAAACTGGTAACGTGCCGTCATCGCAATTTCATCCGCCGACAGGCCGCCTTCGGGGCCAATCAGCAGGCGTACGCGCTCAACGGGCAGAGGCAGCGTATTGATGCTGGCGCTGGCGCGCGGATGAAGATTGAGCTTCAGCCCGCTCTCCTCTTCTGCACACCAGTCCTCCAGATCCATCGCCGGGCGGATCTCCGGAATACGGTTGCGGCCACTCTGTTCGCAAGCCGCAATGGCAATTTTCTGCCACTGCTGGATCTTTTTGTTCAGACGTTCCGCATCCAGTTTAACGCCACAGCGTTCAGAAAAAAGTGGCGTAATGAGGCTTACACCCAGTTCAATGGATTTCTGAATGGTGAACTCCATTTTCTCGCCGCGCGACATCACCTGGCCCAGATGGATGTGCAGCGGTGATTCCCGGTCATCCACTTCGCCACGCAGGACGTTAACGTGTACGCTTTTTTTATCAGACCGCGTGATTTCCGCGTCGAAAACCTGGTTCGAGCCGTCGAACAGCTGTATTGCCTGACCTGCGCCCATGCGCAGCACGCGGCCAACGTGGTTGGCGGCGTCATCAGACAGGGCGATTTCGCGGCCTGCGGTAATCAGTTCAGGATGGTAAATGCGGGGAATGCGCATAGTCAGAAATTCCATGTGTCATGCGATATAAGCGAATTGCCGTAGTGTAGGTTAGCTCTTTTGCGCCTGGCAAGCCCGCTGGACGTAAGGGTTGTGATTCCCCTGGACTCTGGCGATACGTTCGTCGCGCTGGCATTCCCACTCCGTCACCGGATACTGCTTGTCCCAGGCGTTGAACAGCTGCGTCTGCTGGCGGGAGAGGTTGAGGTCGTAACGGTCACGCATATAGAAGTAGGTGCGGGCGATACTGCCGCGCGCGCGGGCAGGGGGCTCGGCGACTTTCTCTTTAAAATCAACCTTCATACCGCACTGGCCGTACTGGCCTTCGCCACCGTTCCACTGGCTGTACATAAAATTACCCCGGTCGCCGTTCACTTCACCTACGGCAGGCTGCAGGTTATGCATATCGCTTTCCATCTGGCGATAAACCGGATCTTTGGCGCAGTTTTTACGTCCACCATCCTGCCAGCACTGGCGCTGGTGGCCAAACTGCCAGGCCGGAACGACATGTTCCCATTCAATGCGGCTGGCGCGGTTTTCGTTTTTACGCACCTTATAGCCGCAGGACTCAAGGTCAACGACCCCTTTTTTACCCTGCCAGTTAATTTTACAGCCGCAGTAGAAATCGCCCGGCACATCGGCGTTTACCTTTACGCCTGCTGCCTTAGCCTGGGAAAAACTGTTGATACCGTCGGCCAGAGCATGGCCTGAGAGCGCCGTCGTCAGAAAGGCGACCGCGAGAGAAAAATTACGGGACATCTTACACTCCGTGTCAAAACGAGCCCGCAACGTAACGAATGTTGTTCCCGTATGCAATCAGTCAGATCAGGAAAGTTCCTGAAAGTTCAGATGATTATTCCGCAACCAGCGGCTCGCCGCATTTGACGCAGCGGTAGGTCGCCTCGCCGCGCACCACGCGATTATGGCGGCGGACGGTAAGCTGGTGCTGCTGACACTGGCAGCGGTAGGGGAAGGTATTGCGGCGCACCGATTCCAGCTCGAACTGATGGGTACGGCGTGCCGGAACGCCGAGCACCGCTTCCATCATCCACTTCCACTCCTTGCCGTGGGGCGCGACGCGTCCGAAGTGTTTCCACACCAGCAGATGCGCCAGCTCGTGCGGTACCACTTCCTCGATAAACGCCTGCTGGTTTTCCATCATCAGCACCGGGTTAAGGCGGATCTCATAGGGCTCGAGCCAGGCGGTGCCGGCCGCGGTGCCGCGCTGCTGATAAACGATCTTAGGTTCAGGGTAATTGCGGCCGAGCTTCAGGTTCGCCTGGGCGAGTTTTTCCCGCAGGCTGCGCATAACGGCTTGCTGAAGGGCGATGGGGAGACGGGGTGCTTTCATAGGGGCAGAGCATAAAGCGCGAAGCGGGGAGGCGCAAGAGGCGCCTCCCGCATGAGGATCAGTCGTGGGCGCCGATTTCGCGCAGCGGACGACCTTTCATCAGGTTACGTTCAATATGTTCCAGAGAAACGTGTTTGGTTTCTGGAACCAGCCAGATTGTCAGCACAATAAAGAAGATGTTCAGACCAGCGTAGACCCAGAAGGTGTTCGCGTTGCCCAGGGTATTGAGCATGGTCAGGAACGTTGCGCCGACGATCATGTTGGCAATCCAGTTGGTTGCGGTAGAGCAGGTGATACCAAAATCACGCCCTTTCAGCGGCTGGATCTCAGAGCACAGCACCCAAATCAGCGGGCCGGCGCTCATCGCAAACCCGACGATAAACATCAGCAGCATGCCGACCGCAAAGTACTGGGCGGTTGGTGAGTGAATGCCCACATGCATCATGGTACCGAGGACACCCATACCGGCCGCCATCACCAGGAAGCCCAGCGTCAGAGTTGGCTTACGTCCCCAGCGGTCCACCAGACCGATGGCGATAAAGGTCGCCAGCACGTTGGTCAGACCCACGATGACGGTCCCCCACATCTGCTCGGTGGTGTTGGTATAGCCCGCCAGCTCAAAGATTTTTGGCGCGTAATACATGATGACGTTCATCCCGGTGAACTGCTGCATGACCTGAAGCAGCACGCCGAGGAACACCGCGCGGCGGAAGTTGCTGTTCTCTTTAAACAGCGCCCAGCCGGACTGTTTGACCTTCAGGCTTTCGCGGATCTCTTCCAGCTCGTTTTTCGCTTCGGCGCTGGTGTCGCGCAGGCGCATCAGTACGCGTTCGGCATCGTGGAATCGACGTTTGGCGGCGAACCAGCGCGGGCTGTCCGGCAGGAAGAAGACGCCAATCAGCAGCAGAATGGCCGGGATGATGATCACGCCGAGCATCCAGCGCCATGCGCCGCTGTAGCTAAACGCGGTGTCGGAAAGGTACGCGCCCAAAATACCGATGGTGATCATGAGCTGGTACATCGAAATCATACTGCCGCGGATTTTCTCCGGCGCGATTTCAGACAGGTAAAGCGGGGCGGTATAGGACGCCACGCCCACGGCCAGGCCGAGCAGCACGCGGGAAACCAGCAGAACCTCAACGTTAGGCGCAGCGGCAGAGAAGAGTGAACCGGCAACGAACAGGATCGCGCCGATCATCAGGCTCTTTTTACGCCCGAGCTTGAAGGAGAGCCAGCCGCTGCCGACGGCACCCACTGCGGCGCCAAACATCATGGAGCTGACCACCCACTCCTGGGTGTGAGCGCTGATCTGGAACTCGTCAGTGATGAAAGGTAATGCACCGGCAATCACGCCGATATCCAGGCCAAAAAGTAATCCTGCCAGGGCGGCGAGGAAACAGACGAAGAATGTCATCGCCTTGTTGGACGTACGCCCCTGTTTTTTATTGTCAGGCATTATGCCCTCCAGTTGGGTTATCAGTTTTATTGATGTAAAGGGTAGGTGAGTGACCCGTAAAAATATGTGAGATTAATCACATAGGTGTAATCGGTTACACTAGCGTGCAACCGTAAAAATAATTAAAGCTTTGAAAATATAGAGGTAAACGAGGTGATATGCATCGCGAAAGAACACATTTCAGACTTAACTGAAAGGCGATGTAACAGCAGAAGAAAGGCGATCATGCAAAGAGAATATTCTGAAAGCGAGGCGCATCCGGTGCGGTGTAATCGGTACCATATGTGCACCTTTGCGGCGCCACCTACAAAAAAAGGCCAGCCCGAAGGCTGGCCTTTTATCACGCAGATGTCAGTCGATTACTTCAGACCGGCAGCTTCACGCAGCAGGGCGGCTTTGTCGGTTTTTTCCCATGGGAAATGTTCACGACCAAAGTGACCGTATGCCGCGGTTTCTTTGTAGATTGGGTGCAGCAGATCCAGCATCTGAATCAGGCCGTATGGACGCAGGTCGAAGAACTCGCGCACCAGCAGCGTCAGCTGTTCTGAAGGCACTTTCTCGGTACCGAAGGTTTCAACCATGATGGAGGTTGGCTCAGCTACGCCGATCGCGTAGGAAACCTGGATCTCACAGCGGTCAGCCAGGCCGGCTGCAACAATGTTTTTCGCCACATAACGTGCCGCGTACGCCGCAGAACGGTCAACTTTAGACGGATCTTTACCAGAGAACGCACCGCCACCGTGACGCGCCATGCCGCCGTAGGTATCAACGATGATTTTACGACCGGTCAGACCGCAGTCACCCATTGGGCCGCCGATAACGAAGCGTCCGGTTGGGTTGATGAAGAATTTGGTCGCAGAGCTCAGCCATTCGGTCGGCAGAACCGGCTTGATGATCTCTTCCATCACTGCTTCCTGCAGGGATTTCTGATCGATATCTTCGGAGTGCTGGGTAGACAGAACCACCGCGTCAATACCGACGATTTTGCCATCGTCATACTGGAAGGTGACCTGGCTTTTCGCATCCGGGCGCAGCCACGGCAGGGTGCCGTTTTTACGCACTTCAGCCTGACGCTGCACCAGACGGTGTGCGTAGGTGACCGGTGCTGGCATCAGCACGTCGGTTTCGTTGGTTGCATAGCCAAACATCAGGCCCTGGTCGCCCGCGCCCTGTTCCAGCGGATCGGCACGGTCAACGCCCTGGTTGATGTCTGGAGACTGTTTGCCAATCGCGCTCAGAACCGCGCAGGAGTTGGCATCAAAGCCCATATCAGAATGCACATAGCCGATCTCACGCACCGTATTACGGGTGATCTCTTCGATATCAACCCATGCGCTGGTGGTGATCTCACCGCCAACCAGAACCATGCCGGTTTTGACATAGGTTTCGCACGCTACGCGCGCTTTAGGATCCTGCGCCAGGATCGCATCCAGCACCGCATCGGAGATTTGGTCAGCAATTTTATCAGGATGTCCTTCTGATACGGACTCGGACGTAAACAGGTGTTTTGCCATGTTTTATTTCACCTAAGAGGAATTTGGTTAGCTCAAGCTGCTGTGCGGAATAGCCAAAGGAGATAATTCTACCAAGGCCTGCAGGTTTTTGACACTGGCAGTATGAGTGTTAATCAGTATAGATGGATTAACATCTGGACGGCTATTTTAGGTCACTTCTTCGCCCGATTTCCAGTTTTTTTTGACTAACCTCTCACTCAGTTGAAATTGCTGCTGGCAATAATTCCTGACGGCCCCGGCAACACGCACATTTATCTTTTGCTTTTTACCCCTGTTCTCGGTATAAAACGCGGCGCGCGGCTCATATAAAATAAGCGCTCGATGAACTCATCGTGTCGCCACTTCCAGCCGGGTTAAGCAGTGAACTTTTAGCTTTGGCTTGTGGTCCGTTTCAACAGAGGCGGCCGTGGAGGTGATACGAGATAATGAACCATCGTTTTCCGCACATTCAGCGCAGCCGTTCTGGCGCGTATTTGATTCCCGCAACCCGCATTTCTAGTCTGCAAACCTGCCGATGTTATACCCATCTCGGCGCTTCTCAGGATTCCAGGGCCGGTCACGCTTTGTGAAAACTGAACAAGGGCGCTCTTGTTAATACAAGAGTTTTCTCGTGGTTTCGCCGAACCTTGTCATACAGAGTTCGGATACGTGTTTTACAATGATATGAATAAGAAACCGGTCGCACGGTCTGGTTTTCAGCATACTCTGCTGGGAAACGGAGCCGTTTATGGGTTGTTATCGCCGTATAACGCTGCGATAGTAGTCAACTGTTTTACACTTATTACAAAGAGTTGAGGTTCGCTATGTCTGACGACATGTCTTCTTTTTCGCCTTCGTCAGCGGGCGAACAGGGTGTACTACGTTCTATGCAGGAGGTTGCGATGAGCTCCGAGGAAGCCAGCAAGATGCTGCGCACTTACAATATTGCCTGGTGGGGCAATAACTACTACGACGTCAACGAACTGGGCCACATCAGCGTCTGCCCGGATCCGGACGTCCCTGAAGCGCGCGTGGATCTCGCGAAACTGGTGAAAGCCCGTGAGGCTCAGGGCCAGCGTTTGCCTGCACTGTTCTGCTTCCCGCAGATCCTGCAACATCGCCTGCGTTCTATTAACGCCGCGTTCAAGCGCGCGCGTGAGTCCTACGGCTATAAAGGCGACTATTTCCTGGTTTACCCGATCAAGGTGAACCAGCACCGCCGCGTGATTGAATCCCTGATCCACTCCGGCGAGCCGCTGGGCCTGGAAGCAGGCTCCAAAGCGGAGCTGATGGCGGTTCTGGCGCATGCGGGCATGACCCGTTCAGTGATCGTCTGTAACGGCTATAAAGACCGTGAATACATTCGTCTGGCGCTGATCGGCGAAAAGATGGGCCACAAGGTCTATCTGGTTATCGAAAAGATGACCGAAATCGCCATCGTGCTGGAAGAGGCCGAACGTCTGAACGTGGTGCCGCGCCTTGGCGTGCGTGCGCGTCTGGCGTCACAAGGTTCCGGTAAATGGCAGTCCTCCGGCGGCGAGAAATCCAAGTTCGGCCTGGCGGCAAACCAGGTGCTGCAGCTGGTGGAAATCCTGCGCGAGCGCGGTCGTCTGGACAGCATTCAGCTGCTGCACTTCCACCTCGGCTCGCAGATGGCCAATATTCGCGACATCGCCACCGGCGTGCGTGAGTCAGCGCGTTTCTACGTTGAGCTGCACAAGCTCGGCGTAAATATTCAGTGCTTCGACGTGGGCGGCGGCCTGGGCGTGGACTACGAAGGGACCCGCTCGCAGTCTGACTGTTCCGTGAACTACGGCCTGAACGAATACGCGAACAACATCATCTGGGCGATCGGCGATGCCTGTGAAGAGAACGGCCTGCCGCACCCGACGGTGATCACCGAATCCGGTCGCGCGGTGACCGCGCACCATACGGTGCTGGTCTCTAACATCATCGGCGTTGAGCGTAGCGAAATCTCCGAGGCGACGCCTCCGGCAGACGATGCTCCGCGTTCCCTGCAAAGCATGTGGGAAACCTGGCAGGAAATGCACGAGCCGGGCACGCGTCGTTCCCTGCGCGAATGGCTGCACGACAGCCAGATGGATCTGCATGACATTCACGTGGGTTATTCTTCAGGCACCTTCAGCCTGCAGGAGCGCGCGTGGGCGGAACAGCTCTACCTGAACATGTGCCATGAAGTGCAGAAACAGCTCGACCCGAGCAACCGCGCGCACCGTCCGATTATCGACGAGCTGCAGGAGCGTATGGCGGACAAGATTTACGTCAACTTCTCGCTGTTCCAGTCGATGCCGGATGCCTGGGGTATCGACCAGCTGTTCCCGGTTCTGCCGCTGGAAGGGCTGAACCACGCGCCGGAACGCCGTGCGGTGCTGCTGGACATCACCTGTGACTCCGACGGTGCCATCGACCACTACGTTGACGGCGACGGTATCGCAACGACGATGCCAATGCCGGAATACGACCCGGAGAACCCGCCGATGCTGGGCTTCTTTATGGTCGGCGCTTATCAGGAGATCCTCGGCAACATGCACAACCTGTTCGGTGATACCGAAGCGGTGGACGTGTTCGTGTTCCCTGACGGCAACGTGGAAATCGAGCTGTCCGATGAAGGAGACACCGTGGCGGACATGCTGGAATACGTTCAGCTGGATCCGAAAAAACTGCTCACTCAGTTCCGCGACCAGGTGAAAAACACCGGTCTGGACGATGCGCTCCAGCAGCAGTTCCTGGAAGAGTTTGAAGCGGGCCTGTACGGGTACACCTACCTGGAAGACGAGTAGGAAAACGCCCTCTCCCACAGGGAGAGGGCGGGGTGAGGGCATCAGACCGCACAATGCCCTATACTCACTTGAACCCGTATGCATTACCGGCGATAATTCGCCCCAATAAGCGATTTACGAATCAATCCCTTCCTCGTCGGGTTTAACGACGCGGAGGGGATTTTTTTTCATCTGTTTTTAATGTATCGACTTTAAAAGAGGTCAGGACATGAGCACTTTAGGTCATCAGTACGATAACTCTCTGGTATCTAACGCGTTTGGTTTTTTACGCCTTCCGATGAACTTCCAGCCGTACGACAGCGACGCTGACTGGGTGATCACCGGCGTGCCGTTCGATATGGCAACATCTGGCCGCGCGGGTGGTCGTCACGGCCCGGCAGCGATTCGTCAGGTTTCCACTAACCTGGCCTGGGAGCATAACCGCTTCCCATGGAACTTTGACATGCGCGAGCGCCTGAACGTGGTGGACTGCGGTGACCTGGTGTACGCCTTCGGCGACGCGCGTGAGATGAGCGAGAAGCTGCAGGCGCACGCCGAGAAGCTGCTGGCTGCCGGTAAGCGCATGCTCTCCTTCGGCGGCGACCACTTCGTGACCCTGCCGCTGCTGCGCGCCCATGCGAAGCACTTCGGTAAAATGGCGCTGGTGCACTTCGATGCACATACCGACACCTACGCGAACGGCTGCGAGTTTGACCACGGCACCATGTTCTTCACCGCGCCGAACGAAGGTCTGATCGACCCGAACCACTCCGTGCAGATCGGCATTCGCACCGAGTTCGACAAAGACAACGGTTTCACCGTGCTGGATGCGGGGCAGGTTAACGATCGCGGCGTCGACGACATCATCGCTCAGGTGAAGCAGATCGTGGGTGATATGCCCGTGTATCTGACCTTCGACATCGACTGTCTGGATCCGGCATTTGCTCCGGGTACCGGTACGCCGGTCATCGGCGGTTTGACCTCAGATCGTGCCATCAAGCTGGTGCGCGGCCTGAAGGATCTAAACATTGTCGGGATGGACGTGGTGGAAGTGGCGCCTGCGTATGACCAGTCCGAGATCACCGCGCTGGCCGCAGCGACTCTGGCGCTGGAAATGCTCTACATTCAGGCAGCCAAAAAAGGCGAATAAGCCTCACCTTGCGTGAAAAAAAACCTCTCTATTGAGAGGTTTTTTATTGCCTTCAGAACACGTTAAACGGGTATTCCACATAAGCCCGGATCTCGTCCCCGCCCACGTTGTACTCGCTGGCGTTGCCGGAGACGCGCAGTACGGAGTAGCGCAGTTTAAGCTTCAGATCCTTCGCCGGACCATCCTGCACCTGGTACTGGATCTGGTTAAACCACTCGTGCTCTTTGCCGTTGCTGGTTTCAGAGGTTTTAATATTATCCCCACGTACGTAGGCAGTGGTCCAGCTCAGGCCCGGTAAGCCAAGACCGCCAAAGTCCAGACCGTAGGATGCCTGCCAGGAACGTTCGTCTTCGCCGTTAAAATCAGACCAGTAGGAGTTCGCCAGCCAGATGGTGTTTCCGCCGTCACCCACGCCGCCCTTGTCACGATAGCCGCCGTAGTTGTAACCGGTGCTGCCGCTGCTCTGCTGGTACGCCACTTTGAACGTGTGAATGTCCCAGATGTAGCTCGCCGCCAGGCTCCAGATGGTGTTGCTGCGGCCCGTGTCGAGGCTGTCCGCGTAACCCTGATCCAGACGGGAGTTATAGCCGTTGAAGTCGAGCACCAGCTGCTGCCCGGTGCTGAACGGCTGTTTGAAGTTCATGCCCAGGTACTGCTTGTTCATCACCTCTTCATTATGAGAGGCGTACAGCGCGCCGCTGAACTGGTCGTTAAACTGATAGCTCGCACCGCCGAAGGAGAGGCTCTTCAGCCCGCTGTCGTGGCGGTCATCGCTTTTACGCTGCTCGTCGGTGAAGTAACCGGCGTTGATTTCCAGACCGTCGATCTCTTTCGAGGTCAGCATGGTGCCGGTGTAGCTTTCAAACAGCAGGCGGGAGCTGTCGGCATTGATGACAGGCAGCTCTGGACGCTGATTTCCGTAGCTCAGCACGGTGTTTGATATACGCATTTTGGCGGTGGCGCCAAACTTTGCCAGATCGGATTTTGCCCGGCCATCCTCTTCCTGTTTAAAGAAGTCGATGCCACCTGCGCCGCTTTTGCCACGGCCGCCGTCCAGGCGCACGCCGTATTGAGCAATACCGTCCACGCCAAAGCCCACCAGCCCTTCGGTATAGCCGGATGCAAACGTGGCGATGATCCCCTGACCCCACTCGGCTTTGTCCTGCTGGCCCTGATGGTAGTCGCGGCTGATATACGCATTGCGTAAAAACAGATCCAGATGGCTGTCGTCAATAAAACCCTGGCTGTCGGATTGCTGGCTTGCAGCGGCAGGTAATGCAGCAAATAAACTTAAAGCAATTAATGATAATTCTTTTTTCACGGAGGGAACGTCTCTGTCTGGATATAGTAATTTGAATAACTGCGGGGGTGATAATTACCGGAAAAAGTGACCTTTGCAATAATTATGTGACCAGACATTTCAAGGTGATAAGGCAGATTTGGCGGGGCTTTCAGGGGTGTTGTCGATACGTGCTGTTAAGTTAACAATTCATGCGAAATAAAAAGGAGGCAAATCTGCCTCCTTCCAAAATTATTTAATTCCGTCTGCGGCCATACGGTCGCGAATATGCTGTGCGCGTTCTTCTGAGGCCGGGTGATCGTCAAACATGGAGCTTTGGCGTCCGGCTTCCAGCTTGGCCAGTTTTTCGAAGCTGGTGGCTAAGCCTGATGGATTAATGCCGCGTTTGCGCAACAGATCGTAGGAGTAGTCATCCGCCTCGGACTCCTGACGCTGTGAGAACTGAGAGTTAACCAGCTTTTCACCCACGTCCCCAAGCTGTGACTGCGACAGGCTGCCAACGATACCGCCCGCAGAGGCCGCCGCTGCGCGGATGGCATTGGTCCCCAGGGCAACCTGCATCCCTTTCTTCACGTGTCCCAGGGCAACGTGGCCCATTTCATGGCCGATGACCGCTTCCACTTCGTTGTCGGTCATCATGTCCATCAGCCCGCTGTAGACACGGATACAGCCGTTCGCCATCGCGAAGGCGTTCACGTCTTTCGCCATGTACACCTTGTAGTTCACCGGCTGGCCGTTGATGTTGTCGCCCAGCGCGGAAGCAATCTTATTCAGACGCTGCGTGTAGGTACTGTTAGCCGGCGCAAGCGTGGCTTTTCCGTCCATATCTTTACAGGCCTGGTCGCTCAGCGCTTTCACCTGCGCATCGCTCAGGGAATAGGCCTGAAAGGCCTCTGCGCCTGACGTCATCAGACCGTTAGAATCCATATTCTGACAGCCGCTCAGCAGGAGCGTTGTACCCAGGGTCAGCACTATTGCACGCATTTTCATGAGGTTGCTTCCGTACTCGTTAAACTGAATAAAATCCGAAAAGGGCACCGTCAGCGAAGCCGGTGTCGGGCTAAGTATAAGGAATATCTACAGGGCCGGGCGAGCAGATTGCGCAACATGCGAGCATGATCCAGAGATTTCTTAACAAGCAAAAGAATGCTCCATGTACATGACTTGCGGCTTGGGTTACATTGTTGGCACTTTTTTCCGGCGTAGCCCAAAACGCGCTGTCGTCAAGGGCATGGCCTTTAACAGTCCGATCTGGAGTTAAAATGTCCTCACGTAAAGAGCTTGCTAATGCTATTCGTGCGCTGAGCATGGACGCAGTACAGAAAGCCAAATCCGGCCACCCAGGGGCTCCTATGGGTATGGCTGATATCGCCGAAGTCCTGTGGCGTGATTTCCTGAACCACAACCCGCAGAACCCGTCATGGGCTGACCGCGACCGCTTCGTGTTGTCCAACGGCCACGGCTCTATGCTGATCTATAGCCTGCTGCATCTCACCGGCTACGATCTGCCTATCGAAGAGCTGAAAAACTTCCGTCAGCTGCACTCTAAAACTCCAGGTCACCCGGAAGTGGGTTACACCGCTGGCGTAGAAACCACCACTGGCCCGCTGGGTCAGGGTATTGCTAACGCTGTGGGTATGGCGATCGCCGAGAAGACGCTGGCGGCGCAGTTCAACCGTCCTGGTCACGACATCGTTGACCACTTCACCTACGCGTTCATGGGCGACGGCTGCATGATGGAAGGCATTTCTCACGAAGTGTGCTCCCTGGCAGGTACCCTGAAGCTGGGCAAACTGGTTGCGTTCTATGACGACAACGGTATCTCCATCGACGGTCACGTTGAAGGCTGGTTCACCGACGACACCGCAGCACGTTTCGAAGCCTACGGCTGGCACGTAGTGCGTGGCGTTGATGGTCACGATGCTGACTCGATTAAACGTGCAGTGGAAGAAGCGCGCGCGGTGACGGACAAACCGTCCCTGCTGATGTGCAAAACCATCATCGGCTTCGGCTCCCCGAACAAAGCGGGTACTCACGACTCCCACGGCGCGCCGCTGGGTGATGCGGAAATCGCACTAACCCGCGAAGCGCTGGGCTGGAAACACCCTGCATTCGAAATTCCATCTGAGATCTACGCTCAGTGGGATGCAAAAGAAGTAGGTCAGGCGAAAGAAGCGGCCTGGAACGAGAAGTTCGCTGCCTATGCGAAAGCGTTCCCGCAGGAAGCTGCGGAATTCACCCGTCGTATGAAAGGTGAAATGCCGTCTGACTTCGACGCGAAAGCGAACGAATTCATTGCTAAGCTGCAGGCGAACCCGTCTAAAATCGCGAGCCGTAAAGCATCTCAGAATGCGATTGAAGCGTTCGGCCCATGGCTTCCAGAATTCCTGGGCGGCTCCGCTGACCTAGCACCATCTAACCTGACCCTGTGGTCTGGTTCTAAGCCAATCAACGAAAATACTGCCGGTAACTACATCCATTACGGTGTGCGTGAATTCGGTATGACCGCGATTGCCAACGGTATCTCCCTGCACGGCGGTTTCCTGCCGTACACCTCTACCTTCCTGATGTTCGTTGAATACGCACGTAACGCCGTGCGTATGGCCGCGCTGATGAAACAGCGTCAGGTGATGGTCTACACCCACGACTCCATCGGTCTGGGCGAAGATGGTCCAACTCACCAGCCGGTAGAGCAGGTGGCTTCCCTGCGCGTGACCCCGAACATGAGCACATGGCGTCCATGTGACCAGGTGGAATCCGCGGTGGCGTGGAAATACGGCGTTGAGCGTCAGGACGGTCCAACCGCGCTGATCCTCTCCCGTCAGAACCTGGCGCAGCAGGAGCGTACGCCTGAGCAGCTGGCAAACATCGCTCGCGGTGGTTACGTGCTGAAAGATAGCGCGGGCCAGCCAGAGCTGATCTTCATCGCCACCGGTTCTGAAGTTGAACTGGCTGTTGCCGCGTGGGAAAAACTGACTGCCGAAGGCGTGAAAGCGCGCGTGGTCTCCATGCCGTCTACCGATGCGTTCGACAAACAGGATGCCGCTTACCGTGAATCCGTTCTGCCTAAAGCGGTTTCCGCTCGTGTAGCAGTGGAAGCGGGTATCGCTGACTACTGGTTCAAATACGTGGGTCTGAACGGCGCTATCGTCGGTATGACCACCTTCGGTGAATCTGCTCCTGCAGAACAGCTGTTCGAAGAGTTCGGCTTCACCGTTGAGAACGTTGTCGCGAAAGCGAAAGAACTGCTGTAATCGTTTGTACGGTGCGGGCTGATGCCCTCACCCGAGCCCTCTCCCACGGGAGAGGGTGCAAACACTAAAAAACGGTAACCTCTCGGTTACCGTTTTGCTTTTACCTTGCTGCCATTATTCCACCTAAAATGTGACGCAAGTCATATAGCGCGCTTATTCATCTGGACAGACATTCCTTTTATTCCCCGATTCGCTTATTCTTGCTGAAGCGTTTCAGTCGATTAAATGTTCGACAATTGACCAATCAATCGCAGTTTGTGACAGCAAGGATTCCCCTTCGGGCGTAGCTGGATTACTCTTTCAGCCACCTCAAACTCAGGGATTGCTTTGCAGGAGATCTATGACCGTACGCGTAGCGATTAATGGCTTCGGTCGCATCGGACGTAACGTGGTTCGTGCTTTATATGAATCAGGACGTCGGGCGGAAATAACCGTGGTGGCAATCAATGAACTGGCGGATGCTACGGGCATGGCGCATTTGTTGAAATATGACACCAGCCACGGACGCTTTGCCTGGGACGTACGCCAGGAAAGAGAACAGCTGTTTGTGGGTGACGACGCTATTCGTGTGCTGCATGAGAACAGCATCTCCGGGCTACCCTGGCGTGAACTGGGTGTGGATGTGGTGCTTGACTGTACCGGCGTGTACGGCAGCCGCGAACATGGCGAAGCGCATCTGGCAGCAGGCGCGAAAAAAGTCCTGTTTTCTCATCCCGGCAGTAACGACCTCGACGCGACCGTCGTGTTTGGCGTCAACCAGCATGAGCTGCAGGCCGAACACCGCATTGTTTCCAACGCCTCCTGTACCACTAACTGCATTATTCCGGTCATCAAACTGTTAGACGATGCGTATGGCATTGAATCCGGCACCGTGACCACGATTCATTCCGCCATGCACGATCAGCAGGTTATCGACGCCTACCATCCGGATTTGCGACGCACTCGCGCAGCGAGCCAGTCAATCATTCCGGTGGACACGAAACTGGCGGCAGGGATCACCCGAATTTTTCCGCAGTTTAATGACCGATTTGAAGCGATTGCCGTACGTGTCCCGACGATTAACGTCACCGCAATCGACCTTAGCGTGACGGTGAAAAAACCGGTAAAAGCCTGTGAAGTCAACCTGTTGCTGCAAAAAGCGGCACAGGGGGCATTTCATGGTATAGTTGACTATACGGAATTACCGTTGGTCTCAGTAGATTTTAACCACGACCCGCACAGCGCCATCGTCGATGGCACGCAAACGAGAGTCAGTGGCGCACACCTTATCAAGACGCTGGTCTGGTGTGATAACGAATGGGGCTTTGCTAACCGAATGCTTGACACCACGTTAGCAATGGCCGCTCAAGGTTTCAGGTAAGACGCATTGTGCGTCTGCAAAACTTTAAGAATCAACGAGAGGATTCACCATGTCTGTAATTAAGATGACCGATCTGGATCTGGCTGGTAAACGCGTTTTCATCCGTGCCGATCTGAACGTACCGGTTAAAGATGGCAAAGTGACCAGCGACGCGCGTATCCGTGCATCTCTGCCAACCATCGAACTGGCTCTGAAGCAGGGCGCGAAAGTGATGGTCACCTCCCACCTGGGTCGTCCAACTGAAGGCGAGTACAACGAAGAGTTCTCTCTGCTGCCAGTGGTTAATTACCTGAAAGACAAACTGTCCAACCCGGTTCGCCTGGTGAAAGATTACCTGGACGGCGTTGAAGTTGCGGCCGGTGAACTGGTTGTTCTGGAAAACGTTCGCTTTAACAAAGGCGAAAAGAAAGACGACGAAACTCTGTCCAAAAAATACGCTGCACTGTGCGACGTGTTCGTGATGGATGCATTCGGTACGGCTCACCGTGCTCAGGCGTCAACCCACGGTATCGGTAAATTCGCAGACGTAGCGTGTGCCGGTCCTCTGCTGGCTGACGAACTGGAAGCGCTGGGTAAAGCACTGAAAGAACCTGCTCGTCCAATGGTGGCTATCGTTGGTGGTTCTAAAGTTTCTACCAAACTGACCGTTCTGGATTCCCTGTCTAAAATCGCTGACCAGCTGATCGTTGGCGGTGGTATTGCTAACACCTTCGTTGCCGCTCAGGGCCACAACGTGGGCAAATCCCTGTACGAAGCAGACCTGGTTGACGAAGCCAAACGCCTGCTGAGCACCTGCGATATCCCGGTTCCAACTGACGTTCGCGTAGCGACCGAGTTCTCCGAAACCGCAACCGCGACCCTGAAATCTGTAAACGACATCAAAGATGAAGAGCAGATTCTGGACCTGGGCGACGTTTCTGCACAGAAACTGGCTGAAATCCTGAAAAACGCAAAAACTATCCTGTGGAACGGTCCTGTTGGCGTGTTCGAATTCCCGAACTTCCGCAAAGGTACTGAAATCGTTGCTAACGCTATCGCAGACAGCGAAGCGTTTTCTATCGCAGGCGGTGGTGACACCCTGGCGGCAATCGACCTGTTCGGTATCGCTGACAAGATCTCCTACATCTCCACTGGTGGCGGCGCATTCCTCGAATTCGTGGAAGGCAAAGTACTGCCAGCAGTAGCAATGCTCGAAGAGCGCGCTAAGAAGTAAGCCATTCTAGGGCAGGGAAACCTGCCCAATTTTCAGCGCGCTTTTAAGAGCTCGCACCTTTTCTAACGGCCGAAGATACAGGACTAAGCAACATGTCTAAAATTTTTGATTTCGTAAAACCTGGCGTTATCACTGGTGATGACGTACAGAAAGTGTTCCAGGTAGCTAAAGAAAACAACTTCGCTCTGCCAGCAGTTAACTGCGTGGGTACCGACTCCATCAACGCCGTACTGGAAACTGCTGCTAAAGTTAAAGCGCCAGTTATCGTTCAGTTCTCTAACGGCGGCGCTGCGTTCATCGCAGGTAAAGGCGTGAAAACTGACATTCCTCAGGGTGCTGCAATCCTGGGCGCTATCTCTGGTGCGCACCACGTACACCAGATGGCTGAGCACTACGGTGTTCCAGTTATCCTGCACACTGACCACTGCGCGAAGAAACTGCTGCCGTGGATCGACGGTCTGCTGGACGCGGGTGAAAAACACTTCGCGGCTACCGGTAAGCCACTGTTCTCTTCTCACATGATCGACCTGTCTGAAGAGTCACTGCACGAAAACATCGAAATCTGCTCCAAATACCTGGCGCGCATGGCCAAAATGGGCATGACTCTGGAAATCGAACTGGGTTGCACCGGTGGTGAAGAAGACGGCGTGGACAACAGCCACATGGACGCTTCTGCACTGTACACCCAGCCTGAAGACGTTGATTACGCTTACACCGAGCTGAGCAAAATCAGCCCACGCTTCACCATCGCAGCGTCCTTCGGTAACGTACACGGCGTTTACAAACCAGGTAACGTGGTTCTGACCCCGACCATCCTGCGTGATTCTCAGGAATATGTTTCCAAGAAACACAACCTGCCGCACAACAGCCTGAACTTCGTCTTCCACGGCGGTTCCGGTTCTTCTGCTCAGGAAATCAAAGACTCCGTAAGCTACGGCGTAGTGAAAATGAACATCGATACCGACACCCAGTGGGCAACATGGGACGGTATCCTGCAGTACTACAAAACCAACGAAGCTTACCTGCAGGGTCAGCTGGGCAACCCGAAAGGCGAAGACCAGCCGAACAAGAAATACTACGATCCACGCGTATGGCTGCGCGCTGCCCAGACTTCAATGATTACTCGTCTGGAGCAGGCATTCAAAGAACTGAACGCGGTAGACGTTCTGTAATTTGAGCTGCTAACAGCATCAGAAGGCCCGCAAATGCGGGCCTTTTTTTATGCTTTTTCAATACTCTGCCAGGCCGGTTTTTGTGATCTGTTTGGCAAACCCGGCGCTTTTTGTTTACCCTTTACGGACCTGCCTGTCTCCATGGGGGATGGATTTTGTGTTTTGGTTTAACAAAAGGAAGAATAAATGGAACAACTCGATGTTGTAGACAGCATCAATAACGCCGGTAACTGGCTGGTGCGCAACCAGGCGCTGCTGCTGAGCTATGCCGTGAACATCGTCGCGGCGATTGCCATCATCATCGTCGGGATGATCGTGGCGCGCATTGTATCGAACACGGTTAACCGCGTAATGCTGGCACGTAATATTGACGCCACGGTGGCTGACTTCCTCTCCGCGCTGGTGCGCTACGGCATTATCGCCTTTACGCTGATTGCGGCGCTGGGCCGTGTGGGCGTGCAGACCGCTTCCGTCATTGCCGTTCTCGGTGCCGCCGGTCTGGCCATTGGTCTGGCGCTGCAGGGCTCGCTGTCAAACCTGGCGGCTGGCGTTCTGCTGGTCACCTTCCGTCCGTTTCGCTCCGGCGAATACGTTGACCTTGGCGGCATTGCCGGAACCGTGCTGCAGGTGCAGATTTTCTCAACGACCATGCGTACCGTCGATGGTCGCATCGTGGTCGTGCCGAACGGGAAAATCATCGCGGGCAACATCATTAACTTCTCCCGTGAACCGGTGCGTCGTAACGAGCTGATTATCAGCGTGGCGTACGACTCCGACATCGATCAGGTGAAGTCGCTGATTAGCAACATCATCGCCTCAGACGATCGCATTCTGAAAGATAAAGAGCAGACGGTTCGCCTGAACGAGCTGGGCGCTTCCTCCATTAACTTCGTGGTGCGTATCTGGAGCAAAAGCAGCGATCTGCAAAACGTGTACTGGGACGTTCTGGAACGCATTAAGCGCGACTTCGACGCCAACGGCATCAGCTTCCCGTACCCGCAGATGGACGTAAACGTCAAAAAAGTCAAAGAAGCCGAATAACTTCTTGCAGGCCCGGTAAGCGTTAGCGCCACCGGGCTTTATTTTTATAAGTGCTGCTAATCCCCAATTAATATTATCAATTTCCTCTAATGTGATTCGCGCAGTATAGTCTCCTTCCTGGACAATACTGTGAGAATTTCGTCATGTTATCTTATTACTTTCAAGGGCTTGCCTTAGGTGCGGCCATGATCCTTCCCCTTGGCCCGCAAAATGCGTTTGTGATGAACCAGGGCATTCGCCGCCAGTATCATCTGATGATTGCCCTGCTGTGCGCGGTAAGCGATTTACTGCTGATCTGTGCCGGGATTTTTGGCGGCAGCGCATTGCTCATGCAGTCTCCCTGGCTGCTGGCGCTGGTCACCTGGGGCGGCGTGGCGTTTCTGCTCTGGTACGGTTTTGGTGCACTGAAAACCGCGATGAGCAGCAACCTCGAACTGGCGAGTGCGGAAGTCATGAAGCAGGGCCGCTGGAAGATTATCGTCACCATGCTGGCGGTCACCTGGCTTAATCCGCATGTTTATCTGGACACCTTCGTGGTGCTGGGCAGCCTGGGCGGGCAGCTGGACGTTGAGCCGAAACGCTGGTTTGCGCTGGGTACGGTTAGCGCCTCTTTCCTCTGGTTCTTTGGTCTCGCCATTCTGGCTGCATGGCTGGCTCCTCGTCTGCGTACGGCCAAAGCCCAGCGCATCATTAATACGCTGGTGGGGCTGGTGATGTGGTTTATTGCTTTTCAGCTGGCAAAAGAGGGGATTCACCACGTACAGGAATTGTTCAACTAATCCTTGTCTTATGGACAACTGAACAAGACCCGCTAAGCTTGCTGGCATGCGCCCTGTTAATGGGCACTCTTCGCAACATGGAGGAATAACAGTGAAGTTTAAGGTGATGGCCCTGGCGGCATTAGTAAGTTTTGGTGCGGTGTCGGTGCAGGCAAGTGAACTGCCGGATGGCCCGCACATCGTCACTTCAGGCACCGCAAGCGTGGACGCGGTACCCGATGTCGCAACGCTGGCAATTGAAGTCAATGTATCTGCGAAAGATGCGGCATCTGCCAAGAAGCAGGCTGACGATCGTGTTGCGCAATACCTCTCTTTCCTCGAGCAGAACGGTGTCGGTAAAAAAGATATCAACTCCGCGAACCTGCGTACTCAACCCGATTACGACTACCAGAATGGTAAAAGCATCCTGAAAGGCTACCGTGCCGTGCGTACCGTCGAAGTGACCGTGCGTCAGCTGGATAAGCTTAACTCGCTGCTGGATGGCGCGCTGAAGGCGGGTCTGAACGAAATTCGTTCCGTGTCGCTGGGCGTTGCGCAACCGGAGAAATACAAAGACGAAGCGCGTAAAGCGGCGATTGATGATGCCATTCACCAGGCGGAACAGCTGGCTTCTGGCTTTAAGAGCAAGCTCGGCCCGGTTTACAGCGTGCGTTACCACGTCTCTAACTACCAGCCAAGCCCGATGGTGCGGATGATGAAGGCTGATGCAGCCCCGGTATCTGCTCAGGAAACTTACGAACAGCCAACCATTCAGTTCGACGATCAGGTGGATGTGGTCTTCCAGCTGGAGCCAACCCAAACTCAGCAAACTGAGGCGGCTAAGGCGCAGTAATTTGCCCTCACCCTAACCCTCTCCCGCAGGGAGAGGGAATTCAATCGATTAATCCTGTCTCAACACCTTGTGCCCGTAGGCCAGCAGCGCGTCGGTGACGTTGCGCATCATGCGGCTTTCTGGCGCAAACCGGTGCCAGTAGAGCATCCGGCGCTGATATAGCCCCGGCGTGAGGTCAATCAGCTCACCGCTTTTCAACTCTTTCTCAATCTGCAGATGCGGGATCATGCAGCAGGTGGTGCCCTGACGCGCAAGCTGCACAAAGGCTTCAGACGAGTTGACGATATGGCACGGCACGCTGCCCGGCGGCAGATCGAAGTTTTGCTGCAGGAACGCCTGATGCATATCGTCCAGATGGTCGAACGCCACGGCAGGGGCTTTCAGCAGCGCGGCGCGGGTGACGCCGTTCGGGAAGTAGCGCTCGGCAAAGGCTTTTGAACCCACAAACAGGTAGTCCAGCGCGCCCAGCTGATCGACAAGACAGCTTGGCAGCGCCTGAGGCTGAATACTGACTGCCCCAACCACTTCACCGCGACGCAGGCGCTCCTGGGTACGGGTTTCATCTTCAACCTGTAAATTCAGACGGATAGGGGAATCCGCTAATACCGGCGCAAGGGCCGGCAGCAGCCAGGTTGCCAGGCTGTCGGCGTTAACTGCCAGAGAGAGCAGCAGCGGCGTAGAGCCCGTTTGTTCGTCACCCAGCCACTCGTCTTCCAGCAGTTCAACCTGGCGCAGCAGGGCGAGAAGCTTTTGCCCTTGCTCGGTTGGACGTGGCGGCACGGTACGCACCAGCAGCGGTTGGCCGAACATGTTTTCAAGCTGTTTGATACGCTGTGATACGGCGGACTGGGTGATGCAAAGCTTTTGCGCCGCGCGCTCAAAACCGCGTTCACGAATAACTGCATCAAGTGCCTGTAGTGTTCTGTAGTCCGGACGTTTCATTGCTCTGGCTGGCTCCTTAATTTTGCTTATTCTGCACTATGACACAATTTTCCCTTCGTGGCAGACGAATTCCATTCGACGTGTTCTATAATGCGCCCTGAGTTTTCACACCACAGGCAAAACGATCATGACGCAGGATGAACTGAAAAAAGCAGTAGGATGGGCCGCTCTCCAGTACGTGCAGCCGGGTACCATTGTCGGTGTCGGTACGGGATCAACCGCGGCACACTTTATCGATGCACTGGGCACGATGAAGGGGCAAATCGAGGGCGCGGTTTCCAGCTCTGATGCTTCCACGGAAAAGCTGAAAAGCCTCGGCATCACCGTTTTCGATCTCAATGAAGTGGATCGTCTGGGGATTTACGTTGATGGTGCGGATGAAATCAACGGCCACATGCAGATGATCAAAGGCGGCGGCGCGGCGCTGACGCGCGAGAAGATCATCGCCTCCGTTGCGGACAAGTTTATCTGCATCGCGGACGCCTCCAAGCAGGTCGACATTCTGGGTAATTTCCCGCTGCCGGTCGAAGTGATCCCAATGGCGCGTAGCGCGGTTGCCCGTCAGCTGGTGAAGCTGGGCGGTCGTCCGGAATACCGTCAGGGCGTAGTCACCGATAACGGTAACGTGATCCTCGACGTTCACGGTCTGGAAATTCTTGACGCGATTGCGCTGGAAAATGCCATCAACGCTATCCCAGGCGTAGTGACCGTAGGGCTATTCGCCAACCGTGGCGCGGATGTGGCGCTGATCGGCACCGCTGACGGCGTGAAAACCATCGTAAAATGATCTGACGGGGGGAGTCCTCCCCCCGCTAAAAAATTTTTGAAAAGCTAAATTCGGTGACTTGTGTCACGTTTTTACGCCTCATTTGCCGATCCTGCCGCGTTTGTAAATTTCCATAGCATTTTCCTCTGACATTTTGCTCTGTATGACTTTTCTTCAGAGTGCCGACGCAAACGTTCATATTGCTGCAATAGTTTTTTTTGATATGTTGGCTACAGCGGATTCATATCCAGCACAACATCAGTTCAGACAAAAACAGGGTCGGGTAAATGGCAAAGGTATCACTGGAGAAAGACAAGATTAAATTCCTGCTGGTCGAGGGCGTGCATCAAAAAGCAATCGATAGCCTTCGTGCGGCAGGTTACACCAACATCGAATTTCACAAAGGCGCGCTCGATACCGAAGAGCTGAAAGCGTCCATCCGTGATGCCCACTTCATTGGCCTGCGATCCCGTACTCACCTGACTGAAGAGGTTATTGCCGCGGCGGAAAAGCTGGTGGCTATCGGCTGCTTCTGTATCGGTACCAACCAGGTTGACCTGAATGCTGCCGCCAAACGCGGTATTCCCGTCTTCAACGCCCCGTTCTCCAACACCCGTTCCGTGGCGGAGCTGGTGATTGGCGAACTGCTGCTGCTGCTGCGCGGCATTCCTGAAGCGAACGCCAAGGCGCACCGCGGCGTGTGGAACAAACTGGCGTCCGGCTCATATGAAGCGCGTGGTAAAAAACTGGGGATTATCGGTTACGGCCACATCGGTACGCAGCTCGGTATTCTGGCGGAATCCCTGGGTATGCACGTGTTCTTCTACGATATCGAAAGCAAGCTGCCGCTGGGCAATGCGACCCAGGTTCAACACCTTTCTGACCTGCTGAACATGAGCGACGTGGTGAGCCTGCACGTGCCGGAAAATGCGTCTACTAAAAACATGATGGGCGCGGAAGAGCTGGCGCTGATGAAGCCGGGCTCACTGCTGATCAACGCCGCGCGCGGCACGGTTGTCGATATCCCGGCCCTGGCGGATGCGCTGAAGCGTAAGCACCTGGCGGGCGCGGCCATCGACGTCTTCCCAACGGAGCCAGCGACCAACAGCGATCCGTTTACCTCTCCGCTGTGCGAATTCGACAACGTGATCCTGACGCCGCACATCGGCGGCTCTACCCAGGAAGCGCAGGAGAATATCGGCCTGGAAGTAGCGGGTAAGCTGAGCAAATATTCCGACAACGGTTCTACGCTCTCTGCCGTGAACTTCCCGGAAGTGTCTCTGCCGCTGCACGGTGGTCGTCGTCTGCTGCACATCCACGAAAACCGTCCTGGCGTGCTGACCGCGATCAACCAGATCTTTGCCGAGCAGGGCGTCAACATTGCCGCACAGTATCTGCAAACGAACTCGCAGATGGGCTACGTGGTCATTGATATCGAAGCGGATGACGATGTTGCTGAGAAAGCGCTGCAGAGCATGAAGGCGATTCAGGGGACGATTCGCGCGCGTCTGCTGTACTGATGGTGCGAGATAAATGCAAAACGGTAACGATAGTTACCGTTTTTTATGTTTTCACCCTCTCCCTGTGGGAGAGGGCTGGGGGGAGGGCATCAGGCCGCACGCCTGTTTCACCACTCCCATAACTTCGATGGCGTCACTACCGCCGGCAACGGCACATCCCACTTCTCCACCGGCAACGCCTCTACGCCCTGACAATCATGCGCATAACCCACCGGCTGCAACCCGTACTGCTGCCAGTTTTGCAGCGTCCGGTCGTAAAAACCGCCGCCCATCCCTAAACGCTGGCCCTGTTCATCAAACGCCACCAGCGGTGTAATCAATACATCCAGCTGTGACAGCGGGAGCACGTCGCGCACGTCGAGTTTCGGTTCGGTGATTTTCAGGCGATTTACCACCAGTTCGCTGTGCGGATGGTAGTGCAGAAACAGCAAATTACCTTCGCTGAACGGGTGCAGCACCGGCAGATAGACCTTCTTCCCGGCGCGCCAGAGCTGTTCTATCAGCGGTTGGGTATCCAGCTCTCCATCAAATGACAGAAATAGCGCAACGGTGTGCGCCATCACGACAGGGGGATACGCCATCATGCGGGCGGCGGCCTGCTGGGCAAAATGCGCTTGCTGATCGGCGGTTAACGCACGGCGGCGCTGACGAATTAACTGACGGATGTCCTGGCGTGAAGCAGAAACTTCAGGGAATTGGGTCATGGTAGTCGGTAGAAGAAAAGAGAGGGAATCTCCGAGATGCCGCCGCAGGCTGTAACCCTTGAACCCTTGGTTCAAGGTGAATGTGTCGTCATAGTTTTAAGGCTTCTCGGACGGACCGAGCATGCTCACCAACCATGGAGCGCCACATTCTTGTGGTATGAAATATCGGCTCAGGGGACTGGCCCGCTTGCGAACATCTCAGAGAAATTTTGTCTTCACAGTTACTCTACCATAGTCAACTGAGAAGTGTTATTCAAACTTTGGTCCCGGTCTTTCGGGATTGCGACCTTGATCAAGCAATGCCTGTTCTATGGTCTGCTGGAGCATTTTAATGCGCTGCTCCATGCTTGCCGCGTAGTCGCGGGTCTTCGCTTTTTCCTGAGTCAGTTCATAGCTGATGTTCAACGCGGCGATGAAAACCAGCTGCTCAGTATTTGTGACTCTAGTGCGTTCTTTTAGATCTTGCAACCGCTGATTCAAATCGTCCGCTGCCTGATTCAAAGCATCCCTTTGTTCAGGCGGACAATTCACTCGCAGTGAACGGCCAAAAATCTGGAGATCGACGGGTTGTGCAGACATGCCACCTTCCTGCTGATTGACTGCGCTGCCTTCGCTTACTGCCCCGGGGGCTGCGAAGGGGCGACACTATAGCTA
Organism: Enterobacter sp. Y17; assembly: GCF_019730495.1. NCBI lineage: Bacteria > Pseudomonadati > Pseudomonadota > Gammaproteobacteria > Enterobacterales > Enterobacteriaceae > Enterobacter > Enterobacter sp. Y17. Next base: position 347,142 of record NZ_JAASKP010000002.1, read on the forward strand.
CCCTGATGTGAAGATACAAGCCCTTTTCTGGTATCACCAGGGTCCAAAGTGGTAGCATATCATGAAACTTCCCCCCTTTGATGACGAATGCTCATGTCTATACAGAACGAAATGCCTGGTTACAAGGATTTAAACCAGTTACTGAACCAGCAGGGAGTCGGTTTAACCCCTGCCGAAATGCACGGTCTGATCAGTGGCATGCTGTGCGGCGGAAACAGCGACAGCTCATGGCAGCCGCTGATCCACGACCTCACGAATGAAGGGCTGGCGTTTGGTCACGAGCTGGCGGAAGCGCTGCGTAAAATGCACGCCGCAACCAGCGATTCGCTGGAAGACGATGGCTTCCTTTTTCAGCTTTATCTGCCTGAAGGCGACGACGTCAGCGTGTTCGATCGCGCCGATGCGCTGGCTGGCTGGGTAAACCACTATCTGCTGGGGCTCGGCGTGACGCAGCCTAAACTGGATAAAGTGACCGGCGAAGCGGGTGAGGCGATCGACGACCTGCGTAACATCGCCCAGCTCGGCTACGATGAAGACGAAGACCAGGAAGAGCTGGAAATGTCTCTTGAAGAGATTATTGAGTACGTGCGCGTGGCGGCACTGCTGTGCCACGACAACTTCACGCGCTCACAGCCGACCGCGCCGGAAGTCCGCAAGCCAACCTTACATTAAGAAAAATAACGCACAGGAGGGTGTCATGGTTATCTCGAGTCAAGAGTATTCGCGCCGCCGTCAGGCGCTGCTGGCAACAATGCAGCCGGGCAGCGCCGCGCTGATTTTTGCTGCGCCCGAAGTCACGCGCAGCGCCGACAGCGAATATCCCTATCGCCAGAGCAGCGATTTCTGGTACTTCACCGGCTTTAACGAGCCGGAAGCGGTGCTGGTGCTGATTAAGAGCAATGACACCCACAATCACAGCGTAATTTTCAACCGCGTGCGCGATCTGACGGCCGAAATCTGGTTTGGCCGCCGCCTGGGCCAGGAGGCCGCACCGGCGAGGCTGGGCGTTGACCGCGCGCTGGCGTTTAGCGAAATCAACCAGCAGCTCTATCAGCTGCTTAACGGCCTCGACGTGCTCTATCACGCGCAGGGTGAATATGCCTACGCCGATGAGATTGTTTTCACCGCGCTGGATAAGCTGCGCAAAGGCTCGCGGCAGAACCTGTCCGCGCCGGCCACGCTGACGGACTGGCGTCCGGTGGTGCATGAAATGCGCCTGTTCAAGTCTGAAGAAGAGCTGAATTTGATGCGCCGTGCGGGCGAAATCAGCGCCCTGGCGCACACCCGCGCCATGGAAAAGTGCCGTCCCGGGATGTTCGAATACCAGCTGGAAGGCGAAATTCATCATGAATTTAACCGCCACGGCGCGCGTTATCCCTCCTACAACACCATTGTTGGCGGCGGAGAAAACGGCTGCATTCTGCACTACACCGAAAACGAAAGCGCGCTGCGCGACGGCGATCTGGTCCTGATTGACGCCGGTTGCGAATATCAGGGCTACGCGGGAGACATCACCCGTACTTTTCCGGTGAATGGTAAATTCTCACCGGCACAGCGCGCCATTTACGACATCGTTCTCGAGTCGCTTGAGACGGCGCTCAGGCTGTATCGTCCCGGTACCTCCATGCAGGAAGTGACCGGCGAAGTGGTGCGCATCATGATTACCGGTCTGGTCAGGCTCGGGATCCTGAAAGGGGAGGTCGACACCCTGATCGCTGAAAATGCGCATCGACCATATTTCATGCACGGCCTGAGCCACTGGCTAGGGCTGGATGTGCATGACGTTGGCGCGTACGGCACCGACCGTTCGCGCGTGCTGGAGCCGGGCATGGTGTTAACCGTGGAGCCAGGCCTGTATATCGCGCCGGATGCCGACGTGCCTGAAGAGTACCGCGGGATTGGCATTCGTATCGAAGATGACATCGTCATTACCGAAACCGGTAACGAAAACCTGACCGCGAGCGTCGTGAAAAACGCTGACGATATCGAGGCGCTGATGGCAGCGGCACGCGCATGAGCGTGATTATCGTTGGCGGCGGCATGACCGGGGCCACGCTGGCGCTGGCCATTTCGCATTTGACGAAGGGGCAGCTTCCGGTGCACCTGGTTGAAGCTATCGCACCGCAGGCGAAGAATCATCCCGGTTTTGATTCGCGCGCGATTGCCCTGGCGCAGGGCACCTGCCAGCAGCTGTCCCGCATTGGCATCTGGCAGGCCATCGCTGATTGCGCGACGGCAATTAAAACCGTTCACGTAAGCGATCGCGGCCATGCTGGCTTTGTCACGCTGGACGCGCAGGATTACCGCATTGACGCGCTGGGTCAGGTTGTCGAGCTGCACGACGTCGGATTGCGTCTGTTTCGTCTGCTCCAGGATGCGCCGGGCGTCACGCTGCATTGTCCGGCGCGCGTGGCCAGCGTGAGCCGCAGTGAGGCGTCGGTCAGCGTGACGCTTGAAAACGGCACCGTGCTTGAAGGCCAGCTTCTGGTCGCCGCGGACGGCTCGCGCTCATCGCTCGGCGCCCAGTGCGGCGTGGAGTGGCGTCAGCAGCCTTACGGGCAGGTTGCGGTCATTGCGAACGTCGCGACCGCAGCTGAACACCACGGCAGGGCGTTTGAACGCTTTACGCAGCATGGCCCGCTGGCGATGTTGCCGATGTCGGACGGGCGCTGTTCCCTGGTCTGGTGTCACCCGCAGGATAAGGCCGAAGAGGTTAAAGCCTGGTCAGACGAACGTTTTTGTACCGAGCTGCAGAAAGCCTTTGGCTGGCGGCTGGGGCGTATTACCCATGCTGGACAGCGGGCGGTTTACCCGCTTTCGCTGACTACTGCCTCTCAGTCCATCTCCCATCGTCTGGCGCTTGTCGGTAATGCCGCTCAGACGCTGCACCCCATCGCGGGGCAGGGGTTCAACCTTGGCCTGCGGGATGTTATGAGCCTGGCGGAAACCCTTTCGCAGGCGTGGGGCGAACAAAAAGACTGTGGCGCATACCCGGTGCTCAGCCATTACCAGAAGCGCCGCCAGGTGGATAAAGAGGCGACGATTGGCGTCACCGACGGCTTAGTCCATCTCTTTGCCAATCGCTGGGCGCCGCTGGTTGCGGGTCGCAACCTCGGGCTAATGGCGATGGAATTATTCATTCCGGCACGTGACGTGCTGGCGCAGCGGACTCTTGGTTGGGTCGCGCGTTAAGGAGTTATCACCGTGCAAAATGTTGATGTCGCCATCGTTGGCGGCGGTATGGTCGGACTGGCTCTGGCCTGTGGTTTACAGGGCAGCGGCCTGCGCGTGGCGGTGCTGGAGCAAAAGCAGCCTCAGCCCGTTGCGCCAGATGCTCCGCCGGAACTCCGCGTCTCGGCGATCAATGCCGCCAGCGAGAAATTGCTGACGCACCTTGGCGTCTGGGCAGATATTGTGGCGCAGCGCGCCAGCTGCTATCACGGCATGGAAGTGTGGGATAAAGACAGCTTTGGTCATATTGCTTTTGATGATGAAAGCATGGGTTACAGCCATCTGGGTCATATCGTCGAAAACGCGGTGATCCACCACGCGCTGTGGCAGAAAGCGCAGCAGTGCAGCGACGTGACGCTGATTGCGCCTGCGCAGATCCAGCAGGTGGCGTGGGGTGAAAACGAGGCGTTTATCACCTTACAGAGCGGCGACATGCTGACCGCGCGTCTGGTGGTCGGTGCTGACGGTGCGAACTCCTGGCTGCGAAATAAAGCCGATATTCCGCTGACCTTCTGGGACTATCGTCATCACGCTCTGGTTGCGACGATCCGTACCGAGGAGCCGCACGGCGGCGTGGCGCGGCAGATTTTCCACAACGACGGCATTCTGGCGTTCCTGCCGCTTGCCGATCCGCACCTGTGCTCGATTGTCTGGTCCCTGGTGCCTGAAAAAGCCCAGCTGATGGAGGAGGCGACGCCGGATGCCTTTAACCAGGCGCTGTGCATGGCGTTTGATAACCGCCTTGGCTTGTGCACCCTTGAAAGCGAGCGGCAGGTGTTCCCGTTAACCGGCCGCTACGCGCGTCAGTTTGCGGCGCACCGTCTGGCGCTGGTGGGGGATGCGGCGCATACCATTCATCCGCTGGCAGGGCAGGGCGTCAACCTTGGCTTTATGGACGCGGCGGAGCTGGTTGAGGAACTGCGTCGCCTGCATCGCGAAGGCAAAGATATCGGCCAGCATCTCTACCTGCGTCGCTACGAGCGCAGCCGCAAGCACAGTGCGGCGATGATGCTGGCGGGCATGCAGGGCTTCCGCGAGCTGTTTGCCGGCGCGAATCCGGCAAAAAAACTGCTGCGCGACATTGGCCTCAAGCTTGCTGACACCCTTCCGGGTGTTAAACCTCAACTCCTCCGTCAGGCGATGGGTCTTAACGACCTGCCGGACTGGCTACGTTAATTTAGACCCCTGTCACACTTTATTTTCCCGGCCTCTGCGCCGGGGAAATTCCCTCGTTTGAAATATTCTAATTTCACGTCATTTTTCGCATTAGAAAATCTAATCTACGGGATTTTATGTTACGGAAATTCGGCCCGTTTTTCCGCACGAAATATCACCATGTGCTAAATCCTGTTAGATCATTGTTAATTTTGTGCGGGGTTAATCGCATTTTTCCAGTGAATAACTCTGTAGGCTTTTTAGCGTTTTTTGGTCATAAGCTAATGTGATGACCCGTTTTACCTTATGGTTAACCGCCGGTTTCGGTGGTAAGTTCGGGTAAAAGAGAACGTTTGCGTCGGCGCCGGATAACGGGGCCGATACCGGGTTTCACGGTGAATTTTTCAACGAGGACAAGATGGCTCAACAGACTCCTTTGTACGAACAACACGTGTTATGCGGCGCCCGCATGGTGGACTTCCACGGCTGGATGATGCCGCTGCACTACGGCTCGCAGATTGATGAGCACCACTCGGTGCGCACCGATGCCGGTATGTTCGACGTGTCCCACATGACGATTGTCGATCTGCGCGGTAGCCGCACCCGGGAGTTTTTGCGTTATCTGCTGGCAAACGACGTCGCCAAACTGAAAACGCCGGGTAAAGCGCTCTATACCGGCATGCTGAACGCCTCGGGCGGCGTGATTGATGACCTTATCGTCTATTACTTCACTGAAGATTTCTTCCGCCTCGTTGTCAACTCCGCCACCCGCGAAAAAGACCTCTCCTGGATCACCCAACACGCCGAACCTTATGCCATCGACATCACCGTCCGTGACGATCTGTCGCTGATCGCCGTACAGGGGCCGAACGCGCAGGCGAAAGCCGCATCTCTGTTTAACGACGAGCAGCGCAAAGCAACCGAAGGCATGAAGCCGTTCTTCGGCGTGCAGGCGGGCGATCTGTTTATCGCCACCACCGGCTACACCGGTGAAGCGGGCTACGAAATTGCGATGCCGAACGAGAAGGCCGCTGATTTCTGGCGCGCGCTGGTGGAAGCGGGCGTGAAGCCTGCGGGTCTGGGCGCGCGCGATACTCTGCGTCTGGAAGCGGGGATGAACCTCTACGGTCAGGAGATGGATGAAGGCGTCTCTCCGCTGGCCGCCAACATGGGCTGGACCATCGCATGGGAACCGGCTGACCGTGACTTTATTGGCCGCGAAGCGCTGGAGATGCAGCGCGAGAAGGGTACTGAACAGCTGGTGGGTCTGGTGATGACCGAGAAGGGCGTGCTGCGCGGTGAACTGCCGGTGCGCTTTACCGATGCCGACGGCAATCCTCGCGAAGGCGTGATCACCAGCGGTACCTTCTCCCCGACGCTGGGCTACAGTATTGCACTGGCACGCGTGCCGGCGGGCATTGGCGAAACGGCGGTGGTACAAATCCGCAACCGCGAAATGCCGGTCAACGTGACCAAACCGATTTTTGTTCGCGCCGGTAAGCCGGTCGCCTAATCATTTTTATCAGGAGAACTTCAATGAGCAATGTGCCAGCAGAACTGAAATACAGCAAAGAACACGAGTGGCTGCGCAAAGAGGCGGACGGCACTTACACCGTAGGGATCACCGAGCACGCGCAAGAGCTGCTGGGCGACATGGTGTTTGTTGACCTGCCTGACGTGGGCACGACCGTTAGCGCGGGCGACGACTGCGCCGTGGCGGAGTCCGTAAAAGCGGCATCTGACATCTATGCTCCTGTGAGCGGCGAAATCGTTGCCGTCAACGACGCGCTGAGCGATTCGCCAGAGCTGGTGAACAGCGAGCCTTATGAAGGCGGCTGGATCTTCAAGATCAAAGCCAGCGACGAATCTCAGGTTGCCGCGCTGCTGGATGCGACCGCGTACGAAGCACTGTTAGAAGACGAGTAATCGTTTATCCCCCTCTCCTTTCGGGAGAGGGCAGGGGCGAGGGTGCCCATCTTCCCCTCACCCTAACCCTCTCCCAGAGGGAGAGGGAACTTAAATTCACTGCACGTTTCAGGAACCATCGCTCATGACACAGACTTTAAGCCAGCTTGAAAACCGTGGCGCCTTCATTGAACGTCACATTGGGCCGGATGCTCAGCAACAGCAGGAGATGCTGAAGACAGTTGGCGCGGATTCATTAAACGCACTGATCGGCCAGATTGTGCCAAAAGACATCCAGCTTGCCACGCCGCCTCAGGTGGAGGAAGCCACCACGGAATTCGCCGCGCTGGCGGAGCTGAAGGCTATCGCAGGCCTGAACAAGCGCTATAAGTCTTACATTGGCATGGGCTACACCAACGTGCAGTTACCGCCGGTTATCCTGCGCAACATGCTGGAAAACCCGGGCTGGTACACCGCTTACACCCCGTACCAGCCGGAAGTCTCTCAGGGCCGTCTGGAAGCGCTGCTGAACTTCCAGCAGGTGACGCTGGATCTGACCGGTATGGATATCGCCTCCGCCTCGCTGCTGGATGAAGCGACCGCCGCCGCCGAAGCAATGGCGATGGCAAAACGCGTGAGCAAGCTGAAAAATGCCAACCGCTTCTTCGTGGCGGCGGACGTGCATCCCCAGACGCTGGACGTGGTGCGTACCCGCGCGGAAACCTTCGGCTTTGACGTGATCGTAGACGACGCCGACAAAGTGCTGGATCACCAGGACGTCTTCGGCGTGCTGCTGCAGCAGGTGGGCACCACCGGCGAAGTTCACGACTACGGCGCGCTGATTGCCGAGCTGAAAACCCGCAAAGTGGTTGTCAGCGTTGCCGCCGATTTTATGGCGCTGGTGCTGCTGACGGCGCCGGGTAAACAGGGCGCAGATATCGTATTCGGTTCAGCGCAACGCTTCGGCGTGCCGATGGGCTACGGCGGCCCGCACGCGGCGTTCTTCGGCGCGAAAGATGAATTCAAACGCTCTATGCCAGGCCGCATCATCGGCGTCTCAAAAGACGCTGCCGGTAACACCGCGCTGCGCATGGCGATGCAGACCCGCGAGCAGCACATCCGCCGCGAGAAAGCGAACTCCAACATCTGTACCTCCCAGGTACTGTTGGCAAACATCGCCAGCCTGTACGCCGTGTTCCACGGCCCGGCTGGTCTGAAACGCATTGCCAGCCGCATTCACCGTCTGGCCGATATTCTGGCCTGCGGTCTGCAGCAGAAAGGCCTTAAGCTGCGCCACGCTCACTACTTCGACACCCTGTGTGTGGAAGTGGCGGACAAAGCGGCCGTGCTGGCGCGCGCGAATGCAGCAGAGATCAACCTGCGCAGCGACATCCACAACGCCGTCGGCATTACGCTGGATGAAAGCACCACCCGCGACGATATCCTGAACCTGTTCAGCGTGTTGCTGGGTGACGCGCACGGTCTGGACATTGATGCGCTCGACAAAGAGGTCGCGCTCGACAGCCGCTCCATTCAGGAAAGCATGCTGCGTAACGATGCGATCCTGACGCATCCGGTGTTTAACCGCTACCACAGCGAAACCGAGATGATGCGCTATATGCACTCTCTGGAGCGCAAGGATCTGGCGCTGAACCAGGCGATGATCCCGCTGGGCTCCTGCACCATGAAGCTGAACGCCGCGGCGGAGATGATCCCGATCACCTGGCCTGAATTCTCCGAGCTGCACCCGTTCTGCCCGCCAGAGCAGGCGGAAGGTTATCATATGATGATCAACCAGCTTTCCGACTGGCTGGTGAAATTGACCGGTTATGACGCGCTCTGCATGCAGCCGAACTCCGGCGCGCAGGGCGAATACGCGGGTCTGCTGGCGATCCGTCACTATCACGAAAGCCGCAACGAAGGTCACCGCGATATCTGCCTGATCCCAAGCTCCGCCCACGGTACCAACCCGGCTTCTGCCCAGATGGCGGGCATGGAAGTGGCGGTGGTGGCGTGCGATAAGAACGGCAACATCGATCTGGCCGACCTGCGCGCGAAAGCCGAGCAGGCGGGCGACAAGCTCTCCTGCATCATGGTGACCTACCCGTCTACCCACGGCGTGTACGAAGAGACCATCCGTGAAGTGTGCGAAGTGGTGCACCAGTACGGCGGTCAGGTTTACCTCGACGGCGCGAACATGAACGCTCAGGTGGGCATTACCTCTCCGGGCTTTATCGGCGCGGACGTGTCGCACCTGAACCTGCACAAAACCTTCTGCATCCCTCACGGCGGTGGCGGCCCGGGCATGGGCCCAATCGGCGTGAAAGCGCACCTTGCACCGTTTGTACCGGGCCACAGCGTAGTGCAGATTGAAGGGATGCTGACCCGTCAGGGCGCGGTCTCTGCGGCACCGTTCGGTAGCGCCTCTATCCTGCCAATCAGCTGGATGTACATCCGCATGATGGGCGCGGAAGGGCTGAAGCAGGCGAGCCAGGTGGCGATCCTGAACGCCAACTATATTGCGACTCGCCTGAAGTCTGCCTTCCCGGTGCTCTATACCGGCCGCGACGGTCGCGTGGCGCACGAGTGCATCCTCGATATTCGTCCTCTGAAAGAAGCGACGGGCATTAGCGAGCTGGATATCGCCAAGCGTCTGATCGACTACGGCTTCCACGCGCCAACCATGTCGTTCCCGGTAGCGGGTACGCTGATGGTGGAGCCAACGGAATCTGAAAGCAAAGCCGAGCTGGACCGCTTTATCGACGCGATGCTGGCCATCCGCATGGAGATCGATCGCGTGCAGGACGGCGAATGGACGCTGGAAGATAACCCGCTGGTTAACGCCCCGCACACCCAGCACGAAATGGTGGCAGAGTGGAACCACGGCTATTCCCGCGAGCTGGCCGTCTTCCCGGCAGGCGTGGCAAACAAATACTGGCCGACCGTGAAGCGTCTTGATGACGTCTACGGTGACCGTAACCTGTTCTGCTCCTGCGTGCCGATGAGCGAATACCAGTAATATTATTGGTGTAGTCATAAAGGCCGGGTAAGGCGAAGCCGCCACCCGGCTTTTTTATTGGGAGAAGAAAATGGCAATAGCACTGGTCACCGGCGCCAGCCGGGGCATTGGGAAAGCCACCGCGCTGCAGCTGGCGCGCGAAGGCTACACTGTGGCGGTGAACTATCACCACAACATTAAAGCCGCGACGGACGTGATCAACCAGATCGTTGAAGCGGGCGGTAAAGCCTTTGCCGTCCGCGCGGATATCAGTGATGAAGCCCAGGTGCTGGCGATGTTTGACAGCCTCGATCGTGAAGGTGAGCCGCTTCGTGCGCTGGTCAATAATGCGGGCATTCTGTTTGAGCAATCCACTATCGAGAACCTCTCCGCTGAGCGCATTAACCGCGTCCTGGCGACCAACGTCACGGGCTACTTTCTCTGCTGCCGGGAAGCGGTAAAACGCATGTCCTTCAGGCATGGCGGCAAGGGTGGGGCGATAGTGAACGTCTCTTCCGCCGCGTCGCGACTGGGCGCGCCGGGTGAATATGTGGATTATGCCGCGTCCAAGGGGGCGGTCGATTCGCTAACAACCGGGCTATCGCTGGAGGTGGCGGCGCAGGGTATTCGCGTCAACTGCGTACGTCCGGGGCTGATTTATACCGATATTCATGCGTCCGGTGGAGAGCCGGGGCGAGTGGATCGCGTGAAATCGTTGCTGCCGATGCAGCGCGGCGGCCAGCCGGAAGAGGTGGCGCAGGCGATTGTCTGGCTGCTGAGCGAGAAGGCGTCGTACGTAACGGGCAGTTTTATTGAGTTGGCGGGCGGGAAGTAAACCCCTCACCCTAACCCTCTCCCAAAGGGGAGAGGGGATCAATCGTAGGCCGGTGCAAGCGTAGCGCCGCCCGGCGTTAAAGTTTCTCGCCGTTGCTGGCAATCACGCCCTTATACCACTCGAAGCTCTTCTTGCGGGAACGCGACATGTCGCCCGTGCCGTCGTCGTGCTTGTTCACGTAGATAAAACCGTAGCGCTTGCTGTACTGGCCGGTGGTGAACGACACGCAGTCGATGCAGCCCCATGGCGTATAGCCCATCAGATCCACGCCGTCGTGCGTCACGGCTTTGATCATCTCTTCCACGTGGGCACGCAGGTAGTCGATGCGATAGTCGTCGTTGATGCTGCCGTCTTCTTCCACCTTATCGTAGGCGCCGAACCCGTTTTCCACGATAAACAGCGGTTTCTGATAACGTTCGTACAGTTCGCACAGGGAATAGCGCAGGCCTACCGGATCGATCTGCCAGCCCCAGTCGGACGCTTTCACGTGCGGATTCGGCACGCTGCCTTCGAAGCCGGAAATCGCATCGCCGGTACCTCCTTCCGCTTTCACCGCGTTGGTCATGTAGTAGCTGAAACCTAAGTAGTCGCAGGTACCTTCACGCAGGATCTGCTCGTCGCCTGCCTCCATTTTGATGGAGAAGCCGCGGCGCTCCCACTCGTTCAGCACGTAGGACGGGTAGTAACCACGCAGCTGGACGTCGGTAAAGACATAGCGCTCGCGCATGGATTCCTGGGCGAACATCACGTCTTCCGGTTTGCATGAGAACGGATAGAGCGCCACCATCGCCAGCATGCAGCCGACTTTCATCTCAGGGTTGATGCGGCGCGCGGCTTTCACAGCCAGGGCGCTGGCCACAAACTGGTGGTGCAGGACCTGGTACATGGTTTCTTCCGGATTGTCATGTTCGGTATAGACCACGCCCGAGCAGCAGTAACCGAACAGCGGCGCGCGCCAGTTACGCTGGTTATTGATTTCGTTGAAGGTCATCCAGTATTTGACCTTGTTTTTGTAGCGCTCAAAAACCACTTCCGCGAAGCGCACGAAGAAATCGACCACTTTACGGTTGGTCCAGCTACCGTACTCCTGTACCAGGTGCAGCGGCATTTCGAAGTGGGAGAGGGTGATCACCGGTTCGATGTTGTATTTCAGCAGCTCGTCGAACATGTCGTCGTAGAACTTCAGCCCCTCTTCGTTTGGCTGCGTTTCGTCACCTTTCGGGAAGATGCGCGTCCAGGCGATAGAGGTGCGGAAGCACTTGAAACCCATCTCGGCAAACAGCTTGATGTCTTCTTTATAGTGGCCGTGGAAGTCGATGGCCTCGTGGTTTGGGTAGTATTTACCCGGCACTACTTCCTGGGTGATTTCGCGCGGGACGCCGTGCGCACCGCCGGTCAATACGTCACAAATGCTTGGCCCTTTTCCGCCTTTGTTCCAGCCGCCTTCAACCTGGTGAGCGGCAACCGCGCCGCCCCATAAAAAATCTTTTGGTAAGGTTAATTTTTTCATCGCTGCTCTTCTCAATAAATGGCTTATTGGCATCGAGTCTAGCAAAGCGAAATTGAATGTCACGATATAACAATTCACAGTAAATGTGATTTGTCACATCAAAAAAACAGGGTGTTTTATTCTGTGAGTTTCTTCGCCAGTTTACGTCCGAGAGACTCCAGAATATAAATGACGGGAATTTGCGTGGTGATGTCGTAGACGCCTGCAATACGCGTCTGAGGAACATGCCAGGAGAGATTAAAGTCCGCCAGTTTTGCGAGACGCGAGTGCTCATGGCTGGTTATCGAGAGCACCTTGCAGTGATGCAGGCTGAACTGGCTGGCAAAGCGAAGGATCTCCTCGGTCTCGCCCGAGACGGAAAGCACAATCGCCAGCGCATTTTTCGCCATATCATTGGTGACCGGGAAATAAGGGTCATCAATATGGTTACTGAATTTCCCGATATTAGAAAAGAAGCGTGCGCCATATTTTGCCAGCGAACCCGATGTTCCGGCACCGACAAATATAATTCGCTCTGACGATAAAATAATATCAACCGTCTTATCTAATAACGCATCGAACTCTTCATTATTCACGCTTTTAAAAAAGCTGATAATTTCGCTGGCACCGAAGTTCGCCTGCTGGGGCTCGTTCTGTTCAAGATAAAGCTTAAAGCGCACCCGAAATTCAGAATACCCTTCGCAGTTAAGCTTGCGGCAAAAGCGCAGGATGGTCGTGGTTGAGACGTCTGCTGCATCCGCCAGCTCGCGGATGGTCATGTACATCACTTTGTCACGATTTTTTATGACATAGTTGTAGACCATCATCTCCAGGTTATTGAGACTGGCAATGGCGGAATGGGAGAACATGCTCACAATGGCTACACTCACTCATCAGACTTTTCTTCAGGGAATAATAACATGCAGCCAAACGACATCACTTTTTTTCAGCGCTTTCAGGACGACATCCTGGCCGGACGTAAAACCATCACTATCCGGGATAAAAGTGAATCCCATTTCAAAACCGGCGATATCCTGCGGGTGGGGCGTTATGAGGATGATGGTTATTTTTGCACCATTGAAGTAACAGGAACGTCAACCGTTACGTTCGACACATTGACGCAAAAACATGCTGAACAGGAGAACATGACCCTGGATGAATTGAAAAGCGTGATCGCAGAGATCTACCCCAGGCAGAACCAGTTTTATGTAATTGATTTTAAATGTTTATAATTGAAATCGAAACGCACGTTCGCTGAAATTAAAGTGTAACTGTCTGATTGTAACTTAGAAATGTTATGTTTAACTTTATTTTAGCTAACAGGTGTTCACTGGAATCATTCTCAGTTAGCATAGTTATGCGATGAATAATCATCTTTTGTTTTCCCGGAGTTTTGTATGGTGAGCAGACCATTAATCGCACAGGGATATTCGCTGGCTGAGGAAGTAGCCAACAGCATCAGCCACGGCATTGGCCTGGTGTTTGGGATTGTCGGTTTAGTGTTATTGCTGGTGCAGGCGGTGGACGCCAATGCCAGCGCGATGGCCATTACCAGCTACAGCCTGTATGGCGGGAGTATGATCCTGCTGTTCCTGGCGTCGACGCTGTATCACGCGATCCCGCATCAGCGGGCCAAGATGTGGCTCAAGAAATTTGACCACTGCGCTATCTATCTTCTGATTGCAGGCACTTACACACCGTTTTTGCTGGTGGGGCTCAACTCACCGCTGTCGCGTGGCCTGATGATTGTTATCTGGAGCCTGGCACTGCTGGGGATCCTGTTTAAGCTGACCATCGCGCACCGGTTTAAGGTGCTGTCACTGGTCACCTATCTGACAATGGGCTGGCTGTCGCTGATTGTGGTGTATCAACTGGCAATCAAACTGTCGGTAGGGGGCGTGACGCTTCTGGCCTTAGGAGGCGTGGTGTACTCGCTCGGCGTGATTTTCTACGTCTGCAAGCGCATCCCGTACAACCATGCCATCTGGCACGGCTTTGTGCTGGGCGGCAGCGTATGCCACTTTTTGGCGATCTATTTGTACGTGGGGCAGGTGTAGTTTTTTCCATCGTGCGGGCGGTTGCCCTCACCCCGGCCCTCTCCCACAGGGAGAGGGAGGGCACCTGGATACGATTACTCTTCTAACGAATATGGCAACGGCTCGATGCTCAGCGTGTTCGCATCGTCACGCACGCGGAACACGCTGTCGGCTTCCATGTCGTTGTTCATGACGGCCTGTACCAAAAGACGTCCATCATCGAGCTGTACGGCGGCTAACACGGTGCCGGTGCGGCGCCAGTTATCACCCATCTTCAGCTCTAAGTCTTCACCCGCTTCAGGTACACGGCTGGCATGGCCCGCCAGCGTCCACAGCGCTCGTTTGTTAGCTCCGCGGAATTTTGCACGCGCCACCATCTCCTGGCCGGTATAACAGCCCTTTTTAAAGCTGATACCCCCCAGCGCCTGCAGGTTCGTTGCCTGAGGAATGAACTGCGCGCTGTTTGCGGCGTCAATCACCGGCAGACCCGCTTCGATATTCAGCGCCAGCCACTGCTGACTGTTGTTGAGCTGCGCTTCGCCGCGCAGCGCTTCTGTCACGCGTTCGGCCGTTGCCGCATCCGTGACTAACAGGAAACGCTCCGCAGGGTGTTCAAACCACAGGATGGAGGTCGCGCCTTCGCTGACCACCTGCTTTTCTGCATCCGGCAGTTCGCTGAAGAGATTTTTCAGCGCCGCACGCGCCTGAAAACCGGCCACTCCCAGCAGGACATGTTCGTCGTCCGGGGCGATAGTGACTTTGGAGAAGACCGCGTACTTCTTCAGCTCTTTGAGCTGGGCCTCTTGCAGGCTGCGGCGCTCAATAAAGGCAAAGCCGTCCTGACGGCGGAAGAGTCGCAGGTTGCTCCACATTTTGCCTTTTGGATCGCAATGCGCTGCCAGCAGGTGCTGGTGTTCGGTCATCTGGCTGACGTCGGCGGTCACCTGGCCCTGCAGATATTTTTCGGCGTCGGCACCGGTGAGCGTTGCCAGCGCCCAGTCATCAAGAGAAATAAGCGTCAGCGGCAGACGCGCAGAGGCGGCGGGCTGGCGAGGAGAAAATGGTGTAAATGCCATAACGATATCCTGAATTGCTTAACGCTTTGATAATGCCTAATGGTAAAAGAGCCTGCAGGCAATGCAAGCGCTTTCAACAGACCATTTGTGCCCTAAACCAGTTATGCGTAGCGCTACGCAAAATAATGTAATCCGCTGTCTTTGTAGGGATTATTCTGGAAGCCTGCTCGGCGATCGCAATATTCCAGTAATGAAACGGTCAAAAACACGTTACACTAGCTGGTGTCCCCGTAGAGAAATAAAGAACACTGAACGGGGTGCCGACTGTGCCAAACGTAATGCAGGAAACTGAACATGGATATTAACAACAAGGCCCGTATTCACTGGGCGTGCCGTCGCGGCATGCGTGAACTTGATATTTCCATCATGCCTTTCTTCGAATATGAGTATGACAGCTTAAGCGATGATGATAAGCGTCTGTTTGTTCGCCTGCTTGAGTCTGACGATCCGGATTTATTCAACTGGCTGATGAACCACGGCAAACCCGCCGACACCGAGTTGCAACGGATGGTGCAATTAATTCAAACACGGAATCGGGAACGTGGTCCTGTGGCAATCTGATCTTCGCGTCTCGTGGCGCTCGCAGTGGATGTCTTTATTGCTCCACGGCCTGGTCGCGGCCTTTGTTTTACTGATGCCGTGGCCGCTGAGCTATACGCCGCTGTGGCTGCTGTTACTGTCGTTTGTCGTTTTTGACAGCGTACGCAGCCAGCGTCGCATTAATGCCCGTCAGGGAGAGATTAAATTACTGATGGATTCCCGCCTGCGCTGGCAGGGTAAAGAGTGGGATATTCTCGGTATGCCCTGGATGCTCAACTGCGGCATGATGTTACGGTTACGCAAGGTGGACGGCGGGCGTTGCCAGCATCTGTGGCTGGCGGCTGACAGTATGGATGCTGCCGAGTGGCGAGACCTGCGCCGGATGCTGTTGCAACAGACGACGCAGGGGTAATGCGCGTTAGCTAAACTTTTCAGCCATTTCGCCCAGAATCTGCTCGCACCAGCTTTGCAGGCGCTCATCGCTGAGATCGTACTGGTTGGTTTCATCCAGCGCGAGTCCAACAAACAGCTCGCCGTCGGCAATAATCGGTTTTTTACTGGTGAACTCGTAACCTTCGGTTGGCCAGTAGCCGATAAACGACACCCCTCTCGGCGCCAGCTTGTCATGCAGCATGCCGAGCGCGTCCAGGAACCATTCCCCGTAGCCCAGCTGATCCCCCATGCCGTACATGGCAATGATTTTGCCGTCGAGATTGACCGAATCGAGTTGATCCCAGATGGCTTCCCAGTCTTCCTGTATCTCACCAAAATCCCAGGTTGGGATGCCAAGGATCAGGACATCGTACTGTTCCATCAGCGCGACCGCGTCATCTTTCAGGTTATGCAACGTCACCAGTTCCGGGCCAATGATGTCGCGAATTTTCTCTGCCGCCATTTCGGTGTAGCAGGTGCTGGAACCATAGAACAGACCAATATTCATCGCGTAACTATCTCAATTCTTGCTTTGACTATGCGCGTAGTGTACCAGAAACCGGTCGCAATCAGGCATAATGGCCTGACTGCAGAATCAAAGGGGCTGATGTGGAAAAGGATCTCGCACTGATCGAACAGTTTCTCGACGCGCTGTGGCTGGAGAAAAATCTGGCGGAGAATACCCTTAGCGCCTACCGTCGCGATCTCACCATGCTGGTGGAGTGGCTTGCGCACCGGGGGTTATCCCTTGCGAGCGCGCAGCGTGACGACCTGCAGGCGCTGCTTGGGGAACGTATCGCAGGGGGCTACAAAGCCACCAGTTCCGCGCGTTTGCTTAGCGCCATGCGTCGGCTGTTCCAGCATCTCTACCGTGAGAAGATTCGCGAAGACGATCCCAGCGCGCTGCTGGCTTCCCCTAAGCTTCCGCAGCGGCTGCCAAAAGATCTCAGCGAAGCACAAGTTGAGAGATTATTACAGTCACCGGCTGTTGACCTGCCGCTGGAGTTACGCGATAAAGCCATGCTTGAGCTATTGTATGCTACCGGCTTGCGCGTTTCGGAACTGGTTGGCCTGACGATGAGCGACATCAGCCTGCGTCAGGGCGTGGTGCGCGTCATTGGTAAAGGAAACAAGGAAAGGCTGGTTCCGCTGGGTGAAGAGGCGGTTTACTGGCTGGAAACGTACCTGGAGCATGGTCGTCCGTGGCTGCTCAATGGTACGTCTATCGACGTCCTGTTTCCGAGCCAGCGCGCCCAGCAGATGACGCGGCAAACGTTCTGGCATCGCATCAAGCATTACGCCACACTGGCGGGTATCGACAGTGAAAAGCTTTCGCCGCACGTATTGCGTCACGCCTTCGCGACGCATCTGTTAAACCACGGCGCTGATTTACGCGTGGTGCAGATGCTGCTGGGCCACAGCGATCTTTCCACGACGCAAATTTATACCCATGTCGCGACGGAACGCCTGCGGCAGCTACACCAACAGCACCACCCTCGTGCGTGAGTGCCGACGAATTGTAACAGGATCACATATGAAAAAGTCTTTCGCGCTGTTCACCCTGCTGGCAGCCTCATTTACCGGTTTCGCCCATGCGGACGACGCCGCCATCAAACAGTCGCTGGCTAAGCTTGGCGTCACCGGTAGCGATATTCAGCCTGCACCGGTTGCCGGCATGAAAACGGTACTGACCAACAGCGGTGTGCTGTACGTCACCGAAGACGGCAAACACATTATTCAGGGGCCAATGTACGACGTCAGCGGCGCGCAGCCGGTGAACGTCACCAACCAGCTGCTGATGAAAAACCTGAACGCGCTCGAAAAAGAGATGATCGTCTATAAAGCGGCGCAGGAAAAACACGTTATTACCGTCTTCACCGACATCACCTGCGGCTACTGCCACAAGCTGCATGAAGAGATGAAAGACTATAACGCGCTGGGCATTACCGTGCGTTACCTGGCCTTCCCGCGCGCGGGCGTGCAGAGCCAGCCAGAGCAGGACATGAAGGCTATCTGGTGTGCGAAAGACCGCAACAAAGCGTTTGACGACGCGATGAACGGCAAAGACGTTAAGCCGGCCTCCTGCGACATTGATATCGCTAACCACTACGCGCTCGGCGTGCAGTTTGGCGTGAGCGGTACGCCAGCGATTGTCCTGAGCAACGGCTATGTTGTTCCGGGCTATCAGGGACCAAAAGAGATGAAAGAGTTCCTCGACGCGCACCAGAAACAGTTTGGTGGTAAATAATCCGCGTGAAAGCCCCGATAAAATTGCGCCGCCGCGAGGCGGTTGAACCCGTTGATTTACCGGACGATCTCCCGCCGCTGCTTAAGCGCCTCTACGCCAGCCGCGGCGTGCGTCGCGCTGAGGATCTTGAACGCAGCGTGAAAGGGATGCTGCCCTGGCAGCAGCTGAGCGGTATCGAAAAAGCTACCGAAATGCTCTACAACGCGCTTCGAGAGGGAACGCGGATTGTGGTGGTAGGCGATTTCGACGCCGACGGCGCAACCAGCACCGCGCTGAGCGTGCTCAGCCTGCGCGCGCTGGGCTGCGATAACGTCACGTATCTGGTGCCGAACCGTTTTGAAGACGGCTATGGCCTAAGCCCGGAAGTGGTCGATCAGGCCCACGCCCGTGGCGCACAGATGATCATGACCGTCGATAACGGGATCTCCTCCCATGCGGGCGTCGATCATGCTCACGCGCTGGGGATCCCGGTGCTGGTCACCGATCACCACCTGCCGGGTGAAACGCTGCCGGCTGCGGAAGCGATTATTAACCCCAACCTGCGCGACTGCGATTTCCCATCGAAATCCCTCGCAGGCGTGGGCGTAGCGTTTTATCTGATGCTGGCGTTACGGACCCTGCTGCGCGATAAGGGCTGGTTCGACTCTCGCGGTATTGCCGTACCGAACCTGGCCGAATATCTCGATCTGGTGGCGCTGGGCACCGTCGCGGATGTGGTGCCCCTCGATACCAATAACCGCATTTTGACCTGGCAGGGCCTAAGCCGCATTCGGGCGGGCAAGTGCCGTCCGGGGATCAAGGCGCTGCTGGAGATTGCCAACCGCGATCCGCTCAAGCTGGCGGCAAGCGACCTGGGCTTTGCCCTCGGGCCGCGTCTTAACGCAGCCGGAAGGCTGGACGATATGTCCGTCGGCGTGGCGCTGCTGCTGTGCGACAACATCGGTGAAGCGCGCGTGCTAGCCAACGAGCTGGACGCGCTGAACCAGACACGCAAAGAGATTGAGCAGGGGATGCAGGCCGAAGCGCTGACCCTGTGCGAAAAGCTTGAACGCAGCGGCGATACGCTGCCGGGCGGCCTGGCGATGTACCATCCCGAGTGGCATCAGGGCGTGGTGGGCATTCTGGCGTCGCGTATTAAAGAACGTTTCCACCGGCCGGTGATCGCATTCGCCCCCGCGGGTGACGGCACGCTGAAAGGCTCGGGCCGCTCAATCCAGGGGCTGCACATGCGCGACGCGCTGGAACGTCTCGATACGCTGTATCCGGGTCTGATGATCAAGTTCGGCGGCCATGCGATGGCGGCTGGCCTGTCTCTGGAAGAGGCGAAATTCGACGAGTTTCAGCGTCTGTTTGGTGAGCTTGTCACCGACTGGATTGACCCGGCCCTGCTGCAGGGGGAAGTGGTGTCCGATGGCGAGCTTTCACCGCTTGAGATGACGATGGACGTGGCCCAAATGCTCCGCGATGCCGGTCCGTGGGGGCAGATGTTCCCGGAACCGCTGTTTGACGGTCGTTTCCGTCTGCTGCAGCAGCGCATCGTCGGCGAACGTCATCTGAAAGTGATGGTCGAGCCCATGGGCGGTGGACCGCTGCTGGACGGCATTGCCTTCAACGTTGACACGGCGGTATGGCCGGACAACGGCGTGCGCGAGGTCGAGCTGGCGTACAAACTGGACATCAACGAGTTTCGCGGTAACCGCACCCTGCAGATCATCATCGACAATATCTGGCCAATTTAGCGGCAGTAATCTCTATAAAAAAGGGCGTGGATTCGGTACAATCCCGCTCTTATCACCGCATTTTGACAAGTCCATAAAAGAAAACAGACCATGTTTGAAATTAATCCGGTAAAAAACCGTATTCAGGACCTCACGGAGCGCTCTGACGTTCTTAGGGGGTATCTTTGACTACGATGCCAAGAAAGAGCGTCTTGAAGAAGTAAACGCCGAGCTGGAACAGCCGGACGTCTGGAACGAACCTGAACGCGCACAGGCGCTGGGTAAAGAGCGTTCCTCTCTCGAAGCTATCGTAGATACGCTGGATCAAATGGCCCAGGGGCTGGAAGATGTTTCCGGTTTGCTGGAGCTGGCCGTCGAAGCCGACGACGAAGAAACCTTTAACGAAGCCGTGGCAGAACTCGATGTGCTGGAAGAGAAGCTGGCGCAGCTTGAGTTCCGTCGTATGTTCTCCGGCGAATACGACAGCGCTGACTGCTATCTCGATATTCAGGCAGGTTCTGGCGGCACCGAAGCGCAGGACTGGGCCAGCATGCTGACGCGTATGTACCTGCGTTGGGCGGAAGCGCGCGGCTTTAAAACCGAGATTATCGAAGAGTCTGAAGGTGAAGTTGCGGGTCTGAAATCCGTCACCATCAAAATCATTGGCGATTACGCCTACGGCTGGCTGCGTACCGAAACCGGCGTTCACCGCCTGGTGCGTAAGAGCCCGTTCGACTCCGGTGGCCGTCGTCATACCTCCTTCAGCTCCGCGTTTGTTTATCCGGAAGTTGATGAAGATATTGATATCGAAATTAACCCGGCGGACCTGCGTATCGACGTTTATCGCGCATCCGGCGCGGGTGGTCAGCACGTTAACCGTACGGAATCAGCGGTGCGTATTACCCACATTCCTACCGGGTTGGTAACACAGTGCCAGAACGACCGTTCCCAGCATAAGAACAAAGACCAGGCCATGAAGCAGATGAAAGCGAAGCTTTATGAGCTGGAGATGCAGAAGAAAAATGCTGAGAAACAGGCGATGGAAGACAACAAGTCCGACATCGGTTGGGGCAGCCAGATCCGTTCTTACGTCCTTGATGACTCCCGCATCAAAGACCTGCGTACCGGGGTTGAAACCCGCAACACGCAGGCGGTGCTGGACGGCAGCCTGGACCAATTTATCGAAGCAAGTTTGAAAGCAGGGTTATGAGGAACCAACATGTCTGAACAACAAGCACAGGGCGCTGACGCGGTAGTCGATCTTAACAACGAACTGAAAACCCGCCGCGAGAAGCTGGCAGCGCTGCGCGAGCAGGGCGTGCCGTTCCCGAACGATTTTCGTCGTGACCATACCTCAGACCAACTGCACGCTGACTTCGACGCTAAAGAGAACGAAGAGCTGGAAGCGCTGAACATCGAAGTGGCCGTTGCAGGCCGCATGATGACCCGTCGTATCATGGGTAAAGCCTCCTTCGTGACCTTGCAGGACGTTGGTGGCCGTATTCAGCTGTACGTTTCCCGTGACGACCTGCCGGAAGGCATCTACAACGAGCAGTTCAAGAAGTGGGACCTGGGCGATATCCTGGGCGCGAAAGGTAAACTGTTCAAAACCAAAACCGGTGAACTGTCTATCCACTGCACCGAGCTGCGTCTGCTGACCAAAGCTCTGCGCCCGCTGCCGGACAAATTCCACGGCCTGCAGGATCAGGAAGCGCGCTATCGTCAGCGCTACCTGGATCTCATCTCTAACGATGAATCCCGTAAGACCTTCAAAATTCGCTCCCAGATCATGGCCGGTATCCGCCAGTTCATGGTCAACCGCGACTTTATGGAAGTGGAAACCCCAATGATGCAGGTGATCCCTGGCGGCGCGTCTGCGCGTCCGTTCATCACCCATCATAACGCCCTGGACCTGGACATGTACCTGCGCATCGCGCCGGAACTGTACCTGAAGCGTCTGGTGGTCGGTGGTTTCGACCGCGTGTTCGAAATCAACCGTAACTTCCGTAACGAAGGTATCTCCGTTCGTCATAACCCAGAGTTCACCATGATGGAACTCTATATGGCGTATGCGGATTACAAAGATCTGATCGAGCTGACCGAATCCCTGTTCCGCACTCTGGCGCAGGACATTCTGGGCACCACGCAGGTTCCTTACGGTGAAGAAGTCTTCGACTTCGGCAAGCCGTTCGAAAAACTGACCATGCGCGAAGCGATCAAGAAATACCGTCCGGAAACCAACATGGCGGACCTGGATAACTTCGATTCTGCGAAAGCGATCGCGGAAAGCATCGGTATCAAGGTTGAGAAGAGCTGGGGTCTGGGCCGTATCGTGACCGAGATCTTCGAAGAAGTGGCCGAAGCGCACCTGATTCAGCCGACCTTCATCACCGAATACCCGGCTGAAGTCTCTCCGCTGGCGCGTCGTAATGACGAGAACCCGGAAATCACCGATCGCTTCGAATTCTTCATCGGCGGCCGTGAAATCGGCAACGGCTTTAGCGAGCTGAACGATGCGGAAGACCAGGCTCAGCGCTTCCAGGATCAGGTTGACGCGAAAGCGGCAGGCGACGACGAAGCGATGTTCTTCGACGAAGACTATGTGACCGCGCTGGAGCACGGTCTGCCACCAACGGCGGGCCTGGGGATTGGTATCGACCGTATGGTCATGCTGTTCACCAACAGCCACACCATCCGCGACGTGATCCTGTTCCCGGCGATGCGCCCGGTGAAATAAGGCGTTAAGATGTAAAAAAAGCCCCGAAAGGGGCTTTTTTATTGCGCCGCGAAGGCTTTGAGTTTTTCGCGGGCGGTTGTCGCTTCCATGACCATCCACGGGCTAAAGGCCCAGGGCGTCGCGTCCAGCGCGCGGAATAACGCGTCCAGCTCCACCCACTGATAGTCCATCACTTCATCTTCGTTTATCGTCACGTTATTGGTGATGCGGGCCGCGAATACCGGGCAAATTTCGTTTTCCACGATCCCGGACGGGTCGGTTTCCCGATAGCGAAATTCAGGGGCGACGGCGGTGATATCGGTTAGCTCAGCGCCCACTTCAAAGCGGCAGCGGCGGATTATCGCCTGTATCGTCTCTTCGCCGGACTGCGGGTGGCCGCAGACGGAGTTGGTCCAGACGCCGGGCCAGGCTTTTTTGGTTAAGGCGCGCCGGGTGATCAGACATTCGCCGTTTGCGTTAAAAAGCCAGGAGGAGAAAGCCAGATGCAGCGGGGTATGTAAGGTGTGCGCGGCATATTTTTCCTGAGTGCCAATCACCATTCCCTGGTCGTTTACCAAAATAACGTGTTCTTGAATACTCATTGATGCTCCAGTGCCAAAATGCCGAGTGGTTCAGCACCATCAGCCGGATCATTATACGGCATTCTTATACGAACGGTTTGGCGCGTAGAGCGGAAAAGGGCATGACCCATATTCGTTTTGGCTGTTATCATAGTGCGCCATTCACGCTGACCGAGGATCTGTTTTGTTTGCAGGAAGCCTGACGAGAAACCCCATCACCGCCATTTTTTGCCTGACGCTGACGCTATTGCTGGCGGGCTGTTCAGGGAGCAAATCTTCGGATATGGGCAGCTATTCCGGTTCGGTCTATACCGTTAAGCGCGGGGATACGCTGTACCGGATTTCGCGCGCAACGGGGACCAGCGTGAAGGATCTGGCGCGGCTGAATAACCTCTCTCCGCCCTACACCATCGAGGTGGGGCAGCAGCTGAAGGTGAACGGCGGATCGTCCTCGGGTAAAAAATCCTCTTCGAAAGGCAAAACCGCCAAAGTGACGCCGTCCTATCAGGTGCCGCAATCGTCATGGCCGCCGGTTGGACAGCGCTGCTGGATTTGGCCTGCCAGCGGTAAAGTGGTCGCCCCTTACTCACTTTCTGAAGGTGGCAACAAGGGTATTGATATCGCCGCTGCGCGCGGTACGCCGGTTTATGCCTCCGGGGCAGGGAAGGTGGTGTACGTGGGTAACCAGCTGCGCGGCTACGGTAACCTGATCATGATTAAGCATGGCGAAGACTACATCACGGCCTATGCGCACAACGACACGATGCTGGTCAACAACGGGCAGAACGTCAAAGCCGGGCAGAAGATTGCCACCATGGGCAGCACCGGTACGGATGCGGTGAAGCTGCATTTCCAGATTCGCTATAAGGCGACTGCCATCGACCCGCAGCGTTATCTGCCTGCGCCCGGCAGCAAACCGAAGTGCTAAGTGATTATTTTATCGCCGGTTAGTTGTTAAGAGGCTTGTATGAAGGTGCGTAAGGTCTATAATGCCATACGCACCTCAAAGCGGGCGTAGTTCAATGGTAGAACGAGAGCTTCCCAAGCTCTATACGAGGGTTCGATTCCCTTCGCCCGCTCCAGATCTCTCCCCTTGTGGCAAAACTTCGATAAAACTCGTTTTGCTTTCAACAACTTACTTAATATAAGTTGTCGTCTTCGTTCTACCATTGAACGACGATTTACCAACACAAGGTACACTGTTAGTTGTCACGGATAGTTACATGGAAATGAGAGTATAACTATTCGGCGGCGGCAGTTCCAACCTCACACCGCGATAGCACAACGTGAAGGCAAAGCCTGATCCGGGCATTGATTCTCATAACTTTACAGTGAAGCGCATTTTTTGCCGATGCTCCCACATGCCACACGTCGAGATGACGTTGCAGGGAATAAACAGGTTCATGGTGGTTTCGGTACTTGCAGACCATATGCAAGCTCTGCCAGCGGTTCGGCCTCGCTCCCCTTGGGTACATGGTCATCCTGATAAACTTCACTGTCTGACACACCCTGATGTGCTCTCGCCTAACGGCTCAGCGCGTTGTCTTACCACCAACGGGCATTATGGCTTCTATTGTCCAAAATCAGAGAGTTGCACAAGTTATGCTCGATAGTTAATCTGAGATAAATCTTAGATTGCAAGAGGTCTCTCGATGTCTTCAAAATCAAAGCGAACATACAAGTATGGCGACCAACCGATAAGAATCACTACTGTTCAAGTGGTTGAGGAACAGTTCGGAGGGGCGGCAACGGCGAAGCAAGTGGATGCTTATCTGAAAGAACGATTTCCGCATTATAAAGACGACACCCACTTGAATCTCATTGTCAACTCAGTCAACTGCAATCGTAGCTACTGGAGTTTCAACAAAACAGCCAGGCGAACTGATGATGTAACCCATCGGCATCATGAGTATGACCGATTGTTCAAGCGAGGGAAGATCTTTGAAATCTATCAACCCTCTATTCATGGTATTTGGGAGTTGTATCAGGATCAGCAAGGTAAATGGTGTTACCGTAAGGTGAAATCTGAGTTTGAAAAGGCTGTTGATTATGCGTCAGAACTGCCCCCGTCAGAACGCAAAGAGATTTTAGACGCTGAGAATAAAACTCCTGAGCTAATCGAGGTGACAACACGAGTTTATAAGCGAAGCCCGTATGTAATAGCCGAGGTTCTTTCAAGGGCTAATGGCAAGTGTCAAAGCTGTAAGAGTGACGCTCCTTTTTTCAAAGTAGACGGCACACCATTTCTTGAGGTTCATCACATTGAGTGGCTTTCGAATGGTGGGGAGGATTCCGTTGAAAATGCGATTGCATTGTGCCCGAACTGTCACAGACAGGCGCATTATGGCGTTTTGGAGTTAGTACCAGTTAACAAATAAAGTGAACAGGATTATGATAGTATGATTAAGGTAAATATCCTGCGGCGCTATGAACATTGATTTAATATCTTGCTTAGCAGGGAATGTAAGTATCGACATTTTTACATTATGGAAAACTTATGAAGGGTATCTGTAAGTTATGTCTCGAAGAGAAAGAACTACTTGAATCTCATAGCATACCAAGAAGCTATTTCAAACGATTGAAGAAAAATGATTCGCAGTTGATTATATTTCAAAAAGGTAGTAAACCAAAACGAGAAAATGTTGATCCAAAAGAGCCACTACTATGCTTCGAATGTGAGCAGTTTATCAGCCATGAGTACGAATCGTATGGAACTAGATTGTTGAGAAACCATCATAATATACGTAAAAACTCTGATCACATCATCATCAACTCATTCGATTATAAAAGATTTTATCTTTTCTTACTAAGTATACTATGGAGAGCATCCATCTCTAAAAGTGCACATTATTCAACGGTAAATGGAGTTCCCGAGTTGGATGACTTGATGAGACATTGTATTAAAAATAAACAAGTGAGAATAAATAAACTTAGTCATTTGAAGGTAGATAACTTCATCCGTATTTGTGTGTTTAGATTGATTGATACAACGAATAACATTCCTGATCACGTTATTAAATCTATTATCAGTAACTTTGCTTTTATAAAAAGTGATGAGGCTGAAAGTGTACTATGGTATTTCATTGTGGAGGGGTTTGCTATATTCTATGTTTTCTCTGCTTCAAAAGATTACCATGATGTCATTAGAATGAGATTAAAATCACAGTTAACTACTGGTAGTCATCAGAAGATCTTTAAGATCGATATTTTTAAAGACGCTCTCTTTTCTGAGGTTTTTATTGATTTGCTTACTGCCGCGAATGAACATAAATGATTATTTAATAACCTAAGCGTATTTAATCCTCTACAAACGTCTGGGTGTGTTTGCATTGTGCAGTCGGCCTGATCGCCACTGTTTCTGTATAGATAGCATTGCTGTAGATGCAAATCTTCGCGTTGTCTGTCTCCTGTTCGTCACTGAGAATCAGGGTTATTTGTCCGGCGTGAGTCGTCAGGACTGGCATTACTGTCAGCGTCAGCACAAGCAAGCGTTTCATGCGTATCTCCTTATAAGTCCATCTCATTGATCACACGGCTAACGGCTTGCTTGTCTAAGTCCAGATAGCGCCTGGTGTCAGTGATGTTGCTGTGATTAAGCACGGTCATAGCTAAAGCGATGTTGTTTGCTGAACGCTTGTAGATGGCATTCCCGCCAGCTTTGCGGAAGCTGTGAGCCGATACAGTGCCATGAATCCCGATAGCTTTCGCGGCTTCTGCGATTTGCTTGCTCACCTCTTCGCGTCGTACAGGTGCTTGCTTGTTCATCGAGCGGTTACGCTGGCTTCTGAACACATGCACATCATGCGGATACTTAGCACGGCGACGAGCTATCATCTGCACCACTGGAGCCGGAAGGGTGAGGGCTTTACGCTTCCCTGTCTTCTGTTCTTCTATGTCTATCTCTCCGTTGATCACTTCGTCGAAGCGCAAAGCTACGGCATCCCCCACACGCAATACGGCGGCTTGCATCATTAACGTAACGTCGGCTATCAGGCTTTTATTATGAGCGTTTAGCCACTCCCTGATCGCTTTGGCTTGCTGTTCATCTAACACCACGGCTCTGTTCAATTTACCCTCCTTCAAGGTCACACATCTGAACTTATGAAATAAACAATATGATCAATTTCAGTAAGTTGCAATGTAAATGATCAAAAATCAAACAGTATTGTGTGTGGTAAATGGCGCGATTGCGTCCAGTGCTTAACGCGAAGATCAGGCACACCCAGATCGAAATCTGCATGATTTTGAAATATCTGAATAAAATCATAATGTTGGCATTTATAAACATGTGTTTGAACATTGCCAAATCCTCTACTCTGCAAGAAGAACAGCGGTAACAGCGGAACATCACACTACCAATGATTGTGTGTGGTTATTGCCTATCTCATTGATTTAAAGATTATAAATGTAGGGTTGTTAGGCGAGGGCGGCGCTAACCTGCCTTTATGCACTGATTATGCGGAGTTTATGCACTTGAAACTGACTGCACAATGAAATGATTAGAATGCTAACCAATTAATGGATTTAGGCATGGAAAATCAGCGGAGTGATCTTTCGAGAATACTCGTTCAACACATTGCACCTATCATGAAAGTGTACATTGTCCACAATGAACGCTGTAAGCCTTGCGTGGTGCGGTTTCCGCATAAGGGATGAAAGGTACTATGAAAGTGAGAAAGGCGCTCATAGAGCATTACAGGCGGGTTTTTTAGCTATCATTATTGATAGATTTAGTCGTTATTAAGGTATGGTTTTAATAGGCTTATTTGCATATAGCCAAAAGGAGATTCAGCTTAATCAATAAGTGTCAAAATGGCACTCTATGGAAAGATTCGCTTTGCTGGCGTGTATCGCCTGACAAGGTTCACCAGCCGGATCGGCATCACTGATACCCCTATCAAAACCGATACCCCTATCAACTCTGACAGGAGTACCCCTATCAACTTTGATACCTCTACCCCTATCAAGTCTGATACCCGATAATAATAAGTTAATAATAATAACCTAATAAAAATGATCTTTATGTTTTGCGCTTGTGGATTATTTGCTGGCGGCTCTTCGCCGTCACTCAAGGGGAAATCTCACCTACGCTACCCTGGTGGGGGGCTTACGGTTCGACCCACGTTCCGCTCAGGAACCAGCGCCAGCGTTACCTCTTGTATTGTGCAATGGCTTTGCCACCGTTTCACGGTTGCACAAGCGATATTACGCCACGGCGTAAATCACCTTTTCGCTGTGCGCGGTATGTAACCATGTACCCAACCATCTGACGATGATTGACCACATGCTAACTCTACCTAACTCCTATTACCCTTCCTACATCCTTTCGTCTGTAGTTATGTTAATCCTCGAAGGTAGAGCAATATGGCTAAAGCTCACTTACACTCGTAACTCGTGCAAGTTCACTAAGCCTCAACCCAAGACCACTAACTACTATCTTGATAGCTAACGTTATCCCTCAGTAGGTGTGCTATTGGCTTCGGGAGTAAGTGCCAGAGGGCGGCAGCAATGCAAACAGAGCGCCTCAGATACGCTGTAAACGATTTTAAGAGGGTAGGGAGTAAAAGCGCTACTGATGTAACAAAAGCTCTCAGAACGCGATATAGGATGTTTAAGCGGTGTCTCTGATATTAATCATGAGCGTTGACTTCAAACAGCGGTGTGTGATATTGTATGTGATGGGAGAAAATATTAAAAACATATTGACAAATATCGCCTTATAGTGTAATATGAGTTATATAGGGTAAAGAAAACATTCCCACCTACAATCCAAATCACAACGCACTTCGAAACCGTCAGGTTTGCGAGGTGTTTTATTTTATATTTGAAAAGGACATTAATGAAATACTTCGATATTGATACTACTGTGCTGTCCCTCATTAAAGGGGAAGTGACACGCCACCAGATTAAATCACTACGTAACTCTAATCGTAAGCAGGGCTATTCAGAACGCGCCGAGTTTTTCACGGAAGTGCTACGCCGCTTCGATTTAATCAGAAACGCGACAAAAGAAACCAACGAATAAAGAATAAGGAGAAAATCACATGAGCGACATTATAAACGCGAAGAAACAACCACGCACTTGCCTACACATTCCCGATGAAACTTTCCAAGCCTTATTTAAAGAGGCAAGAAGCAGGAGAATGACTGTTACAGACTATATCCTTGACGTTCTGAATAAAGAGGCAACCAATCTTAACAAGGGCAAGTGATCCCATTATCACCATAGTAGCGCCGTGAGCGCGATTACATAGAAGGATATTTAATGACAAAACAGATTACGCCATTTCTGATGGTAGATTATGAACTACTTGAAATCACAACCGTAGAAGTTAACGGCGAAACAAAAGAAGTAAAACTCCACCACAAGATTGTATATTCCTACCTCAAGAGCCTATCCGGTACGTTCAAACAGGTGACACCTTCTTTAACTGGTATAGGTAAGCGATTGGGACTCGGTACAGATCAAACTGTGCGCCGTCATATTAAAGACCTTGTTTCTTTTGGATGGCTACATGTGAAAGAGCGTCCAGGGTGTACAAGTATCTTCACCGTTCTACCGTATGCACCAGAAACGAAGCCAGAAGCCTTAGAAGAAGTGCCACTGCCGACAATGACCAAAGTTATAGAGGAAGCTATTATCATGCCTGAGAGCGTCCCTGAAAGCGTTACAGCGGATAAAGCGTCGCCTCGCATCCGTACTTCTGACGCAGTGAAACACCTGTTTGAAAATCTGCAACAACGACGAGAGGACGAGAGTTTTTATTCTTGGTCATCAAGAGTGCTTCAACGAATCGGAATAGATCATTCAATGGGAATAGAACAACTATTTCAGGAAACTCACGCGTATGAATACCACCAGATTGAACAATCAACGATACCATTTTAACCAGGAGACACATTGAACAAGCTATACCTACTGAACGAATCTACACATCATCAAATCGAATGTAACACCATTTGCCAACGTCTTTATCAACACCTTGCATCTCTAATACGTGAACACGGAAAGATCCGTTCCACGGTGAAACATATTGCTGATGGTGTAGGAATAAGTGAGAGCGGGGCGCGGTATTGGTTATTAATAATGAAAGATGCAGCGGTTATTACAATGGAACGCCACGGCAAGTATTACGACATTACCGTAAACGAAGCGGTGAGCTTCATTACGACAACCAACTAAGAAACAATACGGGAAACTTTTATGATCATCGCTATCTATTGGCTGTTTGCATTTTACGCAGTATGGACATTAACGAGAAAACACGGAAGTTTCCCTCTACGAGGATAAATGAGTACAAGACAAAGAAACAACTTAGTGCGTATTGAGAAAGCAGCACGAGCCAGCAAACGTAAATACAGCCGTCAGTTGAAAGAACATGCAACTGAATCCATCCCTGGGGAGTGGATCACCGAAATAATAGAATACCCTGCAACGGTGCCAACCGGATCAGAGTTTGAACTATTGCAGGATGTTTTAGCCTCTTCGGATAACGTCTTCTATAAACCACGCCGCCGCCGTGAATACCGTGTTGATTCATCGAACCTTAAGAAGTGGCAGTTATACGCAGAAAACTATATTGACTGGCGGGAATATATCCGCACTAACGGGCTATCCCACCACACACAAGACTTTGACATTCTCTTTGACGATAAGGAAATCACACATGACTAATACATACAGCACCATTGAAACTATGATTCTGAATTTTGAAGATGATTGGCATCTGCCAACATTGTCTTTAGTGAATCAGGCGCATGTATCAGGAACGCCCTCCGCGCTCTTGGAAGCGGTGCAACACACTGAACAGGCAATCACCGCCCTTGAACATCTGCAAACGTCTGTAGCTCGTTTGGTGCAGCGTGACGGCAGTACGATCACACCAGAAGAAGCCTGGCGTGTAGCTAATGACCTTGAAGAGCTGGCTTGCAGCCTCCAGTAGATCACCGCTGAACTGGGAGAGCTTAGCCTCGACATTGCCAAGGTTTATGGCATGATTCATTATGAATAAATATTCACTAATTTTGCATAAAGCGCTTGACATGTGCATAACTTTTATGTTACTATGTAAGTATAGGGTAAGTATTCGAATCACTTCCCCCTCGTTTGAAAATGCGACTTGCAAACATTATCCCATAGTGTGAGCACTCCGAG
The DNA here is from genome assembly GCF_019730495.1 of Enterobacter sp. Y17. Lineage (NCBI taxonomy): Bacteria > Pseudomonadati > Pseudomonadota > Gammaproteobacteria > Enterobacterales > Enterobacteriaceae > Enterobacter > Enterobacter sp. Y17. The sequence goes on from NZ_JAASKP010000002.1 coordinate 378,257, forward strand.
AGCATCATTCCCATAGATGGTGCTTTCTTCTCTATTAGCTCTTTAGAGCTTCCCCTGAAAACTTCTGGTTGTTTTCTTCTTTGTTTAGTTCCGAAGGAATGCGCGGGATATAATGCCTTGTTGTGTTGGCATTATATGCACTCACCCGCGCATCTCCATTTAATATGGAATAGACGTTTTCAGAGGGAGCTTTTTAAGCTTCCAGCTATCTATTAGAACATAGGTAGTGTCAGACTGAACATATTTAAAGAGATTCTTTGGATGGTTTAGCTGGTATTCTATTAATGCACCCACGAACGTGCAACTAAATAGATAATGTAATGAATATCTGTTACGGCCAGCGTGAAGGGCTTCACGTGTAGCAGATGCAAAGTACCCCCGATCTTTTTAAATCTCCTAAGATAATAAAACGGGGGTTCTTTTTATTAGATAGTATTCTTAACTTCATTATCCATTCTAATGAAATGAAGTTACAAATGCTTTTTAATAAGGGCATACTCTCCAGGGGCTTAATGGCCCCTTTTCTGTTACGCCTTAAGTGTAACAAATAAGTTAATGCAACGCGAGGAAACGATAATGTTTCTATTAAATAACAAATCGCGTGTACTCAAATATAAAAATGATGTTCTCACTGTCAATCATCAAATGATTGAGATGGTGGCTCAGTATGCAGGTTGTTCGGTTGATGAAGTGATCAAAGCGATGGATATGTATTTTCCTGATGAATCACAAAAACAAGAAACAACTATTCAGGATTTGATTGCACGTAAAGTACAGGAAAGGAAATCAACCAAACAATGATTATTGAACTTGATACGCTGTTCCCACAGCGAAAATCTCTAACAGATCTGGTTAGTTATTCAACTGACCATTTTGCCTCTGTGGAAAGCAAGGTATTTGCCACTCTTCCTACTGATGTTGAATGCGGGGATGTTATTACATCCTCCGGTGCTCTTTATCAATCTGGTGCTGATGCTTTTATCGTGGTGTCTGAATATGTCACTGCTGGCTCTAATAAAGCTGTAAACGTCCTACGCTCTCCGGCGCGTGGCTCTCTTGTCTGTATCAAATCAGACAACCTCAAAGCTGCTGATGGCGCACATGCTGCCGCTGTAGCTGCTCTGGCGGCTCAAGGCTTCCAGATGCGTGAGTTTTTCACCAGTTAATCAAGGAAGGAAAATAATAACATGGCTATTTTAGGTCAAAACTTCGTGGATCTGAGTCCACTATTCAATCTGAATCCAACACGTAACTCTCTGCTGGCTTCGCTGGGGCTGTTCGATGGTGTGGGCGTTTCTTCTCATAAAGTGGCGGTTAGCCGTCTGGTGGAAGATAACCATTCTCTATACAACGAACCTACTGCAAGGTTCTCCAGCGAGCATAACGTGACAGCACGACAGAACGGGAAAGAATATCTTATCGAGCTTCCATATTTTCTACGTGAAGATCAGATCACTCCGGCAGATATTCAGGGCAAGCGTAAACCTGGAACAGACGTACAAGAAACCCTTACTGATGTATATGCTGCATTTACTCAGAAGCACAGTGTAGCGTTTATGCGTACTCGTGAAAGTTACCTCGCTCGTTGTCTATTCTCCGGTACTGTTCACACTCCGAAAACTGATGATGTGCTGATCGACTTTGGTGCTCTTTTCGGTGTAACTCCAATGAACACCACACTTAATCTGACTGCTACAGATAGCAGCACCTTACGTGCTATAGACGACATGGTGAGCCAAATCAGTGAGGCGGCTCAAGGTATGGCTGCACAGGTAGAGCGAATCATTGTATTTGCTAAAGGTGATTTCTACAGCAATCTTCGCTTCTCGCCAGCGATGGAAGCGGCTTTCCGCTATGTTAGCCCACTTGATGAAAGCAACGTTGTATATCAGCGCCGTGATCTCCTGCCAGGTATTAGCACTTTCAGCATTCCAGGTTCTAACGTCGATGTGGTGAAAGTCACTGATCCGCTTCTACTCGCACAGATGGGAGATGCTGATGCTATCGCTATTCCACAGTTTGCTACTGGTTCGATGGTTTATCAGAACATCTATGGTGCACCATCAAGTTCATTTGAGCTTCTGGATGCAGCGGCAGCAGAAACGTATAGCTGGAGTTACGAGAGCGAACGCGGCGATGTGGTTAATGTGATTTCAGAGAACAGTTCTCTGCCTGTTAACCATGGGCTGGGCTTCTCTGTACATATCACAGCAGCTTAATGAGTGAAGCGGGAGCCTGACCCGCTGGAATAATCAGGCTTTTGAATAGGGCGTGTGAACGTTGGGAACATCTCCCCAGTGTTCCCGCCCTTTTTTATTTCCAGAATAATGAGGAAAGATAATGCAAGTGATTTTAAAAAGCGCGGGGCTTCACCTCGCCGTAAATGCTGAAACAGCAGAAGAGTTATTGAACTTGGCGGGGGTGTGTCGTGTGCTTGAAATAGATCACGGTCATCTGCGTCAGTTATTACACCGTGGGCGTAGTGTATCTGAGGCACTCAACTACCTGGTGAGTAAGAAAGGCGGTGAATAATGCTTGATCTGAATGTTAGCACCCTAAAAAATACAGTCACCTTCGTTGTGGACAAGCAAAGTATTGCAGAGGCCAAGGCCGCAGCGGATAACCTTCAAAAGCACTTCCAGAAAATAGCCGATCCCAAGATTCGCTTCCAGGATCTGAAGCAGCGCAGACAGAAAGCCCGTCAACAAGCCGATGATGCACGTTTTAATGATAAACCTCGTGATACAAAGGAAATGAAAGCCCAGCGAGCAGCAGAGAAGCAGAAAGCGAGAGATGAAAGGGCCAACCTGAGAGCGCAGCAGCAGATTCAGAAACGCCAGGAAACCGCTGAGCTTAAACTTCGTCATGCAGGGCTGCAAATCTCTGGGATTAAAGGTAAATACGGGCTTGATGCTAAGCAACAGTATGAGGCCTTGCATTTCATCCAGAAGCAAACAGAAGCTTTTGCTCAAGGTAACATCACAAGCCAGCGAATGAACGCCTCTATTCGTGAGCGTGTAACCCTATTACGCAGAGAAGCCGCACAACAAGCGAAGGTGACACAGGCACAGCGCACACAGTATGCAGCGACAGCGGAGAAGCTCAGATCTCCTAAAGCAACCCATTCTCCAATGATGGGTGGCATGTTAGGGAGTGCAGTATTAGCCGCTGGTTCGATGGGGGTTGGTCAACGCATTATTGATAAAGGTAATGAAAACCTCGAACTGGTGAGAATGAGTGAACGTGTTAGAACCAATCCGAATGTAATCAAAGCTATGGTGGCATGGGGGCAACAAAACGGTGTTGACTCTGCTAACGTGGATAAAGCCACAGACAATATGAAGGATGTGCGTGAACGTTTAGCTAATACTGTTACAAACGCATCTTTAGATCCTAAAAGTGGTAAATGGAGAGGTGGTGATGGTGGTGTTAACACTATTATGAATCAGTTTGGATGGAATAAAGCTGACATTAGCAAATACCAGGATAACCCTATTGATTTTATTCAGTCTACTGTTAACGAGGGGCAGCGTAGAGGGATGAGCCAGGCGCAGATCGGTAATCTGATCGAGAGTTTAGGTGATGACCTGATGCACTACACCGATATGTTCATGAATAACGGCGAACAGTTTACAAGCACTCTTAAGAAACTTGTCGAAAGTGGTCAAACTCTTAACGATGAGCAAATAAGGCAAACTCTTGCATATGGTGACCTGAGTGTAGCGATGGGTAATCTCATTAATGGAGTAGACAATCAGTTATTTACAGGCTTTATGAAAGGCTTCGCTGATAGTGGTGATGAGCTTGTGAAAAATACACAGGCAATCAATCAGAGTGCAGGGCTATTAGGTGAGGGATTAGGTAATCTGGCATCTCAGATGACAGGATTTGTTTCTGAAATCTCCGGTGTAGTGTCCGATCTGAATTCTGGGCTTCGCGCTCGTTTCCCTGAATGGTTTGCTGAAAAAGATAAACCAGCGGCCCAGGCTCTCTATGATGGTGCTGTTACAGGCTCTGCCAATGATGCTGCGCAGTGGATCGCTGATAAGACGGGCTTCGATACCCGTTCAGTGGCTCCAGCTATCAAAGATTGGCTGGGCTTCGGTAATCAGCAAGCAGGAACAGCGGCAAGTGGTTACGACCTGAATGGTGAGGCATTACGTAATAGTGCAATGTCGCTCAATAGCGCCAATGTGCCAGCTTACAATCTGAGTCCAATATTCAATCTAACAGTTGAGCCTACCGTACCTCTAACTATTCAAAGTGACACCTCACGCCTTGCTGATTATGTTGATTTCCAGGCTAAAGCAAGTCAGGCAAGCTTTATGCAGAGCTTAACTCTACAAGTGAGTAGCGGTCAGTCATCGACTGGGGGATGATAGAAAGTACCACTTCGCTATATGTTGTATGATGTTTTGTGATCTATGTGTATATATTGTGTTCTTTTCATTGACGCCGCTTCGCTTATTACCTACTCTTAAAAAGGTTAAGTAGTTCTATCCTTCATTTTAGATGAGGTGTTTTCATGCCTAAACAAAAGGTAGTTCGTGATGCGGGTACTGGTCAGTTTGTAAAGCCGGAAGAGGCAAAGAAACGTCCAGGGACAACTGTTACGGAAACTGTAAAAATCCCCCCTAAAAAAGGGAAAAAGTAAAAACATCTCAAAGCGCTCATTAGTAGCGCTTTTTCTATCTTTGGAGAAGATTAAATGGCTAATAATCTGTTTGTCACCTACGACCTTATAAAAACAAAAGATTATCCCGCTGTGCATGAAGCTATCAAGGCATTAGGCAACTGGGCAAAAGTCACAGAGTCTAACTGGTATGTGGATTCGCATTTCTCTGCTGAACAAGCTGCGCAAAGAGTAAGATCTGCAATGGATAATGATGATAAGTTGATTGTTGTTAATGCTTCTAATAACCAGTTTTATGGATACAATATCGATCCTCAAGTTTTAAAGTTTATGCAGGATCATTGGTATAAATAAACTTTCTTTTGTTTTTGCATAAACAGATACAAGGCGGTGTAATACCGCCTCTCCTCAGTGTTATCATGATGATAAAAAGTATTGATAACTGACTAACTCCACATATTCCGATAGTTCATGCATCCCCGCGCCTCTGCTGTATGTCCTGAACGCCTCTGTTTTAGCCTTTTGCTCAGTGTGTCCGGTGATACTGCCTATTCTTGTTTCCTGCACTCCTGCACGGTCTAAGCATGTAATGAACATCCCGCGCAAGCTGTGGAAGCATTGACGATCTGTAGCGGTAGGCAAAACCTTGTCACGCAGCCTTGTGAAGTTTTGAGAGTAGTACGGCCCTTTCTTACCATCCTTCCTGTTTATCTTGTTAGCGTGTGGGAATAGGTATTCGCCGTAACTGTGTCTCAGGTATTCATCGACAATCGCAGAAAGTCGGGAGTGAATCGGCACATGCCTGATCCCCGCTTTCGTCTTTGACTTCGAGATGTAGAAACACCGTACCCCTTCCACCGTCTGGATCTCTGATTTCTTAAGGCTTGCCAGTTCATCAAGGCGGCATCCTGAATACAGACCCATAATGATGATGTTCCTGATCTCCGGCTCTGCTGCATTAAGTAGCTTTTGCATCTGGTCAGGCTCAAATGGTTCATAGCTAACAATGCTGGCTCGTGCTTCAAGGTTGTGACCGTGAAATGGGTTATCTGGTGTTATGTCGTCGTAACTCCTCCGGGCATACTCGTACAGACTTCCCAAGCATGTTAGCCAGTTCTGCACGGTTTGAGGGGCTTTCTTGTCCTGCTGATTGATGAACATTGCCACTTGTGAGCGTCTGATCTCCGTGATCTGAATGTCTGCACGGTCAAGCGAAGTAAGAAACACCTCTACGGCACGAGCTGATTTAGCGAGAGTGGAGAATGAGCGCTTCTCACGGTATTTGTCAGCGTATTGATCACGGATAGTGGTTAACGTTGGCACTGTCTGGTGTGGGGCGCGTAGCGTGGTTTGCTTATGTAATCCGGCTATGGCGTTTTGTATGCGCCGTTCCTCCGTGTTTGGGGAATACTGTTCCTTAAGTGTCTTCCACTCGATGAGCATGTGATTACGGAAGTGTTTAGCGGCGGCAAGGTCTTTGGTTCCCGTCGATTTCCGGTACAGGCGTTTCCCGCCGAAAATGTGCCGCATGTACACCGGAATGAAGATCTGAAACATCCAGACCCCTTCCGAAGTTGGATAAAGATAAGATTGGCCCTTGATAGACATGAGAAAGATCCTCTAAAATCTCCGCTATCAACTACCAATGTTGAGATCTTTCGCGGTTCTTGGGGGGTTCTGTTCGATTCCCTTCGCCCGCTCCAGCTTTTCCTGATGTTATCTTCCTTTGCCTGTTTTTATCCTGTCCACGCTTTCCCATACAGATATCGTCATGCTGTTGATTGATAACTTCAAAGACGTTATCGCGCGAGCCCCGATATTCAGCACTGAAATATCAGACTCCATCAGAGTTTGCAGCACGATGAGTGTAACGGGTAATTTAATCAGCACTACTCGCTGACGTTTACATCTCATTATTGGGAAGGTTAGTTAATATTTTGTGAAAGAAGGAACCATGATCGAATAATAAAGCTTTCAGAAACTACACTCTTCTTTATCACGGATTTTTTATTTTTTTAGACTTAACGCAAATATTACTACCAATTATAGTAGCCCTCTTTTTGAGACTATTCTCTATTGCGTCGGAGCTGGCATAATTAAGAAAACCAAAAAATATTATCCTTTTATATGCGCTATTACAGCAAAGCCGTCTTTTTTTGCTCGTTATTTTTTTGCTCTCTGAGCCATGCAGCCCCCCTTACTCCTGCTGACCGGGACACCGTGCGTCAGCAGCAGGAGGAACTGTTATTAAAGAACCAGCAACAGCGTGAAGAGCTGGAGCGGAGTATCCCTCGCCCGGCGCTTGACAGACCTCTGCCTGCAGCCGGCGCCGGGCCCTGCTTCACCATTGATACCATTACCCTCTCCGGCACGACCCTCATTTCCCCGAAAACGCAGCAGGCCCTGGTTGCGCCGTGGCAGGGCCGCTGTCTGGATATGGCGAAAATAACGGAGCTTCTCGCCCGTATTTCTGACTGGTATATCAGCCGGGGATATATCACCAGCCGCGCCTTTCTTACCGAGCAGGATCTCTCCGGCGGTCAGCTGAATATTGTGGTGCTGGAAGGACGGCTGGAAGCGATCCGTCTGGAAGGTGAAACGCCGCGCATGCTGAAAATGGCGTTTCCGGGACGGACAGGCGGTATCCTTAATTTACGCGATATCGAACAGGGGATGGAGCAAATTAACCGTTTGCGCGCCGAGCCGGTGCAGATTGAAATTCTGCCGGGAACGCAGGCCGGATATTCCATCGTTAATCTCACGGGCAAACCGGAATTTCCGTTAAGTGCATCCGTGAGCCTGGATAATAGCGGGCAGAAGAGCACCGGTGAAAACCAGCTGAGCGGCGTGCTCACCGCCAATAATATGCTGGGGCTGGCGGATAAATGGTTTGTCAGCGGCGGGCGCAGCAGCGATTTTGCCAGCGCGTACGATGCGCAGAATTTCCAGGCGGGCGTCAGCGTGCCGTCTGGCTACGGCCTGCTGGACTACAGCTACGCCTGGAGTAACTACCGGACCACCATCAGTAACCAGGGGTTCAACTGGCTCTCCACGGGCGATACGAAAACCCACCGCCTTAACGCGTCCTGGGTGGTTTTCCGCAACGGGGAGGTCAAAACCGGCATTGCGGCGGGCGTGGTTCAGCGCTCCAGCCGCAACTGGCTTAACGACGCGCCGCTTAAGAGCAGCACGCGCAACCTCTCGAGCCTGGTCCTGGGAATTACCCACACGCAAAAAATGCTGGGCGGCGTGGCGACCTTCAACCCGACCTGGAGCCACGGCATGCCGTGGTTCAATGCCGAAACCGACGAAAATAAATCCGGGGATATGCCGCGGGCAGAGTTCCGCAAATGGAGCCTGAACGCCAGCTTCCAGCGTCCTGTCGCCCGTAACGCGTGGTGGCTGACCAGCGCCTACGGCCAGTGGTCGCCCGACCGGCTGTACGGCGCCGAGCGCCTGACGCTCGGCGGCGAAAGCTCCGTGCGCGGTTTTAAAGAGCAGTACCTGTCCGGGGATAACGGCGGCTACTGGCGTAACGAGCTGGGGTATTCCCTCTTCACCCTCCCGGTGATTGGCGCGGTAAGCGCAACGGTCGCCGTTGACGGCGGCTGGCTGGAAAAAGACCGTCAGGACCGCTTTGCCTCCGGCACGCTGTGGGGCGGTTCGGTGGGGCTGAGCAGCGCAGGACGCGGGTACAGCAGCCAGATTTCGGTCGGTACGCCGCTGCGCTACCCCGACTGGCTCGGCCCGGATCATGTGAGCGTTAACTGGCGCATTGCCTTCATGCTTTAAGAGACTCTACGACTATGGATACCCGTCACCCACCCGTTCGTTTCTCGCAGCGTCTGATCAGCTGGATTGTCTGCGGCCTGATGGTCTGGCAGCCGGTGGCACCCGCCGTCGCGGCGGCGCTTACGCCGGCCGGGCAGACCACGGTCGACCGGGCCGGGAACGGGGTGCCGGTCGTCAACATCGCCACCCCGAACGGGGCGGGTATCTCGCATAACCAGTTCGGCGAGTATAACGTCGGCAGCGAGGGGCTTATCCTCAACAACGGCACGGACCGCTTAACCCGGACGCAGCTCGGCGGGCTTATCCAGAACAACCCCAACCTGCAGGCCGGGCGGGAAGCGACAGGCATCATCAACGAAGTCACGGGCGCCAGCCGCTCGCAGCTGCAGGGCTACACGGAAGTCGCCGGTAAGGCGGCAAACGTCATGGTGGCCAACCCGTACGGCATTACCTGTAACGGGTGCGGATTTATCAACACCCCGAACGTCACCCTGACCACCGGCAAGCCGCAGTTTGACGCCAGCGGTAACCTGCTGGCGCTGGAGGTAACGAAAGGGGCCATCACGGTTGAAGGCCAGGGGCTGGACGCCAGCAAGAGCGACGCGCTGTCGCTGATTGCGCGCGCAACGGAAGTGAACGCCGCGATACATGCGAACGACCTGACGGTGACCGCAGGGGCGAACCGCGTGGGCGCCGGCGGCAGCGTCAGGCCAATTGCCGGCGAGGGCGCCGCGCCCGTGGTGGCGGTGGATACCGGCGCGCTCGGCGGGATGTATGCGAACCGTATCCGCCTGGTCTCCAGCGAGGCGGGCGTCGGGGTGAACCTCGGCAACCTCACCGCGCGCCAGGGCGACATTCAGCTGGATGCGGGCGGGAAACTGACGGTCAGGAACAGCCTTGCCAGCGGCTCTATTAGCGCGAAGGGCGCGGGAGTGGCCCTCAGCGGCAGCCATCAGGCAGGGGGCGCGCTGAACGTGGCCAGCTCGCAGGATATGGAGCTCAGTAACAGCACGCTCGCCAGCCAGGGCGACATGCGCCTTTCCGCGGCGGGGAAAGTGCAGATGACGGGCGGCGGGACAAACAGCGCGGGCGCGCTGGCGGTCAGCAGCGGGCAGGCGATGACGCTCAGCAATACCTCCCTTATCTCCCGCGGCGCGGCGACGCTGGACAGTCAGGACACCCTGACCGTCAACGGCGGCGGCGTGTCGGCACAGGGCGGGGCGCTGACCGTCGCGGGCGGGCAGGGAGTGGCACTTTCGGATGCCACGCTGACGGGCCAGGGCGACACCACGCTGTCCACCGGCGGCAGCCTGACGCAGCGCGGCGGCAGCGTCACCGGCAGGGGCGCGCTCAGCGTGGCGGCCGGGAAGGATATCACCCTGACGAATACCCGCAGCGGAAGCGATACCCGCGCGACGCTCAGCAGCGGCGGCACGCTGTCATCCACGGGCAGTGCGGTCTCGGCAGGGGAGAGCCTGGCGCTGAGCGGCGGGCAGCTGGTGCTGGACGGCCAGAGCCGGGCCGATGCCGCGGCCGATATCCGCCTGACGGGCAGCACCGTCAGTAATCAGGGGCAGGTGAATGCGGGGCGCGACATTGCGCTCTCCGGCGACAGGGTGTCCAGCAGCGGCCTGCTGGCGGCGAAAGGCCGTCTGGACGTGAATGCCGGAGAGCTGACGAACGGCGGCACGGCGCAGGGCAGCGACGTCACCCTGAAGGGGCAGACGGTGACCAACAGCGGCACCCTGCAGAGCGCCGGCAACCTGGCGTTAAGCGCCGTAACCCTGGCGCAGCGGGGCACGCTGAGCGCGAAGGGCAATGCGGACGTCACGGCGCAGCAGACCCTGCGTAACGACGGCAGCCTGCTGGCTGACGGCGCGATGAACGTGACCGCAGGCACGCTTGAGCAGAACGGCACCCTGTCCGGCGCGACGGCGCTGACGGCGCAGGCCGGCACCCTGACCAGCGGTCAGGCGTCCCGCACGACCAGCCAGGGCAATATACAGATTACCGCGACCCGCAGCGCCAGCCTGAACGGGCAGACGGATGCGGCGGGGGCGGTCACCGTCAGCGCCGGCGACCTGACCACCGGCCGGGACGCGCACCTGCAGAGCGGGCAGGGGCTCACCCTGCAGGCGCAGAACGCCGCGCTGAACGGCACCCAGGCGGCGAAAGGCGCCCTGTCGGTGACGGCGGGCACGATTGCGCATGCCGGGAAATCCACCGGTGACGCGCTGAGCTTTAACGCGACCGGCGACCTGACCAGCGGCGGGGAGCTCACCGCCGGCGCCATTACTCTCAGCGGACAGAACATCCTCCAGTCCGGCGCCGCAAAAGCGGACCGCATGACCCTGACGGCCCCCGGGCGCATCACCAGCAGCGGCTCGCTGGTTGCCGGTATCCTCTCCCTGGACGCTGCCTCGGTGGAGAACGGCGGGCTGCTGCAGGGGACCACCCTGCTCGGCCTGAAGACCGGGTCACTCACGAACCTTGCGGGCGGGTCGGTTTACAGCGCGCAGGATTTAACGCTGAACGTTCCGGTGCTGGCCAACGGCGGGCTTATCACCACCGACGGCACGCTGCGCATTAAAGGCGACACGCTGACCAACCAGGGTGAAATCAACGGCGTCAGCCTGAGCAGCGACTACCTCAGCCTGACCAGCAGCGGACGCCTGCTGGCGGACGACCGGCTCACCCTGAACGGCACTACTCTGGTTAACGCGGGCAGTATTGCCGCCGGCGACCTGCACATCACGGCGGACAGCCTGGAGAACCAGGGCACCGTCGAGGGGGACGCGGCCCTGACGCTCGGCGTGGCAGACCTCACTAACCGCGGCGCGCTGCGCAGCGGCGGAACGCTGACGCTTAACGGCGACACCCTTACCAGCAGCGGCGAGCTCAGCGCCACCGCGCTGCTGCTGAACCTGACCCGTCAGGTCAGCAACGAGGCGGGCGGCCGGGTGATTGCCCGGGACGGCCTGACGCTGACCGCCGCCAGCCTGACCAACAGCGGGCTGATGGCCGGTGCCGACGCGCAGCTTAACAGCGCGTCGGTGACCAACGGCGGCACGCTGCAGGGAACCCGTTCCCTGACGGCGACGGGGGCACAGCTCAGCAACCTGCAGGCGGGCATGCTGCTCTCCGGTGGCGCGCTCGGCCTGCACCACTCCACCCTGAACAACGCCGGGCTCATGCAGGGTAACACCCTGAACCTGGCCACCGGCGAGTGGATGAACACCGGTAACGCGCTGGGGGAAGCGGGCGTGACGGCGGCGGTGACCGGCGCGCTGACCAACAGCGGTAAGGTGCTCAGCCAGCAGGCGCTGGACGTTCAGGCCGGCAATACCGATAACCGGGGCCAGCTGCTGGCGAAAGTGCTGACCCTGCGGGGCGACCTGCAGAACAGCGGCCTGCTTCAGGGCAGCAGCACGCTGGCCTGGTCCGGCAACACCTTCGCGAACCAGACTCAGGGGCAGGTGACGGGCGGTGAGACCCTCACCCTGAGCGGACACACGCTGAGCAACGCGGGCAGCCTGCAGGGGCGCAGCGCCACGCTGGACGCCGCAGGCCTGAATAACCAGGGCAGCGTTCAGGCGCTGGACGCCCTGACGCTTGCCGCGACCGGCAGGCTGGACAACACGGGCGCCCTGCTCAGCCAGAACCTGTTCACGCTGACGGCGGCGCAGCTGTTTAACGACGGCCGGCTGGCGGGGAAAGCGCTGACGGTGAACGCCGCGCAGCTGACCAACACCGGCATGCTGCAGGGCAACGACACGCTGGCGCTGACCACCCGCACGCTGAGCAACGGCGCCACCGGGCAGCTGGTGAGCGGAAGCGGCCTGAATCTGTCCCTGGACACGCTCGATAACGCCGGTCTGCTGCTGGTGAACGGCGGGCTCACCCTCCGGGGCAGCGACCTGACCAACCGGGGCGATATTCAGGCGCAGGACCTGGATTTGGGGCTGGGCAACGCCCTGAGCAATACCGGGAACATCGTGGCCACCGGCGATGCCGCGCTTCACGCGACGACGCTGACCAGCAGCGGCACGGTGGCGGGCAGAACGCTGACCGCAGGCGCGACGGAGCTGCGCAACAGCGGCCTGATGCAGGGCAGCAGCGCGGTTAACGCCGCCGCTGACCGCTTTATCAACGCGCTGAACGGCAAATGGCTCTCCGGCGGCGGCTTCACGCTGACGGGCGGGCAGCTGACGAACGCCGGCACGCTGCAGGGCGCGACGCTGGACATGACCGGCACCACCCTGACCAGCAGCGGCACGGTGAACGGGCTGGCGGGGCTCAGCGGCACGCTCGGCGGGGCGTTAACCAATACCGGGCTGCTGCAGAGCGGCGGCGCAACCACCTTCACCGCGGACACCCTGGCGAACCCGGGGCGCATCACCGGCGGCACGCTCTCCCTGACCGCCCGCGAGATGAACAACGACGGCCTGATGCAGGGAACGAACGGCCTGGCGCTCACCGGCACCGCGCTGACCACGGGCGCGGCCTCGCGCACCCTCTCCGGCGGCATGCTGACGCTGGACGCAGGCCAGCTGGTTACGCAGGGCACGCTGCAGGGGAACGGCGCGGACATCCGCGCCACCGGCGACTGGACGCACGGCGGGTCCCTGCTCAGCCAGGGGGCGCTGACGGCCGCGACCGGCGGCACGCTGACCTCGTCCGGCTCGCTGATGAGCCAGGGGCGGGCGGATATCACCGCGCAGACGCTGGATAACCGCGGGCAGCTCCTCAGCGAAGGGGACGTGACGCTCGGCGGCAGCACCCTTAAAAACAGCGGCACCGTGCAGGGGAACACCCTCGCGCTGCGCCAGGACAGCATTAACAACCAGGGCACCCTGACCGGCCTGCAGAGCCTGACCGTTCAGGGGCAGCAGCGGCTGATGGCGCGCATGGCGATGGCCGCGCCGCAGCAGGCGCTGATTAACGGCGCTGGCGGCAGGCTTCTCACTCAGGGCGCGCTGACCATTGCCTCCGGGGCGGTGACCAACGCCGGCAGCTGGCAGGCGCAGAACATCCTGCTTAACGCGCAGTCGCTCAGCAACAGCGGCACGGTGCAGAGCGCCGACGGGCTGCAGATGACGCTGGCCGACACGCTCACCGGAACCACGGGCAGTAAGATTACCGCGCTGGGTGCGGCAACGCTGCAGGCCGCGACGCTGGTGAACCAGGGGCAGTGGGCGGCGAAAAACCTGACGCTGACCGGCGGCACGCTCAGCAACAGCGGCGCCATCAGCGGGGTGAATGGCCTGACCCTCAGCCAGACCGGCGCGGTCAGCCAGCAGTCGACCGGCACCCTGCTCTCCGGCGGGGCGCTGAACGTCACGGCGGCCTCCGTCACCAGCGACGGCAAAATGCAGGGGAGCACGCTCGGCATCACCACCGGGGCGCTCACCAACGGCGGACGTCTGCAGGGCGATAACGGCGCGACGCTGGCCCTCAGCGGCACGCTGACCAACAGCAGCGGGGGCGAAATCGTCAGCCGCGATGGCCTGACGCTGACCACGCCCGCGCTGTTTAACTACGGCCTGATTCAGGGCGGCGGCGAGACGCGCGTGACCGCCTCCTCGCAGGCGCGTAACGACGGCAGGCTGCTCTCCGGCGCGCGCCTGACGCTCGGCACGCCGCAGTTCACCGGCACCGGCTGGCTGCAGGCCACCGACCTGATACTCAATGCGGCAAACGCCACTAACGGCGGCACGTGGGTGGCCGACCGGGCCACGCTGACCGGCACCACCTTTGCCAGCCAGGGCACCACCCAGGCGGGACAGCTGACGGTTAACTACGGCCAGCTGAACAACAGCGGCACGCTGCTCGGCAACGCGCAGCTGAATATTGGCGCGGACCAGGTGACCCAGAGCGCGGGCGGCAGGCTGCTGAGCGGCGGCAACCTGTGGCTGCAGAGCCGGGGGCTGGACCTGACCGGCCAGCTGGTCTCCCTGGGGGACTTAACGCTGCAGCTGACGAACGCGTTTACCGGCCGGACCGCCGTGGCGGCAGGCCGGACCCTGACCATCAGCAGCGGCGGCGACATCGATAACCGCAGCGTGCTGCAGGGGCAGGCGGTTAACCTCAGCGCGGGCGGGCAGCTCAGCAACAACGGACAAATCACCACCGGCGGCGGCACCAGCACGCTCTCCGGCAGCAGCGTGGCGCTGAACGCCGCGGGCTCGGTGCAGGGCGGGGGCGACATCACCGTCGCCAGCCGGAGCAACATTACCGTCGACGGCTTCACCGGCACGCGCGGCTCGCTGACCCTGAGCGCGCCGGGCGCCATCGTCAACACCGCGCTGCTGTACGCGGCGAATAACCTGGCGCTGTTTGC